>PXUB01000009.1 GCA_003009755.1 Thermoplasmatales archaeon SW_10_69_26
GCTGCCGTGACAACGCCGCCCGGCGGCGAGTCACAGGCCCTTCGTGGCCTTGGCGATCCTTCGTGTCCTTCGCGGCCCCTGCTTAACCAGACAGCCGGATCTGGCCTCTCCGCAAGATTAAGGGACGGGGGGCAATTGGCGGGCACGATGAACTTGGCGACCCGGATCCTCGGCGTCGTGATCTTCGTTTCGCTCCTCGCCGGGGCCACCTATGCCGCCTTCCAAGGCTTCGGGACCGAGCCCGAGGTTCGTTCCGTCGAGCTGACCGGCCCCTCGCAAGTGCCCAGCCTTCTGGCAGGTCAGCAGACCCCGCTGTCCTTGGGGGTCGAGAACGGGGGGAACGCCGCGGCGGAGGTCACGATGACCGCCGAGACCGACGGGTTCTCCTTCGAGACGAACCCAGCGGTGACGACCGTGCCTGCGCGCAACAGCACCGACGTGAACGGGCTGTTGACCGCGGACGCGGACGTGGAGGGTCAACACAACGTCACGATCGTCGCCACGGGGAACGGCACGGACGACCGGCTGGCCTCGACCTCCTTCGAGGTCACCGTCTCGCCGCCCTCGCCGCCCGAGATGAGCCTGGACGCCGTCCTGCCCGCCGTCCGGCCCGGCGATCGCGCGCAGTTCCAAGCTCAGCTGCAGAACACGGCGGGCGCGCCCCAGACGGTCAACGTGACGCTCGTGAACGCCGAGGGTGCCGTCGAACCCCAGCAGGTCACCCTGCGGCCCGACGGCTCCGGGACGGCCTCCGTGACCGCGGAGATCCCCGGGAGCGCCTCGATCGAGCAGGAGGTCACGGTCCGCGCTCGCAACGACGCCGGCCAGACGGCCAGCGCCAGCGACAAGGTGTCCCTCGTCCCGAGCGGCGAGGTCGCGGCCGAACCGCTGGCGGACAGCTTCACGGTGCGACCGGGCAACGACTACACGGTGTCCGTCGCGGTCGTCTCCAACGCGGACGTCTCCGGGGAGATCACGGCCTCCGGCTCGAACGTCGTCGACGCGAACTTCACGACGCTGGAACCCCGGAGCTCGGCCGGCGGCTTCGTCACGCTGTCGGTGCCCAGCGATGCGGGCGACGAGGTCGAGCAGTCCTTCGACGTCGAGGTCGCTGACCGGACGAAGACGGTGACCGCGACGGTTTCGACGCAGCTCGACGGCGACCAGCCCACGGAAGGCCAGCAGGCCGAGCTGGCCTACAACGGGCTCGTGGCCGAGGGCGGCATCTTCGGCACCTCCCACACGGGCGTCGCCCAGGGCCCGTTCCCGAAGAGCGTCCACTTCCAGGAGGGCCAACAGGCCCAATCGATGACCGTTCGGATCGGTGCGCCCCAGCAGCGGGCGCCCTCCGGGGTCGTGCACGCCGTCGAGAACATGACCGAGGGCGAGACGCAGACGATCACGCTGGAGCCCGAGGAGGCCTTCGGGCCCGAGCGTCAGACCCAGCAGCTCGATGCGACGACGGAGCTCAACCGCCACGAAGAGGTGCCCAAGCTCCTCGACGGTCGCAACGGGGAAGGCATCCCCAAGCGTCAGCTCCCGGACCAGTTCGACATCGAGAACCGGACCGAGGGCGACGTCATCGACTTCGAGACGCAGGCCGGGGACGAGACGATCGTCCTCCGGTTCAAGGTCGTCGAGATGAACGACCAGACCGTCATCCTCGAGCGCGTGGCCGAGGAGGGGGAGACGATCACCTTCTACCCGCCGTGGCCGAACGCGACCGAGGTGACGAGCGTCAACGAGACGACGATCGTGTACACCACGACTCCGCCGGACTCGGCCCAGGAGGAGTCGTTCACCTGGGACGCCAACCCCAACTCGCAAAAGGCCCAGTGGGGCAACACGACGACCGTCGCCGAGGTCAACGACACGGCGATCCTGCTCCGACACCAGCCCGAAGAGGGGCTGGAGTACACGGCACAGACCGGTCGCCTGGGTCAAGAGAAGTCGTTCCGCGTCGAGAACGTGACCGCCGACACGATCACCGTGTCGACGCCGAACCCGAACCCGCTCGGCGGGGAGACGGTCACCTTCGACCTGACCGTGACCGACATCTCCCAGGCCCAACAGCGACGGATGCCCCGCGGCCTAGGCGGGAGATGACGTGGCCGAGGACGACGAGGGACTGACCTACGCCGACGCCGGCGTCGACATCGCCGAGGAGGCCGCCACCGTCGAGAGCCTCGTCGGCGAGCTCACCACGGGCCGCGAAGGCCCGGTCCAGCCGGTCGACGTGCCCGGCCACTTCGCCGGCGCCGTCCGGCTGGGCGACGTCGCGCTCGTCATGTGCACCGACGGCGTCGGCTCCAAGGTCGTGGTCGCCGACGCGCTCGGCGACTGGTCGACGATCGGCATCGACTGCCTCGCGATGAACGTCAACGACGCCGTCTGCCTCGGCGCCGAGCCGGTCGCGTTCGTCGACTACCTGGCGCTCGAAGAGCACCGCGAGGGCTTCGCCGAGCAGATCGGGGCCGGTCTCGCGGCCGGCGCCCGCCAAGCCAACGTGGCCATCCTCGGCGGCGAGACGGCGACGCTCCCCGATGTCGTCCAGGGCTTCGACATCGCCGGCACCTGCTTGGCGCAGGCCCCCGCCGACGACATGGTGACCGGGGAGGCGATCGAGCCCGGCGACACGATCGTCGGGCTGCCCTCCAGCGGGATCCACAGCAACGGGTTGACGCTGGCGCGGGAAGCCATGGCCGAGGCCGACATCGGCTACCGAGACACGGTGCCCGAGGTCGACCGAGCCTTCGGCGAGGAGCTGCTGGAGCCCACCCGGTTGTACGTCCAGCAAGCCCTCCAGCTCGTCGACCGCGTCGACGTGCACGGCCTCGTGCACGTCACGGGAGGCGGCGTCCACAACCTCCCCCGGATGCGGTCGGACGTGAGCTACCGGCTGGACGACCCGCCCGAGCCGCCGGGCGTGTTCCAGGCGATCGCTCGCATGGGCAAGGTGTCCGAGGACGAGCTGTACCAGACGTTCAACATGGGCGTCGGGTTCGCCGCCGTCGTCGACGAGGCCGACGTCGACGAGGCGCTCGAGGTCTGGGACGAGGGCTTCGTGTGGGGCCAGGTCGACGTCGGCGAAGGCGTCGCGATCCCCGACCGTGACCTGCGGTTCGACCCGGACCCCTGATCGTCAGCGACCGCTTTCGGAGCCCAGCTCCTCTGGGCTCCCGCGGGAACTTTTTTGTAAGCACTGGCGGTAAGGCGACCTATGCAGCTCTTCCTGGACTCCGCGGACATGTCGGAGATCAAGCGGGCCGACGACTGGGGCGTCATCGACGGGATCACGACGAACCCGTCGCTGGCGGCCGAGCAGGACCGCCCCTTCGACAAGCTCGTGGCCGAGATCTGCGACCTCGTCGAGGGCCCCGTCAGCGCCGAGGTCGTGGCCACCGAGTACGACCAGATCATGCAGGAAGCCCGCCAGCTCGACGACATCAGCGAGCACATCGTCGTCAAGGTCCCCCTGATCAAGCAGGGCCTGAAGGCGGTCGACGAGCTCTCCGACGAGGGCATCGAGACGAACGTCACGCTGAACTTCCAGGCCAACCAGGGCCTGCTCGCGATGAAGGCCGGGGCCACGTACCTGTCGCCGTTCATCGGTCGCCTCGACGACCGCGGCCAGCAGGGTCTGCAGCTCGTCGAGCAGCTCACCCAGATCAAGCACAACTACGGCTTCGAGACGGACATCCTGGCGGCCAGCATCCGCCACCCCGACCACGTGCTCCAGTGCTCGCTGATCGGCGCCGACGTCGCCACGCTCCCCTTCGAGGTCCTCGAAAGCCTCTACGACCACCCGCTCACCGACAGCGGCCTCGCCGGCTTCCTCGAGGACTGGGAGGAGTCCGGGCTCGAGATCTGACCCGCGTCGCTGGAGCCCGGACGAGTACGGCTCGGCACCACCGCGCGAGCCGTACGGAAAGCGGTCTCGAGATCTGAGGCCGAGCGGTCGAGAGGTTCATCCGCGTCCTCGCCATCCCGGACCCGTTTCGACGGTTGCTGGATAGCGGTTTTCCCTCTCCCAGCGTATCGTTGGGGTAGGCGAGGACGGGTTACCTCCCGCGGCCTCGGAGCCTCCCCAACGCGGCCCAGCATCGGTCCTTCCCACCCCGGGGTCGCGGGCCTCGCCTTCATCCTCGTCGAGAAGGCGCAGTCCCCTTCCCGCCTGTTTGGTTCCCTCTGCTTCGCTTTTCCTCTGCTTGTTCCCTGTCAGCTTCACAGTGCGAGCCAGCCGGCTCGGTCGACGACCATGGCCGCGAACAGCAGGCCGAGGTAGGCGATCGATCCGAAGAACAGGCCACGGGCCCGCTGGGGCTCGTGGTCGACGACGACGGTGAGGACGCCGAAGAGGAAGGCCAGGCCGAGGACGGTGCTCGCGAGCAGGTAGAGGTTGCCGAGCACGCCCATCGGGTAGAAGGCGGCAGCGGCGAGGACCGTCGCCAGCGTGTACAGGATCATGCGGCGCTTGGTGGCCTTCAGGCCCCAGGCGTTGGGCATCATCGGGAAGCCGGCCTCGGCGTACTCCTCGCGGCGGGCGATCGCCAGCGCCCAGAAGTGCGGGGGTGTCCAGAGGAAGACGACGGCGCCGAGCAGGATGGCGGGCAGGCCGAGCTCGCCGGTGACGGCGGCCCAGCCGACGAGCGCCGGCGCCATGCCGGCCGCGCCGCCGACGACGACGCCCTGTGGCGTCGACGGTTTGAGCCACAGCGTGTAGATGAAGACGTAGAAGACGACGCCGAGCATCGTGAGCACGGCAGCGAGCACGTTCACCATGAACGCCAGCATCGTGAACGAGGTCGCACCGAGCGCGGCGGCGAAGGCCAGCGCATCGCGGGGCCGCACGCGCCCGCTGGCGACCGCCCGGTCGCTGGTGCGATCCATCTCGCGATCGACGTCGCGTTCGATGACCTGGTTGATGACGCCACCGCAGGCAGCGCCCAGCGCGCCGCCGAGCAGCGTCCAGAACGCCTCGGCGACGGACAGGCCCTCAGGCGCGAGCATCATGCCGGTGAAGCCCATCGCGACGAGCAACGCGACGATGCGGGGCTTCGTCATCGAGGCGTAGTCGGAGAGGACGTTCTCCTCGCCGGCGGCTCGGGGATCGGGCCCCGCCGCGCGGTCGGGGCCGGGCGTGATGGCCGATCGGCCGGGTGGGTTGTGGGCGAAGATCGTGACGGCGACCACGGCGCCGAACAGCGCCGAGGCGGTCCCCATGTGGGCTGCCGACCACCAGGGGGCAAGGTGCTCCCAGACGGTCACGGCGCCCAGCATGGCTTGGATCGGGAGCAAGATCGCGGCCAGGGTGGCCGCCCAAACGATGCGGGTATCCTCGCGGTGGTGCCGCCAGGCGGCGACGGCGGTCGCGAGGATCGCGATGCCGGCCAGCAGGGCGACGTAGCGGTGCCCCCACTCGATGACCATCAGCGCGTTGGACCAGTCGGGGAAGACCTGACCTCGGCAAAGCGGCCAGTCGTCCCCGCAACCCAGGCCTGCACCGGAGCCCCGGGTGAACCCGCCGATCAAGATCGTGAGGTAGGTCAGCACGGACGTGACGACGCTCATTCGTCGGAACCGCATGGTGGGCACCCGGGCGTGAGTGAGCGACAGGGACCCTGGGCAAAAACGTTTCGTCCCCCAACCTCAAGCCGGTGGGCCTGTTTCCCCCAGGTGATGCCCGCCATCGACTTCCGCTACCTCACGAAGACCTACGGCGACCGGCGCGCCCTCGACGGGTTCTCCCTCTCCGTCGAGGAGGGCGAGTGCCTGGCGCTTTTGGGCCCGAACGGGGCGGGCAAGTCCACGTTGATCGACATCCTCGCCACGCTGCAGGAGCCCACCGACGGCGAGGTCCGCGTCATGGGGGCAAGCGTCGGCGAGGAAGCTCACGCCGTCCGTCAGCGGGTCGGCGTGGCCTTCCAGACGCCGATCACGCACGACCACTTGAGCGCGCGCGAGCTCGTGCTGCACCAAGCCCGGATCTACGACGTGCCCAGCGACGTCGCCCGCGAACGCACCGAGGAGCTGTTGGCTTTCGTGGACCTGGCCGAGCGAGCCGACGATCGCATCTCGACGTTCAGCGAGGGCATGAAGCGCCGGGCCGACCTGGCCCGCGTGCTCGTGACCGAGCCCGACGTCTTGCTGCTCGACGAGCCCGCCGCCGGTCTCGATCCCCGCGGCCGCCGGACGATCCGCGAACGCTTGGCCACGTTGGCTCGGCAGGGGACGACGCTGCTCGTCGCCACCCACCAGATGCGGGAGCTGGGCCCGGTCGCCGACCGGGTCGCCATCATGCACGAGGGCCGCATCGAGGCGCTGGACACGCCCGAGGCGCTGACCGACGAGCTCGGCGAGCGGTTGATCCACGTCCGCCTGCCCGAGGGCGCCGACCTCGAACCGGTCCGCCAGCGACTCGAGGGCCTCGGCGTGAGCGACGTCCGACGCCACGGCCACGGGTTGGAGACCGTGCTGGGCGCCGACGATGTCTCGGCCGGCCGCATCGTCGACGATCTCGAGGAGGCGGGCCTGACCGTCGAGGAGGTCGCGATCCGCGAGCCGGATCTCGGGGATGCGTTCCTGTCGTTGACCGGGACGCCGCTCGACGCCGACACCGGGGACGAGGAGGGGCTCGCATGAGCCGGTTCTCGCCGGGATTGTCCGGGGCTCGGGCCGTGGCGGCCAAGCACCTTCGCGTGTTCTTGCGGACCCCGATGGAGGTGACGTTGACGCTGTTCGCGCCGATCCTGTGGCTGGTCCTGTTCGGGCTCGCGCTCGACAGCGTGCTGGGCGCCAGCCTGCCGGGCGTCGAGCAGGCCTACCTGTCGTTCCTGGCGCCGGGCCTGGTGGCGTTGACGGCGCTGACGGCGGCGCTGTTCGCCGGGGCGACCTTCTACCTGGAGGTCGACCGCGGGCAGGCTCGGCAGTACCTGGCAGCCCCGATGGCTCGCATCGAGTACTACCTCGGGCTGGCGAGCTCGGCGACGGTGAAGACGATCGTGCAAAGCGCGCTGCTGCTGGCGCTGGCCGTCCCCTTGGGGATGTCGACGACCGTGGTGGGGGCCCTGGCGGGCCTGGCGGTGGTCGGTCTCTTCGCGCTGGGAGCCTTCGGCTTCTCGGCCTGGCTGGCCACCCTCAGCCCGTCCTTCGAGGCCTACCACGGCCTGTTGATCGTGCTCAACCTGCCGCTTCTGTTCCTCTCGGATGCGCTGTACCCCTTGCAGGGCGTCCCGGAGTGGCTGGCCACGGTCGCCGTGGCCAATCCCCTGACGCACCTGGTCGAGGTGCTGCGGTGGTTGGTGACGGGCCAGGCGAGCCCGCTCGGGTTGACGGTGAACGGGATCGCGTTGGCCGCGTTCGTCGCGGTCGGTGCGGGCCTGGGAGCCCGCGCCGTGACGGGGTTGACCGAAGGGTAGGACTAGGCCGCTTCGACCTCGGCCTCGGGCTCGTTGCCCTCGGCCTCCTCGTCGTCGGATTCGAAGACCTCGCCGAAGTAGCCGTCGAGCGCGGTCCGTACCATCTCGGAGATGTAGGCGTCCGTCGTCAGCTTCAACGTGTGAAGCTTCCAGTGGTACTTGACGGGGATCTTCACCTTGATCTCCTTCATCTCTTGGTCCTCGGTTCCCTCCTCGTCCTTGATGTACATGGGCTCACTCCACCCCCACCAACCACGCCCTCCCCCCTCACGGTCTCGGAACTTCCGGACCGCCGAAGCGGCGGAGTGCCCCATGGGGCACCGTGGCATATCGCACCCAGCGTGCCCGTGGCCAACCGGACATGTGGGAGAACCGGAAAACGGAAAAACCGCTATCGTCGGTCTCGCACGCGCGCGGGAGCAGTTCCAGTGCCGCCGGAACCGGCGGCAGCGAACAGTAGGGCCTACTCTCCGCTGAACTCGGCCTCGCGCTTGTCGAGGAAGGCCTCCATGCCCTCCTCCTGATCGTCGGTGCCGAAGCAGGCGGCGAAGGCCTCGGTCTCGAGTTCGTCGGCGGTCTTCGGCGCGGCGTCGAAGCCCTCGCGGATCGTGCGCTTGGCGAGCTCGACCGCGACGGGTCCGTTGTCGGCGATCGTCTCGGCCAACGCGAGCGCCTCGGCCTCGGCCTGGCCCTCGTCGACGAGGTGCGTGACCAGGTCGATCTCCTTGGCGCGCTTGGCGGGGATCTGGCGGCCGGTCAACACGAGGTCCAGGCCCGGACCCAGACCGCAGACGCGAGTCAGGCGCTGGGTGCCGCCGAAGCCGGGCACGACGCCGATCGTCGTCTCGGGGGCGCCGAAGCGCGAGCCGCGGGCGGCCACCCGGACGTCGCAGGCCAGCGCCAGCTCGAGCCCGCCACCGAGGGCGAATCCGTCGACAGCCGCGACGACGGGGACCTCGAGCTCCTCGATCGTCTCGACGACCTCGTGGCCGGCGCGGCTGAACGAGCGCGCCTGCTGGGGATCCATGTCCTTCATCTCGCCGATGTCGGCGCCGGCGACGAACGCCTGGTCGCCGGCTCCGGTCACCACGATGGCGCGAGCCCCGGCGTCGCGAGCCTCGCGGATCTGCTCGCGCAGGTCGCCGAGGACCTCGCGGTTCAGCGCGTTCATCTCCTCGGGCCGGTCGACGGTGACCAGCGCGACGTCCCCCTTCGTCTCCATGCGCACGGGTTCGCTCATCGTAGGGCTAAAACGGGTCCCTGGTTTATCGGTGATGGCGGAGGCGGGGCGTAGAACCGACGGACTCCGTGGCGACGGCTGGCGAAACCATCAAGTGGCGATGCGAGGACTGGTCGATGGATGATCGGGACGGCTTGGGACGCCAGCGGAGCGCTCGCCGTCGTGCTGGCCCTGGCGATCGTGGTGCCCCCGGCAGGAGCCAACATCGACGCCGGGGCCGCGCCCACCCCCGCCGTGGTTGCGCCGGAGCCGATGGACGCCGAGCTCGCCCAGCCACTGGTCAAGCTCGCCACCACGCCAGGCGAGATCGAAGCGATCCACGCCGGCCACGCCGCGGGGCACGCCTGGGCCCAGACCACGCTGGCCGAGCCACCGAGGCTGGCTGAGGCTGTCGACGCACTCTACGAGGCCCACGGCCTCGCCCACGCGGACACCCTCGCAGACGTGCCCGCCCCCGCCGAGGGGCCGCTGGCCACCCTCGTCACGCTGGCCGCCCACCACGCCGCCAACACCGGCCCCTACGCCGACGTGACCGACGAGACGACCCACGCCACGACGCTCGGCGCCATCGATCCGATCCGCGACGAGCTACGCGAGATCCGCCACGACCTGCCCGCAGACCCGATCGTCGTCGACCCGCTCGGCCTCGTCGTCCTCGGCGGCAGCGGCGACAACACCTACACCCCCAACACCGTCGGCCCGACCGTCTGGCAGGGGCCACTCATCCTCGTCGAACCGGCAGGTGACGACACCTACGACATCCCCGTCGCCGCCCCGACCACTATCCATCGCCCTGATGACCCACTCAACGCGGTAGGCAACGACGTCCAATACGGCTCGTTCGCCCTCGAGTTCGAGGGCAACGACACCTACACCAAACGCACCGCCAGCGCTGATCTTGGCCCCGCCACCAACGCCATCCTCCTCGACGAACGAGGCAACGACACCTACAGCCAACCCCACATCGAACGCACCACCGCCCACGCCAGCCCCGGCTTCGCCTACCTCCTCGACGAGCAAGGCCACGACACGTACCACGGCGACGGTCACTACGAACCTCCGTTCATCCGGACCGGCAGCATCGCCTTCGCCCACCGAGCCAGCACCGCCATCCTTTGGGACCAGCGCGGTAACGACACCTATCAGGCCGACGACGACGCTCACTTCAGCCACGCCATGGCCCATAGCCAGGACGCCGGGGCTCTACTGTGGGACGAGGAAGGCAACGATATATACATTGCCAACCAGGACGCTTTTGCCTCATCCTGGAACGACGCCGTCGCTCGTTTCGTCGACGAACGAGGCGATGACACATACGATGTCTTCAGCCCCCGCGGCGACTTCGGCTCGCATTACGAACAGCTCTCCCCCCGTCGGGGCGACAGCACCCTCAACCGAGGTCTCGGCGAGTTCGTCGACGCCCGCGGCCAGGACACCTACACCTGGGACCCAATCGTCGGAGACAGCGAAGACCTACCCACCAACAACGAGACTCACGTCGACCACCGGGAGGATCGGAAATGGGGCGTCTTCATCGACTGCCAGACGCCGGCCGACGCGGATCGGCCGTGTGAGGAGGAACAGCACGAGGCTCGATGCACGATCGTGCGCCATCCGGCGGAGGTCCCGAGCCCGCTGGACGGTCTGCTCTCCCCCGCCCAGCATGCCATCGATGAACGGTGCCGGTCGGCCGGGCCCTGACCTGCGCTACGACCGGTTCTCCTCCAACCGGGCCCGTTCGCCCATTGGTCCACGGAGACGAGGGTTTTTCAGCAGGGGGGCGTGGGACGGCGGCGCGGGAAGGGACGATGTCGGACAGGGCTGCGATGCAGGCGATCCAAGCCCCGCTGATCATGCTGATGGTGCTCGGTGCCATCGTCTTCGCCATCCACGCCGGCGGACCGGGATCTCCGCAGGCCCAGGAAGCCTACGAGAACAAGGAACAGCAGACCCGCCAGATCGTGTATCGAGGGATGGATTGGTGCTGTCCCCCGGATCCCTCGTCGCGAAGCATCCTCCAGGACCGGGCGATGCAAGCTTGGGCTGGGGACGAGGAGCCGCTGGTGGCGACGTTCGGACCGTGGTTCCCCGAACAGGACACCACCGAGTTCGCGGTGAAGGCCAGCTGGGCCGCGCGGGACGGACCCGCCACCCACACCGTCGACCTGTACCGGTCGGCGCCCGCCGAGGGCAAGACCGCCGGCAGCCAGCAGCTGGCCAAGCCAGCCCACCAGGGTCCAGCCTTCGTCGTCCCCCGCTTGGACAAGGTGGCCCCCACGTCCAGCGCCGACGTGCTCGCCCTGCCCGTCCACAACCTGTGGCCCTACCACGTCGGGCCGCGGGGAGCCCACGCTGACCACATCGAGACCGAGATCGTCTACCAGCGGACCAGCCCCGGCGACTCCGGCACCTACGAGGCCGAGATGACCGGCCACACGGAGGTCACCGGCGCCGCCCGGCCTGCTACCGATATGCACTTCGCAGAGCCCGATTGGGAGCGCTTGGAAGCTCGGAACGAACGCCTCGGCCTGACGGTGTCGGTCGGCGACTCGACGCGGACGTTCACCCAAGCGCTGACGAAGGAAGATCTGAGCGCTGAGAGATCCCTCCATACAAGTGATGCATTCAACGACTCGGAGGATCTCGACTCCGGAGCCTACCCTCATCACCCCTTCCAGGTCAACGTCAACCTCTCCGGCCCGGGCGCCATCGACGCCGGGGCCCGCAACGCCACCGACGGGAACACGACCCAGTTCGACGAAGCCTACAAGCTCAAGGTCCACGTTCCACGGAACTGGACCGAGGTCACGATTACGCCCGAGCCCGGCGATGCAGATGACAACAAGGAGAACAATTGGACCCGCACCTCGGTCGAGGAACTCCCCTCCGGCGGGCACCGGATCACCAGCTTCCTGAACGTGACCGCGGAGTTCAGCGTCTCCGGCACCCGCCACGTCGACCGGCCACGCTGGGTGCTGACCAACGGCACCGAGATCAACGCACCGTTCCGCTTCCACGCCCGGCCCCCATCGGACACCGAGTCGACGGAGCTGGGCTTCCAGGACATCGAAGCGACGCTGGAAGCGATGCGCTTCAACGCGCGGGAGACCGCCGATCTCACCGTCGAGGTGGCCTCCAGCCCCGGCCGCGTGCACCGCAGCCTGGACGTCCACGCACCCAGCCTCGTGCCCGAGACGCCGTGGGCCGCTGGGGATCCGCCGACACCCGAGGGCATCCGCCTGCCGATCGGCGCCACCCTGAAGAACGGCGGTGAGAGCACCGAGGTCGACCGCATCACGTGGACGATCCCCCAAGCCACGTGGACCGACGAGGACCGGAACCCGCTACGTCGCATCGAGCCGCTCGAGGACTTCACCGGCGGCGAGGGTCGCTGGAGCTACAGCCAGGCGAACGGCACGCTCACCGTGAGATGGCAGCCCGATCTCACGCTGACCCCCACGGAGCGGACCTGCGACGGGCTCGAGGCCTGCGCCGTCGCCGCCTCGCTCGTGCTCGACGGTCGCGGGCTGAACCAGCGACCGCTGTGGGGCGAACCCAAGCTCGTCAGCTTGTACGAGACCGACGACAGCCGAGACTACGTCGACTGGTTCGTGCGCAGCCTCGACGCCTGGGAGGGCGTGCCCGTCGAGCACGACCAGCGCCCGGGCTTCGCTCTCGGCCACCGCTACCCGATCGCCGAGGCCGGGCCCGCCGAGGGCGCCTACCGGTTCACCGTTCCCCCGACACTCACGCCCGCGTGCGAGGAGCAGTTGCGGGAGCGGAACCAGGCGGACCGTTCCCGACGTGGCGACACGGTCCACTACGACTTCGGGCCCCGGGAGGACGGGCTCCCTCATCTCGCCCCCCTCTGCGAACAACGCTCGCGACAGTTCCTCGCCGTCGCCGAGATGGGCGACCGCTACCACACCGACGCGATCGGCAACCGAGCCTACGAATCCGTCGCCGACCTCTCCGGGCAGACCGTCGCCAAGTGGCACAACGGCCTGGCCGAGTCGAGCGTGTCCGGGCCGAGCGAGACCCCAGCCGGCAGCCCAGCGAACTTCAGCGTCCAGATGGACTCCCTGCTCGATCAACTCGTCCACGACGGCGTGGGCAACGCCACGCTCGAGGCCGAGATCTACGACCCCTCCAACGCCTGGGAGAACCACCCCTGGTACCACGAGGTGCTCCGCGAACACGCGGGGTTGGCCACCGACCCGAACATCGACACGACCGACGAGAAGATCGACCGGACTTTCGAGGACCCCGAGGAGCCGGATTGCCAACACTCCCAGCACCGACACGAATGCGAACGAGCCGACACCGGCAAGCCCATCCCCTCCTCGTTCAACCTCTCGACCCCGATCCCCGAGGACACCGTCCCTGGGACCCACCTCCTCGTCCTCGAGGTCAGCTGGGGGTTCACCACCGCCGGCGGAACCG
This sequence comes from Thermoplasmatales archaeon SW_10_69_26, assembly GCA_003009755.1. GTDB lineage: Archaea > Thermoplasmatota > SW-10-69-26 > SW-10-69-26 > SW-10-69-26 > SW-10-69-26. The sequence goes on from PXUB01000009.1 coordinate 13,102, forward strand.
AGATCACGGAGACCGGACGGTTGATCGAGCCGTTCGACGTGCTCCCTCCGCAAGGGGGCCGCGTCCAAGGCACGGCGCTGGGCATGACGGCCTGGGACACCGACTGGCGGTGAGCATCCCTCCCGCCACAACTTTTGTACCGTTCCCTGCATCGCGGCCTCGTGCCCGTCGTCAAGTTCGACCGCGAGCGTCTGGTCGACGCCGTCGACGCCAGCGTGACTGATGACGAGCTGGCCGAAGCGCTCGCCATGCTCGGCTGCGTGCCGGAGGAGACCGGCGCCGAGTGGGCCGTCGAGGTGTTCCCCGACCGCCCCGACCTGCTGTCGGCCGAGCTGCTGGCCCGCGCCCTGCGCACCTACCTCGGCGACGAGCCCGGCCTGACGACGCACGACGTCGCCGAACCCGAGGAGACGCTGGTCTCGGATGCCTCCGTCGAGGAGGTCCGCCCGGTGATCGTGGGCGGGCGCGCAGGCGGCATCGATCTCGACGATGGCACGCTGACGGGCCTGATGGATCTCCAGGAGGACCTGCACTGGGGGCTGGGCGCCCGCCGCCGCAAGGTCAGCGTCGGCATCCACGATGCGGCCGGCTTGACCCCGCCCTACACCTACAAGGCGGTCGACCCGGACGAGGTCAGCTTCGTCCCGCTGAAGGGCGCCCAGCGGATGACGATGCGGGAGATGACCGCCAAGATCGAGAAAGGAGTCGAGTTCGCTCACCTCGTCGAGGACCACGACCGCTGGCCGTTGATCGTGGACGACGAGGCCCAGGTTCTGTCCTTCCCGCCGATCATCAACGGCACCGAGACGACGGTGACCGCGGACACCGACGACGTCTTCGTCGACGTGACCGGCACCGACGAGCGCGCCTGCCGCGAGGTGCTCACCGTCGTCATGGCGCAGCTGGCCGAGCTCGGCGGCGAGCTCGAGCAGATCGAGGTCGTCCGCCCCGAGGGCTCGGTGACGACGCCCCAGCTGGATCCCTCCAGCCACGAGCTCGAGCTGGCCCGTGCCCGTTCGCTGTTGGGCGGCTCCTTCGAGGCCGAAGATGCGGTGCAGGCGCTCGAGCGCATGGGCCATGGCGCCGAGACCGCCGGCGACGAGCTCGCGGTCGAGGTCCCCGCCTGGCGATCGGACGTCCTGCACGAGGTGGATCTGGTGGAGGACGTGGCCATCGGGATCGGCTACGACCGGTTTACCGGCGCGCAGCCGACGGCCGTGACCTACGGCGAGCCTTCGCCCGGCGAGGCCTTCCACGAGCAGGTGCGTCGCGCCCTCACCGGGTTCGGCTACCTCGAGTGCTTGACCCTGACGCTGCGCAACCGGGAGGAGCAGACCGACCTGATCGAGGCCGCGGACCTGCTCGTGGCGGTCCAAAACCCGGTCAGCCAGGAGCAGGAGGTGCTCCGCCGACGGCTGGTGCCGTGCCTGTTGGATCTGGCGGCCGAGAACACGCACCGCGATCTTCCCCAGCAGCTGTTCGAGGTCGGCGAGGTCGTCGTCCCCGACGAGGGCTCGGCGGACAACGAGCCGCGCGTCGCCGGCATCACGGTCGACCCCGAGGCCGGCTTCACCGACGCCAAACAGCACGTCGAAGGCCTGCTTCGCGCGCTCGCGATCCCCTGCCAGCTGGAGGCCGCCGAGGCTCCCGGCTACATCGAGGGCCGGTGCGCGGCCGTCCACCACGCCGCCACCGGCGACCGCCTGGGCACGCTCGGCGAGGTCCACCCGGCCACGCTCGAGCAACTGGAGGTCACGACGCCCGTGGCCGCCTTCGAGCTGTGCTTCACCGAGCACCCCGAGGCCGGCAGCTGGGGGCCCGAAACCCGCTCGGCGCCGGCGAGCCCCGACTGAGCGCGGCGGCCCGAGGCGAGAGCCAACGAGGAAACGCTCAAATACACCTCCTCGTTGTATGAGACACAAGCTCGCACAACGAGGGTCGGGATGAAGATCGACATCGGTCGCGGCAAGATCCTGGGCACGAAGGAGGTCAGCGCCAACGGCCAGATCAGCGGTTTCAAGGATTACGCCGGCCGCGAGGTGCTGGTGATCCTGCCAGCCGAGGAGACCGAGGTCGAGCCCGACCCGGCCGAGGTCGTCGAGGAGGTCAAGCTCGCCACGCAGCACCACATGCGCGTGGCGTTCAACGAGTACGAGCAGGCCAAGGATCGGTTCCGCGGCCCCGGCGAGGCCACCCGCCGGTTCCTCGAAGATCACACCCCGGACTCCTTCCAGGGATTGTACGGCGAGATCGAACGGTGGCTGGGCGAGCAGACCGGCAAAGCCGAGGACAGGGTCCGCGAGGCGCTCGACGCCGAACGCCCCGAGCCTGCCTTGGCCGAGGACGACCCGACGGAACCCGACAAGGAGGAGATCGAATGAAGTTCGACGATGTGAAGCGAACAGCACGCGAGACGGTGAACGATCTGTCGCGGTACGCGACCGAGCACGCCGAGCTCGCTCGCGAGCAGTACGAGGACTACACCGAGCGCCACGGCGACCCGGTCGAGAAGGCCCGCGAGCAGGTGCGCGAGCCCGTCGAGGAGACCCAGGAGCAGATCCTGGAGCTCTCTGAGGACGTCAACGAACAGACCCAGCGGCTCGCGATCGAGGTCACCGAGCAGGCCGACGCCATCACGCGCGTCGTGAACGCCGAGGCCCAACGGATGACCAAGGAGGTCGCCGAGCGCGTGGAGCCCGTCGTCGGTTTGGTCGAGGGGGCGCGCCCGCCGAAGCGTGGCGTCGAGACCGAGGAGGTCCCGCCGACGGGCGAGGACGAGGGCGAGGAGACCGACACCCCGATCGCGTCCGAGGAGGCCGAGGAGCCGCCCACGCCCCCGAAGAGCGAGGACGGCACCGGCACCGCCGAGCCCTCGGAGACCACCCAGGCCTCTGACGAGCCGGAAGGCGCCTGATCAGGGGTCCTCGGGGGGTACGTACTCCGGCGTGCCCGTCGGCTCCTCCGCGTATCGACGGTAGCCGTACCAGGCTAGCCCGGCCACGATCACCAGCAGCAAGATCGCGGTGTTGTAGAACGGCCGGTAGTCCTGGTAGTGGTTCAGCACGTTGAACGGGAACGGGGAGTCCTCTTGACGGGGGACGTTGGGCTCCCCGCCGGCGGTCGACGAGGCGAGGTCGTAGGGCGTCTCCGTGTAGAACGTGTACTGTTCTTCGGTGACGCGCCCGAGCGCGTCCTCAGCCCGGATGATCAACTGGTGACGGCCCGGGTCGAGGATCTCCGGCTCGATCACCGCCTCCCAGGCGAGGCCCTCGTCCGTCCGTTGCGTCTGAAGCTCCTCCATCGGCGAGCCGTCCACGGACCCCATCACCCGCACGATCGGTTCCCGGGGGTCTTGGGAGGCCACCGTGCCTTCGAAGGTCTCGACCGACTCGACGATGCTTCGCCTGTACTTGGGTTCCATCGTGATCTGCGCATCGCGGAACAAGCGAACCTCGCGGAGGTCGGAGACGTACAGTTGCCGGGTCCCCTCCTGGGAGTCGGCCTCGCCACGGATGTTCTGCTCGTAGACGAGGTGGTCGTCGCCGCAGGTCCCGCTGAACGTCTCGGCGCCGAACATGATCGTGCCGTCGACGAAGCGGTCCCACAGGGCGACGGCGGACGCCTCGGTCGTGGACGTGCCCGGCTGGTCCCACACGACCCCGGCCTCGCAGTGATCGAGGCAGCGGTGGGGGTACACGCTGGTGCGGAACTTGTCCAGCCCCGTCGTGAGGTTGTACAGCGTCGTGTACGTTCCGCGGGTGAACTCGCCGCCGTACTTGGCGATCCAGGCCAGGCCTGCCGGCCCGAGCTCGGGGCCGTCGGTGACGTGGTACAGGCCTTCGACCTCGGTCACGTTCCCGTTCCGGGTGTCCTTGATGTGGAACTTCGCGCTGCGCTGGGACCCCTCGCCCCAGGCGAGCCAGGGGCCGTGGGCCGCGGGTTCGCCGACGATCTCGCGGCCACCGAGCGGTTCGGTGGTCTCCCCCGTGTCGGGATCGAAGGCCTTCAGGATGCGCTTGTCGTCCTGATGCACGGCGTAGTAGAGGGTGCCGTCGGCACCGAACGTCGGGCTGGACTCGATGTTGCCCTCGTCGGGGACGTTGCGGATCCGGCCCGAGTCGAGATCGAGGACGGCGAGGTTCTCGTTGCGGGGATCTTCAGAGGGGTGGATCGTCCAAGCGACGTGGTCGCCCTCGATGATCGGCGCCTTCTCGTCGTGGTCGGTGTTGGTGAGGGGGACGGCGGTGATGTTCTCTTCGGAGATGTTGGCCAGCATGATGTCCCAGGTCTCGTTCTCGCCCGGCAAGCGCTCCTGCCAGACGATGCGAGGGCCGTCCATGTCGGGGTTGAGCTGTTCGGCGAACTCGCGCTCGGGAGTGATCGGGAAGCCCGTGCCGCGCTCCTCGGACGCGTTCGCGTCGTCCTCGTCCCCCGTCTCTCCCTGGCCCTGGTCCCCGGCGTGGGCGAGGGCGGGCGGCACCGCGGCCTGGACCAACAAGACCAGGGCGGCGACGACGGCGAAACGCACGGCACGGTCCACGTCCATGGAGCCTTGTCTGGATTGTTCCCGAGGGACCGGTTCAAGACCCATGTGTAACGCCTCGTGGTCACACCCTCGTCGCCGGGGAGCTCAGAACTCTTCGAGGCTGGCTTGCGGTTCGCGATTGCGTTGTCGAGCGCGGGCGAGCGCAGCCTCGAGGATCGCCTCCAATCGCTCGCCGCGGGAGCGTTGATCGGGGTACTCGCTGCTCCACCGCTTCCAGTACGGGCGCTTGTGCGCCAGCTTGTACTTCAGCCCCTGCATCAGGGTCTGGTAGCTGTCTTTGTCGATCTTCTGGACGCGCTGGTGGCCGAGGATGTACCAATGGTACTTGGTGCCGGGATCGGCGCCCGAGCCCTCCGGGGCGGGGTCCCTGCGTCGCTTCTTGGAGGAGAAGGAGAACGACCAGCGGTCGGGGCCCTTTTTCTCTTCCTCCCAGCGGCCGTCGGGGTAGCGCCACTCGTGGGTGCCGCCGACCGGCATCCCGGAGTATCGTTGCCCGTCGTGTTCCTTGACGTCGTCGTATCCCATCGACGAACGGTTCTCCCTCACCTGCAAAAACCCATGCCGCATGACCCCGAAACTACAGGCCCGGAGGACGGTGCCAGGCGCGATCAGGCGGTCGCGACGTCCGCGGTGATCGTTCCGGTCGTGGCAACCGACTCGCCCTCCGAGCCGCCGACGACGGGATCGCCGACGGCCACGCGCACCTGAGCGGCGCCCGACGACGGCACATCCACGGTGCTGGATGTGCCCACCCACGTGCCCTCGCCGCTCGTGTCGGACGCGTCGTCGAAGGGGCCGTTGTCGGCCGGTTGGAACGTCCCATATGCCGCTTGCTCGACGTCGCTGACGTCGTCGACCGTCACGTCGACCGAGGACGCCCCCGCGGGCACCTCGAAGCAGGCTCCGCCGAGGTTCGCATCGGTACCGCACCCGGTCGCGACGCCGCCAACGTCACGACCGCGAGAAGCCCGACGGTTCGTCCGTGGACGATCCAAACCTCGACGGGTCGGCGAGCTCCCGGACGGAAACGAGCAGCGGCGGTCGGGGGTGGGGTGTGAGGAGACCCCAGGCGCTCGGGACGACGTTCGCGGTCTCGGGGGTGCTCACGAGCCCCCATTGCCACCTCGGGCGCGTGGCGCCTCTCGACGGCCGGTCTTCCCCGCCCTCTCCGGACGACGGGCGCTCGAGGGCTCGCTTGTCGTCCGGAGACTCAGACGGAGCCTCGCTGCCGCCTCGGATCCGTCGAGCTTCTCAGCCGCCGTTCGTGGCGCTTCTCGACGGCCGGTCTTCCCCGGGTCTCTCCGCACGACGGGCGCTCGAGGGCTCGCTTGTCGTGCGGAGACTCAGACGGATCCTCGCTGCCGCCTCGGATCCGTCGAGCTTCTCAGCCGCCCAGCTGAACGGAAGATGAGGCCGGCTGAGAAGTGGGCCCGGCCTGATTCGAACAGGCGAACTTCGCCGTGTGAAGGCGACGTCATAACCACTAGACCACGGGCCCGGCACCGCCGGCAAAACAGACCGGGTATTTAGCCCCTTGCTTCCTTGGCCCGATGTCTCGGCGTTCGGGCCCACGCTTTTAGGCCCGAGCAACATCCCCGCTTCGTGGCCGCTCCCGTCGCTGCGCGTGGTCTCTCGATCGCCGGCGCCTTGGCGGTCCTCGCCCTCGTCATCGTGCCCGCCGTCGACACCCTGATCGACGACCCGATCACGGCGATCGGGGGCTTGGCGGCAGGGCTGCCGTTCCTCGTCTTCCTGACCTGGATCGCGGTGGCCCCCGACCACGCCGACGACCAGATGACCCGGATCGGGGTCGACCTCTCCGAACCCCGGCACCTGGTCGGCCTGGCGATCCACGTCGCGTTCGCTTGGATCGTGTTCGCCGGCACCATCATCCGCACCACCGAGGCCCTGTCCGTCTACCTGGAGACCGGCCAACACCCGGCCGCGAGCCGGGAGTTCGGCGGCGCCGGCATCGTGTTCGGCCTCGTGTTGTCCCTGATCTTGTTCGTCGTGGCCGCGGTCACCTGGCTGTGGCTCGTCGACGACCGGGACCTGGACGGCATGGTGGAGGAGCTGCGCCTGCAGCTCGACGGCCTGCCGCGCGGCGTCGTGTGGGGCGTTCTCGCCACGCTGGCGGGTTTCGTCATCCTGGCCGGCGTCAGCTTCGTCCTCCAGCAGCTGGGCGTCCAGCCCGACAACCCGCAGGCCGACGCCATCGCGAACGCGCTCTCCCCCTGGTCGGCGGTGCTGGTCGCCGCCCTCGCGGGGATGGGCGAGGAGCTTTACTTCCGCGGGTTCCTGCTCGACCGGGTGGGTAACCTCGCCCAGGCGGGCCTGTTCGCGATCGTGCACGCGACCTACCTGACCGCCTTCCAGGTCATCCTGCCGTTCGCGCTCGGCCTCGCGTTCGGTTGGTTGGTCCGGAAGACGAACCTCTGGACGGCGATCATCTCGCACACGCTGTTCAACGCCGTCATGCTTCTCGTGGCTATCTACGCCAGCGAGAGCGGCGGCCTCGCACTGGTCTTCCCGTTGTGACGGGGCGCAACAGGATGCCACGGGTCGGGAACCCCCGGCCCACAACCATTATGTGAATCCCCTGGTTTGCCGCGGCCCCGACGTGAGGTCGTCGGGCCCAACGTAGCGGGGTGGGGTAGCCAGGAGATCCCGTCGGGCTCATAACCCGGAGATCGGTGGTTCAAATCCACCCCCCGCTATCCTTCTTCGAGACCTCTCTTCGGTTCTCCCGTCGAGCGTCCGCCGTGAGCTCTCACGCTGACGGCGTCGCTCTGCTTCGAGGTGCCTCCGGCACCTCTGCATCGATCTCCTTGTCAGCGAGAGCTCACGGGTTCTCGCGATAGGCGCCGGACGCTCTCGGTGCGAACCTCATCGAGGTCTCTCGAAGGATCGCCCCCGTCACCGCGATAACGTGAAACGAAGTCCATCCCCTCCGCTCCTCCGCGGTCTTCCATCGAACCCCTTGTCAGCGACCGCTCTCGGCTCGCGCGGTACCTGCCCGACGGCCTCGGTGCGGACCGTCATCGAGGTCTCTCGAAGGATCGCCTCGTCACCGCGATAACGTGAAACGGAGTCCATCCCTCCCGCTCCTCCGCGGTCTTGCATCGAACCCCTTGTCAGTGACCGTTCTCGGGTTATGTCATCCGCACGAGAGCCTCGGGCCAGTCCAGAGACCGGTGGGACCTCTGAGAGGAAGAGAGGTGGGATGGTAACCCGACAACCAGAAGGCCAAAAGGCCAGCCCGTCGATCCAACCACATGCGGTCGAAGCTGCTGGTTGCGATCGGAATCCTCCTCGGTTCGTTCACCCTCGCGGGTTGCCTGGGGGACTCCGGAGAGCAAGCCCCAGACCCAGCGCAGCCGGCGTCGGCGTTGAGCCATCGAGACGTTGCTGACGAGGCTGCTCGAGCTTGGAACGAGGAGGCCGAACTCGTCAGCGTGGCGGGGGGCGAGGGCACCCTCGAAGCGCTCGTCTCGGAGGGTTCCCTGCGTTTCCTGCCGACCTTTGTGAACGGGACGCAAGCCCAGCTCGGTGACGGTCAGTCCAGCGCCTGGGCCTTCGAGTACCGGGCCGGCGACCAGGGCTACGGGGTCGTGGTCGAAGCTAACGGGACGATCAGCACTGAACAGGAGATCCCCCTGGGATCGGATCGACCCGTCGGCGACGATCTCGTCGATTCCACGACCGCCATCGACCGCCTCTATGCCCAATCGGAAGCCTTCGGAGAGGGCCAGACACCGCGGGCCTTCGCCTATGCGCTTTACAACGCAACCGAGCACGACGGATCGGTGTGGGCGTTGGGAAAGCTAAGCGGGAACGAGCCGACGGTCAGCTTGATCGACGCCGACACGGGCAACTTCCTAGGAATCGTCGAAGACGGGCGAGACCCGATCACGCCCCAAGGTCGCGTCATCGGTCCCCAGCAGCCACCCCGCGTCGCGGACGGGGGATCCGGTCAGGCTGACGCGACGAACGACGCAGACGCTTGGGCGATCTTCCTGCAGGGCGACAACCATCCGAACCTCGGGTTCCGGCTCGTCGCCGAGGAGCCCGTAACCGGCGTGCTGAACGCCACGCTGATGCGAGACGGCCGGTCGTTGACCTCGATCGAGGTCGACGCGGTGGAATCGGAGGCTCGCGGGGAGTGGCCGCGGCCTCGTTCGGGGGATTTCGTGATCGAGGTCGACCTGCAGCAAGGGGCCAGCCAAGCCTACACTGTGCAGTGGTGTGCGCCCGGCCGCGACGACGGCGATCCGAAGAACGAGGCCTGCTCGAAGCCCGGGCCCGAGGAGGAGGTCGAGGTCGCGACGGGCACGGACGGCCTGGGGCCGGAATCCCGTGGGCCTGCGGGCTCCCGAGGCGGTTAGGGTGCTCGACCCCGCTTCGTGTCGCCGATCTCCTCGACGAAGCCGCGCACGGCGGCGTTGAACGCGGCCGGTTGGTCGAGGTGGGCGGCGTGGCCGGCGGCGGCGATCTCCTCGAGCAGGACGTCGGGCAGGTGCGCGGCCAGGTGCTCGGCTTGGCGTTCGACGAACCCCAGGTCGTCCTCGCCGTGGAGGACGAGCGTGGGCACCGTGATCTGTGACAGGTCGATCGGGTGCTCGTGGGCGTGGGCCATCGCGCGGACGACCTTGGCGAACTCGTCGGTCTCCATGCCCGGCTGAGACTGACGCAGGCGCTGGATCTTCCCGTCGTCGCCGCTGGAGCCGGCGAACAGGTGCTCGGTGAGCCACACGTTGGCTTTCTCCACGCGTTGGTAGCCAAGCAACCGAGCAGACCCGACGAGGCCGGGCAACACGACCCGGCGCAGGAACCGCTCGCCGGCGGTCAAGATCTTGGGCGTGAAGGGGTCGGCGAGGACGAGGCCGCCGAGCTCGTCTGGGTGCTTGGCGGCGTGGGCCTGGGCGATGAGCCCGCCCATCGAGTGGGCGCACACAAGCGGGTTCTCCAGGTCGAGCTGCTCGATCAACGCTTGCAGGTCGTCGGCGAAGAGATCGATCGTGTACGGGTTCTCGTCGCTGGGGCCGGTGCGTCCGTGGCCGCGCAGGTCGTAGGTGACGGCCTGGTGGGTGGCGCCGAGCTCGCGGGCCTGGGGCCGCCAGAAGCCGTGGTCCACGATGGGTGCGTGGACGAACACGATCGGGGTGCCTCGACCGGCGGGCTCGTAGTACGTCGTGATCCCGTTCGTCTCGACGTGGGGCATCGCGGCGCTCGCCGATGGCCGGCCCTGCCTGTGAGCTTTCGCCTCGGATGAGGTTCGCAAGGCTCTTGGCCGGGCAGGGGGTCGTCTCTGTCGTGGCCGAGGACCGGTTGCGTCGGACGCGGCAGCTGTTGTGGTTGGGGATCGCCGTGTTCGTGCTCGGGGTGGCGTGGGATGGCATCTGGCACAGCCGCAACCCGCAGGCGCTCGAGACCGGGTGGCGGCTGCTGGAGGCCCACGGCATCATGTACGCGGGTATGGTCGTCGCCCTCGGCGGCGGCGTGTTCGCGTTCCGAGGCCGCAGGGCGCCGCCTGTCGCCAGCTGGTACGGGCTCGCTACCGGGGGAGCGTTGGCGCAGCTCGTCGGCTCGGGCTGGGACGCCTGGGCACACGCGGGCGGCAGCGAGGCGGCCGTGGCTCACCTCGTGTCGCGCCTGGGCCTGTTGGCGTTGCTGGCCGGCGCGATCGCAGCCTCGGTGCAGGCGCGGCGGTCGAGCTAGGCGCCCTCGGTGAGGATCTCCTCGGGATCCTCGTCGCGGATCCGGTGGGCCTTGGCCTCGTCTTCCTCCTCGATCTCGACGGCTCGGTCGAGCACCTCGTCGAGGTGGTCCTCGGGGATGACGGTCGTGCCGCCGGCGTCGGCGTAGATCCAGTCGCCGGGCACGATCGTCGTGGTCCCGACGACGGCGGGCACGTTTGCACCGACGGCCATCAGGTCCTTGGAGCCGGCCTTGGGCGAGGACCCCCGGCACCAGGCCGAGATCTCCAGGTCGGCGATCTCGTCGAAGTCCCGCAGCCGGCCGTCGGCCACGAGCCCGGCCAGGCGGTTGGCCTCCAGGCGCGTGGCCTTGTTGCCGCCGACGATCGCGTGGTCGATGTGACCGCTGGTGTCCAGCACGAGCACGTGGCCCTCCGGCGGGTCGGGCAGGGCCTCGTAGAACACGCGCTTGAACCCGTGCAGGCGTTCGTCGTAGACGTCCTCGCGCACGGGGACCAGCCGGATGGTGGCCGCCGGACCGAACAGCTCGCGCCCGGGGGTCGGCGTGAGCATGTCGCGGACGTGGGCGTTGTGGTCGAACATCTCGTCCATCGCGTCCGTGATCGAGGCGCTGGTCACGTCCTCCAGACGGGGATCCGTCGGCCGAGGCATCGGCTCGCGAACACCCTCGGGGGACTTCAACCTGGGCGCACCGAGGCCTCCCGCGGGCCGACTGGACCAGAGCAGGCCCGGAAACCTTTTCAGCTAGCAACGCGGCATCACGGCCGTGCGAGCTCAAACCCTGCTAGTGTGCCTGGCCTTGGTGACGACCGGCTTGACGGGCTGCATCGGGTCGATGGACGACTCGCTCGAGGGTGCCGACGCCGACGTCGACGCCGATCCCTCCAGCCAAGAGGGCTACGTTCCGGTCGACGAGGAAGCGCTGAGCGAACCCACCCGCGATATCCAGCCTCGCGTCACCGAGCGGGTCGAGATGACCGTGGACGGGGTCGAGATCTTCGTCGAGTACTGGCTGCCCGAGGGCGAGGGTCCGTTCCCGACGGTCCTGCACTCGACGCCGTACAGCCACCTCGATCGATCGATCCAGGCCGTCGCCGACGGCGGCAACCAGGAGTTCTTCGTCCCGCGCGGCTACGCCTACGTCGTCGCCGACGTCCGCGGCTTCGGCGAATCGCAAGGCTGCGTCGAGGTGTGGGGCGAGAACGAGCAAGCCGACCAGGCCGACCTCGTCAACTGGGTCGCCGAGCAGGAGTGGAGCAGCGGCGACGTCGGCATGATCGGCGCTAGCTACCCCGGCACGACGCCGATCGAGGCCGCCGTCGAAGATCCCGAGCCCCTGGACGCGATCGTGGCCACCGCCGGCCTCACCGATCCCTACTACGATTGGCACTACGGCGGCGTCCCCAACGGCGAGTCCGGCCCGGTCGGCAGCCCGGCGGCCTACCAGGGCATCGGGGCCGTGCTCCCGCACGAGGCCACCCAGGGTCAATCGTGGGCCGAGTCCATCGCGGACACGGGCTGCCAGACGCCTCAGCTCGTGATGGATGCCTACCGGTCGGACGGCACCTACACGGACTTCTACGATGAGCGCAACCTCACCCAGCGCGTCGACAACGTCGACGCGGCGGTGCTCTACACGCAGGGCTTCAACGATCTGAACGTGAAGCCCTCGCAGGCGCTGAACTGGTTCAACGATCTCGACACCGAGAAGAAGGGCATGTTCGGGCCGTGGGGCCACGAGTACCCGCCCCGCGACGACTGGGCGGCGATGAGCCTGGCCTGGTTCGACGAGCACCTCAAGGACAAGCCCACGCGCGTCACGGAGGGGCCGACGGTCGAGGTGCACAACAACCTCGACACGTGGCGAGCCGACGAGGCGTTCCCGACGCAGCGCGCCGAGCAGACGCCGGTGTTCCTCGGCCCCGACGAGACGCTGTCGACGACGACGGCCGAGGACGGCGAGCTCTCCTTCGAGGTCAACCGGGCCCAGGCGACCGCCGAGTCCTCCACGCCGCTCTCGGAGGGTGACCTCAGCGAGCGTCTGGTCCTCCAGACCGAGCTCGAGGAGGACGTCTACGTCAGCGGCGTCCCCCGGCTCGCGATGGATCTGACGCTCGAGGGCGCCGACAACGCGTTCCTCTCCGCCGAGCTGTACGCGGTCGACGGCGACGAGCGCACGGAGATCACGTACGGTCAGCAGAACCTCGCGCTTCACGACGACGTGACCGAGTACGATCCGATCCCGCAGGGCGAGGCCGTGAACATCTCCTTGCGGTTCCAGCCGGTCGAGCACATCGTCGAGAAGGGCACGACCCTCGAGCTCGTGGTCGAGCCGGTCGACCACGGTGAGAGCAGCACGCCCGAGGCCAGCCAGTCCGCCACCGTCACCCTCGGCACCGGTGGCGAGGACGGCACCCGGCTGCAGCTCCCGCTGCTCGAGGACCGCCCCGACCAACCGCGCCCCGACGGCGTCTGATCGGGTCATCCCCGGGAGGATCTCCCTCCCGGGCTACTCTTGGCTCCCGTATCTGTAGGCCAGCCTGGGGACAGCCAGGCCAACTTTCCCGTCGTGGACCCGACGGGATGCGTGGATAAGCGAGGTTGGCAGGGAAAGGGCGGGCGAGCCGGTCAGCCCGCACGGGACCGACCCGCAGGTCGGTGATCGAGCGAGGCCTTAGCCGCCGCCGAGATCCATGATCGCTTGGGCGGGCTCGCCGTCGGCGTCCTCGAGCGCCCCGATGGCGGTCTCCTCGTCGACGCCGGTCTGCTCCATCACGAGCTCGATGTCCTCCTCGGCCGGGCCCTCGGGCTCGGCGTCCTTCTCGTGCTCGGTGACGTTGCCCGTGATCTGGAAGGTGCGCGTGCCTTGCGCGTCCATGATGGACACGTCGGCCGGCTCGATCACGATGTCGCGATTCGCGGCCTCGATGGTGACCCGTTCGACGTCCTCGACCTCCTCGACGGAGATCCCGAAACGTTCCATCATCTGACCGAGCTGACTCGGGTCGAAACCGCCACCGCCTCCGCCAGGCATCATCATGGTTGGCGGGCAATCATCCTCCTTCCTTGAAAAGCGGTTCCCTGGCGGCCGCCCACGGTGGCGGCGACGCGGTGGCGCCTGCAGGGCCGACAACCCTTTGTCTCGCGGGCTGGGTGAGCTCCTCGATGCCTGCCGTCGACGGTCCCGTCCCCCGCGAGGAGGTCGCCGTGCTGGACGCCAACGCCGAAGCCCTCGGCGTCGAGGTCCGCGACCTGATGGCTCGCGCCGGTCGAGCCGTGGCCGATCTCGTCCGCCAGCGGGCGCCCTCGGGACCGGTCACGATCATGTGCGGGAAGGGCAACAACGGCGGCGACGGGCTCGTGGCCGCCCGCCACCTGGCCGAGGACCGCGCGGTGAGCCTCGTGCTCGCGGCCGAGCCCGCCAGCCCGCTCGCCGTCGAGGCCTTCGAGGCGTTGCCGGAAGCGGTGACCGTGCACCGAGCCCCCGAGCTCGGGGACGACGAGCTGGCCGATCGGCTGGCCGAGGCCAGCGTGTTGGTGGACGCGCTGCTGGGCGCCGGCGCCACCGGCGAGCCCCGCGGGGCGTGCGGTCGCCTCGTCGAAGCCCAGCAGGGGCTGGATGTCTTCCGCGTGAGCGTCGACGTCCCCACCGGCGCCGGCACCCCCTCGGCGTTCGTGCCGGACGTGACGGTCGCGCTCGAGGTGGCCAAGGACGCCGGTCGCCAGGCCGACCAGGGCGAGATCGTCACCAAAAGCATCGGGATCCCCGAGCGCTCGTTCACGCACACCGGCCCCGGCGAACTGCAACTGTACCCCGCTCCCCAGGCCACCCAGCACAAGGGCCAGGGCGGGTTCGTGCTCGTCGTCGGCGGGGGCCCCTACGCCGGCGCGCCGGCGCTGTCGGCGATGGCGGCGATGCGTGCCGGCGCGGACCTGGCGTTCGTGTTGACGCCGGAGAGCGTGGCCGAGGCCGTCGCCGGGTTCACGCCGAACCTCGTCGCCCGCCCGCTCGAGGGCGAGAACCTCGACCTGCACAACCCGAAGAACCGGACGACGCTGAACAAGTGGCTGGGCATGGTCGACGCCGTCGTCGTCGGCCCCGGCCTGGGCAAGATGGACCCGGTGCGCGAGAGCGTGCCGATCGTCGTCAACCGCGTGCTGGACCTGGGCCTGCCGCTCACGCTCGACGCCGACGCCCTGTGGGCGATCAGCGAGGACCCCCCCTCGTTCGGCGGCGAGGCCGTGCTCACGCCGCACGCCGGCGAGTTCAACGTGCTCACCGGGCGAGCGGCCCCGGACGCCGAGCAGGTCGAGGCCCGGGTGAAGGTCGCGCAGAACGCGGCCCGCGATCTCGACGCCACGATCTTGCTGAAAGGGCCCACCGACGTCGTCGCCAACAAGCAGCGCGCCAAGCGCAACCCATCGGGCTCGCCCACGATGAGCACCGGCGGCACCGGCGACGTGCTCACCGGCATCGTCGCCGCGCTGCAAGCCAAGGGCCTGTCCTCCTACGATGCCGCCCGCATCGGCGCCTACGTGAACGGCAAGGCCGGCGAGGCCGCCACGCGCGAGGAGGACCTGGGAACGATGGCGACCGACGTCGTCGACGCGATCCCGGACGTGTTGAAGACCCACTTGCCCGACGCGGTGTAGCCGGGAAAGGGAGGGAGCCTGCCTTGTGCTGCTAGCCTTCGGGGACCGGTGAGGGGAGGGAACTGCCCATCGAGCGGACGCTGATGCTCGCCTCTGGGGCACCCCCTTCCGTGAAACACCCGTCAACGAAGGCCGCATCGGACGTCCGCGAATGGAACGTCCACGTTCGCTCTTGGTCCTCGACCTGCTCCGACCAAACAGGCACGGAGAATGTCTCGTTCGTTCCGGATCCCACCGCTGGAAGCCACACCGTCGAACCATCGACCGTATACCCGACCTCAATCGGGGGATGGGGGGGACCGACAGCGACCTCGACCTCGAGGTAGTCGGTTCCCGGTCCGATGGTCCCCGTCCGTTCGAGTTCGCTCGGATTCATCGCCGGACAGTCCGCTCCTGAGTCCTCGATCGGACTTCCCCCCACTGCTACCTCGGTGTCGCTGGCATTCGGTCCGACGATTTGGGTCAAGCTCGCCAGGATTCGGCCCTCTGAGGCCCAGGCGAAGATGCCGCGAGAAGGCCCAAACGCGATCCCGTACGCGTGGTTAAGGTTCGGATCGGGGTCGGCACTCGGCCCTGGCTCTCCCCTCGGTGTGGTCGACCCTTCGTCGACGAGATGCTGGTGGACAACGGTTTCCGATCCCGGATCGACGACCACGTGCGCGACGCGTTCGGCAAGGGGGGAGAATACATCGTCCCTGTCTCCGAGGTATAGACGTTCTTGGAGCAACAGATGGAGGTTCCCGGCGGGATCGGGCTCTGCCCAGAATACCTCTGTCGCCTCCCAATCCTCGTTGACGTGGAGATCATCGCTGAACGTTAGCCGGGTCCAACTTCGCCCGCCATCGTCACCGACGAACACGGAGACCTCGTTCCCGTCCTCAGGACTCGTCGCGAAGAGCACGGAGGACCCTGACCCGGCGACGAGATGCCAGGGGTGAGACCCCTCCCTCGTGAAGTTGGAGACCTCCGACGTCGGCTCCGCCTGGCCAGCGACGCGATGGAATCGGAACCGATCTCCATCCCGGCATCCCAAAAGGACGCCCTCGTCGATGGAGACAGGTCGAGACGCGAGCTCGCAGCCCTCCACGCTGCCCGAAGACGCCACGGCACCATCGTCCCCCACGACGGTCCAGTTCACCGAGAAGTAGTCGGACCAGGCGATGATCGGCTGATCGTCAGGGGTGAACCCGAGCCAGGGCCGATCCGCTGTCTTGTTCGATGAAACGACGGTGCTGTGCACCCAATCCGCCCCAAGGTCGTCCGTTGCCGCATAGCCGACGTCGTATCCGGTCGAGGCGTCCGTTGGGAGCATCCCCGCGATGTGAAGACGCCCGTCCCTGTCGAACGCGATCGAAGGGTCACCGAGGAACTGCCGGCCGTCGAGCTGCGGCATCGGAACTTCCGTCCAGTCGCCCCCGCCGTCCTCCGAGACGAACATGCTGAGACTAGCGCCCTCGTAGTCTCCAGGCGGTGCGGGTTCCTCCCGGCTGTTGGCGAGGAGAACGGTGATTCGGGGATCGGCTGGATGGATAGCAACGTTCGGTTCGTACAAGGAGCGTTCGCTCTGCTCGATCACGGAGGCGCAGACCGAATCCTCGCTCTCCGTGTCTCCCTGAGGGCACTCCGAAACGTAGGTTTCCGCAAGGTAGCTGTTAGCGAGGTCCTGGGAGTCTCGATCCATCCCGGCGGGACTCCCGACGTTCCCGACGCATCCGACGGCGAGGGATGCGGTGAGCAGAACGACGACCAAGACGAGGGCCTCATCCACTGATCGTTGAACGTTATGGCCGCACATATCACCTGGGGGAAGACAGAGAAGACGGAGAGGCCCTGTCAAGTACGGGGCTAGGGCCGTGGACCATCTTTAGGTGGTCCATGGTGCACTCCGTACACTCGCCGTCACAGACGGGAAGGGAACCGCCCGCTTCCCATCACCATTCCTGCTTAATCGGGCTGGACGTTCTCGGGTGTCTCCACAGCGCCGAGACCCACCGCAGGGACCGGATCGGACAGCTGCGTTTGGATGTTTACATGGCTGAGGACGATGTTTCAGTAATCGGCCCAGTCGGCTCACTTGTCCCCCGGTTCCGGCGGACGGGGCGTCGAGGGCGAGGAGGACCCTAACGACCGAATATCCTGAGGAAAGCCAATTTACTCGCCTTTACAGGCGAGGCCATGCTCGGACCGGATGGGCTCGCTGAGGCACCGTCTTCAACCATCGGAATATTCCTTCATCAGCCGAAAATTTTTGTTTTCCGATCGCGTTTCACCGAGTGATGACCAGCCTTCGCGCGTGGGGGCTAATCCTCCTTTCGGTGGCAGCAGGAGTGCTTGCTACCGGATGTGTTGGGGAACAGAATTCGGACGCGAGCCGTGAAGGCCCACCCGACCTGGACCAAACAGGCGCGAACCAATCCACGGTAACGAACCGATCCTTCACCCCTTGGCCTCCGGTTGAGAACGCAGAACTTCGCCCCGGAGGGCAGATGGATCCGTGTACAGTGGGTTTCCTATTCACTGACCAGTCGAACACGACCGCTTTCGTGAGCACTGCAGCCCATTGTGGTTCGGGAGACCACCTTCGAACCGGCGATGAGGTCGGCTTTCCCGAGGCGGAAATCACAGGACGAGTCGCTTACAGTAGTATAGAAACGATGGAAGCGGTGGACGAATCGTCGGAGGATGCGCGATATTTCAATGACTTCGCCCTTGTTCGTATCCCTTATACGGCGTCGAACGAGGTACACCCCTCCGTCTATGAGTGGGGTGGCCCAGAGAACGTTTCAACCTCGGCCGACCGCGGAGAGCAGGTCTATACGTATGGCCAGAGCTCAACCCGGCAAGGAGCCCTGGATGCACGGCGAGGTGCAATCGTGGAACGAGAAGAGTGGCATTGGACGGTATACTTTGGCCCACCTTCCTATCCAGGCGACTCAGGGAGCCCCGTCCTGACGGAGAACGGGAAAGCCCTCGGCATCGTCACCCACCTCGAGACATTCCCTCGCCCGGAGGCGAACACCGTTCTGAATCTGAGTCGCGCCTTAGATTACATGGAAAGCAAGACGGATGTGGACGCTGAGATCGCGACATCCTCCTTCGCTGATCCGTCACCGATCGAGGGTCCCGCAGCTCCCTGATGACATCCACAATTCCCTCTCAGATGAGCTTGCAGCCGCCTACGCGACCAGTCGACCTCTGAGGCACCTCCAGAGCCCCGTCCGGTAGAGAAGAGACCGGGAAACGTAGTGACACCCACAAGGCCAGCCACGACGCGAACGTGACGGTGCCGACGATGTAGCCCGACCCTCGAAGACGAGGGACCACTCGCCGGCGGGGACCCGCATACCGGGAGTTTGCATCTGGACCTGCTGGCTCCCGCTGGTGCTGCCCCCAGTTCGGGCTACCGAGAAGGCGATGCTCCCGGTCCTCCCTCCGAAGGAGACCTCCTCGAAGACGTCGCCGTCGGGGTCGACGATCGCCATGCGGACCTCGCTGTTCGTCGAGCATAGGCCCACCTGGCCTTGGTCGATCGGCGTCCAGTGCTGGAAGCCCATCCGCTCCTCGCTGACGCGCGTGTTCTCGGGCACGGTGAACCCGATCTCGTCGCCTCCGTTCGCTGTAGTCGTGGGTTTCCTCCACGTTCACGGTGCCGCGATCGTTGGCGGGCTCGGACTGCTCGACCCCGACGGTCTCCACGTCTGTCCCGGTCCCGTCGCTGTCGGTTCCGATGCAGCCGGTCGCCGCGAGGCCGAGACAGACCACGGCCAGCACAATCGCAACGAACCCCCAGCCATCGATCGAGGATCCTTTGGAGCGTCCGCGAACGTTTCCCCGACACGGGCGAGCGGGGATGGGCCTGAGTGGTTGCCCCATCCTTCAAGACGACCCCTCGTCTACAACGGGTCGTGAGCACCCGGCTGGTCCCCCTGTTCGACGAGCGCGCCATGCTGGTGGAGACCAGCCCCGATCGCGTGCTGGTCGCCGGTGACCTGCACCTGGGCATGGAGCGCGAGCTTCGCAAGGACGGGGTGCACGGGATCGAGGAGACCGAGGGCCTGATCGCCCACCTGGGTGAGCTGGCCGCCGAGGAGCGCGTCGACCGCGTCCTGTTGCTCGGCGACGTCAAGCACACGCTGGGCGCCTGGGAGCCGGAGAAACGCGCCCTGAGCGGGCTGGCCGAGCTGCCGGTGCCCGTCGAGGTCGTGCCCGGCAACCACGACGGCGAGATCGACGAGATCGCTCCGTTCCTGAAGATCCACGACGCGCGCGGGTTGACGATCGGTGAGGTCGGGTTCCTGCACGGGCACACCTGGCCCAACGAGGAGATCACCGACGGCGGCCGCCTGGTGCTGTCCCACAACCACCCCCACGTGGCGTTGCGCGACGGGCTGGGCCAGGTCTCCACCGAACCCTGCTGGGTGCGAGCCCCGATCCCCGACAGCGAGGCGAACCGCGAGCGCTACCCGGACGCTGACCTGCCCGGCGAGGCCGTGCTCGTCCCGGCGTTCAACCCGCTGTTGGGCGGGGTGGCGTTGAACCGACCCGAGGACGAGGCCTTGGGCCCGTTGTTGACGAACGACGTGATCGATCTCGGTGCCGGCCGCGTGTACACCTTGGACGGGGTCGAGCTGGGCACGATCGCCGACCTGGAGGAGCGTCTCGATGACGACGACGTTCGATGAGCTGCATCCCCGCCTCCAGGACCTGCTGGAGCGCGAGGGCTTCGAGGATCCGACCGAGGCCCAGGCCAAGGCCTTCGGCCCGATCCTCGACGGCCGACACACCCTGCTGTTGGCCCCGACCGGCATGGGCAAGACCGAGGCCGCCGTCCTGCCGATCCTCGACGAGCTCGTCGAGCTGCCCGACGAGGAGCGCGAGGGCTTCGTGGCGATCTACGTCACGCCCTTGCGCGCCCTCAACCGCGACATCCTGACCCGGCTCGAGGACTGGTGCGAGTTCCTCGACGTCACGATCGGCGTCCGCCACGGCGACACCACCCAAGCCGAGCGCCGCCGCCAGTCGAAGAACCCGCCCGAGTTCCTGATCACGACGCCGGAGACCCTGCAGGCGATCTTCACCGGCTCGCGGCTGCGCGAGCACCTCGACGGGACGAAGTTCGTCGTCGTGGACGAGATCCACGAACTCGTCGGCAACGAGCGCGGCGCCCAGCTGGCCTGCGCGATGGAGCGCATCACCCGCTACAGCGACGGGTTCCAGCGCGTGGGCTTGTCGGCGACCGTCGGCAACCCGGAGGAGACCGGCGAGTTCCTCGCCGGGGGCAACCGGGACGCCGAGATCGTGCACGTGCCGGTCGGCAAGGACCTCGAGGTCACCGTCGAGGTGCCCGAGGTGACCGAGGAGGACCAGGTGCTCTCGGACAAGCTGTACTGCGGGGTGCGTGAAGCCTCGCTGGTGCGGCGGATCGTGGAGCTCGTCGAGGAGAACACGAGCACGCTCGTGTTCGTCAACACGCGCCGCATGGCCGAGGTGCTGGCCGCTCGCTTGGGGTTCTGGGACGTCGACGACATCCGCGTCCACCACGGATCCCTGCACAAGGAGGAGCGCGTGACCGTCGAGGAGGCGTTCAAGGCCGGCGAGATCTCCGGCCTGATCTGCACCTCGTCGATGGAGCTGGGCATCGACATTGGCTCGGCCGACTTCGTCGAGGGTCTCGTCATCGCGGAGGGCGCCCTGGCCGAGGACGTCGAGACAGCGCCGATCCCCGAGAACCCGCTCGACGTGCTCGCCAACCAGCTGGAGGCGATGAGCCTGGAAGGCGACGTCCCCCTCGACGAGGCCATGGGCACCCTGCGGCGGGCTCGTCCGTTCTGGTCGTTGTCCGACGAGACCGCCGTGGCCGTCATCGAGCAGATGGAGTCCACGCGCCTCGTCGAGCGCGATCGAGGCAACCTCACCCGCTTGGGTCGGGCGCGGTTGCACTTCGTCGAGAACCTCTCGATGATCCCGGATCAGACGACGTTCCTCGTCCGGGACGTCTCCTCGCGGCGCCCGATCGGCACCCTCGACGAGGCGTTCGTGATGAACTACGTCGAGCCGGGCGCCCTCGTCGTGCTGAAGGGCGAACCCTGGCGCGTCGTCGAGGTCGAGGAACCCGACGAGGACGACGACGAGGACGAGGAGCCCGACATCCTCGTCGCGCCCGTCAAGGACCCGACCGGCGCCGTGCCGAGCTGGGTCGGCCAGGAGATCCCGGTCCCGTACGAGATCGCCCAGGGCGTCGGGCGGTTGCGCGGGGAGATCCACGAGCGCCTGCAAGCCGGCGAGGCCGCCGAGGAGGTTGCACGCGACGTGGCCGAGGAGCACCACACCGACGCGCACACGGCCTCGTTCCTCGTCGAGGGGCTGGCCGAGCAGGAGGAAGCTCTCATGCCGACCGACGAGATCGCGGTCCTCGAGACCGGCGAGGACGGCGTCGTGCTCAACGCCTGCCTGGGCCACAAAGCCAACGAGGCGCTGGGCACCGTGCTCAGCGGCCTGATCGCGGCCCGCATCGGGGAAAGCGTCGGCGTGGACGTCGACCCCTACCGCGTCATGCTCGAGCTGCCCCGCGGCACGCGACCCGGCATCGTTCAGACCGTGCTCGACGAGATCACCGGCTCGCCGCTGGACGGGCTGGTCGAGACGCTGATCACGAACCAACCCTTGCTGCGGTTCAAGCTCGTGCACGTCGCCCGCAAGTTCGGCGTGCTCGACAAGACGGCCTCCTCGATGAACATGAACGTGAAGCGGTTGCTCGACCGCTTCGAGGACACGCCCCTGCACGAGGAGGCGGTGCGCGAGATCCTGCACGAGCGCATCGACGTGCCCCGCGCCGAAGCGTTCCTCCAGCAGCTCGAGGAGGGCACGGTCGCGCTCGAGAAACAGCGGATGTCCCCGGTCGGCCAGCTCGGGTTCGAGGAGGCGGTGGACCTGGTGTCGCCCGGCCGCGCCACGGCCGCGATCCTGGAGGCCATGAGCGACCGCCTGGCGGACGAACCGGTCGTGCTGCACTGCATGCACTGCGGGGACTGGACCCGGCAGACGCGCGTCAAGCGCGTCCGCGAGCCGATCGATTGCCCCAAGTGTGGAGCCCAGGTCGTCACGATGGTGCGCCCGTGGATGGAGGAGCAGCTCAACGTTCTCTCCAAGGATGGCGAGCTGTCCCCCGACGAGCGGAAGACGCGCGAGAAGCTGGAGACGAAAGCCAGCCTGCTGTCCGCCCACGGCAAGGACGCGCTCGTCGCCCTCGTCTCGCGCGGCGTGGGCCCGACCACGGCCGGCCGCATCCTCGCCAAGCAGGTCGGCGACCGCGAGGGCCTGCTG
Source organism: Thermoplasmatales archaeon SW_10_69_26 (assembly GCA_003009755.1). Classification (GTDB taxonomy): domain Archaea; phylum Thermoplasmatota; class SW-10-69-26; order SW-10-69-26; family SW-10-69-26; genus SW-10-69-26. The sequence goes on from PXUB01000009.1 coordinate 35,341, forward strand.
CGGGAGCTGATGCAGGCCGAGATCGACTACGCCAGGACGCGGGAGTTCTGGGACTGAACATTTCCTTTTTCAACGGAACCCCGGTGCCTGGCGACCCCCGGGAAACGAAGATCTTCGGAAAGGATGCGAGGGTTCGCCTGGCCCCAGGTACCCTCGCAATCCGGCCGAAGCGGAGCTTCGGCCTCTCCGGAGACCGAACGGTGTCGCCGGTCTCCGGATGAAAACGGGGGCCGCCAGCGTTCCCAGACGCCGACGGAGGCGGCCCGGCGTCTCCGGAGAGGACGGATCTCCGATCCGTCCGCAACGCAGGCCCCATCGACGCTGGTCTGTGAGGCTGCTGTATCTTTGCGCAGGGCTATCGACGCCGGACCTGTTCCGACGCTGTCGCGGTGGGCCCGGAACGCAGCCCCGGATGGTCCCGAGCTGTCACCTCGCTGGATCTTCGCGCAAGGCTATCGCCGACGGCCCTGCTTCGACGTGGTTGCGACCGGCCCGCGGTCGATCGGAGGAGAAGAGACCCGGACGGGCTCTCGCCCGTCCGTTGGTGACCGGATCACAGCGGGCCGTCGACGACCTCGATCGTGTCGTAGCCGAGGAAGATCGCGACCCGATCGGGGTTGTCGTCCTCGACCCGGGCGTCCTCGTTGCAAGGGTTGTGATCGTACCCGACCGGGCCCGCCTGGGCGCCGATGCTGATGCAGTGCTCGAGCGGGATCTCCTCCTTGGGGGTCCAGTCCTCGTCGATGCTGATCTGCGGGTCGCACTGCCAGACAGCGACGGAGGCCGGGCCGACCTGTTGCTCGGGCACGATCACGTACCAGCAGTGGTGTTGGGTGGTGGCCAGGCCCTCGTCGGGGTTGGCCTCGACGACGACGCCCTGGCAGTTGTCGTACTTGGCCGTGGCCTCGTCCTCCTCGACGCCGACCTCCCAGCAGTGCTCGGCCGAGGACGTGGGCGCCAGTGCGATCATGGTCACGAGCGCGACGCAGAACGCGATGCCGTAGGTTGCAAGCTTGCGGTTCATGGACTCTCCCTTCGAACGGGTGGAGCCGCTGACGCTGGCCGGTGGGGAAAAGGCTTGCTGGTCCGCAACGCGCGTGTTCGGGCCTGGGAGGGCCCTTCCTTCACGGTCGCCGGCTGACGGCTTGCCAGCTCGCGATCGCTCCCGCTACCGCGAGGGCGCCGAGCGGGCTCGGGGCAGGCGCGGTTCGTTGTTCGTCGCCGCCGTCCGTCGATCCGTTCGGGTCTCCACTGGCTCGGGAGGGCTCGGCCTGCGTCGAAGGTTCGGTCTCCGCCGAGGGCTCGTCCTCCTCGCCGGGGTTGGGGGTCGCCTTCACGGGTTCGAGGCTGACCTGGGCCTGGGAGCCTTGCAGCGTGAAGGCGCCCGTCGTGTTCGCGAGCACGGTGACCTCGGCCCCGCCGGCAACCGCCCCCGCGGGTGATGGCCAGCTCGATCGTGGCCTCGTCGCGCTGGCTCGGCTCGGCCGGGTCGCGTCGGTGGGGGTGGTTGGTCGACGGGTGCTCGACCTCCGAGGGCGTCACGTTGGTCCTCGTCCCGTCGGGAGCCCCGACCGCCAACCGGGTCTCTGTGGTCTGCAGGGTGACGACGTAGCTCGGGTAGGTGTAGACGAGCTCGAGGTCGAGCTCGATCGGGGATCCGTTGGCCACCGTCAGGGATCCCTCTGGGGCCTCCAGAGAGGTCTCCGATCCCGGGAGGTGGAAGGCTTGCCCGCCGAGGCCGAGGCCGACCAAGCTCGCGACGACCGCGAGCGCCATCCATCGCCCGACCGGCCGCGGGCTCGACCGCTCGGTCTGCGTCGATCTCCGTCGAGCCATCGATCCGCGAGGGGGCCTAGGACGGCAAGAAGACAGCGGCCACGGCGTTAACCTTCACTGGGCGCGGGTGTGGCGGGCGGGCCCGACGAGGAGCAGCCGCATCCTCGCCAAGAGCCACGGCCACGAGGACGAGCTGTTGCGCGAGCTCTGCAGGTCCGAGATCGATTACGCCCGAACGCGCGATTTTTGGGATCGAGCGCAGGGGTTGACGGCAACTCAGGATGAGGAGCCCGCTGACTCAGGACCCCGTCTCGGCAAACGCGTAGGCGGTCGCCCACTCGTTCGTCGTCCAGGTGAGCATCGTGCGATCGTCGACGACCTCGACATCGTAGTAGTCGTCGGCGGGTCCGCGGTTGGGGGACGGGTTGCTCTCGGTCGAGGTCTCGGGCGGCTTCAGCTCAGTCTCGGCCACAATGGTCAGGTTGGCCGGGTGCAGGACGACGTGGGCGACCGGGCGCTGGCCGCGATCGTACGGGGCGAAGGTGGCAGGCGAGTGCGTGAACAGGACGTGCACGTAGCCGTCGGCGCCGGCGCCCATCGCGTAGACGAAGGGGTTGACGAGCGGTTCGGGCCAGTCCTCGTTGACGGTCGCCTCCTCGATGACGTCGATCGAGACGTTCCACGTCTCCCCACCATCCGGGCTGTGGGCCATCTGGCCGCCATAGCAGGCGGAGACGATCACGTCGTCGATCGGGTTGGCCAGGAACGGGGAGTTGACCGGGCAGCCGCCCTCGACGGCGGCGAGCCGGTCGAGGCCGCCAGTCACGGGATCGAGCTCGTAGACGTCGAACTGACCGTCGTGCTCGCAGGCGACGAGGAGCCCGGCCGAGGTCGCTTCCACCGGGGAGATGCTGTCGCAGGACTCCAGCAGGCTCGCGTTGCCCGGCGTCCGCCACGTCTCACCGGCGTCCGTGCTCGTCGCGATCGACGAGGTGCTGTTGGGCTGGTTGCGCCAGCTCGTGAACAGGATCCCGTTGACCGGCCCGGTAAGCCACTGGCGGTCGTGGTCGGTGTCCGCCGCCAGCAGGGTCTCGTGCTCCCACGAGTCGCCGAGGTCGGTGGATCGCATCGCGAAGACCCGGGTCTCGGACTGCTCCACGAAGCCAGGGTTGTCCGACGGTTCGCCGGGTGGCTCCTGGAAGGAGATCAGGCCCGTGAAGTGCAGCCGGCCCGCCTCGTCGAACACGAGCGAGGGGTCGGCGCCGCTGCGGTCCCGAGCCGGTATCGTCTCGGGGACGTCGCCGAGCGGAATCGGGTTGCGCTCCCAGCTCTCGCCGGCGTCGGTCGTGACGTAGACGGCGAGTCCGACGTTCTCGGCGCCGCTGTTCTCCTCCTGGCCGCTGGGCTGGGCCTTGCCTTCCATGACACCGACGGCGATCGTGGCCGGATCGGTGGGGTGCACGGCCTGGAAGGGTTCACCCAGCGTGCGCAAGGGATCCTCGATCAGGCCCGCGCAAACGTCGCCCGTCGGTTGGAAGGTCGCGCCCTCGGGGCAGGGGTAGGAGACGTTCACCTCGGCCGGCAGCTCGGTGACGGGCGAGGCCTGGTTCTCCTCGCTGGCGTCCCCCGCCGGCCTAGAGCCTCCTGCATCGGAACCGACCTCGAGGCATCCCCCGATGAAGACGACAGAGAGAAGAACGGCTGCCGTACACAGCCTCCGGATGTCCATCGCTGAAATGGTGAATCTCACCGAAGAAAAACATTGGGTTTCCATCGTTGGCGGGTGCGGGGAATCGAGCAGCGACAGAAAGGCCCCTACCGCCGCCAAACGGGGCTGTAAGGACACCCGAATTCTTTCCTTGTCGACCTTTGCCCCTTCGATGGCTCTCCCGCGTTCCGATCTCTGCTTCATCGCGTTCCTTGCTTTGGCGGCCATAGTTATCGGAATAGGAAGCGGGGGAGTGATCGCTTCGAGCCACAGCGATTCGCCAGCGGTCGTGCCAGTTGACGTCCGGTCCCATCCGCCCCTAGAGGAGAGGGAGTTCTGGGACTGAACATCTCCTTTTTCAACGGGGCCCTGGTGCGTGGCGACCCCCGGGAAACGAAGATCTTCGGAAAGGATGCGAGGGTTCGCCTGGCCCCAGGAACCCTCGCAATCCGCCCGAAGCGGAGCTTCGGCCTCTCCGGAGACCGAACGGTTTCGCCGGTCTCCGGAAGAAAACGGGGGCCGCCAGCGTTCGCAGACGCCGACGGAGGCGGCCCGGCGTCTCCGGAGAGGACGGATCTCCGATCCGTCCGCAACGCAGGCCCCATCGACGATGACCTTCGACGCTGCTCTACTTCCCGCACGACGACCGTCGCTTGACGGGCTCCTGCGCGAAGGTGCGCGATGCGGCGATGGTGGGGCCGGGTTCGCGGTAACGGTCGGTGATCCGATCTACCCTTCTTCGCAGGTCAACGTCGGGTCCATCCCGTTCGCGGGAAGCCCGCCAGGGTGGGGTGGGGGTACCGCGAAGGAAGCCAGACCCAAGGGTCCCTGGCTCTGTGCGGATAGGGATAGCGCAAAGCCGTCGTCCATCTGCCTCGTCAGGCAGAGGATCCCCGGCGCTTTCGCATCCGACCAGGACCGGCAGACGTCCTCTGTCGATTCGACGCAGTAGGTGAGGTCGGCGGACGAGACGACGATCTGGGTCGTCGAGACCCAGTTCGCATAGCCCTGCAGCTCCCCCCGGGCATCCTCGATGATCGTGGGCCCGAACCGGCTTGTCGCAGCGATCTCGGCGTCGAGATCCGCCAGGTCCCACGCGAGAGGGGATCGATCGAGGCTCCTCGTCTCCACCTCGGCCGCTCCGGTCCAGTTCAGCCAGACGGTCAGGTCCCGGTCCTCGGCAAGGCCCAATCCGAAGACCAAGGCCGGATCCGCGGGACCGCGGTCGAGCGTGAAATGGCGCTCCCCCTCCTCTGTTCCATTGAGGAGCTCCGGACTCACCGGCGAGCTCGAGAACGACTGCCTGGCCAGGCCCCCTCTGAGGGTCGGTGAGTTCACGGAGTCCATCGCCACCGCGAGCGGAACGTCGGTCCGCGTTCCGTTCGGGTAGACGAACCCCACGACCTCCGGATCAGGGCCATCGTTGGTGAGAGTGTACGCGAGCGAGAACTTAGCGTCCACGGCCTCCTCGACGCTGACCACCATCGTCGGGCGATCGCCGTCGAGGTGGACCGCGAGAGAACGGTTCTCCTCCAGGGAGGAGGAAGCGTTTTCACGGACTTCCGAAGAGGAGGGGTCGACGTGGCCTCCGCTGGCGACGATGATCCCTCCCACAATCAAGGTCATCGCCACCACCAAGGGGAGACCCAGCCGACGATCAACGACAGCCATCAGCAGACGCTCGTTAGCGCACTTCCGTACGATTCCAACTTAAGGTTGTCGCTGTTGGCGAGGAGGTTATCGGAATGACCCCAGGTCATGAAGCAGGCAGCGGGACCCAGGCACTCCACGTAAGCGTTGCCAGGCCCTGCGGTCGACGCGGCGAGGAACGTCCCCGCAGAATTAGCGTCGGTGTAAGTCATGGAGCTGTAGTCCCCATCCCAGTCCACCAATGTTCCAGAACCGACCTTGGCTGCCTTTGCCACTCCCCCTTCGACCACGATCGGAATATGCGTACCACCAACCACCAGCTCCCAATTGGTAAGTCCCGGTAGAGCGCCCGCACAACCTGCAGAAATCCCCTCAATCACTTTCAAAACCTCATCAACGGGGTCCGACGGAGATTTTTCCAGATCCGATTCAAATTCGCACTCCTTTTTGACGAGTGAGAACTCTTGCCGGAACTCGTCT
>PXUB01000010.1 GCA_003009755.1 Thermoplasmatales archaeon SW_10_69_26
GAGGACTCGGCGGACATGATGAGCGTGTTGCCCTGGGTGCACATCGTGTTCGGCAACCTCAAACGCGTATTGAACGGGACGCATGCGAAGGTCAGCGATTGGGCCTTGCAGGCCTATCTGGACGTGTTCTGTTTCCGGTTCAACCGGCGGGCGTTCCTCGGCCAAGCGGTCGAGGAGGGGTTGGATCGGTTGGTTTCGTCTCGGCCGGTGCGGTGGCGGGATCTTCGGGGTCGTGAGGTGCCGTGGACGGCAAGCTGAGAGATCTCAATCGCCCAAAGAAAAATGCTCCCCGTTTCGAACATCGTGAGTGAACCGTTAAGGGGCCAGGGGCTCGATGATAGCCATGGTGGCCCGACGACGCTCGCTCGCTCTGGCGTTGGCGCTTCTGGCGCCCGTCGCCGCGATCGGATTCGCTGGCCTGGCCCCCACGGGCGAGGCCCAGCAAGCACCTCGAGGTGACGACTGGCAGCTGGAGCCGCGCTCCTCGCCCGGTGACGGCTTCCGGTTGACGACCGTTGGCACCGTCGACGGTCAACCCGCCACCGTGGAGCGACAGCTGTCCCTCGACGAGGGCGAGCTCTCGATCACCTACACCCTCGGCGACGAGGACGATCCCGATCGTCAGGTCCAGGCCCACCTGCGGCCGGCCGGCGTCTACGTCTTCGAGGACGACGGCGACGGCCGGCTGCAGCTCGACGACCGCGTCGTCGACCACCAGCGCGTGGACGAGGAGGCCGACGCCTACCTGACCCCCGTCCGCGTGACGCAGCCGCTGTTCTCCTCGCGCGGGGTCTTCCCGCTCGAGGACGGCGGCCGCGTCGTGGTCACCGCGACCGCCACCTCGGACGTGGCGATGATGCGCGGCAGCCAGCTCACCCCCACCGAGACGCGGCTCAACGTGACCGCGGCCGGCCTCTCCCTCGAGGACGACCACCACGTCGCCCTCGCCTTCGAGGCCGGGGCCGACAGCCTCGCCGAGGACACCGGGTCCCTGGTCCGGCTCGAGGGCACCGGGGCCGGCGTCAGCCTCGACCGGCTGGGCGCCATCGATGCCCGCGGCGACCCCGGCTCGGCCACCGTGCTCGCGGACAAAACCACCGACCCGGCGACCGCGCTCGTCCTGCTCTCCGGGCCCCAGCAACCGACGAACGCGCACGAGGCCGAGGCCAACGTCGTCCACACGAGCACCGGGCTCGAGGACGTCGCCGAGACCGTGCGCGGCGAAGCCGGGCCCTACCTGCTGGGCCTGGTGGCTGCCTCCGCGCTCGTCGGCACCGCGGCGTGGCGGAAGCTGAACTGAGTCACGCGCCGTCGCACAGACGGCACTTGACGTTCTTGTGCGGGCGCTCGGGGTGGGCCTCGTTGTCGAGCTCCTCGGCTTCCCCGTTGAAGTGGTACAGCTCGACCTGCTTCTCGTAGGCGCGGGTCACGTTGGGCATGTAGTCGGCCCAGAAGTAGCCGTAGTCGTCGACGCGATCGAGCAGCGCGGTCTGCAGTTGGTCGGTCCGGCCCACGTAGCGCGGGGCCCCCTCCGCCTCCTCGTACAGCATGTAAACCCCGAGCACGTCCTCGGTGACGACGTCCTCGACGGTGGCGGCGGCGAGCTCGTGACGGTCGCTCATCACCGCAAGCAGACCGCTCGACGGGATGAGCGTTGCGGTAGGTTCCCCGAAGAGACGCGGCCTCGAACCTAACGGATGGCCTAGCTGTCCTCGAGCGCCTGCGTCAGCGTCTCGACGGCCTGGATCTCGAAGGCGCCCTCCTCGACGCCGCCGGTGATCGTGCCGAACCGATCGCTGTAGGTGTTGTCGACGATCGCGTACGTGCCGGGCTCGATCCCGTGCTCGTTGCCCTCCGCGAACGTGTACGTGCGGAAGCCCTCCTCGGCCGGGGCGACGTCGCCGGGGCCGCCGACGGCCACGATCGCGGCCGCGTGGGCGATGCCCCCGCCCGGCTCGGTGTTGAGCAGCGCCAAGTAGGCCCTCGAGCCCCAGTAGCGGTGGAACGCCACCTGCAACACGCTGGTGTCCTCGCAGTCGCCCAGCCCTTCGTCGAGGGTCTCGATCGGGCGCTGCTGGTCGTCGGTGCCCTCGCGGCCGTCGCCGACCGCCGCGGGGACCTCGGGGGTGGCGTTCTCGTCGTCGTAGCGGTACCCGATCTCGGTCTCGACCCACTCGTAGAACGCCACGGCCTCCGCCTGATCGAGCTCGCCGTCCTCGTCCTCGTCGAAGGAGGCGAAGCGCTCCAGCAAGCGCGGCGGGGCGTGCTCGTCGACGAGCTGGCGGGCCTCGGGGCTCATCGCATCGCGCTGCGGGTCGCTTTTCGGCGTGAACGCCACGTCGATCGTGGCCGCCAGCAGGCGCGAGCGTTGCTCCTCGCGGAACCGCTCGAGCCGATCGGTCGGCGGGGCCTGGTCGGGTTGCACGCCGGATCGCTCGGCCAGGCCGGGGTGCCGGTGGGCGAAGGTGCTCGTCCGGTCCCGCAGATCGGCTCGCGCCTGCACGAGCGCCTCGCCCTCGGCGAGCGTGGCGTTGACCTCCGCCAGCGCCTGGCCGCGAGCGCTCACGGTGTCGGTTTCCGCCTGGGCCGTCTGATGCTCGCCGAGCGAGGCTCGCCAGTCGGCCTCGGCGTCGCGCAGGTCGTGGGCCTCGCGGGCCAGCGCCAGCGCCGTCGCCAGCGCCTCCCGACTCCGGGGCTCCAAGGCCGCCTGCTCGCGGGCGAACGTGGCCTCGGCCTCGTCGAGGTGGTGCCCGCTCGTCTCCAGGGCTTGGCGTGCCTGGTCCAGGTCGTCGGCGGCGAGGTGGTCGTCGGCGGTCTGCATCGCGTCGGCGGCCTGCCGCAGCTGGCCGGTCGTGGAGGCGGAGCTGTCGGCGGCGTGCGAGGAGGGCAACCAGGGACCGGCGGCCAGCGCGGGGATCAGGGCGGCCGACACGAGGACGATGGCCAACGCCAGCGCCGGCGAGGGACCCCGTGGGGAGGGCGAACGCGGCGGGGCCGGCGAGCCGGGACGGCGGTGGCCACAGCAGGGGCAGGCCTGCCGGGAACGTGCGTACCGCGAACCGCAGGCTGCGCAACGGGCCGGCACGGGGCAAAAGCTACCGTCGAGGGAGGACTCGTATGGGCGGTTCGGTTGTGGCCACCGTCCGGGGGGGAGAGGACACGGGGGACTCGACCACAGAGACGCAAAGACGCGGGGAAGCCCGCCGAGGAGATGGAGACGAGAGGATCGATCCCCAGGCAGCCCTCGGTCGCCAACGAGGAGGGGTCTCCGACCTGCTAGAACCCGTCCAATTCGAGCTCCTGCGAGCCGTCCTTGTAGACGCGGACGACGCCGGAGGAGGAGACGACGATGGCGACGGCCTCGGTCTCCTTCGTGATGCTGGCCGCGGCCAGGTGGCGGCCGCCGAGCCCGCTGGCGGCCTCGGCGTCGGGTTCGAGCATGATGTAGCGGCCGGCCGCCTCGAGGTAGCCGTCCCCGGAGACGACCATCGCGCCGTCGAGCATCGCGTACTCCTTGATCGTCTCGGAGTTCTCCGGGTTGAGGACGCGCCGCTCCTCGCGCGTGTGGCCCTGGAAGGGGTTCAGCAGGACCTGGCGGGAGGCCTCCAGCACGGACTCGTGGTCGCCCACGATGAACATCGTGCCGACCTTGTGGCCTTCCCGGCCCTTGCGGACGAGGTCGCCGGCGATCTGGAGGAGCATCTCGAAGACGCTGAGGTCGCAGCGCTCCTCGATGCGGGCCTTCAACAGGCGGAACATCGGATCCGAGCTGATCGAGAAGTTGACCATCAGCGTCGGCTGCTCGTCGTTGGCGACCAGGCAGACGACGTCCTCGCCGTCGCCGAGCGAGCCCTCGAGGTAGGCCGAGATCACGATGCCGCGCAGGTCCTCGAGCATCTCGAGCGTGCCCGGCAGCTTGACCGACAACTGCAACACGGTCTCGCAGTCGTCGGCGTAGTCCGAGCTGATGTCCTCCTTCGTCGTAGCGAGCACGATCGGGAGGTCGGCCCCGTTCACCACCTCGCCGACGACGCGGGGGCTGTCGGACACCAACAGCAACTGCCGGGCGGCCACGCGGCTGTCCAGGAAGCCCACGATGCCGGAGACCGGGCTGTCGTCGGGCGTGGTCTCGTCGGTCTCCGTGCTCTCGGGCTGGGGGGCCATCCGCGGACGAGGCTCACTACCTCCGGCCCGGGGCTTGGGTCTTTCCCTCTCGGACCAAGGAAGCAACTCCCCTGATCGGCGCCCCGCTGGCATGAAGCGACCACGGGTCGTGGCGGAAAGGCTTTCAGGAGGGGGGCTCTCCTACGCGAACGACGATGAGCCCTACGTTCGAGGACCTGGGCTTGCACAAGGGCGTGTTGTCCGCGCTCGACCAGGTCGGATACACCGCGCCCACCGAGATCCAGGCCGACGGCATCCCACCGATGCTGGACGGCCGGGACATGGTGGCCCAGGCCCCCACCGGAACAGGCAAGACCGCCGCGTTCGGCTGCTTGCTCGCCCACGAGACGACCCCCGAAGAGGGCACGCAGGCCCTCGTCCTGACACCGACCCGCGAGCTGGCTCGCCAGGTCGCCGACGAGATCGAAAGCCTGTGCCAGGTGCGCGGCCAACGCGTGCTCACCATCTACGGCGGCGTCGGCTACAAGCCCCAGATCGACGGCCTCGAGCGAGGCAGCGAGATCGTGGTCGGCACGCCCGGCCGCATCCGCGATCTGATCGAGCGCGGCGACTTCGACGCGAGCACGTGCGAGACCGTCGTGCTCGACGAGGCCGACCGCATGCTCGACATGGGTTTCATCGAGGACGTCTCCTGGATCGTGGATCACACGCGCCGCGACCGGCAGAGCCTGCTGTTCTCGGCCACGATCCCGCCCGGCGTCGAGCACCTCGCCGACGAGTTCTGCCACCAGCCGGCCAACCTGGCCGTCGGTGACACGACCAAGGACGAGGACCGACCCGAGTACCTGGTCCGGGTCGGCAAGCGCAACCGGGCGTGGGCGCTGGAACGCATCCTCGAGACCGAGCAGCCCGACCTCGCGTTCGTCTTCTGTCGCACCCGCCACCGCACCGAGAAGATCGCCGGCCTGCTCGACGGCCACGGCTACAACGCCGAACCGATCCAGGGCGGCATGTCGCAGAACGCTCGCGAGCGCGTCATGGGGAGGGTCCGCGAGGGCGACGTCGACATCCTCGTCGGCACGAACGTGCTCGCCCGCGGCATCGACGTGCGCCGCTGCGAGCTCGTCGTGAACTACCAGCCGCCGCGCGACCCCGAGGACTACATCCACCGCGTCGGCCGCACCGCCCGCATGCAGGACGTCGGCGCCGCGTACACGATCGCCACCGACGAGGACACCCGCGCCATCGTCGAGATCGAGGGCCACACCGGCGCCTCGCTCACCGAGATCGACGTCCCGGAGACCTCGCAGGACGACAAGATCACCAAGATCGACGACTGGGAGGAGAAGGCCGACCCGATGGGCCGGGTCCACTTCCGCATCCGCGGCGTCACCGACAGCTCCCGCATGGACGTGTTCTGGTACCTCGTCGACAACGCCGGCGTCTCCCAAGCCGACCTCGGCCAGGTCGCCGAGGAGGACGACGGCCTGATCGTCAAGGTCCGTCACGACGCGGCGGGCCGCCTGCAGGACCACCTGCACAAGAACGGCGTGCTCGGTCGGGACGTCGACGTCTCGATCGCGACGCCCGAGTGATCAGGTCCCACCGACGCCGGCCGCCTGGAACGCCCGAGCTCGCTCCTCGCAGGCGGGGCACTCCCCGCAGGGATCTGGCCCCAGCTCGTAGCAGCTCCAGGAGGCCTCCACCGGCGCACCCCGTTCCAGCCCCCGCTCGACGACCTCCGTCTTGTCCAGCCCGAGCAGCGGCTGCTCGATCGTCAGGTCGACGTCCGAGTGCAAGCTGTCGGCCATGAGGTCTCCGAAGCGCTCGAAGAACGAGGCCGAGGCGTCCGGGAACCGCTCCGGGTCGACGCCGTTGTGGCCGCCCACGATCGTCTCGGCGCCCACGATCTCGGCGACGTGAGCCGCGAGGGCGTACAGGATCGGGTTCCGCGCCGGCACGTAGCCCTCCGGGGCATCCGCCAGCGCCGGGTTGTCGAGCAACGGATGCACGGGGTCCTCCAGCTCGCGCAGCCACGGCATCTCGATCGCGGTCAGCTCGACGCCCGCCAGCTCGGTGATCGTCTCCGTGGCTTGCCTCTCCGGCGGCGGGCGCTTGAAGTAGTGCATCGTCAGGGCGTGCACCTCGTAACCCTGGTCGAGGGCCCACCAGAGGGCCACGGTGGAATCGATGCCGCCGGAGACCAGGGCCAAGGCCTGCATCGGCGGCCGAGCCGGTGGCGGTTACTTAACGGGTCGGCCCGAGCCTACTCCCCGACCTCGACGCCGTTCCAGAACGCCACGTGGTCCTCGATCTCGGCCGCCTCGTCCTTGGGATCCGGGTAGGTCCAGGCGGCGTCCTCGTTGCGCTGGCCGTCGACGACGACGTGGTAGTAGCTGGCCTGGCCCTTCCAGTGACACGTCGTCTGATGGTCGCTTTCCTCCAGCTGCCCGAAGTCCACGTCCTCCGGCGGGAAGTAGTGGTTGCCGTCCACGACCTCGGTCGCCTTGCTGTCCGCGATGACCTGCCCGTTCCATACGGCTTGGACCATGCGCCCCGTAGAGCTGCGGGGAGGGAAAAGTCGTTTTGGAGACCGCCAGCGGGGGGCCTGTTCAACAGCTGTTCAACAACTGGTTTTCAAGGCCCCCCAGAGAGGTAGGCGTCGATGAGTCGAACCCGATCCCTCGCCGCCGAGGAGCGATCCGCCGAGGAGACCGACACGGTCACCGCGGCCGACCTCGACGACCCCGTCGAACGCGCCGAGTGGCTGCAAACCGTCCTCCAGCGAACCTTCGAGATGGACGAGGAGGACGCCCGACGGATCAGCGGGCTCGTCGTCGACCAGTTCGGTGCCAAGGACGAGGTCCTCGACGACGAGGTCCCCAAAGAGGTGCGATCGGTGTTCTACACGCTCGAGTCCAAGCGCATCCTCACCTTCCGCCGCATCGAGTACGAGGGCGAGGACGGCATGCGCAAGCGCGGCTTCTTCTGGCAGTTCCACCCCGAGGGCGTCGAGGCCGAGCTCGAGACCGAGGCGGCCGACGACGAGGACGCCGGCGTCTACGACAACCTGCCCGAGGACTGCTGGGACCGCGGCGACGCCGGCGCGGCGGCGTAGTCACGGCTTCGCCCCGCAGAGGTCTTGGGTCACCTCTCGCGCCGGCGCTCGTGTCGCGGAGGCTCGGTGATGCCTCGTGTTCACTGGCGGCCGAGAGCGAGGGACGATGGGGGCAAAGGCATGCCAGTGTGTAGCAAATTTTATTAGCGCACTAGGTGTCGATTGGGTTGCGGGGTGACCCCCGCGGCGAGGTGTTGACCGAGCGATGCCCCAACTCAACAGCGATAGCTCTGCCGATCCGCAAGCCAAGCAAGGGCCGGCCCCGAGCGCCCTGCTCGTGGGCCCCACCCGACAGTACGGTTCCGAGGAACCGTGGTACGTCGGGGTCGTCCTCCAGCAAGCCTGTCAAGCCATGATCCGGGGGGGCGCCTGAGGTGCCCGAACAGCTCACCGACCAGACCCACGTCGAGGCTCAAGGCCGCCGGGACCAGCTGGCCGCGGCCCTCGCGCGCGACATGGACATGGACACGACCGACGCCCGCGAGATCGCCAGCTTCGTGCTGGCGGCCTTCGAGGGTCAGGAGGAGCTCGACGACCGCGAGCTCGACAGCGACCTTCGGTCGGTCTTCTACGAGATCGAGGAGCACAAGCTGTTGAACTTCCGCCGCGAGACGTACCGCAACGAGGACGGTCACAAGCGGCGGGCCTACTACTGGACGATCCGCTGGGACGAGGTCCGTCCCGACGAGGCGGCCGACGAGTCCTCCAGCGAGAGCGGCAACTCCGTCTACGAGGAGCTGCCCACCGACGCCTGGTCTCGCGACCAGCTCGCCTGACGGCTCGGCCGCCTCGCCTTTCTTCTCCTCGGGCCCGATCCAGGGCCCGGACCCTTCGCGATCGCGGCCTCGATCCCGTCGAGGCCACGGGATCGCGACGAAGACCATCCGATGTCCGTCCCACGGTCACCGGGGACCGCCGGGCAGGATGCGGCTGCCGACGGCGGCCACGATCGACCCGGCCACGGCCAGCACCGCGCACAGGTAGATTGCGTCCAGCGTGCCCGCGCCGCCGATGACGGCCGCCGGCGGTGCATCGGGTCCGGTCACGATGGCCTGCAGGTTGAGCAGATCGGCACCGACCAAGGTGCCCGCCGCGCCGGAGGTGAACGTCAGCGGCCCCCAGCGCTTGTACGTGGCTCCACCGAGCCCGACACCGACCAACGTCGCGGTCAACGCGATCGGCAGGGCCGGGACCAGGATGCCCTCGCCCGGCGCATAGCGCGCCAGCCGGTAAGCCACGAAGGTCACGATCCCGACACCGAGCGCAGCGCGGAACCAGGGGGCGCGTCCATCGTAGACGAACCGGATCGAGAGGGCCAGCGGGATGATCAGCCCCGCCGCGTTCACCGCCAACACCGTCTCCTCGAAGGCGTACACGGGCAGGTTGAGGCCGGCGACGAACGGCGCCAGGAAAAGCAAGACGAACGTCTCGCCCGCGCCGACGCCGACCATCGCGAATCCCGAGAACGTGAGGTACAGGACGAGGACGACGGCGAGGATGAACGCGGCCGGTGCGAGTAGCTCGGGCCGCAGCAGCGCATCCAGGCTCATAGGGCCACGTTAAGCCCGGTCGGCGGCGGTCCGCAGGCGGTGCTCGACGTCGGCGATCCGGTCGACGAGATCCTGGACGACGACGCTGTCCACCACACGGTCGCCACGCTGGATGCGCTGGTAGACCTCGACGCCGAGCTCGGCGAAGAGGCGATCGAGTTCGCGGTCGAGCTGTTGCCGGGTGCGGGTCTCGCTGAGATCTTCTTTGATCTGGTGGGCGGCGGTCTGCACCACGTCCGCGCTGCGCGAGATCCCGTTCTTGATCACGTCCAGCGCCACACCCCCACATGGGGGCTTTCGGTGTATAATGCTGTCCCGATGGACCAAGCGCACCCCCCTCCAGATCGCTAGGATATGCCCTGGCACTCGCCGCAGCCGTTGAACAGGATGTCCTCGGCGTCGTCGAGGCTGATCTCCTCGAACTCGTGACCGCAACCCGGGCAGGAGATCGTCACGCGGCGGGGGCCCATGAGGTGGACGCCAACGCTGGACGGGTTGATGACGTTTGCGCTGCGGGACCCGAGCCCACCGGGCCGCTACGGCTTCGCCGGGATCAGACGCCGCGGGTCTCGATCGCCTTGGGTCGCAGCTGCTTGGCGTTGCACTTGCGGCAACTCGTGGCGCGCGGAGCGTTGCGCGCGTCGCACTTCATGCAGATCTGCTTGTTGAGCAGGCGATCTTCCGCCTCGGGGAATCGAGCCATCGTAGCACCACTGCGGGGCTCGGCGGCCCCGCAACCCTCACACAGCCGCGGGCCCGATAAAAACCTTGTGCGTCAGGGAGCGTTCCCCGCGCAAAGGATCCCGGCACGAACGCGGTTGGGAGGGAACACGCGGATGAGCAGCGGAGCAGAGGAGAGCCAAGCGTCGAACGTGGACGAGGGATGGAAGAAAGCTCTAGGAGACGGAGAGCGGTGGCAGAGCAGGGATAGCGAGGCAAGCCAGAGGCCAAGCCGCCCGCCGATCGCGTCCGTCCGCTGCACCTTGGCCCTTTCGCGACCCGGTGGCGATCCAGGGCTCGGGCCGGCGCCCCACACGGTCCTCCCCCGCTTGCCTGCTACCGTTTCCTCCGTTCCCCTGCCTCCCCTCTGTGGGATCTCTGTCTCTGTGGTCGGATCCGTCGCTACCCGCCCTCCGACCCCTGTCTGCCTCACCCGTCCGCCTTCGCGCTGAGCGCCCCCTCGCCGGGCGGCGACCGGGCCAGCACCATGGCACGGGAAGCGTCCATCTCCTGGAGGTCGGACAGCATCTTGGCGAAGCTCTCGCGGCTGCGCGTCAGCTCGGCCTTGCCACGCGGCGGGTAGGGGTCGTGGAAGAGCACCTCGTCCTCGTCGATGCCGAGCACGACGACCCAGTGAGGGATCTCCTCGCCGTGCACCTCGTCCATGCCGACCAGGCAGTTGGGAACCCAGCCTCGCTCGAGCGCCTGCTCGACGTCGGCCAGCGTCGGTGCGTGCTCGTCGAGCTGGGCGCCCTCGGCGAGCCCCTCCTCGCGGGCTTGCTTGCTCGACCAGCGGGCCAAGGTGGCGTCCTGCTCGGTCAGGAAGCCCAGCAGCAGCTCCCGAGGGATCGTGGGCGTCTTCTCGTTCACGATGCGGACGTCCAGGCCCCTGTCCAAAAGCGGCAGCGCGAACCCGAAGGCGTCGGTGCCGCCGATCCCGATCAAGCAGCAGCGCCGCCAGACCTTGAACTCGTTCACGCGCGCCAGCTCGAAGGGATCCCGCGTCAGGGCGGCCGTCGTCATCAGCACGCAGGCGGGACCGCACGTGAACTCGGACGTCTGCTCGTAGTAGGGAACGTCGAGGGCGCGCTCGACCACCGGGCCAGCCAGCGTGGCCCGGCACTCATGAAGCTATCGTTCCGGGCGAGGGTGCCGGGCCGGCGCGAGCCGCCAGCGGCGCCGGCGAACCCCAACCCGCGGCGCGCGTTCGCCCTCGGTGCCTGCGATGCCCTGCGCGATGAAGCTCGCCACGGACGACGGGATCGACGACGTCGAAAACCGACTCCGAGAGGAGCTCGCGGAGGAGGGCCGCGATCGCGTCCGCGATGAAGCCGACCGACGCCCTCGGTCGTGGACGACCCCGAGATCGACAAGCTCGCCGAGGACGCCAGGCCCGGGTCTCCCGCGCATCGGAGCGCGCCTGCCCCGACGCCGAGCAGCTTCGAGCCCGACCCCGGCCGGCAGGTTTAACTCGGCCACCCGTCGTGAACCGTTGATGGCGCGCTTGCGAGAGATCCCGGAGGGGTCGGCCCGACAGGCCCTCACGAACAAGGTCCTCGACGAGGAGGACGTCCGGGAGGCCTACGAGGACGACCCCGTGAGGGTCGACCTCGACGAGCTCGACCTCGTCGCCACCGACATCGGCGTCCCCGAACTGCTCCCCTACGAGTACGTCTACCTGGACGTCTACACCGACGGGGACCGGTTCTTCATCGACATCAACGAGACCGAGTACCGACGCTCGAGCTCGAAGACCCTCGAAAAGCCCGGCTGAGGGTCCACCGTGACGATCGAACGCGTCCTCGAGACCTGCCTCTACGTCGACGACGTGGAGGCCGCCGCCACCTGGTACGAGGACGTGCTCGGCCTCGAACGCTACGCCTCCTCTCCCCCGCGCCACGTCTTCTTCGCGCTCGCAGACCAGATGCTGTTGCTCTTCGATGCCGACGAGACCGACGACGCCGGCCCCGACGACAAGGCACCCCCGCATGGCGCCCGCGGTCCCCAGCACGTCGCCTTCGCCGTCGGATCCCTCGACGGCTGGCGATCCAAGCTGGAGGAGGCCGGCATCGAGATCACCGCCGAGTCCGACTGGGGCGGCGGCTCCTCCCTCTACTTCGAGGACCCGTCGGGGAACGTCCTCGAGCTGATGGAGAAGGGCGCTTGGCCCGTGTGGTGAGGACGTCCCCCGACGTTCGCACGCCCTGACGGGCGTCCTCGTCGGAGACCGTTCCGTCTTTGTCGATCTCCGACTGGGAACGTCCTCGAACTGATGGAGAAAGGTGCCTGGCCGGTGTGGTGAGACCCCACGGTTCCGTTCCACGAGCCGGGCCGTGGTTCACCCGACGTCGGGTTCGCTGTCGAGCATGCCGCCCTCGTCGTCGGACGCTGCCTCGCCCTCTCCCTCGGGGGCGCCCTCGTCGGCGTCCGGCGTCCCCTCGTCCTCGCGCTGCTCCTCGACGTAGAGGCCCCACCGGTAGTAGGTCAGCGGGTGGTTCATCTTCTCGTGGGCGCACCAGTCGTCCCAGTCGTCCTCGGCCTTGGCCATCATCGGGCAGATCCCGTAGGTCTGCATCGATGAGCAGCCCGGCGGCGTGTAGCCGTCCCCGTCGTCGCCGCTGGTGATGTGGTCGACCTGGTACTCGGTCACGTCCATCGCGAAGTCCGGGACGTGGGGGAACAGCTCGTTGATGATCGTGTCCTTGTCCATGCCCGCCCGGTTGAGGAACGCCACGATCGCGAACCGGCCCTCGTGGCTGACGTTCTCGCCGGCGTGGATCGAGCTGATCAACGCGTTCATGCACGGCGGGAACGCCTCCGGCTCGACCTGGTCGATGTCGACCTCCTCCCGACCGGCGCGCACCTCGGCCAACCGCGCCTCGAGCGGGTCGACCATCGTTTGCAAGGCCTCGCGCACGTCCGAGGGCAGCTCCAGGGGCAGCTCGTCCAATAGCTGCAAGCGCAGGGCCTCCTGCGCCAGGCGCGACACCTCGTCCCGGGTCAGCAGGACGTGGCCCTCGTCCATCGTGCGGTTGACGAGCTTCCACTCCAAGGCCGACAGCCGGCGCGAGGCGCCCAGGTAGGCGTCGAAGGGCACCCGCCAATCCTCCCCTCGCTCCCGGCCGGCCGGCTCTAGGGGGATACCTAGCGCGTCGCAGACCGCCACGAACCGGTCGTCGGCGTCCTCCCGCAGGTTCGAGGCCACGCGCTCGGCCTCCATCAACGCGAACCGGTTCGTCAACAGCGAGTCGTCGATGCAGCTCACCAGCAGCCGCGCGACGACGTAGCCGAGGACCTCGATCAACGCCTCGGCCTCCGAGCTGGCCGTCGGCTCGGGACCCTCCTCCCGCTCGAGCGCCGCAATCACCCGCTCCCGGCCGCGGCTGCGCGCCCGGTCGTAGGCGTGACCCTCCATGAGCCGGCCCAGGGTCGGGCCATCCTCCTCGACGAGGCTGCGCGCCTCGGGGAGGAACGGGTACCGGGTCAGCAGGGAGGGCTCCACGAGGCCGCCTAGGTGGGGGTGGGACTTGAACGCTCGGCAGAGGGGCCCCGCCAACGGGGGCATACCGACACCCTCAAGCGAACCCTTGGCCCTGGCCAAGGTGTGTCCCTGCCCCGCTTCCTCGCCGGACCGCTGTCCTTCGGCCTCAACGCGGGCTTCGCCGCCGTGGCCGGCGTCCTGCTCGGCTGGGAGCCGACCCAGCTGCCGATGCTGACCCTGGTCACGTGGGGTGCTGGGCTGGCGCTGGTCGCCGCGACGCTCAAGATCGGCTGGCCGATCCTGCACACAGTCGCCGCCGGCACCCTCGTCGCCGCGGCCGCCACCGCCACGAGCACGGTCGTGTGGCCGTTGCCGCTGGCCGGAGCCGTCGTCGCGATCGCGATGGCCCGCTTCGCCAGCGTCGGGTTCGCCTCGCGGTGGGTGTCCCGCACGGTCGGCATCGGCGCGCTGGCGCTCGTCGGCGTCGCCGTCTACCTGTACGCCGGCGGCGGGCTCGAGCTTGGCCCCGACGGCGCCGACGGCCTCGAGCTGTTCGGAGCCACGATGGCGCTGATCGTCGTCGCCGCGCTGGGCCTGTGGCATCCCGGCCCCGACGAGGAGCAAAGCTCCTAAAAGCAGAGGAGACCAGGTCCCCCGCCGATCGCCGGAGGCCTGGCGAGGGGGCACCCCTCTCGGGGCAACCCCTCCGTCGACGAGCTCCCCCAAGGGCCTTTGCCGAGCCCGTTGAACCGTCGGCCGGACGCGACCGGCGGAAAACCCTTGCACCCGGTCGGGGTTGGGCTCCCGTGGCCGACCCCGAGCCCGACCCGCTGGCCCCCGCCGCGCTCCGCGAACGGCTCGCGACGCGCCTGGGCCCCGACCCCGGCGCCCGCGAGGCCGAGCAGCTGGCGGTCAGCGGCGTGCTCGTCCCGATCGTCCCCACCGAGGCCGGCCCGCTGGTCCTTTCGACCCGCCGCTCCGAGGAGCTGTCCGCCCACCCTGGCCAGGTCAGCTACCCCGGCGGCCGCCGGGAACCCGGCGAGACCCTCGTCGACACCGCCCTGCGCGAGACGTTGGAGGAGACCGGGCTCGGCCAGGACGACGTCGACGTGGTCGGCCACCTCACCGACGTCGAGACGTTCAAGGCCGACCTCGTGTGCGTCTACGTCGGCCTCGTCGAGCCGCCGGTCGCACTCGAGGACCCGCTCACGCCCGAGGAGGTCACCGAACGCATGCTGGCGCCGGTGGCCGGCCTCCTCGAGGGCCGATCGGCCGCGCCCGCTCTCCGCGAGCCGCTCACCGCGTCCAGCCAACGCTGCCTGGGGACACCCTACCCGGTGCTCGACTACGAGGCCCGCGTGCTTCCCCGACCGGAGGCCCGCGAGCGCGTCCACTACTGGCACCTGGCCGAGGACACCACCCTGTGGGGCATCTCGGGCGAGATCACCGCCCGCCTGCTGCGTGACGTGCTCGACTGGACCCCGCCATCCAAGCCCCGCGAGGTCGACACCCAGGACGATCTGATGCCCTGACCGCGCGACCGACCGCCCGAAGTTGGGAGAGAGTTGGGAAGCAGTTGGGGAAACCCGTATACCCTTCGCAGTCACAGGTTGATCCGTGCCCGACCCGGGAACCGGGCTCGTCGCCTTCGGCGCGGGCCTGTTGTCGTTCTTCGCCCCCTGCGTCCTGCCGGTCATCCCCGGCTACGTCGCGTTCGTGACGGGCGGGGCCTCCTCCAGCGTGAAGCGCCGGCTGGGCCTCACCCTGGCGTTCGTCAGCGGGTTCTCGCTGGCCTTCGTCGCGATCGGGCTGCTCATCGGCCTGGTCGGCACCACCGAGGCCTTCCGGTCGGCCGAGACCTGGCTGCAGCGCGTCGGCGGCACCGTCATCATCCTCTTCGGGCTCCACATGACCGGCCTGCTGACGCTCTCCTTCCTCCAGCGGGAGGTCCGCTACCAGGGCCAAGCCCCCGAACAGCTGGGCCCCGTCACCGGGGCCGCCTTCCTCGGCGCCGCCTTCGGCGTCGGCTGGAGCCCCTGCGTGGGCCCGGTCCTGGCCAGCATCCTCGTCCTCGCCGGTCTCGAGGGCGGCGTGCTCGCCGGTGGCCTGTTGTTGACCGCCTACGCGGCCGGGCTGGCCATCCCGTTCCTGATCCTCGGCGTCACCGCCGACCGCGGCGCCGCCTGGCTGCGCGACCACCAGCGCATCGCCCAGGGCGTCGAGATCGTCGGCGGCACCCTGCTCATCGTGCTCGGCATCTTCGTCTTCACCGGCTCGCTCGCCCAGGTGCTCAGCTACGTCGTTCCCCGCAACCCGCTGTGATCGCCATGGACACCACGAAAAGACGGATCGGTCTCGGGCTCGCCCTGCTGGCCATCACCGGCGCCATCGTCGCCCTCGAGGCGCCCTGGCGCACCGGGAGCCAGGTCCCCGAGGAGCCCGACGACCTGCCCGAGCACCTCGAGGACGAACCCACCGCTGCCGGATTCGGCGGCGCCGTGACCTGGCTGAACACGAACGGCTCGATCGAGATCACCGAGCAACGCGGCGAGGTCGTGCTCGTCGACTTCTGGACCTATTCCTGCATCAACTGCATCAACACCTTCCCCCACCTGCGGGCCTGGCACGACGCCTACGCCGACGACGGGCTCGTCATCGTCGGCGTCCACACGCCGGAGTTCCGCTTCGAACGCGACGTGGACAACGTCCGCGGCGCGCTCGAGCGCTACAACCTGACATACCCCGTCGCCATCGACAACGACTACGAGATCTGGGACGCCTACAACAACCGCTACTGGCCGGCCAAGTACCTCGTCGACGAGCACGGCAAGATCCGCCACACGCACTTCGGCGAGGGCGCCTACGACGAGACCGAGGACCGCATCCGCACCCTGCTCGAGGAAGCCGGGCGCGCACCCGACAACGACCCGACCTACGTCAACAGCACCCGCGGCGGCGTGCGCTCCGGCCAGACGCCCGAGCTGTTCGCCAGCCACCTCGACGGCTCCAAGCAGCCCGCCATCGCCAACGAGGAAGGCTACGAGCCCGGCGAGACGATCACCTACGCCCCCGTCGAGGACCCCCAGGCCAACCGCATCTTCCTCGAGGGCACGTGGAACAACACCCACGAGTACGTGGAAGCCGCCGGGCCGAACGCCACAGTCAAGGTGAACTTCCAGGCCGGCGGCGCCAACTTCGTCGCCAACGACCTCGACGGCACCTGCGCCCGCATCCACCTCGACGGCGCCCCGATCGAGGAGAGCCTCGCCGGCCCCGACGTCGTCTACCGCGGCGGGGAGCCCTGCATCCCCCTCGACGACGACCGCGCCTACGACTTCTACTCCGGGCCCTTCGAGCGCCACCTGGTCACCCTGGAGGCGCCCGAGGGCTTCCAGCTGTACTCCTTCGCCTTCTCGGAGGAAGGGAGAACACGATAACATGACACGCAACGACGACACGACGACGCGCCTGGCAACCGTGCTCCTGCTCGCCGTGGGCCTGCTGGCCCTCGGCGGCACCGTGCAAGCCCAGAGCAACGGATCGATGGAGGACAACGGCTCCATGGAGGACAACGGATCGATGGAGAACGAGGGCAGCATGAGCGAGGAGGAGGACGAGATGCCGACGCCCGGCGTCGGCCTGCTCGTCGCCGGCCTCGCCGGCGCCGCGCTCGTCCGCCACGATCGATGAGGGCACCGGGCCGCGGTCCCACCAAGGTCTAAGGACCGATCCCGCCTGCCTTGCTCCGAAGAGGCTAGGGATGGGGAACCTCGAGAGCGTCCTCTGGTACCTTCTTGGTGGGACCAGAGGCGGGCCCTTGCGGGCCCGCATCCTCCGGCTCCTCCGCGAACGCCCCCTGAACCGCAACCAGCTCGCCAAGAGGCTCGACGTGGACTACAAAACCGTGCAACATCACCTCGAGGTCATGAACGAGAACAAGGTCGTCCACAGCAGCGGCGACGAGTACGGCGCCGTCTACCTTCCCACGCCCGCCATGCGGGACAGCTGGGATACCTTCGAGCAGATCGTCGACCAGCTCGACGACCTCGAGGACGACCCCCTCCCCGGAGACGACGACGCCCCAGGAGGTAGCGACTGATGGGCCTGATCATGTGGATCAACGTCGGCATCGCGATCGCCAACGCCCTCATGGCGCTCGCCCTCGGCAGCGTCTACGCCCGCAACCACCGCGAGATCGGGTCACCGCTGACGCTCGGCCTGCTCCTGTTCGCCGCCTTCTTCCTCCTCCACAACGGCCTCATCGCCTACCACTACCTGACGATGATGTCCAAGTTCATCGTCGTCAACGAGGGCTGGCTGCTCGTGGAGAACCTGCTCCAGGCCGGCGGCCTCGGTGCCCTCCTCTACGCCACGATGCGGTGAGGCCCGTGCCCGCGGGCACCTACACCCTCCTCGTCCGCGTGCCCGAGCCCCTCACCGTCACGTTCGGCGCCGCCGGCGACCGCGAGTTGGCCGCCGGCTGGGCCGCCTACAGCGGCTGTGCCTTCGGCCCCGGAGGCCTCGACCGCGTCGACCGTCACCACGAGATCGCCACCGGCGAGCGGGAGACCCGCCACTGGCACGTCGACCACCTGCTCGGCCAGGCGGCCACCCGGCTGGTCACCAGCTGGACCACGCCCGAGCGACGCATCGAATGCGAGGTCCATCGGGCCCTGCCCGGCCGCCAGGTCGACGTGGGCGCCAGCGACTGCACGTGCGGGGGCCACCTGCGCCACCACGAGGACCGCGGGGTGCTCGAGCAGGCGCTGGACGAGGTCCACGAGCTCGACCACCGAGCTTGATAAGCCCCAGCCGCCTGCGCCGGCGAGCGCGATGGTCGACCTGGCCCTCGTCACCGCCGCTCTCGCCGCCGGCGCGGCCACCTTCTTCAGCCCCTGCAGCGTGGCCCTCATCCCTGCCTACGCCGGCTTCTTCCTCGGCCTCGACGAGGACCGACCCCGCCCGACGCGCGAAGCCGCCCGCCGCGGCCTGGGGTTCGGGCTCGCGGCCGCCGCAGGCATCCTGACCCTGTTCGCCGCCGGCGGGCTCGGCCTCTACGCGCTGCGCTCGCTGCTCGACGTCGCCACGCCCCAGCTCGGCGAGGCGATCTCGCTGCTCGGCCTGCTGGCCAGCGTCACCGTGTTCGCGCTTGGCACCGCCTACCTGCTCGACCGCGGCCCGCGAGCCACCTCGCCCGTGCGCGCCCCGCGGAAGCGCTCCCTGCCGGCGATGGCCGCCTTCGGCGTCGTGTTCGCTCTCGGCAGCGTCGGTTGCTCGCTGCCGGTGCTCTTCGGCGTGCTCGTCCAAGGCCTCGCCCAGGGGGCGCTGGGCACGCTCGTCACCGTGCTCGCCTACGGGCTCGGCCTCGCCGCCCTGATGGCCGTCGTCGGCCTGCTGCTCAGCCTCGCCCACGACGAGACCCGCCGCCGCATCGAGGCGATCCGCCCCTACGCCCGCCCCGCCAGCGGCCTCGTCCTCGTCGCTGCCGGCATCTACATGTTCGTCTACTACGTCACGACCGGCCCGATCGGGTAGGCTCCCTTCGCGGTTCAGGTGTCTCGTTTCATGCGGGTCGCCAAATCGCTTGATAACCACCCCTTTGGGAGTGGGGTGGTGGTGATTCGAGCGGTGTCGAAGACGAGCAAGCTGTCGACGGGTTGCGGGCTGTTGATCGCCTTGTTGATGATCGCTCCGGGCGGGGTTGCCCAAGCCAACGCTGTCGGGGA
>PXUB01000011.1 GCA_003009755.1 Thermoplasmatales archaeon SW_10_69_26
CTCGTCCTCGTGGGTCGGGAGGATGTCGACGATCTTGATGGCTTGCTTCCGGGTGACGCGGTCGAGGTCGGTGAGCTCCGCGAGCAGCTCCTCGGCGTCCTCCTTGCTGCCGAGGCGATCGAAGGCCTTGGCGTGGTCCAGCGAGAGCTTCTGCTCGTAGGAGAGCTCGCCGCGGTTGGCGCGCTCCTTCTCCAGCAAGTGATGGACCTCCGGGATGCTCAAGGCCTCGGCGTCGTCGAGGGGCACCGCGATCACTCCTGCGGGACCAGGTGCTCGGGACCGGCGATCAGGGTCTTCTCCTTGCCGCCGTCCGTGAAGGAGACGAGGAACGCCTCGCCTTGCGTGCCGGAGATCGTCCCGGTGACGCCTTGGAACCGCGGGTGGGGCATGGCATCGTGGACGGACGAGTCGATGTCGACGCTGACCCTCTGTCCCTCGTCGAAGTCGCGGAGCGTGTGGGTTACCGGCGGCTCACCCTTGTCGCGAACGTCCTTTCGGAGCTTCTTGCGGGACGAGTTCCGGGACCCTTTCGATCGCTTCATGGAATCACTCCTCAGCTCGGATGGTGGCGTCGAGCGCTGACGGCCCGCCGACGTCGACGACGTCGAGCGCCGTGCAGCGTGCGCCTACGTCCAGGAGGCCGGCGAGCGACGGATCGCTGCGGCCCTCGTCCCCGCTGACGAGCTCCTTGATGTACAGACCGGCGTCCCCTTGGAGGAGGAAGCGGGCCTGGAGCCCATCGTCGCGGCGGTGGACGAGCAAGCAGCGCGTCACGTCGCGGTGGCGGGTCTTGTCGGCCCGCCGGTGCGCGACCCGGGAAGGGGTCCGCTGGGCCACCTGGGTACCTTCCAGCATGTCACTCACCTTGAAAAGCGTTTCTGTGGGCACGGGGTCCTCGAAGGCCACCTCGGCCGCGTACGTCTTCCGCCCGCGGTGGCCTTTCACCTCGCTGACCGCGTCCTTGTCCACGAACGCCAGCTCGGAGACGGAGACGGCGGGCGCAGCGCACGTGGTGATCGCGCGCCGGAGGACGTCGAGGTTGACGAACCGGCGGCGCGGGTCGGGCAGCTCGAGCACGAACGGTCGGCCCGAGCCCAGGCAGCGGGCGTCGACGTCCTCGCGCCCGGCGCCGTGGAACGTGGCTTCGCTGGCTCCTGTGGCTTGCTTGGCGGGGGCGGCGACCAGGTCCTCGACGCTCAGGATGTAGTTCAGGCCGCTGGCCCCGCACTCGGTGCAGCCCGTGCCACGGCAGTTGCGGCACGGCCACCGGGTCTGCGGGATGCCGCGCACGTGCTTGCGGTAGCGCCCATAGATGAACAGGGATTTGTGGACGTGGTCGACGTGGTCGAAGCGGGTGTCGAGCACCGCGTTCACGTCCGGGCCGTCGAACTCGACGGTCCAGTTCTCGCGCCCGATGCCGCTGTGGCGGGCCTCGACCTGCTTGCCGATCTCGCGGTTGAGCTCGGACTTGGCGGACTCGGTGTCCTCGGCGCCGATCGCCTCCCACACCATCTCCTCGCGCTCGAGCACGTCCGGCGGGACCCGGGTGCCGACGAGGAACGTGTCGAAGGCCCAGCCGGCTAGGTCGGCCTCGACGACGTCCCGCATCCGGTCGACGCGGCCCATCAAGCCCTCGCAGACGTGGCACTCCTCGGGCGTGGTCGTCTCCAGATCGTGTTCTTCGACCAGGATGCGACCCCGCTCGTCGTTGCCGTACCCGAAATCGACGCGGGCGAAGCACCGGCCCAGACAGTGCTCGCACAAGCCCAGCTCGGCGGCCTCGCGAGCGGGTTCGGCCAACTGCGGGTCCCGGATGTCGCCCACGCCGGCCCCAGGCAGCCAGTGTACTTGGGTGTGACGGGCGCGGCCGGTGCTGCCGGGCCCGGTTTAGCATGGTGGTCCCACGCTTTTTCCGGCTGGGGCCGGTTCGTCCGATGGGAGCTGCCATGCGAGGCCGAGCGTCGACCCTCGTCGCCGTCGTGTTGTTGGTGACCGTGCCGTGGACCGCCGCCACGGCCGCCGACCCGATCACCGAGACGAACTGCCGGTCCGGCGAACCCCAGACCGACGCGACGACCTGCACGGCCGGCGAGGGCCACCACCAGGGCACGCTCGTCCAGCACGCCAACGAGCGGGATCGCTACGAGCTCGACCCGCCACCGTCCTCGCTGGTTCGCATCACGATCGAGGCCGAAGGCGAGATCGAAGCCCAGCTCGTCGATCCCGACGGCACCACGCGATCGCTGGGCGACAACACGTTCGGCCCGATCGAGCTGACCGCGGTCAGCCAGCCACAGGGGACGTGGACGCTCACGATCCAGCGCGAGGGAGACGGGGCCGCGACGGTCGGCTACGCCTTCGACATCGCTTACGAGATCCACGACCACGTCGCAAGCGTGCAGACCGAGGCCGGCGACGCCGCGTCCGCGATCGCGTCCTTCCCGGACGAGGGCTTCAACCACCTGGAGCTGCGCTACGGGACCGACCAGGACGCCGTCGCCGAGCAGATCGCGTTCTTCCAGCTGCTCAGTGTCGAGCTGCCGAGCGGCGAGGAGGGGTGGTTCGGCCGGTCGCTGCAGGCCTACGGGGGCTACGGCGCCGCCCCCCACGTCTGGACCGAGGGGACGCCGCCCAGCGAGGTCAGCCTCGACCTGCCGAATCCCACCGTCGACGAGGGCTCCATCACCCTCTCGATCGAGGCCGACCACGGCTTCGAGGTCGCCTACGGCCAAGCCCTCTCGCTCGGCCACACCCAGCTCGAGGGCTGGGCGATCTGGGACGGTCCCGACGAGGCCAGCGTCGACCTTAGCGGCGACGACCCGGCCGCCTTCGAACGCCTCGACGACTTCGAGGACGGCGAGGACGGCTACGGGATCCAGGCTGGCAGCTTCGCCTACGCCGAGAACCTCA
Source organism: Thermoplasmatales archaeon SW_10_69_26 (assembly GCA_003009755.1). Classification (GTDB taxonomy): domain Archaea; phylum Thermoplasmatota; class SW-10-69-26; order SW-10-69-26; family SW-10-69-26; genus SW-10-69-26. Next base: position 2,911 of record PXUB01000011.1, read on the forward strand.
CCACCACCTACGAGGCGCCCGAGGACCACGCCACGTTCTTCTCCGTGAACAGCTACACCCCTGCCCACGCGGTCGAGCCCACCCACCTGCAGGTCCACACCCCCGAGGGCGCCAGCGAGGACCACATCGGCGACGGCGTCGATATCCGGTTCCCGCCCGAAGCCGGTCCCGGCGCCTGGCAGGTCGACGCCGTCCACGCCGACGGCAACGAAGGCGACACGATCCGCATGGCCGCCGCCTCGTTCCCGTTCACGGTCACCTGACCCCGCCGGGCGCCTTCGACGGGTGGCTCGCCACCCGCCCTGCCTCCCCCGAGCTTAAGACCCCCTAGGCGTACGCTTGCCTGGAGAAGCCGCCGTGCCGTTGCCCAAACGAGCCATCGAGATCACCTCGCACGCCCAACAGCGAGCCTTCCACCGCTTGCGGCTCGAGAGGGGCGAACGCACCCACTGGATTCGCGAGGCTCTCCGCCAGGGCGACTGGTACGAGAACCCCGACGAGCGCGACGAGTTCCTCGTCGTGCATCGGGCCAACAACAAGCCCGCCTGCCTGACGGTCGCCGCCGAGGACCGCCAGCTCACCGTCACGACCGTCTACCCGATGAAGAACCCGGGCAAGATCCGCGCCTACCGCCAGCACGGCCCCGAGCTGGACGCCGAGGACATCGCGGAGCGGTACCGCATCCGGCGGTAGGCCCCGACCCTTCCCGGTTTCGAAGACGGCGGTTAGGTGCCGGTGCCAGCGTCGACCCAAGGTCCCTATCCTGGCAAAGCGTCGTAGACTGGAGGGATTGGGTCCCCTCGTCCTTTCAGACGTACGGCTCGACGACCGACAGTGGGCCTTCCGCGGGCGCCATCATGTTCGCCGTCGCAAAGATCCAAGATAATACTCGATGAGCAGGAGAGGAAGAACCCAGAAGGGCCCACGGGTCCCTCCTCGGCCGGCGGTCCCTGACCTCCGCACAGTCCCCTCTCCGTTTCCCAACCGCAGGGACCAAATCTCCTACACCCCGATCGTCGTCCGCGGACCATGTCTCCGTCACGGATGACGAGGGTGCTGCTGGCCGTATCTCTCGGCTTGGTGGCGTTGACCGGCTGCACCACCCCCACCGGCCCGGACGCCGGCGAAACCCCGACGGGCTCCTCCGAGCTCTCGGTCGAGGAGGCTTACCTAGCCCACGTCCCGAGCGAGGGTATCCCCAGGATGCCCTACGATGCCACCGTCGAGCAGGGAGACGACGTCATCTTGCTCTTGCGAGACGTCGGCCCTTTCTCGCAAGCCCCCGATAAAGACCGCCGAGGAGCCGCGTTGAACCTCGTCGTCCGGGACGCGGAGGGCGAACCCGTCCATCGGTACTCGGCCAATGTGACGCTCGGCGAACCGGAGGCCACCGGATTCCAGATCCCCTGGAAGGCGGTGGACGCTCCAACAAGTGAGTACACGGCCGAGGCCACGGTCACGGACAAGGTCACCGGCGACGAGGTCAGCGTCGAACTGGATCTGGCGATCGTCGAGACAGTCGACCGGAGCCGGAGTTCGTTTGGAGCCTCGGGCTGGACCTACCTCCTCGACAAGGGGGAAGGAGGGCCCACTTTCAGGCCGCTTGCAACGTATCCGAGCGGCAGCGAGGTCCAGTTCGGGCTCGTCGATGTGGGCCCCTTCGCCGAGGGGGAGGACGGCAACCACCACCCGGCGGCCTCGCTGACCGTCCGTGACTCGGACGGCAACACGATCCTGTCGGAGAACACGACCTACGAACCCCAACGAGCGCCGGATGGCGTCTTCCCAGCTTTGACGATGGAAATCGGTCTTCCGGCCTCCGAAACGCCGGGCAACTTCACCCTCTCGATGACGGTCGAGGATCGCATCGAGGGTTCGACGACCGAAGAGACTCGCGAGTTCGAGATCTTCTCACGGTGATCCCGGCCGCCGTTCGAGGCCGAACCGGGGACGCCAGCAACCCCCGGCCGCCCGCGACGACTGCCCTCCAACGGTCGCTCAGCGACACCCCGAGAGGCCCGCTCGCTGTGGGCCCTCCGTGACGTCGACGAGGACCACCCCCAGGTGCCGAGCCGACAGGGGACGGGCCGAAACGCTCTTGGGCTCACAGCCACGCTGCCCGATGATGAGAGGCTGGAGGCTCGCCACGCTGACCGTGCTCGCGCTGGCTGCCCTCGCCGGCTGCATCGGTACCGACGAGGTCCTCGACCGGCAATCCGCCGCCACGGACGCGCTCGATCCCACCGACGTCGAGGCGCCCGACGAGGCCGAGATCGAGGAGACCGAGGAGGGCGTCCGGGTCCTGCTCGAGGCGGTCGAGCTCCCGATCGAGCACGAGATCCAGGTCCCGGAGGACGCCGAGATGGTGCGCGTCACCGCCCACCACGCCGACGAGGACCGAGCGATCTTCCCGGTGCTCGAGCACGCCGACACCGGCCACCACCGCTGCTACCCCTCGATCGCCGAAGCTTGGAACGTCGGCGTCAACGGCACGACCACGTGCGCGGCCCTCACTGCCCTCGACGGCGACAACGCCACCTGGAAGCTGTCCGTGAACGCGGCCACCACCTCCACGGACTTCCTCGTCTCGACGCCCGTCGTCTCCGCGTTCCCGCAGAGCAGCGATCAGGGCGTCGCCGAGCGGGTCGCGATCGACTTCGTCGCCGACGCCGACGACGGCCTCGTCGACGAGATCGACACCGAAGCTCTCTCCGAGCCCCACCACGAGGTCGGCGACACCAGCTTCCACGAGGTCGAAAGCCACGACGGCTCCCAGCTGTGGGTCCAGGTCACCACGCCGGCCGACGACGCCCACGAGGCCTACCCCACCGTGATGGTCTCGACGCCGTACACGACCGGCGATCGGCAGACGAGCGAGCGCGTCTACGAGGACTACGTCAAGGAGTTCGTCCAGCGCGGCTACGCCGTCGTCATCGCCGACGTGCGCGGGTTCGGCCGCTCGGACGGCTGCATGGAGGTCTGGGGCCCCAACGAGCAAGCCGACCAGGCCGAGCTCGTCGACTGGATCACCGACCAGGACTTCAGCGACGGCAAGGTCGGCATGACCGGCGTCAGCTACCCCGGGACGACGCCCATCCAAGCCGCGGTCCAAGCCCCCGAGGGCCTCGAAGCCGTCGTCAGCATCGCCGGCGTCCTCAACGCCTACAAGGACTGGCACTTCGGCGGCGTGCCCAACGGCGAGTCGATCGGCAGCCCGATCGGCTACCAGACGATCGGACTCACCGCCACCGGCGAGGACCCCATCGAGCGCGCCACGGACCAGGCCAACGGCGTCTGCGATCCCTCGCTCGTCGCCCGCGCCAACGATCCGCGCGCCGTGCACGACGAGTTCTACGAGGTCCGCAACTTCACCGCTCGCGCCGACGAGGTCGAGGCCGCCGTCATGGTCGAGCACGGCTACAACGACGTCAACGTCAAATCCGCCATGCAGCTCGACTGGTTCAACGACCTCGACGTCCCCAAGGTCGGGATGTTCGGCAACTGGCACCACCAGTGGGCCGCCCGCGCCGACGAGGTCACGATGCGCGTCGCCTGGATGGACCAGTTCGTCAAGGGGGAGAACCTGGGCCTGGCGAACGCCTCGACGGCATCGGTCACCGCCAACGGCGACCGCTACCGCGAGACCAACGCCTGGCCCGACCCGGCCGCCGAACCGCAAGGCTTCGCGCCCGACCTCGACGAGCGCAGCCTGCAGGCCGAGCCCGCCGAGGGCAGCGGCGAGGCGCAGATCCTGTTGACCGGCACGAGCAACGCCGAACCGCTCGCCCGAGCCGCCGGCGAGACCAGCATCGAGCTGTCGACGACGCTGAACGAGACCGTGCGCGTCGCCGGGCAACCCTACCTGTCCCTCGACGTGACGCTCGAGGGCGCCGAGAACGCCTACGTCGGCGCCGACCTGCTCCACGACGACGGCGACCACGTCCAACGGGTCACGTTCGGCTGGACGAACCTCGCCCACCGCGGCAGCCACGACAGCTACGAGCCGCTGCAACCCGGCGAGCGGGTCACCGTTCCCTTGCCCTTCCTCCCGGGCGAGCACGTCTTCGAGGAAGGCGACGAGCTGCGGCTCGTCGTCCAGGGCGTCACCGAGGAGGACTGGTTCAAGTACCGACCCGGTCAGCCCGGCCAGCTCGTGCTCCACGGTGAGGGCACCCAGCTCACGCTGTCGACGCTGGACGAGGGCGCCTACGAGGCGACGCCGACGAGTGCCACGCCCACCCAGCTGTCCGGCTAGTCCACGAACAGCCACCGCAGGATCCGGTCCTGCGTCCGGTCCGGCAGCCAGCCCAGGGCTCGAGTGCCCAGCGAGGCCAGCCGTCCCACCGGGACGCGCGTCGGCGCTCGTCGCGCCGTCAGGCACCGCTCGATCGCGGCCGCCACGTCGTCCGCCGTGACGGCCGGCAGTCGCTCGAGGATCGCCTCGGCCACCCGCTCGTAGGACTCCCGGTGCGGGCTCTCCTCGACGTCCACGTGCTCGGCGAGCAGCTCCCGCGAGCGCGCCTGGAACCCGGTGGCGACCGGCCCCGGCTGGACGAGGCTCACGTCCACGCCGGCGGGCCCGATCTCGGTCCGCAGCGTGGCCGCGGCCGCCTCGAGCGCCGCCTTGCTCGCGCCGTAGGCCCCGTAGAAGGGAACCTGGGTGCGCGCGGCGAGGCTCGAGACCATCACGACGCGGCCCTCGGCGTCGCGCAGGGCCCCAGCCAGGGCCCGCGTCAACGTGGCTGGCCCCACGACGTTGACCTCCAGTTGCTCGAGCCAGGCCTCCCGGTCGAGGTCCTCCACCGCGCCCGGGACGCCGATGCCGGCGTTGTGCACGAGCCCGTCCAACGGCTCCGAGCCCACCTCCGCGGCCAGCGTCTGGATCTCGCGCGGCTCGCGAAGATCCAGCCCGATCGCCCGGGCCCCGCGATCGTCGAGCGCGTCGCGATCCTCGGCCGAGCGGGCGGTGGCCCACACCTCGAACCCCTCGGAGAGCAACCGCTCGACGGCGGCCTCGCCGATGCCGCTGGATCCGCCGGTCACGAGCACGCGCTCGGCCATCGCCCGCGCAAGCCCGGCGTCGTTGAAAACGGCCGCGATTCCGTCCAACGCCGAACGAGCCCGCGAGTTGGCTTTAAGTAGCTACGCGCCATCGGGTTGCTCGGAGTGGGGCGATGCTGGGGCAACGAGCGCTGGAGGCAACGCTGGGGATCGAGGAGCCCGTCTCGGTCGAGCCGAGGGAGATGGCCGAGGACCTCCGCATGACGCGGTTCCCCGACGAGAAGGGCGACCCGACCGAGCAAGAGCAGGCCTTCGCCGACGAGCTCGCCACCACGTTCGCGGATCTGGGCGTCCAGATGGTGGACTTCGAGTCCACGCTCGAGCCCCCGCCGATCGGACGGGCGCTGGGTTGGCTCACGGACGGTGCCCGGCGGATCGTCGAGGATCCCACGCGTCTGCTCGGGAACGGCTCCGACAGCCACGAGGAGACGACGACGCCCGGCCTAGCCGCGATCACGGACATCCGCTGGGGCGCCAAGGTCCAACCGGGCACCAGCGTGCTCGCCGCCGGCGAGGGCGAGACCGGCGACCTGCCCGTGGACTACATGGGCGACTTCCGCGACGTCACGATCTTGACCGTCGTCGAGCGACCCGGCGACGTCGAGGAGGGCATGCCGTTCACCGACCACTACGAGCGCGCGCTCGAGCTGTTCGCCCACCACATGACGAACGTCGTCGTCGGCGTCGGCGACGAGCAGTGGTTCATCTACAACTTCAACGGCTCGCACCCGTTCTACGCGATCGACGGCGACCGCGAGCACCAGATCCTGCACTCGCTGGTCCCCAAGCTGGCCGCCCCGATCCGGCCCCCGACGCTCTCCGAGTTCACCATCGCCGAGCAAGCCTTCGACCCCACCGACGACACCCACCAGCCGCTGGTCGAGGACCTCGTCGGCTCCGGACCCCTGCTGGAGGAGACCGGGCTGTACCCGGAGGGCATGGACCTCGACGACCTGGAATGGCGCAACGACTTCTACCGGTGGGCCGGCAAGATCCACCTCGACGACCGCACCGGCATGAGCTACGGGTTCCTCGCCCGCCAGACGCCCACGGCTACTGTACCCGGCCGCGAGCCGGGGGCCTTCGCCGAAGCGACCGGCACCCGGCCGGCCGATCCCGGCGAGGCTTTCTGGGTCGACGGGAACCTGCACGTCACCCTGGACCTGCCGGAGGGTCCGCTGGTCGTGCCCGTGCCGGAGGTCGAGGTGCTCACGCTGGCCAGCGGCTGCGACAAGACCGACCCCCACCCGCGCGAGGACCTGGTCAAGGTCGGCCTGCGGGACGGGCAGATGCGCATGGCCACGCCCGAGGGCGTCGAGCTGGCCGAAGGCTACCGTCCCAGCTTCGACACGCGCGTCATCCTCGCCCACGCCGTCGGCAACGCGCTGGTCGCCAGCGTGCTCGAGCACCGCGAGGGGACCCACGTCTTCGCCGACGATCTCGCCGAGGAGGGCATGGCGCTGGTGCACTGGCACGGCTACCTGAACCCCGACCACGTGCCCGAGGGCTGGCACGTGCACGGTGCCGACCGGCCCCACGTCAGCTGCGGCACCCCGCAAAGCGCGATCTACGCGCTCGACGGGAAGCTGGCTGCCTTCCGCGAGGCCCGCGAGGACGGGCTGGACTTCCAGGGTGACGTCCACATCGAGCCCCAGCACGGCACGAACCTCACCCACCGGACGCTGGCGGACGTGGGTGAGCTGCTGAACACAGACGACGTCGCCGGCCTCGGCAACGAGCACCTCGACGCCTACGAGCCGCCGGCCGAACCCGAGGCCGCGCCCACGCCGTAGCCTCGCCGCGGAGGACCGGGGCTCGCCGGGGCGAAGGGTTAAGTCCGCGGCAGGACGTATCGCGGTCGGAGGCGAGCCAGTGGATCACAGATTCGGAGTCGTCCTGGTCGCGATCGCGATGCTGACCGTCCCCGCGTCCGCGATCGCCGGGGACGGCCACAACGCGATCGAGGCCGAGGGTGTCGCCGTCGAGAACGACGACCAGCACGAGACGAGCATCGCCTTGCCCGCCGATCCGGGAACGGGCAGCTGGGGCCCCGAGCTCGACGGCGAGGTGCCGGCCGTCAACCTCGCCGTGCTGCCCGGCGGCCAGATCCTGTACTACAGCGGGGTCGAGGCCGACGAGAGCGAGGACGAGGCCACCGACCTGCACTTCATCTGGAACGCCACCCCGATCCAAGGCCGCAGCCGCGTGGCAACGATCGACGGCGACTCGATGTCCGTGGCCACGCCCACGCCCGCCAGCGGTGGCTACTACGACCTGTTCTGCAGCGGGACCACCGTCACGCCCGAGGGCCTCACCCTCGCCCCCGGCGCCACCGAGTACTACACGCTCGACGACGAGCCGCCGGCCAACCTCCTGACGCCGCTGAAGGGCTGGAACCAGACGCTGTTGTTCCCGCTGGACCCCGTCGACGACGACCGCGACTGGATCCAGGGCCCGGACATGGCCGACGACCGCTGGTACCCCAGCGCCCTCCAGTTGCCCGACGGGGACACGCTGGTCGCCTCCGGTATCCAGACGCTGTTCTACCCGCACACCTACAGCACGAAGCTCGAGACCTTCGACCCCGACGAGCCGGCGAAGGGCTGGGAGACGATGGACACCTCGTTCCGCGTCGGGCCGGCCACGGTCGACCAGAACCTCGCCCCCGAGCCCGACACCGGGGTCCAGCTCGCCGACGAGACCCACCAGGGCCTGCCGAACCTGCCGATGTACCCCCGCCTGCACGTGATCCCGTCCGGGCCCAACGCCGGCGAGGTGCTCTACACCTCGAACGGCGACTCCTGGGGGCCCTTCGGCCACCACCCCACCCAAGCCGCCTGGGGCCACTTCCAGACGCTGGACCCCGACTACGGCGAGTGGGAGCTCCATCCGCGCAGCAACGTCGGCCACCGCCACCTGGGCACGACGGTCCCGATGATGGTCGACGCCGAGGACCCCGAGCCGCGCTACCTGTCCTTCGGCGGCACGATCCAGCAGAGCACCGCCGCCACGCCGACGACCGAGATCGTCGACGCCTCCGCGGAGATCGTCACCTCGCAACCGACCGACCCGATGACGATCCCGCGCTGGTCGGTGAACGGCGTCCTGCTGCCCGACGGCAGCGCGCTGGCGATCGGCGGCTCCACCTACGACAACGTGGTCGCCTACGGCTCGCCGACCGTCGGCCCGCTCAACGTCGAGCGCTTCGTGCCGAACGAGGACGGCACCGGCGGCGAGTGGGAGATGGGCCCCGCGATGGAGAGCCTGCGCGCCTACCACAGCACGGCGGTCCTGCTGCCGGACGGCCGCGTGCTCGTCGGCGGCCACGTGCCCCTGCCCGCCTTCCACGACGCTCAGCGCGGCAACGGCAACGCGCAGCCGACCGACGAGACGTTCCAGATCTACGAACCCGGCTACCTCGACCGGCCCGACGAGACCCGGCCCTCGGTCTCGGTCGACGCCAGCGCCGAGGCGGCGGTCGATCTGCCCGGCGAGACCGCGCTGCACGTGCCCGAGGACCAGGCGACCTTCACGCTGAGCGTCGACGGGCTCGAGCACGGGCTCGACAGCGTCGTGCTGCGCAAGCCCGGGGCGACGACGCACCAGTACAACGCCGACCAGCTCGGCGTCGAAGCCAACGTCGTCGACACCGATCTCACCGACGGCTCCGGCACGGTCACCGTCGAGGCCCCCCACGATCTGGCGATCCCGCCCGGGCACTACATGACGTTCGTCAACGAGGACACGCCGGAGGGAACCTACCCCTCCAAGGCCGCCTGGGTCGCGCTCGGCGACGACGTCACCGGCGACGCCCCCGGGGACGGGTACGCGGACTAGGCCCGGCTTGCCTGAGGCAGGCCCAGCAGCAGCGCGCCGGCGCCCAGGACCAGGCCGATCGCCGCCAGCTCGGGCAACGGCAGCGAGGTGCCGCCCAGCACCCGGCCGACCAGGCGGATCGCCAAGGCCAGGCCCGCGACGGCGAGCACGCCGACGGCGATCGCCGCCCGCGCCTGGCCGCGAGCCGTCTCGGTCACCGGAGCCAGCGCCTCCTCCGTGATCCCCCGTTCGAGCAGGTCCTCGCGGAACCGCTCGTGGGCGACGTCGAAAGCCACGCCCAGGCTCAAGCCGAGAGCGGCCAACGACCCGGCGAGGCTGAGCAGATCGATCGCCGGGCCCGGGCGAGCCCACGGAACGCCGAGGAACGCCAGCACCTGGCTCGTGTGCAGGTTGGCCCCGATGGCGGCGCCCAGGCTGGCGGCCAACAGGACCGTGGCCGGTGCGGGCCAGGCCAGGCCCTCGGCCACGAGCTGCAGCACGGCGAAGACCGCCGGCAACGCGATCCAGCGGATATCGATCGGGACGTAGGCCGGCCTGACGGGCGGCATGCCGGCCACAAGCGGCGAGAACAGCAGCCCGGCCGTCGCCAGCACGCCCACGAGGGCGGCCACCGCGATGCGGTGGAGACGCGTCACCGGGCCATCACCCCCTTCGCCAGTGCACGCTCGAGGCCCTCGGCCCCGTCGGCCAACCGGTGCACGCGAAGCACCGAGGCTCCGCGCTCGCCCAGCACCTGGCGGGCCTCCTCGACCTGCAGGGCCTGCGCCAGCGCCTCCTCGGGTCGCGAGGTCGGCGGCTCGGGCGCCAAGACGTGGACGGGGACCGGGCGTCGGGCCGTGGAGGCGTGCGTCTGCACGCGGCGCACGCCCTCGAGCAGATCCTCGGTGTGGGCCTCCGGACGGGTCACGACGAACACGAGCGGCTCCTCCTGCGACAGGAAGCCCTTGACCCGCTCGACGGCCGCCGCCAGACCCTCCTCGGCCGAGCCGGCTTCGACGCGGGCCAGCGAGCGGGCGATGATCAGCTCCTGGCGGGAGCCGGCGTCCGGGTAGAAGGTGTCCGGCGGCTCGGTGTTGAACGTCGTCCCACCGACCCTGTGCCCGCGCTGCGTGAAGTGGTGGACGAGGGCCAGCGTGATGTCGATCGCGTCCTCGAGGGCCGTGTCCAGCGTGGAGCCGACCTCGAGGTGGCGGCCGACGTCCAGGAAGAACCAGACGTTCTTGCGGGCCTCGGGCTCGTACTCGTTGACGATCAGCTGGGTCTCGTCGGTCGAGCGCTTGGCGGTCGCCTTCCAGTTGACGAACTTGAGCGGGTCGCCCTCGTGGTACTCCCGCAGCTCCTCGAACTCCGTGCTGGCCGGCCCACGCGAGGCCGGGTCCTCGCCGACGCCGTGGTCGGCCGGGCCCCGCAGGCCCTGCACGGTGCGCAGCGGGCGGGCGACGGTCTCGACCGTCAGCTCCCGCCGGGAGCCCCGAGCAAGCGTCTGGGCGGGCCCCACCAGCAACGGGTGGACGCGGTCGAGCCGAGCCGGCGCCAGTTCGAACACGCCCCGGCGCGGGGAGGCGACGGTCAGGTGCTCGGTGAGGGTCTGGCCGGGCTCGACCAGGCCCAGGTTGGCGTTCTCGACGCGCAGGAACGTGTCCGGCAGCGGTTGGTGCACGATCCCGACGTATGGGCCCTCCCCGAGGGTGGCCTCGAGACCGAGCCCGATCGGCGAGGAGCGCTGCACGCGGTCGGCGCCCACGTCCAGGTCCACGCTGCCCTCCTCTTGGGCGCCTTCCCGGACCCGGACGAGCACGAGCACCAGACCGCCGGCCAACACCAACAGGGCGACGTTGCCCAAAAGCAGGCCTGCCACGGCGGGCAGGAGGGCGACGAGCACCAGCGACCGCGAGAGCCGGGTGTGCCTCATCGTCGGCGCGGAGGGTCCCTCGACGTTCGCAGGGGGAGGCTCACGGTTGGCCGTCCCCCTCGGGCCGTTTCCTCGGTCGCGGGGCGGGGATCTCGTCGAGCACGTGGCGCACCGGAACCTCGGCCTCGGCGCCCTCGAGCACCTCCTCGACCTCCAAGATGGTCCGGTGGGCAAGCGCTTCGACGGCCACGGACTTGACGTCGTCGGGCGTGGCGAAGGTCCGCCCGCGGATCAGGGCCATCGCACGTCCAGCCTTCAGCAAGGCCAGCGCCCCACGCGGGCTGGGGCCGACCTCGACGCCGTCGAGATCCCGCAGCCGGCGCACGATCTGGGACATGTAGCCCAACAGCTCCTCGTGCACGAACACGGACTCGGCGGCCGCCTGCAGGCGGACGAAGCTCTCCTTCGAGATCACCGGCTCGATCCCGTCGGTGGGGTCGTCCTCCTTCCAGTCGATGCGGCGTCGCAGGATCTCGCGCTCGTCCTCCTCGGTCTGGGGGTAGCCGGTGTGCATCCGCAGCAGGAACCGGTCCATCTGGGCCTCGGGCAACGGGTAGGTGCCCTCCTGCTCGATCGGGTTCTGCGTGGCGAGCACGAAGAACGGATCCGGTAGCTGGAAGCGGTTGCCGTCGACGGTCGTCTGGCCCTCCTCCATGGCCTCGAGCAGCGCCGATTGCGTCTTCGGCGGGGCGCGGTTGATCTCGTCGCCCAGCAGGATGTTCGTGAACACCGGGCCCTTCTCGAACGTGAACGAGCGCTGGTCGGGGTCCCAGATGCGCGTGCCCAGGATGTCGCTGGGCAACACGTCGGGCGTGAACTGCACGCGGTCGAAGTCGGCCTCGATCGTCTGGGCCAACGTCTTGACGAGCAGCGTCTTCCCCAGCCCGGGGTAGTCCTCGAAGAGGACGTGGCCGCCGGCGAGCACGCTGGCCAACAGCTTCTCGACCACGTCCGGGTGGCCGACGAAGTACTCGTTGACCTGGTCGGTCACCATCGACAGGCGCTCGACGTCCTCTTCGAGTTCGCTCGTCTCGAGTTCCGGCGCGGTCACGTCGTTCCTCCATCCAGCTCGTCCAGGTCCACGTCCAGGATGTCGGCCAACGCCACCCGGCGAGCGCGGTGGGCGGGCAGGCCCTCCTGCTGCAGCTGTCGGATCCGTCGCTCGAGCAGCTGGCCGTCGGCGGGGCTGTCGAGGGCTTGCTCGACGCGGTGGGACAGCGACCGGGCGTCCCCGCCGGTGAGGACCTGGTGCACGCGCTCGGCCAGCGGCGCGGCCACGGGGTCCGGCAGCTCGTGGACCGTCTGCTCGTGCACGCGGTGGCCCTCGCGGATCTCGGGATCGGTCTCGGTGACGGTCGCCGTGGCGACGGCGACCAGCACGGCCGCGATCGCGGTCCAGTAGGTCAACAGCGGGCCGAAGGGGAGCACGGGCGCGGCCAACAGGGCGAAGGTCAGGGCCAGGGTCCCGGCACCGCCCAAAAGCGTCCACCGGGTCCGCGTCGCTGGGCGCAGGGCGAACACGGTGACCAGCCCCCAGCCGGCGGCGGCCACGAGCCCCAGGCGGCCCAGGATCGCCGTCGACTTGGCCAGGGTCACGAGCACGGCCAAGATCACGACCAGGCCGACCGTGGCCAGGCCGGCGATGCCCTTGGCCAGCGATCCGGCCGGCACCTCGGCCTCCATCGTCCGCCCGGCTCGGTGCTGGGCCAGGTCCACGAGGCCGAACGCGATCACTGGCAACAGGACCTCGGGCCGCAGCAGCGTGGTCAGGTGCAGGGGAGCGATGGCGACGGTCAGCCACGCGACCGATCGCACCGCCAGGCTGTGGCGCGGCACGAAGCGCGAGGCCGCGTGCACGATCACCGCCGACGCGAGGTAGCCGATCAGCGGTCGAACCGGGGCCTGCCCCCAGGAGGCGAAGGCCACGCGGCCGCCGACGACGAACGCCAGCGTCATCAGGGCGAGCAGGACGAGGTGCGCGATCGGAGGCCGCCGTGCGTTCGTCACCGTGCGACCTCCCGAGCCGGCCCCTCCCCCAGGAGACCGGTCGCGGCGATCGCCTCGTACACGGTCTCGTAGGTGGCGCGGTCGACCGCCTCGTCACCGTACATGGCGACCTCCAGCTCGACGGCGAGGTCGGCCAGCTGGCTGGCGTCGACGTCGGACAGCGTGCGCAGCTCACGGCACAGTTCCCGCGGCGTCGAATCCGGGCCGACGTCGAGCCCAGCGCGCGTGGCCTGGTCCTTCACGCGCTCGAAGAGGTCGCCGACGACGGCCTCGTAGGGGGCCACGCGACCGCGCAGCGTCGTCGAGGTCGGCTGGGCGCGCGGGTGCGAGAGCTCGATCGTGACGTTGAACGCGCCCTCCTCGGCGAAGGTGACGGTGTGCTCGAGCTGCGTGCCCGGCATGCGCTTGTGCACCGTGCCGGACCCGGAGGGGCCGTGCACGTCGATCGTGACCTCGAGCTCGCGTGCCAGGTCCTCGGGCTCGGCTTCGACCACGAGCGGCAGATCCTCGCCGGGCGCGATCGCCGGTCCGGCGCTCAGCGGCGAGTGGACCCGCACCTGCAACCGGGCGCCCACCTCGTCCTCCGGCTCGGGCGGAGCGTGGCCGTTGTGGACGCCCTCGGGCGTGGACGGCTGGGGCGAGGGTTCGTGGTAGGGGGCCAGATGCACCGATCGTCGCGGGATGTCGGAGCCCAGCGCCTCCCGAGCGTCGTCGACGATGCGGCGCCAGGGGACGTGCAGCACCGCGCTGATGCCGAGCCCCAGCGCCGAACCCCACGCCAGGCTCGCCTTGCCGGCCGGCGGGTAGCCTGCCGGGCCCAGCGCCTCGGTCACGAGCGCGATCTGGACGCCGAGCGCGAACGCGGTCGCGGCGAAGGCGGCCGGCACGTAGCCCTTGCGCTCGGGCAGGCCCAAATCGTGGGCGAGCGTCATCCGGACCCTCCTGCGCACGAGGCGAGCACGATCACGTACGTCAATCGATCGTAGTTGGCCGTGCGGTGGGTGAGCTCGGCGGTCCACTCGCCGGTCTCCAGGTCGTCGCCGGACACCGTGGAGGTCCGGTTGACCTCCGCCTGGCGCCCGGAGAGGGCCTCGTGCTCGTAGCTGAAGCTCTCGGTGCCGTTCTCGTGCTGGAGGCTGGCCTCCAGCCTCCCGTCGAGGTTCTCGATCTCGAGGGCGACGCCGATCCCGATGTGCGTGTCGTTCACGGTCACGGTCGCCTGGGTCCCGTCGACCGTGCGGTTCGGCGAGCTGGGATCGTCGGGATGGTTCCAGACGGCGGCCGGTTCGGTCTCGACCTCGCACTGCGGGCGCGCGCCGGCGCCCTCGAATGACCGGTTGCCCTCCGGCAGGTCCTCAGGCGGGGTGGCGTTGGGCGGATCCTCGGGAGGCTCGCGGTCCCAGTCGGCCGGTTCCAGGATCACCCGGTCGGCGGTCTGGGCGGCCTTCTCGAGGACGCCGTTCGTCACCGGTGCTAGGGCAAGCGTCAGGGCTGCCAGCACCGCGAAGACGCGCGTGGTGTCCTCCATGCCCCGACTCAGCGTGCTCCGGTTCCGTCTGCAGATATAAAGGCTTTGCCGAGCGAACCTTGCAACGACCCGCCCTTCGACCGGGTCCGGCCGGGCTCCTTTGTACCAGCGGGGCGCTTGGTCGGGCGTGCTCGTCGCAGGGTCCACCGCCTTCGACACGCTGGCCCGCGTCGAACGGTTCCCCACCGAGGAGGAGGCCATGAAGGCCGACGAGATCGCCTCCGGTGCCGGCGGCTGCGGCGCCAACGTCGCCCGCGGGCTGGCCCGCCTGGGCCACGAGCCGCGGCTTCTGTCGGCCGTCGGAGCGGATTTCGCCGATAGTTCGGCCAAGCAGGCTCTCGAGGGCGACGGCGTGGATCTGGGACGGCTGGTGCGTGTCGAGGACGAGCCGACGGCCGCGGCGATGATGGCCACCGACGACACCCTCCAGCAGACGATCATCTACGACGAAGGGGCCACGCCCCGCATGCGCGAGCTCGAGCCGATCGAGGCCGAGCTGGGCCACTTCGCGCCCGGCGAGGTAACCGCCTACCCCGAGCTGATGGCCGCGGTCGACCGCGTCGTCTACGATCCCGGCCAAGAGGTCTTCTACCGCCCCACCGAGGAGGTGATGGCACCCCTGGACGAGGTCGACGTGCTCGTCGTGAACGAGCACGAGGCCGAACAGCTGGCCCCCGCCGTCGGCGGGCTCGAGACGCTGGCTGACGAGCTCGAGGGCCTGGTCGTCACGCACCAGGGAGGCCAGCACGTCTACCAGAGCGGCGACCGTGTCGAGCTGGACGCCGTGGAGGCCGACGTCGTGGATCCCACCGGCGCCGGGGACGCCCACTGCGCGGGCCTGGTGCACGGGCTCGCCGAGGGTTGGCAGCTGCCCGAGGCCTGCCGGTTCGGGAGCGTGGTGGCCGCCTGCGCGATCGAGAGCGTCGGCGCTCAGCGCGGCCTGCCGACGCGCGACGAAGCCCAGGCGCGGCTCCCAGGTGCCAAGAAGACCTGAGGCTCGCCACCTAGCCTGCCGGACGTTATCTGCTCAAGTCTCGCCGCCCTCAGAGGTTCGAAGGCGCGGAGCGGGACCGAAGGTCTGCCCGGATCAAAGATCCGGGCTCTCCCGAGGATCCGCCCTGCGGGCAGGGATCCTCGGGACTTGCCCCGAAGGGCAAGTCGAGGGATTCGCGACAACGCCTGCCACAGGGCCAACCGCGGAAACGACGTCATCGGGCGTCCGAGCAAGCCCCCCTTGTGTGGGGCTTGCGAGCTGTACGAGCCGCCCCGGGCGGCTCGTGCTTGTGAGGTCGGCCTCGCGGAGAGGCGCAGCACGGATCGACGATCCGTACGCGCCACAGACGGCCGGTGGCCGTCTCTGGCGCCGGCGTGAGGCGCCCCATCTCGTTGTCGCGCCCGGAGATCTCGCCCGAGGGCGATCTCCGGCGCGTCCGAACCCCCTGTGGGACGGCCGGAGCCTCGTCGGCGTTCGCCGTCTTGGAGCTGCTCGCCGAGGGGTCCGAGGGCCCTCGCCCGTGGCCGTCGGCGGGAACACCTTTAAGGGGCTCCACATTCAGGAGGAGATGGATGCCCTGCGTCCGTCGCCGTCCCCGTTGACGAGCGGCCCGGGCCAGGGACGCCACCTTCTGGGGGTCCTGCATGGCCAGCGACGAAGAGCAGAGCGAGCAACGTGCCCGCTACGAGTTCAAACGCATCCTCGAGGACCTCGAGGGCGTCCGGGGCAGAGGCACGGAGCTCGTGTCCCTGTACGTGACCCCGGACAAGAACCTCAACGACGTCCGCAACCAGATCTCCAGCGAGATCGGCGAGGCCCAGAACATCAAGTCTAAGTCCACGCGCAAGAACGTGACCTCGGCGCTCGAGGTCATCGAGGGCGCGCTCAAGAACTACAAGCAGACGCCCGAGAACGGGCTCGTGTTCCTCGTCGGCCACAAGTCCGCCAAGGGCGATACAACCGAGATGGTCCGCCACGTCCTCGAGCCGCCCCAACCCGTGCCGGTCAACCTCTACCGCTGCGACAACACCTTCCACCTCGACCCGCTGGCGGGCATGATCGAGGACGCCGACGCCTACGGGCTCGTCGTCATCGACCGCTCGGAGGCCTCGATCGGGGTCTTGCGAGGCGAGCACGTCGAGACGCTGCGCCACACCCAGTCGATGGTCCCCAGCAAGCACACCGCCGGCGGGCAATCGCAGCAACGCTTCGAGCGCCTGATCGAGGAGGCCGCTCAAACCTACTTCCGAGACGTCGCCGAGCAGGTCAACGAGCTGCTGTGGACCCGACGCGACAAGGAGATCCAAGGCCTGCTTGTCGGGGGCCCCGGCCACACGAAGGACGAGTGGCTGAAGACCGGCGAGCTCCACCACGAGCTCGAGAAGAAGCTCGTCGACACCTTCGACACCGGGTACGCCGACGAGTACGGGCTCAGCGAGCTCGTCGACCAGGCCCACGACACGCTCGAACAGCGAGGCCTGACGCGCGAGAAGGACCTCGTGGACGAGTTCCTCGCCGAGGTCCGCCAGGAGGGCGGCAAGTTCAGCTACGGGGAGGACCAGGTCCGCAAGCGCCTGCGGATGGGCGCCGTCGAGACGCTGTTGCTCTCCGAGTCCCTGCGACGCATCCGGGCCGACCTCGTCTGCCCCGAGTGCGAGCACCGGTTCCAGCGCACCACCGACGAACCCGATCAGTTCCGTCCCTCGCCCGCCGCCTGTCCCGAGTGCGGCGAGGAAGCCGAGATCGAGGCGGAGACCGACGTCGTGGCCGAGCTCACCGAGCTGGCCGACCAGCGAGGCACCGACGTCGAGCTGATCAGCGAGCAAAGCGAACAGGGCCAGATGCTCGTCAACGCGTTCGGCGGCGTGGCCGCGATCCTTCGCTTCCGCATCAGCTGACCGGTGCGCGAACCGGTCAGTTGAAGACCCCGACGGGGACTGGCGCGCCCGTGCTCGCCGTCGACGCGCTCAGGATCCTGACCGGCGCCTCGATCCTCACCTTCGCCGCCGCCTGCGACATCAAGTGGCGGCGCGCACCCGACGCCGCCTGGGGGGTGATGGCGGGCATCGGTGCCGTGCTCCTCGGCGTCCAGGCGTGGCTGGAACCAGCGTTCGTCGCCACCTACCTCCCCTCCCTCCTGACGGCCGGCATCGTCGCCGTGCTCGCCATCGTCGGCTACCTCGGCGGGCTGATCGCCGGTGGCGCCGACGCCAAGGCCCTCGTCAGCCTCTCCATCCTGGCCCCGGTGCCGTTGGACGTGGTATGGACGGTGCCGCTCGAGAGCATCCTGCCCCTCGTCGTCACCGCGATCGCCAACGGGCTCGTCGTCGGGTTGGCCGTGCCCATCGCCCTGCTGTTCGTCAACCTGGCTCGCGGGGACGTCGACGGCTGGCGGACCCTGCTCGCCACGCGCGCCCCGACCGAGAACGTGCGCGAGCGGGTGACCTGGCCGCTGGAGTACGTCGACGAGGAGGGCGAGCTCGTGACCGTCACGATGCCCGGCAACGTGCCGGTCGACGGTTTCGACCGCGACGCGGTCCTCGACGCCGGACGCGAACGGGTGTGGGTCTCGCCCAAGATCCCGTTCCTGGTGCCCTTGACCTTCGGGTTCGCGATCAGCGTGATTCTCGGCGACCCGCTGGCGGCCGGTCTAAGGCTCCTCCTCGCCTGAGGGCTCCATCGCCGTCTCGTCCTCGGCGGGGGCATCCTCGTCGACGCGTGTCAGCGTCTTGATCTCGCGCGTGCTACCGTCCTCGGGCGTGACGCCCAGCTTGGCCACGCACAGATCGCCGGGCTTGGCGTCCTCGGGGGCGCGCACCATCATGTAGACGGTCCGGTCCTCGTCGGGCCCCAGCTCGAGGCTGGGCAGCGTCGTCAAGGCGCTCCAGCCCTCTTGGACGTCGGTGACCTCGAGTTCGACCTGCACGGCATCCGAGCCCTCGTTCTCCAGCTCAATCGGGTAGCTCGTGCCCCGGCCGGGCTGCACGTCGCGCTCGCTGTCCTCGCAGGCCGCCCCGACCCGGGGCTGGCGGTTGCGGTAGACGACGGGCACGCCGACGACCGTGCCGGCCACGATCGCTCCGAACACGATCCACGCGACGGGCAGGCCGCCACCGTCGCCGCCCTCGGCCACCGGTGCGTGCGTGAACGCCAGCGAGACCGTCTGCGTCGACTGGCCACCCGAGTTCGGGACGTCGCACCCGTAGTCCTGAACGTTGGCCTGCAGCTGGGCGTCCCGCTCGACGTCGCCCTCGAAGCGGACGTCGACGTCGATCTCCTGGGTCTCCCCGGAGGCGATGCTGACGGGCTGTTCGGTGGGTGTCCAGTACCAACCGCTCGGGAGCGGGGACGTGATCCGGAAGGTGCCGTCGGCCTCGAAGTCACCGGTGTTCTCGGCCACGAACGTGTAGGTCCGTTGCTCCCCGGGATCGAAGGGTCCCTGGGGGAGGTCGTCGGCTGCCGACAGGGTGAGCTCGCAGTTGCCCTGTTCGAGCTGGGCCGCCGCCCCCATGGGAGCCAGCACGGCCACGGCTAGCCCCAGCGCGATCCCGAGGTTCCGCATAGCTCCCTCACGACGAACCGCCAGCTTAAGGCCTTCGCAACGTCCCATCTCCCGGTCCGGCCCGATCCGCGCTCCTCGGGCGGAAGTTTCGGCTCACCCTGCAAGCAGGATACTTGCCTTCACGGGCGGGCAATAGCTGCGATGGCTGTGGCCACCGAGGGGTTCGCGCTCGCCGAAGCCGAGGAACGGCCCTACCAGACGACGATCGCCCGCCAGTGCTATGGCCGCAACAGCCTGATCGTCCTCCCGACCGGGCTCGGGAAGACGATCATCTGCGCGCTCATCGCGGCACGCTACGTCGACGACGGGGAGCGCGTGCTCGTCGTCGCCCCGACACGGCCGCTCGTCGACCAGCACGCCGAGACCTTCCGCGAACAGCTGCCCGAGGCCGACGTCCGCGCCGTCACCGGCGACGACCGCCCCGCGGACCGCGGGGACCTTTGGACCGAGACCGACATCGCCGTGGCCACGCCCCACGTCGTCCGCAACGACCTCTACGCCGACCGCGTCGATCCGGCCACCTGGGGCCTGCTCGTCGTCGACGAAGCCCACCGCGCCGTCGGGAACTACGCCGCCGTCCCCGTCGCCCACCGCCTCCGCGAGGAGGGTTGCCGCATCCTCGGCGCCACCGCCTCGCCCGGCAGCGACGTCGACCGGATCGAGGAGGTCTGCCAGACGCTGGGCATCCAGCACATCGAAGCCCGGGGCCGGTGGGACGACGACGTGGAACCCTACGTCGAGCCGGTCTCGATCGAGTGGGTCCGCGTCGGGCTCCCCAACACGCTCGAGGAAGCCGCCGCCAAGCTGCGCGAGACGGCCGAGGACCACGTCGACGAGCTGCGCTCCACGGGCCTGTACAGTTCACGGTTCCTCAAACGCGGCCCCCTGCTCGAGCTGCGGGAGGAGCTGCGTGGCCGCCTCGAGGAGGACCGCACGCGCTCGATCTCGGACGCCCTCGACCACGTCGGGCGCGCGCTCAAGCTCCTCCACGGCGTCAAACTCGTCGAGACCCAGAGCACCGCCGCCGCCCGCGAGTACCTGGAAGACATCGCCAACGAACGGGACCAACGGCCCCCCGAAGCTTTCCGCGACGCCCGCCGGCTGCTCGACGGCTACATGGGCGAGCACCCCAAGATGCGCCGATGCGCCTCCGAGCTCGAGAACACCGTCGCCGACGGCGGCCGCGCGCTCGTGTTCGTCCAGACTCGCGAGACGGCCAGCGCTCTCGCCGACGCCCTCGACGAACGCCACCGCCTCGACGCCGACCTCTTCGTCGGCCAAGGCGGCGAGGACGGGCTCACCCAGGACGAACAGCTCGAGCGCATCGAGGCCTTCCGCGAGGGCGAGACCAACGTCCTCGTCTCCACCAGCGTCGGCGAGGAAGGCCTCGACATCCCCGACGTCGACCTCGTCGTCTTCTACGAGGCCGTCGCCAGCGCCATCCGATCGATCCAGCGCCGCGGCCGCACCGGCCGCGATGCACGCGGCCGCGTCGTCGTCCTCATGGCCCGCGGCACCTCCGACGAGGCCGCCTACTGGACCGCCAACCGCCGCGAACAGCGGATGCGCGAACTCGTCCGCGAGCTCCAGGCGAACGGTGAGGATCCGGACCCCGTCATCCGCGAGAACCCCTCGACGCCCACGACCCACGAAGACGCAGACGAACCGCACATCATCGTCGACCACCGCGAGCTCAACGGGACGATGGCTCGCCTGCTCTCCCAGGAAGGCCTCTCGATGGAGCCCTCGACGGTCGGCGTCGGCGACCTCATCGTCTCCGAACGCGTCGTCGTCGAACGCAAGACGCCCGAGGACTTCGTGGAGAGCATCATCGACGGACGGCTCATGGACCAGGCCCGCACGCTGAAGAAGAACTACGAGGCCCCGATCGTCGTCGTCGAAGGCGATCCCTTCGCGACGCGCTTGGACGTCTCGGATGCGGCTATCTCCGGGGCGATCGCCGCGCTCGGCAGCTCGTTCAAGGTGCCGGTCCTCACCGTCGAAGACACCCGGCGCGCGGCCGACATCGTGGCCGCGATCGCCCGCCGCGAGCACGATGAGGGCTCCGGGCCGCCCAAGCTCCGCCACGAGACCGGCGGCCGCAGCCTCCCGGAGAAGCAGCAGTTCGTGCTCGAGGGCCTGCCCAACGTCTCGTCCACGCTGGCCCGCCGCCTGCTCGAGCACTTCGGCTCCCCCGCGGAAGCCCTATCCGCCAGCGAGGAGGAGCTGGAACGGGTCCGCGGCATCGGTCCCACGACGGCAACGGCCATACACGAGGTGCTGCATGAGCGCACCGAGACCCCGTGGCCGACCGAGAGCTCACCGTCCACCCCTCCCCCGGCGAGCACAACGCCCTCTGGTACTGGGCAGGGGAAGTCGGTTTCCTGACGGTCGTGGCGAACTACGTCCTGATGGCGTTGGCCCGCCTCAGCCCGTCGTTGCAGGTCAAGAACTGGCTGTATCGCCGGATGGGGATCGACGTCGGCGACCACGTCAGCGTCGGGTTGGAGGCCACGATGGACGTGTTCTTCCCAGAGCTGATCTCGATCGGGGCCGATTCCATCGTCGGGTTCGACAGCGTCATCCTCTGCCACGAGTTCCTCGCCGACGAGTACCGCACCGGGCCCGTCGAGATCGGCGAGGGCGTCTCGATCGGTGCCAACGTCACGATTCTCCCCGGGGTCGAGATCGGGGATGGCGCCACCGTCTCCGCACACAGCCTCGTCAACTGCGACGTCCCAGCCGGCGCCTTCTACGGCGGCGTCCCCGCCCGCCCGCTCGACGACGCCGACGGGGGTGAGCCCGAGGAGGCCGGGGCCTTTTCCGGCCAGGACACCCGTTGACCATGCGCATGTTGGGAAAACACTATGTATAAGGCTCGGATACCGCTTTGATTACCAGCCGTCCCAACGTTACCTTCCTGTAGCGCTTGGACAGCGAGGTGGTCGTCATGGATTCTGAAGAGGAGCGCCTCCGACAGGTTACGACCGTGATCGATCAGTTGATCGAAGACAACTCCGTCCCCCGGAACATCCGGAGAGGGGCTGAAGACGCTAAGGAGCGTCTCCTCAACGAGGACGAAGCCCTCGACGTTCGCGTGGCGGGGGCAGTAAGCACCCTCGACGATCTCGCGAACGACCCCAACATCCCTCTGCACGGTCGCACCGTCATCTGGAACATCATCAGCGGTCTCGAGTCGATCTCCGCGAAGTAGGCCCCATCGTCTACCGGCGGATTTTTAGGGAGATGGCATTTTCGCCCTGACAGAGGTGGTATCGATGATCATCAACAAGAGCAGGGTGAAAGAGGCAGCCGGCGACTTCCGTGTGAGCAGTGACTTCTACGAGGCCCTCGACGCGTTCCTCGTCGAGGAGATCGACAAGGCCAAGGAGCGCGCCGACGAGAACGGCCGCTCCACCCTGATGCCCTACGACGTCTGATCGCCGGGCATCACCCGATCGTCGGCCTCACCGGCTGACCCCTCTCCTCTTCCTTCTTCTTCGATACCGGTCAGCACCGCCCAGGCCGACCGATGAGTCCCGCGGCTGTCTGAGAGCGGACTGGCCCCCCGACCGCCGCGGATCCTCCAGGATGCCGCTGGCGCTAGCGATGCCCGGATTCCGTACGGACCTCGCTATCGCTCGGTCCGTACTCGCACGCGAGCCGAGCGAACGCTCGTCCCTCCTCAGTCCCGGATACCCTCGTTCTCGATCTGGAACACCGACTCGCCCTCGGGCAGGTTGGGCGCGTCGATCAGGCGCGCGATGCGTTTCCCGCCGCGGGACTTGCGGAGGTAGACGCGGTAGGTGGCGGTGTGGCCGACGATGTGGCCCCCGATCGGGCGCGTGGGGTCGCCGAAGTAGGCGTCGGGCTTCGACATCACCTGGTTCGTGACGGCGACGGCGGCGTTGTTGACGTCGCTGAACCGCAGGATGTCGTGCATGAACTTGTTGAGCTTCTGCTGGCGCTCGGCCAGGTTCCCGCGGCCGACGTACTCGGCGCGGAAGTGGCTGGTGAGGCTGTCCACGATCAGGCAGCGAACGTCGTTGTCGCTCTCCTTGGCCAGGTCCAGGGCCTCGTCGGCGAGCAGCATCTGGTGGTGGCTGTTGAACGCGCGAGCCACGTGGATGTTCTCGAGCGCGTCCTCGGGATCGATGCCGACACCCTCGGCCATCTGAGCGACGCGCTCGGGTCGGAAGGTGTTCTCCGTGTCGATGATGATCGTGTCGCCACCGAGCCCCCCCTCCTCCTCGGGGAGCTGGGTGCTGACGGCGAGCTGCAGCACGACCTGGGTCTTCCCTGACCCGTACTCGCCGAAGAACTCGGTGATCGACTGCGTCTCGATGCCGCCACCCATGAGATCGTCGAAGTTCTCGGATCCCGTGGTGACCTTCGAGATGTCCTTGCGACGGTCCATGATGTCGGTGCCGGTCTCGAAGCCACCGACGTCGGCCTGCTCGCGGGCAGCTTGGATGATCCGGACGCTGGCGGCTTCCCCGACCTCGGCGGTGTCGGAGAGGACCGAGGGGCTGGCCACGGCGATGGCCAACATGTCGTCGAAGCCGGCATCGGTCAGCTTCTCAGCTGTCGCGGGCCCGACACCGGGCAGCTCCTGGAGGTCTTCTTCGTTGTCGGCCATGTATGGGTCTCCTGCGGCGAGAAGCCGCGGTGAACGTCTTCAACCAGCGGTATGAGAGGGGCCTTATTGAATCCATCCGCGGAGGGCGGTGGAACCTTCCATGCTCGCCGGAGGGGCGGCTCGCGAGCGGTCAGTCTTCCCTGGCATCCTCGCCCGAGCGGATGCGGGCGTCGCGACCGGTGTGGAGCTCGACCTCGTCGCGGCGCTCCTTCGTGTACAGCCCGTCGAAGCGGACGAAGGTGCCGGGATCGACGCCGACGACGTCCTGGATGTGGTCGTCCCACATCGTGATCTCGTAGACCCCCTTGTCTCCCTTGACGCGGGCATCGGTCACGAACCCGGTCGATCCGTCGTCGCGCTGGAAGGTGCGCGTGGGCTCGACGCCCAACAGCTCGCCCTCCACGATCACGCCGTCCAGTCCGGGCTCGATGTCCTCGGGCGCCAGCACCTTCGCGTAGTCGGGGGCGACCAGCTCGGCGTGCGGGGCCGCGTCCATCTCGTCGAGGACCGTCAACGCGGCGACCTCCGGCGTCAACAGTTCGCCGCTGGCGCGCACGAGCTCGCCGACCTCCTCGAGGAAGGATCGCTTGTCGGTCTGTTGCTCGGCGCGCTCGATCAGCTCCTCGAGCTCTTCGCTGTGTCGCCCGAGACCGGCCATCGTGGGTGTCATGCGTCCTCACCTCGCAACGTTTCGATCGGCGTCGACTGGCGCGGCAGATCGAACAGCGTCCGGTGGCGGCTCGTCTTGATCGGGTAGCGCTCGCCGGCCAGCGCCTGTCGCAGCAGCTCGTGCTTGTCGATCAGCGCGCGAGAGTCCCACGTCTCGACGATGATCGTCGGTTCGAGGTAATCCACACAGTAGCAGGGGATCCGTCGGCAGCCCAGCTGCTGGAGGGCGTGGAAACGGTGGTGCCCGTCGAGGATGACCTCGGTGGCGCGGTCGACGAGCACGGGCTCGTGCACGGCTCCGTCGGCGCGGATCCGCTTGGTGAGCCGGTCGACATCCGTCTCGTCGACCTCTTCGTGCGGGGTCAACCGACCGACCGGGAGGAGGGTATAGTGAGGTGCCGAACCCGTCAATCGGGCCATCCTCCGGCCATCTTCTCGCCCTCCATGCGGCGGAGGCCGAGCTCGCGGCGGACGTCCGCGCTCACCATCTCGCCCCATGGGAACGTGAAGAACGCCATCGTGCGCGGCGGCTCGCGCCGCAGCAGTGACACGAGGCTCTCCACCAGCGAGGTTTGCCGACGCTTCGTCAACGGTCCGACCTGGGCATCGTCCAGCAGAGCGTCGACGCCGGCGCGGGCCCGGTCCTCGACGTTGGCGCCCTCCGCCCGCTTGACCGTGCGCTTGATGCGGCGAGCTTTCGACAGGCCGACGCTGGATCGCGACCCGATCGGATGCAGGTCGGCGTCGTTGTCCTCGGCCCAGTTCACGATGCGCTGGTAGACCGTGAGCGGCGGCTCCTCGGCTTCCTCCTCCATGTCGGCCACGTGCGCGGCGAGGAACGGGTCCTCGACCTCGTCGCTCTCCAGGGAGGTCATGTCGTCGACGGTCAGATCCAGGGCGATGGTGTCGGGATCCATCCGATCGATCAGATCGGTCACGGACGAGATGGTATCGGGGGCTCCGAGGACCATGTCGCAGGTCACGAAGGTGACCTGGCCGACGCTCCGGTGGACGTGCATCGCCGACGACGATGCGGCCACCGTGCTGAAGGTTTTGTGGTCGTGCCCCGAACGGGTAGGTTCGCTTCGGGGAAGAGGGGAAAGGCGAGCCCCGCCCGGTCGCCCGGGCGGGCCATGCAGGGACCGGCTGCCTCAGCAGCGGCTCAGCACTCCGAGTAGCCGCAGCCGTGGCACTTCACGCAGCCCTCTTCGTAGACCAGCATGGCCGAGCAGTCCGGGCACTCCGGGCTGCGGCCGCGGCTCACGAGCTCGGCCGCCTGGTCCGTGTCCTCCTCGTCGACGGTCTCCTTCTCGGCCTCGGTGTCCGTCTTGACCGTCGCCTCGCCGTGGGCGCCGGTGCCGGGGCCGTCGGCGAAGGTGTCGACGCGGGCCTGGATGCTCTTGCGGAACTCGCCGGAGAGCTGGCGTTGCAGCGCGGTCGCGAGCGCGTCGGGGACCGAGTAGATCTGCTCGCCGTGGTCCCAGGCGATCTTGGGCGACCGGATGCCCTCGAGCTGCTCGACGATCTCCTCCACGGGCACACCGGAGCGCAGACCCAGCGAGATCAGGCGGGCCACGGCCTCGGTGAACGACGCGGTGTAGCCGCCGCCGCGTCCGATCTGAGCGAACACCTCGAAGAGGCCACGCTCGTCCTCGTTGATGGTCACGTACAGGGAACCGTAGCCGGTCTCGATCTTCTGCGTGGTCCCCATCGTCACGTCGGGGCGCGGGCGCGGGGTCGTCTGCGGATCCGTGACGGCCGAGGGCTCGGCGGCACCCTCGGTCGTGACGGGGGCCTGGGCGGCCTCCTCGGCCTCCACGGCTTGGGCCTCGGCGTCCTCGTCCCCCTCGCTCTCCTCTTCGGAGATGAGGATGCCCTCGCGGGAGCTCTCTCGGTAGACGGTGACGCCCTTGCAGCCGAGCTCCCAGGCGTACTCGTAGACCTCCTTGACGGTCTCCACGTCGATGTCGGCGGGGAGGTTGACCGTGCTGGAGATCGCGCTGTCGACGTAGGGCTGCAGCGTGCCCTGCATCTTGACCCGGAAGAACGGGTCGATGTCGTGGGCGGTGACGAAGAAGTCCGGCAGCTCGCCCTCCTCGTTCCCGGTCGCGTCGCGGTACTCCTGGACGAGCCGGTGGTCGACCTCGTAGAACTCCTGGCTGAGGCTCTCGCTGCGGCGCTGGTACTTGAGCTGGAAGATCGGTTCGACGCCGCTGGTGGTGCCGGTGAGCACGCTGCCGGAACCGACGGGAGCGACGGTGAGCAGGGCCACGTTGCGGAGGCCGTGCTCGGCAATCTTGTCCTTGATCTCCTGGGGCAGGCGCTGGACGAAGGGTCGGTCGAGGTGCTCCTCGGCGTCGAAGAGCGGGAACGGCTCCTTCTCCTTGGCGATCTCGGTGCTCTCGTCGTAGGCCCAGTTGCGGATGCGCTCCATCAGCCGGTCGACGAACGCGATCGCGTCGTCGCTGTCGTACTTGATCCGCAGCTTGGCCAGCATGTCGCCCAGCCCGGTCACGCCGAGACCGATGCGGCGCGTGTTGCGGGCTTGCTCGGCTTGCTCCTCGTGGGCGTGCAGGGGGAGGTTGTACTCGACGACGTCGTCGAGGAAGCGCACGCCGGTGCGGACGGCGCGCTCGATGCCGTCCCAGTCGACGTCGGCGTCCTGCTGGAACTCGCCTTCGATGAAGGAGGCGACGTTCACGTGGCCCAGGGTGCAGGCGCCGTTGGACTCCAGCGGCTGCTCGCCGCAGGGGTTGGTGCCTTCGACGGGGGCGCAGTACTCGCTGGGGCTCTCCGCCTTGACGTTGTCCCAGAACAGGATGCCGGGCTCGGCGCTCGCGTGGGCGCTGGTGATCATCTCGTCCCACAGCTCGCGGGCGTCGACCGTGTCCTCGACGCGGCCGACCTCCTCGCTCTCGTAGTGGAGGGTGTACTCCTCGCCGGCCTGGACGGCCTCCATGAACTCGTCGTCGACCTTGACGCTGATGTTCGCGTAGCGGACGGAGTCGAGGTCGTCGCTTTTGATCGAGACGAAGTCCTCGATGTCCGGGTGCCAGACGGGGCTGGAGATCATCAGGGCGCCACGGCGGCCGTGCTGACCGATCGTGCCCGTCGTGGTGCTGAACAGCTCCATGAAGCTCACGGCGCCGCTGCTGGTGCGCGCCGCGTTGTTCACGGGCGTTCCCTGCGGGCGCAGGACACCGATGTCGACGCCGTTGCCGCCGCCGTAGGAGTACGTGCGAGCCGCCGACTTACACCAGTCGAAGATCGCCTCGAGCGAGTCCTCCTCGATGCCCGTGTAGTAACAGTTCGTGAGCGTGACGTCGCGCGGGTTGCCGGCACCGTGCAGGATCCGGCCGCCGGGGACGAACGTGAAGTCCTCGAGCAGCCAGTGGAACTCGTCGAACCAGTGCGATTGATCCTCCTCCACGGAGGCCATCGCTTCGGCCACGCGTTCCCACATCTGTTTCGGATGGGTCTCGATGAGACCCTCCTCGTCCGTCTCCAGCGCGTACTTCTCGATGAAGCACCGCGCTTGAAGCTCGTCACCGTCGAAGTAGTCCAACGCTTCCTGAGGCAGCTCGTCGGGCGAGCTTTCCTCTTGTTCTGTTACCACACTAGCCATGTTTCGGTGTCACCTCATTAGAATCGTGGGTCGAGGGACCCAGCTGTTCGAGCTCCTGGACGAACTGCGTGCCGTCCGAGAAGTCCTTGTAGACGGACGCGAAGCGTAGGTAGGCGACCTCGTCCACGTCCTTGAGCCGGTCGCAGACGATCTCGCCGATCGTGTCGCTTTCGACGATCCGCCCCGCGCGGGAGCGGAGCTCGTCCTCGACGGCGCCGATCAGCGCCTCGAGCTCGTCCTCGTCTACCGGTCGCTTCTCGACGGCTCGTCGGATACCGGCAGCCAGCTTGTCCCGCCGGAAGGGCTCGGTCTGCCCGTCGCGCTTCTCGACCTCCACGTGGTGGAGCTTCGAGCGCTCGTACGTGGTGAACCGCTCCCCGCAGTTCTCGCACTCTCGGCGACGTCGGACGCACGCGCCGTCGTCGATGTTCCGCGAGTCGACGACGCCGGTCGATCCTTGGCAGTAGAGACACTTCACGACGGGCCCATCCCCTCGAACCGCGACACGGCCCCGCGGCCCCCACCCAATATGTAGGGGGAACCCTCGGCACCGAGTACGAGACCTCGTACCGACAACCCCCATATTAAGGCCGCCGGATCTGATTCGCGTATCGGGGGGGACATCGACTGTTTCAACTGGAGTCATGCGGGCTCTCGCGGACCCAGGGGAGACCACGCCTGTTCCTTCACCGTGGATCTGGAAGGTGACCGGAAGTACCGGCGGCGAGCCGGGTCAGTAAACGTAGACGGTCGGGGCCAGGTAGACGACCAGGAGGAAGAAGAGAGGGTAGGCGGCGGCCGCGAGGGCGAAGCGGTAGGCGGGAGCAAGCTGGGCCGTCGTCGCGTGATGGACGGCCGTCGCGACCGCGAAGAGAAGCACCGAGAGACCGAGCGCGGAGAACGCCTGGGACTCCTGATCCGTCAACGGGACGCCGAACACCGTGTAGTAGGTCCCGCTAGGTCCCATGCAGTTCTCGTCGTCTGGCTCACAGCCCCGTTCGCGGTCGACCACGCCGGTCGCGACAGCCGCCGCGACGATCACGGCGACCGCCAGCGCGGCCGCGGCCGTGGCCACGATCGCGCGGCGGGCCCTCGGGTGCTCCTCCATCGCGATCACGTCGAGTTTGGCGGGCTCGATCGTTGATGTCGTTGTTGCTCGCCGCGTCCTCGACGTCGCTCGTGGCGTAGCCGTGGCTGGACCAACGGCATCCCTGGTCGTAGTAGTCCCGCAGGCTGTCGTCCTCGCCATCTTCGACCATCTCCGTCAACCGGTGGTCCGAGGGGTCCGAGGACTCGCCGTCGGAGGCGGAGTCCACGACGTCCCACAGCGTCCTCGCCACGTTCCACTCGTTGTCGTCTCCCTGGGCGGTGCTTCCGCGATCGCTGCTCTCGATGTCGTTTCCGTTGTCGTCGTCCCCGTCCGCTCCCGGAACCCCGTCGTTGCCGAGGCGAGTGCTTCGTCGTGACCGCCGTCACCGTCGGGCCCGGGATCGCCATCGACAACGCGTCCAACTGCGTCGGCATCGCGACCCAGGCGCCAAGCGTAGCCTCGAGCGGGGCCTTGGCGATCCAGGAACCCACCGCAACGGATAAACTGGGCCGTGGGCTACGGCCGGGCGTGCGCGTGCTCCTGCTGCTCTCCGGCGGCATCGATTCACCCGTGGCTGGACGCTTCTTGCAGGAGAACGGCCACGACGTCGCCGCCTTGCACTTCAGCCAGGAGCCGTTCACCGACGCCTCCCCCGAGGACAAGTCGGCCACCTGCGCCGACCACCTCGGCATCGAGCCGTTGTGGGTGTCGCGCGCCGGGGAACGCTTCGGCGAGCTGACGAGCACGTGCGAGCATCGGCTGTACTTCGTGCTCTCCAAGCGGTTGATGCTCGCCGCCGGTGACCGCCTGGCTCGCCGGGAGGGCTTCGACGCGATCGCGACCGGCGAGAACCTCGGCCAGGTGTCCTCGCAAACCCTGCAGAACCTCTCCGTCATCCACGAGGCCACCCAGCTCCCGGTCCTGACACCGCTGTTGGCCCTCGACAAGGACGAGATCGTCGACGCCGCGCGCGAGTTCGGCACCTACGAGATGTCGACCGGGCCGGAGATGTGCGACACGCTGGGCCCCGACCATCCGGCGACGGCCGCCGACGTCGACGAGATCACCGAGGCCGAGGAGGCCACCGACCTGGACGAGATGGCAGCCGACCTCGTCGCCGAGGACAACCTCGCCCGCGTCCAACCGGAAGCCGTCTCGGCTTGAGGTCAGCCGACGACGAGCCCAGCGAGACGCTCTCGATAGGCCGCAGTGGATCCTCCTTACCTTACCGATGCTCCCCTAGGGCCGGTCTGTGAATCGTGGTGCACGCCAGGTTTGCGCCGAACGCAGAGATGCGAGGGAGCCGACCGACGAGCTTAGACTGCCGGACGTGTTTTGCTTACGCTCTCGCGCCGGTCTCGGGAGACCGGGCACGGTCTGCCGAGAGGACGAGCCCG
Organism: Thermoplasmatales archaeon SW_10_69_26; assembly: GCA_003009755.1. Lineage (GTDB taxonomy): Archaea > Thermoplasmatota > SW-10-69-26 > SW-10-69-26 > SW-10-69-26 > SW-10-69-26. Next base: position 33,232 of record PXUB01000011.1, read on the forward strand.
GAGGGCTCGTGCGAATGAGCGAGGCAAGGTCGCGGAGCCCGAGGAAGGAAACCCCGAAAATTTCCGACCCTCCGGTGGTTGCAGGCCCGC
>PXUB01000014.1 GCA_003009755.1 Thermoplasmatales archaeon SW_10_69_26
GAAAACCCACAGGGGGTTTCCTTCCTCGGGCTCCGCGACCTTGCCTCGCTCATTCGCACGGGCTTGGCGCCCGTACTCTCGGCAGACCGTGCCCGGTCTCCCGAGACCGGCGCGAGAGCTTAAGCAAAACACGTCCGGCAGTTTAGGTCCCCTCTTTCCAACCGGTGAGGTAGTCTTCTTGCTCGTCGGTGAGCTCGTCGATCTCCATGCCCATCGCGTCGAGCTTGCGGGCCGCGATGTCCTCGTCCACGGCCTTGGGCACGTCGTGAACGTCGGGGTCCAGGCGCTCGTGGTTCTCGTCGAGGAACAGCACCGAGCGCGCCTGGTTCGCGAAACTCATGTCCATGACCTCGGGCGGGTGGCCCTCGGCCATCGCGAGGTTCACGAGCCGGCCCTCGCCGAGCAGGATCAGGCTGGAACCGTCGTCGAGCGTGTACTCGACCACGCCCTCGCGCGCCTCCTCGCGGTCGGCGTTGTCCTCGAGCCACGCTTTGTCGATCTCGTGATCGAAGTGACCGGCGTTGGCGACGATGCAACCGTCGTCGGCGGCCTCGAGCACGTCCTCGTCGACGACGTGCTTGTTGCCGGTGCTGGTCACGATCACGTCCGCGTCCTCGGCCGCATCCACCATCGGTTCGACGTCGAACCCGTCCATCGCGGCCTCGAGGGCGCGCACGGGATCGATCTCGGTCACGGTCACGCGGGCGCCCATGCCCTCGGCGCGCATCGCGATCCCGCGACCGCACCAGCCGTACCCGCCGACGACGACCTTCGAGCCCGCGAAGAGGTGACTGGTGCCGCGGACGATGCCGTCGATCGTCGACTGGCCGGTGCCGTACCGGTTGTCGAAGAAGTGCTTGGTCTGCGCGTCGTTCACCGCGACGATCGGGTACTCGAGCACGCCGTCTCGCGCCATCGCCTCGAACCGCGTGACGCCGGTCGTCGTCTCCTCGGTGCCGCCGACGACGTCGTCGAGCTGGTCGGGTCGCTCCTCGTGCAGCGTGGACACGAGGTCGCCGCCGTCGTCCATCGTGAAATGGGGCTCGTGGTCGAGCGCGCTGTCGACGCACTCGTAGTAGCCCTCGTCGTCGATCCCGTGCTCGGCGTAGACGTGGATGCCCTCCTCGGCGAGCGCGGCCGCGACGTCGTCCTGCGTCGAGAGCGGGTTGGAGGCGCACAGGGTCACCTCGGCGCCGGCCGCGTTCAGCGTGCGCATGAGGACGGCGGTCTCCTTGGTGACGTGCAGGCAGCCAGCCACGCGGCGGCCCTCCAGCGGTTGGGCGTCCTGCAACTCCTCGCGCATGTTCGCGAGCACGGGCATGCGGGACTCGGCCCAGTCGATGCGTTCGCGGCCCTCGTCGGCCAGCGACGGGTCCGCGATGCGGGACGGCAAGGTCTGCGTCGGCATGGTCTCAGGCCAGCGAACGCCTACCCGGGTAAAAACTCCGGGGCCGTGCCCTCGCGCACCGTCACCGTTCGCCGTCGACCTCGTCGCAGATGCCGGTCTCGTCGGGCCCGTAGGGACCGTTGCTGCCCTCGTAGGTCTCCCCTTCGGCGCACCAGGTGATCGTGTAGTCCTGGGCGGCGCCGTCCTGGAGCTCGACGGTGACCGTGTAGTCGCCTGGGCTGGGGTCGTCCCACCACTCGGCCGCGGCGGGCTCGTCGGCGGTGGCCTCGATCGTGCCCAGCTCCTCGCTGGGGCCCTCGACGGTCGCGGTCACGGTGCTGGTGGCCGGGTCGTCGAGCGTCAGCTCGACGCCGAGCTCGGGGTGGTCGGGCTGTTCGACCTCGAAGGTGTGCTCGGCGGTCGGCTCGGAGACGCTGACGGTACCCTGGAAGGAGTCGCCCTCCGGGTAGGGGTCGTCGCTGGAGGCGTTGCCGGAGCCGGAGCCCCAGCCGCCGCCCCAGCCACCCCAACCGCTCCAGCCGCCGTCACCGCCGTCCATCGAGCCGGAGCCGAGGAACTCGCCGGTGGTGGCGTTGACGCGGGCCCACTGGAGGCCGTCCTCGCGGAACTGGGCCATCGACCAGATCGGATCCTTCTCGGCCTCCTCGCGTTCGAGGTGGTAGAAGGCCATGCCGTCGTCGTCGACTGTCCAGGCGTCGGTGTTGTCCTGGACGATGTCGACGGCCTCGATCGAGCTGATCTCCCAGTCCGTGATCGCGGGTTGGTCCTCGTCGACGTCGTCATCGCGTTCCTTGGCGACGACCTCGCCGTCCTCGTCGACGACGACCTGCAGCGTGGCGTTCGGCAGCCGGTACTCGTAGACCCAGAACGGGGCGCCGCCGTCGCCGATCCGGTCCTCTTGCATCGAGGCGTTGGGGGACCACCCGTCGCCGCGGTCGCTCCAGGACTCGTTGGCTTCGGCGGCGTTCACGCCGAGAAGCTCGGCGTCCTCGTGCTCGGCGTAGGCTTGCTCGTCGGCCGTGCTGCGGTGCTCCATCGCCGGGGCTCCCTGCGCTGCGGCGCCGATGCAACCGGCGAACGCGAGCGCGGCCACCACGATCGCTGCTCCCAACCGTCGCATGGGCAACCGAAGGACAGTCGCTTACATAGGGTTTCCTGCCCGGTCGAGGTCCTCGCGGGTGGCCGAGACCGCGAGCGCGTCCCCCTAGCCTGCGGCGTCCTCGAGCTCCTCCTCGATCTCGGCTTGGAGGTCGGGCGGGAGGAGGTTGGGGATGCCGTCCTCGATCGGGTAGGCGTGCTCGCACTCCTGGCAGGTGAGCGTGCCGGCGAGCACCTCGCCGTCGTCGGCTTCCTCGTCGACGTCCAGCCTTAGACGGCCCTTGTCTTCCGGGCAGCGGAGGATGTCCATCAGGTCTTTCTCCATCGTTCAACACCTCACAGCTCGGGCGGCTCGGCCTTGTCGCCGACGGCGGCCTCCAGATCGGCGACGCGGTCGGTTCGTTCCCAGGGCAACTCGAGGTCCTCGCGGCCGAAGTGGCCGTAGGCGGCGGTGGGCTCGTACGTGGTGTCGCGCAGCCCGAGCTCCTCGATCATGCCGCCGGGGCTGAAGTCGAAGGTCTTCTCCACGAGCTCGGTGAGCCGCTCGTCGGGGACGACGCCGGTGCCGCGCGTGTCGACGTCGAGGCCGACGGGTTCGCGAGCGGCGATCGAGTAGGCGACCTCAAGCTTGCACTCGTCGGCGAGGCCGGCCTTGACGACGTTCTTGGCGACGTAGCGGGCGTAGTAGGAGGCCGAGCGGTCGACCTTGGTCGGGTCCTTGCCGGAGAAGGCGCCGCCGCCGTGGGGGACGCGGCCGCCGTACGTGTCGACGATGATCTTGCGTCCGGTGAGGCCGGCGTCGGCGTAGGGACCCCCGCGCACGAAGCGTCCGGTGTGGTTGATGTAGAAGTCGGTGGTGTCGGTCACCCACTCGTCGGGCACGATCTCGCCGATCACGTGCTCGCGGACGTCCTCGCGGACCTTGTCGAGCTCGACGTCGTCGCCGTGCTGGGCGGCGATCACGATCGCGTTGGCGCCCTGCACCTCGCCCCCGCGGTAGTCGAGCGTGATCTGGCTCTTCCCGTCGGGACGCAGGTAGTCCACGGGGCCCTCCCGGCGGACCTCGGACAGGCGGCGGGCCAGCTGGTGGGCGTAGTGGATCGGGGCTGGCATCAGGCTGGGCGTCTCGTCGCTGGCGTAGCCGACCATCAGGCCCTGGTCGCCCGCTCCGGGGTCGTCGCCGTCGACGCCCTGGGAGATGTCGGGCGATTGCTCGTGGAGGGCGGAGATCACGCTGCAGGTGTCGGCGTCGAGCCCGTAGGCGGCGTCGGTGTACCCGATGTCCGCGAGCGTGTCGCGCACGATCGTGTCCACGTCGAAGCGGGCGTCGGTCGTGATCTCGCCGGTGGTGAGGATGAGCCCCGTCGAGGCCATCGACTCGCAGGCGACCCGGGCTTCGGGATCGTCGGCGAGGATCGCGTCCAGGACGGCGTCGCTGACCTGGTCGCAGATCTTGTCGGGGTGGCCTTCGGTGACGGATTCGCTCGTGAGGACGTGCCGGGAGGCCATCTGGGTTCGGCGGGCGGAGGGGGTTGGCGCTTAAAGCGGTTGGGGATGCGGCCACGGAGGCCGACGGGGAGCCGAGACGCTGTCGGGCTCTGGCGCTCGTCTCACCCCGGACGTGGCCGGCCACCGAGGGACGCCGCTGTCTCGCGCCACCGCATCCGATGGGGAACGAACCCTGGTGCGTTTGGTCCTGCTGATCGTGAAGGCCTCCAACGGGGAGCGCGACTCGGTCCCCTCAGCTGGCGGGGTCGCCGAGCAGAGGGTCGAGCCGAGGCCGCCGACGAGGCGCTCAGGTCACGATCTCGTCGAGCTGGCCGCGCTGGGCGGCGGCCTTGACCTCGAGCGCCAGCCGGCGGCCGGTGCTCATGTCCTCGCGGAACAGCGTGTTCCCGTAGGGATGGCCTTGCGAGAGGTGGATGTTGGTGCCGCCGCCGATGCGGGGGGCGACGTCGTAGATGTGGAAGTTCATGTCCTTGTCCACGCAGGTCTGCAGGCAGAAGGGCCCCAGGATGCCGGGATCGTAGTGCTCCTCAGCCGCCTCGATGAATTTCTCGGCCATCGCGAAGGCGTCGTCGAGCAGGCTCTCACGCAGCGTGGCGTTGGCGTGACCGACGACGGTCATCTCGGGCACGGCCTGGTGGTCGGGCAGCGTCGTCTGCTGGTCGGCGGGCAGGCGCACGTGGCCGTCGAGGCTGGACTCGAAGCGCCAGTCGACGCCGAGCAGATCCAGCGATTCACCGTACAGCTCGAGCGGCGAGTGGAAGAAGTCGAAGTTGAAGACGGGTCCGACCACGTAGCGCTCGATGCGGGCGTGCTCGAGGCCCTCCTCGGTGATGACGCCCTCGTCGACGAGCTGTCGGCTCTTCTCGTGGTACTCCTCGGTGCTGGCGGCCGTGAAGAACCCGCGCTCGAGCTTCTTCTCGGCGTGGTGGAGCTTGACGATGCACAGCTCGTCGATCTCGTTCGGGTGCTCCTTGGCCTCCGGGGAGGGCAGGCCGGCCTCGTCGAGCAGCCAGTAGTAGTCCTGCTCCTCGGAGCGTTCCTCCATGCGGAGCATGTTGCGGGAGCCGACCATCGGGACCTCGAACTCGGACTCGATGCGGTCGAGCTCGCAGTAGGCTGTGAACGAGCGGTTGGGCACGAAGAGGACGTTGTCCTCGCGCAGGCGCTCTTGGCTTTTCGGCTCGAGCACGTCGCTGAAGTCGTCGAGGACCCAGGATTCGTCGACGCAGCCGCGCAGTCGGTCGCCCGCCTCGTCTCGGGTGGTGCGGAAGTAGCGGGCGTAGGTCGACTCGCGGCCGCGTTCGCACACGGCGATGTTCGGGATGCCCTCGTCGGCCGCCCCGTCGCAAACGTCCAAGCAACTGTGCGAGCCGATCGCGGCCAGCTTGACCTCGTCGGGGTCGTAACCGTTCACGACCTCGCGGGCGTTGGCAGGGTCCAGCACCGACGACATGGACGGGGATTCCCCTCCTGTGTAAAAGCCCTCCGGGCAGGGCTTCGGATGGAGATCGGCTTCGGAGGGTGGACGAGAGGAGAAAGAGAGGAGGCCCGGCGACCGGACGGCCGGGCTGGCGACCCGTCGGGGGTCAGTGGGAGTCAAAGGTGAGCGTGTAGTCCACGCTCCCGTCGACGACGAGGCCGGCGACCTGGGCGGCGGGCTGGCAGCCGTTGTTCTGCGTGAACGAGACCTGGGCCGTCGTCGTTTGGCCTGTGGCCACGTCCACGCCGGCGCCGGGAGAGCCCTCGACCGAGAGGCTCACGACGTCGGTCGGCGCGGGGTCCTCGAGCGTGAGGGTGACTGTCCACGTCGTGATGACCTGGGGGCAGGCGGGGCCACCAGGGGCGTAGGTGTCGATCTCGCCGGTCGAGACCGAGCCGCTCTCGGTGGTGTCGGCGGCGGCTGTCGGAGCCATCGCGAACGAGGCGACGAGCAGAACGGTCAGCGCGATTTTCCCTCGCATGGGGCGGCGAGTATCGCTCGGATTCCTAAACCTTGGGCTTCGTCGGCCAGGTTGCGCCTCGGCAGCGCGACGGTCAGCGTCCTCGGCCGACGACCAGCCGCTGGGACCGGCCGCAGGCCGACGAGCACCGCGACCGGGTGCCGACCGCGCGGGAGACCTACCACGAGGTCCCCTGAGGCCTACAGGCAGGCGCGCTGGATCACCACGTCCGGCGACGGCTCGGCGCCTGCTCGGGGACCGCGGCCACCGGGGTCTGGGTCCGTCGGCTCACGCTGGGCTCCGGGCCAGCGTGTCGTCCACGGCGCCCAGACGCTGGCGAGGCACGGCCTCGTGGTGGCTGCAGGTGCCCAGCCAACAGCTCGGGGCTGGGCCGAACACGTCCCGGTAGCGCAGCCCGTGGGCGCGCCGCAGGTGGCGGTCGAGGCACGCGTCGCAGTCGGTCTCCGTCTCGCATTCGGGGTTCGGGCATCGCATGGCGATCACGTCTCCGGTGCAGGGTCGGCTTCGGGGGCCGAGTCGAACTGGTCGGCCTCGGTGGACCCCTCGAGCGCGAGCGTCGACGAGCGGCCGCCGGTGACGGTCTGGCTGACCTGGTCGAAGTAGCCGGCGCCGGCTTCGCGTTGGTGGCGGACGGCGGTGTAGCCGTCCTCCGCGAGCGCGAACTCGCGCTCCTGGAGGTCCACGTAGGCCCTCATCCCCTCCCGGGCATAGTCCTGCGCGAGCTCGAACATGCTAGCGGTGAGGCTGTGGAAGCCGGCCAGCGTCACGAACTGGAATGCATAGCCCATGTCGGCCAGCTGCTCCTGGAAGTGGTCGATCTCGTCCTCGTCGAGGTGCTTGGTCCAGTGGAAGCTCGGCGAGCAGTTGTACATCAGCGGCTTGCCGGGGTGCTCGGCGTGGACGCGGTCGGCGTAGCGTTCGGCCTCCTCGAGGTCGGGGGTGCTCGTCTCGAACCAGAGCATGTCGACGAGCGGGGCGTAGGCGAGCGAGCGCTCGATGGCGGCCTCGAGGCTGCCTTCGTAGCGGTAGAAGCCCTCGGGCGTGCGGTCGTCGACGATGTGGGGGCGGTCGCGGGCGTCGACGTCGTTCGTGATGAGCGTGGCCGAGAGGGCGTCGGTGCGGGCGATCGTGATCGTCGGGACGCCGAGCACGTCGGCGGCCAGGCGGGCGGCCGTGAGCTTGCGTTCGTGCTCGCTGGTCGGGACGAGCACCTTGCCGCCCATGTGGCCGCACTTCTTCTCGCTGGCGAGCTGGTCCTCGTAGTGGATGCCAGCCGCGCCGGCGCGGATCATCCACTTCGTGAGCTCGAACGTGTTGAGGTTGCCGCCGTGGCCGGCTTCGGCGTCGGCGACGACGGGCAGGTGCCAGTCGCGGGTGAGCTCGCCCTCGCTCCACTCGATCTGGTCGGCGCGGCGCAGCGCGTTCGTGATGCGGTCGACGAGCTGGGGGGCGCCATCGGCGGGGTAGATCGACTGGTCGGGGTAGGTCTCGCCGACGGTGTTGGCGTCGGCGGCGGTCTGCCAGCCGGAGACGTAGATGGCGTCGAGGCCGGCCTTGCCCATCTGGACGGCTTGTTGCCCGGTGACGGCACCCAGCGCCTGCACGTAGTCTCGACCGTTGATCATGCGCCACAGCTTCTCGCTGGTCGTCTGGGCGAGGGTGTGGTCGACGGGCATCGAGCCGCGCAGGCGGACGACCTCCTCGGCGTCGTACTCGCGGCGGATGCCCTCCCATCGCGGGTCCCGACCCCACTCGCGGCGGAGCGAGCGGGCGACCTCGCGGATGCGATCGTCGACGCCGCGCGGCTCCTCGTCGGCGCCGTTCGGGCCGCCGTACAGCGCCATCATCGACCCTCCGGCAACCGCTTTTGCGCTGGCTGGGTCAGGAAGTCGACGAACTCGTCGGCCAGCGCCACCTGCTCGAACACCTCGCGCGCTTCCTCGAGCCGGGCGTCCGCGAGCTGGTCCTCGTCCCGTTCCTCGCGGATCGCGTCGACCTGGGCGTCGGCGACCTCGCGCACGAGCTCGGGCGTGATCTCGGAGCCGTCGTCGAGCTCGACCTCGCGGTGGACCCATTGCCACACCTGGGAGCGGCTGATCTCGGCGGTGGCGGTGTCCTCCATGAGGCTGAAGATCGCGGCTGCACCCTGGCCGCGGAGCCAGGATTCGACGTAGCGGATGCCGACGCCGACGTTCTGCTCGAGGCCGTCGTGGGTGATCGAGCCGTACGCGGGCGCGGTGGCGCTGCCGGGTTCGCCGACGCGGACGAGGTCCTCGGGGGCGACGTCGACGTCGCTGCGCTTGGCGTCGATCTGGTTGGGTTCACCGTCGAGCACAGCCTCGAAGGGCTCGCGGGCCACGTCGACGAGGGCGGGGTGGGCCACCCAGGTGCCGTCGAAGCCTTGCCCGGCCTCGCGTTGCTTGTCCTGTTCGACCTCGGCGAAGGCCGTCTCGTTGACCTCGGGATCCGAGCTGGGGATGAAGGCGGCCATGCCGCCGATGGCGTGGGCGCCGCGCTCGTGGCAGACGCGGACGAGCCGCTCGGTGTAGGCCTCCATGAAGGGGACCGTCATCGTGACCTGCGAGCGGTCGGGCAGGACCTTGGTGGGATCGTCGCGGAAGGTCTTGATGACGCTGAAGATGTAATCCCAGCGGCCGGCGTTCATGCCGGCGCTGTGGTCGCGGAGCTCGTAGAGGATCTCGGGCATCTCGAAGGCGGCCGGCAGCGTCTCGAGCAGGACGGTGGCCTTGATCGTGCCCGGTTCGAGCCCGAGCTCGTCCTCGGCGGATCGGAACAGGTCGGCCCACAGGCGGGCTTCCTCGTGGCCTTCGAGCTTGGGGAGGTAGAAGAACGGGCCCTGGTCGCGCTCGGCGAGCCGTTGGGCGTTGTGGAACAGGTGGAGGCCGGCGTCGAAGAAGCTGCCGGCGACGGGGTCCCCGTCGACCCGGACGCGGTCCTCCTCGAGGTGCAAGCCGCGGGGACGGACGAACAGCTCGGCGGGGTCCTCGTCGACCTCGTAGACGGTGTCGTCGTCCTTGGTGACGGTGATCTCCTGGCGCACCGCGTCGTAGAGGTTGACCTGGCCACAGGCCATGTTCGTCCAGGTCGGGCTGTTGGCGTCCTCGAGGTCGGCCATGAAGACGTCGGCCCCGCTGTTGAGGGCCTTGATCATCATCTTGCGATCCGTCGGGCCCGTGATCTCGACGGTGCGCTTGGCGATCGCCTCCGGCACGTCGGCGACGGTCCAATCCTCTTCGCGGATCTCGGCCGTCTCCTCCGGGTAGGTGGGGTCCTCCCGGATGCGGGCGCGGCGCTCGGGGCGGGCCGCGAGCAGCGAGCGGCGGCGGTCGTCGAACTCGGCGTGAAGCTTGGAGAGGAACGACAGCGCTTGCGAGGAGAGGATCTCGTCGATCGGGGGCTCGATGGGGGCGTGGACCTCGATGGTTTCCGTCAGCATGGCTGAACAATTCACCTACTGTGAGGGGGACCACACACCTCTGCGCCGATCCGCGACGGTTCTCTGTTGGGTGTGGGTCACGTTGGTTCAATTGAGGGTGGCCATGCCACATCAACCCCGGGCACAGTCGAGCATCTGGGTGAGATCACCATCACATCTATGGGGTGAGCGTACCGAGGACCGTCATCGCGCGGTTCGACACAGAAAAGGAGAAGAGAAAGAGAGGGCTCGCGGAGAGCCTAGTCGACGAGCTGGTCCACCTTGTCGAAGACGGGCCCCAGGCCCATCGGGTGGCAGACGTGGATCGTGAAGGAGACCTCACCCTGGTGGCCGTGGATGGTGGACCCGGTCGGTGGCGCGCAGGCGGGCGTGAACTCGACGTGCTTGTTCTCCTCGTGGGCGGCGGCGTTGCCCACGAACAAGCTCCCGAACAACAGGAGGCCGACCGCGAGGGCCATCCATCGTCGCTTCATGGCTGAGGCGTTGACGGGCACGACCGGCTTTCAACGTTCCGGTCCCCGGTCGCGCCGCTGGTGGGCGAAAAGAGAAAGGAGAAGGGAGGCGAGCGGGCGTGGTGCCCGCTCGGTGGGTTGGGGGACCGGCTTAGAGGTCGGGCAGGTCGGGACCGTCGCCGCCGTCGTCGCTGAAGCCGGAGGCAGCGATCACGTCGTCGATCCGGAGGATCATGTCGGCGACCTCGGTGGCCGACTGGAGGGCCTGGGTCTTGACGCGCAGGGGCTCGAGGACGTTGGCCTCCTGGCTGTTGGCGACCTCGCCCTCGAAGACGTCGAACCCGTAGGCCTTGTCGCCGCTCTCGTGGGCGGCGCGGAGGTCGACGAGCGCCTGGATGGCGTCGAGGCCGGCGTTCTCGGCGAGCGTGCGGGGCACGATCTCGAGCGCCTCGGCGAAGGCTTCGACGGCGAGCTGCTCTCGGCCGCCGACCTTGTTGGCGTAGTCGCGCAGGCGGAGAGCGAGCTCGGTCTCGGGGGCGCCGCCGCCGGGGACGATCTTGCCGTCCTCGACGGCCACGGAGGTGACGCGGACGGCGTCCTGGATGGAGCGCTCGATCTCGTCGATCACGTGCTCGGTGCCGCCGCGCAGCAGGATGCTGACGGAGCGGGCGCCATCGGAACCTTCGACGGCGGTGAAGGTGTCGTCGCCGATGGTGCGCTCCTCGACGGACCCGACCTGGCCGAGGTCGTCGGCGGCGATGTCCTTGATGGAGGAGATCGTGCTGGCGCCGGTGACGCGCTCGAGCTTCTCCATGTCGGAGGACTTGGCGCGGCGGACGGCGTAGATGCCGCGCTTGGCGAGGAAGTGCTGGGCCAGGTCGTCGATGCCCTTCTGGCAGAAGACGACGTCGGCGCCCGCGTCGTCGATCGCGTCGACGAGCTCCTCGATCATCTCCTCCTCTTGGTCGAGGAAGGACTGCAGCTGGTCGGGGTCGGTGACCTGGATGCTGGCGTCGACCTCGGTGTCCTGGACCTCGATCGCCTCGTCGATGAGGGCGACGTTGGCGTCGGTGACCTCGGTCGGCATGCCGGTGTGGACGCGGTCCTTGTTGACGAGGATGCCCTCGATGAGCTCGGTGTCGTCGACGCTGCCGCCTTCTTGGGCGATGAACTGGACGTTGTCGGTGTCGACGAGGTGGCCGTCGTCGGTCTCGTCGGCCACGGCGCGCACGGCGCGCACGGTGAGGTCGCCCAGCAGGTCGCTGGAGGCCTCGGCGTTCTTGCCCGTCATCGCCGTCTGGGCGATGGAGCGGAGGGTGTCCTCGTCGTCGATGTCGACGTCGATGGCGTACTCCTCGAGGATGTCGAGCGCTCGCGTGGCGGCCTTGCGGTAGCCGGCGCAGATGAGCGTCGGGTGGACGTCCTCGACCAGGTCCTCGGCGCGCTTGAGGAGCTCGCCGGCCAGAACCACGGACGTGGTCGTGCCGTCGCCGGCCTCTTGGTCCTGGGTCTCGGCGATCTCGACGACCATGTTCGCCGCGGGGTGGTCGAGGTCGATCTCGTTCAGGATGGTGACGCCGTCGTTCGTGATGACGACGTCGCCCATGGAGTCGACCAGCATCTTGTCCATGCCCTTGGGACCGAGCGTGGTCCGCACGGCGTCGCCCACCGCTCGGGCCGCCATGATGTTGTTCGATCGAGCGCCCTTGCCTTGTTCGCGCTCGGTGCCTTCCTGAAGTACGAGTACGGGTTGTTGTCCGCCAAGCATGGTCGTGTACCTCTGGTCGGGGCCAGACCCCCGGTTTCACCGAGATAGAAGAGGCCTTCTACAAGAGTGTTTTCCCTCACATGAGGGCGGAGCGGGATGACCACGAGATGGAGTCTCACTACTTCATGTCGGCCGCGAGGCGGTCGACGTCCTCGGGTTCCAAGCCCTGGCCGGGCCGGCCGTCGACGCGAGCGGTCTCCTGTCCGTCGGCGAACCCGATCAAGGTGGGAACGACGTCGATGTCGAACCTCGTCCAGCGGGGGTCGGACTCTTCGGAGATGTTGCTGGCGACCGCGTCGACGTCCAGCGTCTCGACGCGTTGGGGGAACGAGGGCGCGAACGCGCGGCAGAAACCGCACCAGTCAGCGTAGAAGAACACGGCCACGGGGTCGGGCTCCTCGATGCGGTCGGCCAGCTCGTCCTCGTCCAGGATCTCTACGCCGGGGTCGATGGCCATCTCAGGACCCCCCTGAGGGCTGGGGGTTCGTCAACGTTTCCTCGACGCCTTCGAGGGCCTCCTCCACGTGGGACCAGTGGAACGGCGAGCGGAACCGCTTGCGGACGGTGCCCTCCTCGTCGACGACGAAGGTGACACGCTGGGTCCCCAGCAAGCCGTCGACGCCGTAGGCCTCGCGCACCTCCCCGTCGACGTCGGCCAGCAGATCGAAGCCGAGGCCGTGCTCCTCGCGGAACCGCTCGTGTTCCTCGGGGGGATCGGTGCTGACGCCGACGACGTTGACGCCGTGGGCCTCGAAGGCCGCCAGGTTGTCCTGGAAATCGCAGACCTCCTTCGTGCACACGAGCGTGAAATCGCCCGGATAGAAGAACAGCACGAGCGGGCGGTCGAGCAGCTCGGCCAGCTCGACGGTGTCGCCGTCGTGGTTGGGCAGCGCGAACTCGGGCGCGCGGTCACCCACGTCGATGTCGGCCATCACCGGACGAAACGACCGGCATCGGGAAAATCCTAGCCTGGGCACTGTCGGCGGCCGGACCCGACGTGCCCCGCAACGTTGAAAGGCTCGGGGCCAGCCTGTCCATCGATGACCGAGCTTCGCTCCTCGCTGCTCGCCCTCGTTCTGGTGACGACGGGATGGGCAGGCTGCATCGGGACCGCGGACGACTCCCTGGACGCCAACCGGGCCGGCCTGGACGAGGCGAGCTCGATCCAGGTCGTCGACGAGGACGAGGAGGCGATCGCGTTCGCCCAGGTCACCCAGTACGCGGCCGGCGAGGTGCTCACCGTCACCTCCGCGAACGCGAGCGGCGCCCTGGCGGCGGAGGAGTTGACCCCCTCGGCCGAGCGCGTGCTCGTCACCGCCGACGGCTACGAGGACTGGGAGGGCTCGGTCGAGGACCTCGGCGACCAGATCAGGCTGGCGAACGCCACCGAGCGCGTCCAGCCCGAGCCCAGCGCCGACCGCGACCGGCTGTCGCTGCTGGCCCCGCTGCAGCTGGGCTCGGCCTACATGGCCGACCGGCCCGAGACCTGCAACGTGAACAACTGCGGGGCCAGCGAGCCCGTGATCGAGGTCGCCGGCGATGGCACCATCTACGTCTCGGGCGTGTGCTGCGTGGGCGGCTCGCCGCCGATCTGGTTCAGCCAGGACGACGGGCGCAGCTTCCAGCTGCTCCGCGGGGACGTGCTCCGCGACAGCTTCGGGATCGAGGGCGACTTCGCCATCGACGAGACCGGCAACATGTACTTCTCGGACATCAGCGTCGCCAGCGGCTACCTCTCCTCCTGGGACGAAGACCAAGAGCACCGCTCGACGATCCCGGCCGGTCCCTTCGTGCCGCCCGTCGACCGCCCGTGGATCGAGGCGGGTCCCGAGGATACCGCTTGGTTCCTCTACAACCAGGTCACCAGCACGCTGCTGTACAAGTCGACCGACGGCGGCATCACCTGGACGCTGCAGCAGGAGTTCCCCGGCGCGCTCGGGTACTTCGAGTCCGGGCCCGGCCTCGAGGAGCTGTGGGTCGCGGCCGACGACCACCTGTGGCACAGCGAGGACGGCGGCGAGACGTTCGAGCAGCTCGAGGAGATCCCCCGACCCAGCGACGAGGGCCAGCGGTTCATGTCCTACGAGACGCTCGGCGTCGACGAAGCCGGCAACGTCTGGGCCGTCTACGACTGGTCCAACGGCACCTCGGACGCCTACCACATCTACGCCGTCAAGCGCAGCCCCGACGGCGAGTGGTCCCAGCCCGTCCGAGTCAGCCCCGACCAGGGCACGCACCACCTGCCGTGGGCTGACGCCAGCGCCGAGGGAAGCCTGGCCCTTGCCTGGTATGGCACCCTCGACGACGAGGCCGGCCCGAACGAGGTGGACGAGGACGCCCAGTGGGAGCTGTTCACCGCGGCCACGATCGACGGGACCGAGGACGATCCGGGCTTCCAGCTGGCCCAGCCGGAGCCCGCGCTCGTGCACGAGGGCCCGATGAACCGCAAGCTGTTGGACTTCCTGCAGGTCGAGATCGGGCCCGAGGGCGCCGTCCACATCGCCTACGCCCAGGACCGCGAGGGCCAACAGGACGAGCGCACCGAGTACGTCCGCTCGACGACGGGCTTGGACCTGGCGCGCGAGGACTACCTGAACGGGCCCTGACGCCGGCAACGAGCGGGCCTCACCCCGACGGACCGCGTCGGCGGCCCGCTCACGACCGGGGTCTCGCAAGCACCGCTGCAAGAGCCCCTAGGATCGCCCCCACGACCGCCAGCCCCGCGTCCACCGCACCCGACCCTCGGTGCCCCAACAACGCTTATCAGGGCCCCGGAGTCCTCCCAACGCGATGCGACGGTTGCTTTGGATCCTGGCGCTGGCTTCCCTGGTCGCGGTCGCCGGTTGCCTGGGTGGAACGGACGACGACCTGGACGCTGCCGAGGCCGAGGAGCAGCAGGCGGGCACCGGTCACGAGATGACGTTCGCGAACGAGACCCTCATCGACGACACGCGCGCCGGCGGCGAGCCGGTGATCGCGACGACGAGCGAGGGATCGTTGCTCGTCAGCGCCCACCCTGGGTCCACGCACTACCACCCCAGCGACGAGACCGGGCACGTGGGCAGCGAGTTCGTGACCCCGACCAGCGGGCAATCCTACCTGTGGCGGTCCACCGACGACGGCGACACGTGGACCCACATCGGGACGCCCGGCGCCGGCGAAGCCGGCCCCCGCGGCCTCGGCCTGGGCATCTCGGACCCCGACTTCACGGTGGACGGCGACCGGATCTACCGCACGGATCTGCTCGCGCTGGCCTCGGCGCCGGTGGACTGGAGCGACGACGACGGCCAGACGTGGGTGCAAGGCAACCCGGTGGCCTCGGAAGGCGTCGTCGACCGCCAGTGGCTGGCCAGCCACAACGGGACCGTGTACTTCACGGCGAACTACTTCGCGCCCGATCCCGGCCGCCACGTGCTCGCCAGCGAGGACGGGCTCGTCTGGGAGCGCCGCGGCGATCTGCCGGGCGACTGCGGAGCCGACTTCGTCGCTTCACCGCACGACGGCACGCTGTACGCCGGCTGCGGTGACGGGATCGCGGTCAGCACCGACGACGCCCAGTCCTGGGAGCAGCACACGATCCCCGGCCACGAGGGCGCCTCGGCCCGCATGACCGAGCCCGCGGTGGACGGGGCCGGGAACGTCTGGATGGCGATCCAGGAGAACGAGACCGAGATGTCCATCGCCGGCAGCCCCGATCAGGGCGAGACGTGGCCCTGGATCCACGACGTCACCGACGAGGTCCGCCACGCCCTGAACGACACCGAGGACCTCACGATGATGTGGCCGTGGATCTCGGCCGGCAGCGAGGGCCGCGTGGCCGCCTCGATCTACGCCAGCCCGACGCCGCCGCCCAGCGACGAGGGCCCCGACGACCGCTCGTGGAACGTCGTCACCGTCGCCGCCATGGACGCGGACACCGCGACCGGTCCCGCCGCCCACGGCTATCCCGTCGCCGAGGACGTCCACCGCGGACCGGTGTGCCAGTCGGGCACCTTCTGCCAGGTGTCCAGCCTGCAAGGCGAGGACTCCGGCGACCGACGGCTGGGCGACTTCTTCGAGACCACGATCGGTCGCGACGGCAAGCTCTTCGTGACCTACTCGGACACGACGACGAAGCCCGAGGACGTCGTCGCCCACCCCGGGTTCGTGAAACAGACCGGTGGGCCGTCCTTCATCGCCGAGGACAGCGACTATCGGCCCACGCAGGGGTGAGAACGGCGGGGTTCGTGGTTCAGAGGAGAGAGGATCCATCCATCAGGGTCCAAGGTTCACGAGCTGTGGACACTCCGTGGGGGCTGATCCTCGGTGGCGGCCTCAGTTTCTCGGTCCTCGCGGTCCGATCGACCCCCCAGGGGTCTGCCGGAACCCGTAACTCATCCCACACTCGTGGGGCTCGATCGGCGGATCAAGGGCAAGGATCTCTTGGAACATCCGACCCGCGTGGCTGTTCTGGGCCTCCTCCGAGAGAGGCCCGGTAGCCACCTCCGAGGGATCTGCCGGGATCTCGGCCTCGCATACAGCACGGCGGACGACCATCGTCGCCGCCTCGTCGAGGAGGAGAGTACGGAGATGAAACAAAAGCGAGGAAAGAAGAGGTTCTTCGTGAAGGACGAGCATCAGGTCCCTTCGTCTGACGGAACGCTTTTGGGTGCACCCGGGGTGTCCGAGACGCTGAAGAGGTGTAAGCGATCGAACACAGCCGACGCTTCCGCCGTCGTGCAACACTCGCCGCAGCCGCGATCGCGCTCTCGCTGATCGTCGCCGCGGTGCAGTTCCTGCAGACGCGGGGGGTCTCGGAGCTGCTTGTGCTCGCCCTCGCGATCCCGGTCCTGCTGGTGGTCCTCCTGCAGGCGAGCTGGGTGTACGCGGACGCCCGACGCGAGGGCTTCCCGGCCGGGCCGTGGCTCCTCGCGGTTCTCACCGTGCCCGGGCTCGGGTTCCTGGCCTACCTGGTCGCGCGCGGCCGCACGGCCAAGCGGTGAGTCCCAGCCCCCGGCGGCTACGTCGGCACCCACGCGCTGGAGCCGGCAAGCACGAGCGGGGCCTCGCGCCGGAGCACGCTGGACGTCTTGGCCTAATCCATCACGCGCTGGATACCCTGCAAGATGGCTTCCTGGGTCTGCCGGGAGTCCAGCAGCTCGACGTACTCGTCGAAGGCACCCTCGAAGAGGCTCTCCCACGTGTCGAGGATCGGCTCGTTGAGGCGCTGTTTGACGCGGCGGAAGGCCTCGGGGTTGGTGCCGCCGATCGTGTCGGTGGCCGCGAGGGCGCCCTCAACCGGGTTCTCGTCCAGCTCGTCGATCCAGCCCAGCTCCAGCGCCTCTTGGCCATGGACTTTGCGCGGTTGCAGGATGGTGCGACGGACCGTCTGCGGCGGGAGCCGCGCCTCGAAGAGGCTGAGGTCGGTCGGCGGGAACGGGATGCCGACCTCCAGCTCGGTGCAGCCGATGTCGGCCTCGGGGTGGGCCACGCGGTAGTCGCAGGTGAGCGCGAAGATGCCGCCCCCGGCGACGGCGAAGCCCTCGAGGGCCGCGATGACGGGAACCTCGGCCGTCAAGATCGCTTCCGTGCCGGTCTTGAAGTGGTCCAACAGCTCGCGCAGGCCCTCGCGGTCTAGCGTGGGGACCTCCTCGAGGTCCAGGCCGGCGGAGAAGGCGTGCCCGTTGCCCGTGAGAACGACCGGTTGCTCTTGGGCGGTGGCTTTCTCGAGCTTGTTGCCCAGCTCGCCCATGAACTCGGTCGACAAGGCGTTGACCTTGCCGTCGTCCATCTCCACGAGCGTGACCTCGTCCCGCCGGTCGACCGTGATCGCCTCCGTCATGGTCCTTGCTAGGACCACCCAGACGTTGAACGTTTGGGGGTGGTATCAGCCGGCGGGCCGACCGCGCTGTTGCCACTCAAGCAGACATAGCCCTGCACGAAGACCCAACCGCGCCCAAGATCAGCGTCGTTGGGGGCTGGGCCGCTCCCGAGGGGGGTTTCTTTGTTGCCGAGGATTTTTCTTTGTCCCCCCTCGGGAGGCGTCAAGCCCCCGTCGAAAGAAAAATGCTCCTAGCAGGCGAAGCAGCCGATCTGCTCGGGTTGCTCGTCGACCGTGGTGTCCATCGGGGCCAGCGGCATGTCGACGTGGCCGCCGTGGTCGGTGTACGCGATGCCGTGCATCTGGCCGGGCGCGGGCTGGGCGTGGCGGGGGTCGTCGCCGAACACGACGATCCACCGGTGGCCGGGTTCGAGCACGTCGTCCTGCGGGTAGAGCGGGATCTCGATCTCGAGGTGCTCGTTCTGGGGCACGGGCTGGGCGTCGGTGAGGCCCTCGCGGTAGATGCCGCGGACGACGCCCTCGTTGACCCATTCGCGTTCGCCGTCGGGGGTCTCCTCGTAGAGGACGGCCGTGAAGACGGGGTCGGGGTTGCCTTGGACCTCGGCTTCGACGGTCACGGTGGGTTGGCCGGCGTAGCGGTAGGGGGCTTGGCCTGGAAGGTCGACGGGACCCTCGACTTGCACGGTGCCGGTGTCGGAGTAGGAGGCGACGAGCTCGTTGATGTGGCCCTCGACGTGCTCGGCGTCCTTGGGGGGCCAGTCGTCGCTGGCGCGCCACACCCCGTCGTCGCCTTCGACCTCGAAGCCCCAGTCGACGCCGGTGGCCTTGCCCTTGCCGGTGTGTTCCAGCCAGCGGAGCATCGTCTGGTTCCAGTCGGCCCGCATCGGGTACACGTGCCCGGTCCCGTCCTCGGTGTCTTGGTGCAGCCAGCCCTTCACCCGGATCTGCTCGGGCAGCTCGTCGAGCCAGGGCAGGATGTGGTCGGGTTTCACGTTCCAGTCCTGGAGACCGTGCACGAAGAAGACCGAGCCGTTCCAGTCGCTGTCGGCGACGTAGCGGTTCCAGTCCCGCTCGACCCAGTAGTCGGTCTTCATGCCGTGGGCGCCGGAGCCGACACCGTTGGCCTGCATCTCGGGCAGCTCGGGGCAGGCGGCGTCCGACGCCGTACTCGTGCACGCCCTGGCCGTAGTAGTACGTGTTGAAGATCGGGCCGTGGGTGTAGGCGACACCCTGGCGGTACGTGTAGCGGTACATGTCCGTGATGCCGGACACGTGGAACAGGCCGACCAGGCCCTCGGGCGGGTCCTTGGCGATCAGCCCGTTCTGCGGCGTGGAGTCGTAGCTTTTCCCGCCGGCGATCACGTTCCCGTTGGACCACTCGGCGTTGGCGAAGCGCTCGACGGTCTCCTTGAGGTCGGCCACCTCGCGGTCGCTGCCGATCTCGAAGCAACCCTCCGAGTGGCCGGTGCCGCGGATCGCGGAGAGGACGACGGCGTAGCCGCGCGGCACGTACTCCTCGATCATGTACTGGGCGAAGGCGTCGCCGCGTTCCTCAGCCGCGTCACCCCAGTAGGGGCTGAAGTTGACGAACACGGGCACGGACTCGTTCGTGTCGGGGCGGTAGATCGCGTTGTGAATCGTGGTCCCATCCGACAACTCGACCCGGACCTCGGTGACCTCCTGCACGTCGTAGCGGGGCTCGGCGAGGTCGCTCGAGGCGCTGTCGGGATCGATCTCCTGGCCTTCGTCGTCGCCGAGGCAACCGGCGAGCCCGGCGGCGAGCACGAGGGCAGCGAGGACCACGAGCCGTCGCATCGTGACACGAGCGGCCGCGCAGCATGTTAACGGTTGTGGGCGCCCGGTTGGGCGGATCAAACCGCTGGCGAAAGCAGGACGACGGCGCCCAGCGCCCAGCAGTACCAGCAGAAGTGCGTGAACCCGCGGCGTTCGACGATGCGGACGAGCAGCCACAGCGCCCCGTAGCCGACGAGCGCGGCGACGGTCACGCCGGCGGCGTAGGCCGGCCAGGCGCCGCGAGCGGCCGACAGCGATCCCGGATCGGCTTGGAGGACGGTGGCACCGGCGATGGCGGGGATGGACAGCAGGAACGAGAAGCGGACGGCGTGCTCGCGCTCGACGTTGCGTTGGAGAGCCATCCCGATCGTGGCCCCCGAGCGGGAGACGCCGGGCACGATGGCCAACCCCTGGAACAGACCGACGAGGAGGGCATCCCAGCCGCCCGGGCTGTCGGGGTCGGGCTCGGGGGCATAGCGAGCCAGGAACAGCCAGGCGCCGGTGGCCAGCAGCGCGATGCCGACGACGGTCGTGCTCTCGAAGAAGCCGACGAGCCGGTCCTCGAAGGTGAACCCGATGGCGACCGTGGGGATCGTGCCGACGACGACGAGCGCGGCCAGGCGCCGGTGGGGGTCCTCCCACCAGACCTCGCGCCAGCCGCCGCTCTCGCGGTGGGCGCGGGGGGCGCGGGCGAGCGCGAGGAGGACCTCGCGCACGGTGTCCCGATAGAACACGAGGATGACGGCGAGGGTCCCGAGGTGGAGCAGCGCGTCGAAGAAGACGTCGACCTCGACGCCGAGGTACTGCTGGGCGAGCACGAGATGACCGCTGCTGGAGACGGGCAGCCACTCCGTGAGGCCTTGGATGAGGCCCAACAGGATGGCCTCGAGCAACGAGGGGCCCGACGACACGGGCCTGTCGAGGCCCGGCCACGGCTTGAAGGCTTCGAAGCTGGGCCCTCCCTCGCCCCCGCCGCGGGCAGGCCCGTCAGCTGGGCCGCGTCGTCGGTTCGCGCACGATCGTGCACCGCCCTTCGCCGTCGACCTGTTCGCCGTCTGGAGTGAAGTAGGTGCACAGGTCGGTGGCGACGTTGGCCGTGTGGGCGATGGCTTCGGCTTCGCAGGTCTGCCAGCCGTCGGCGTCTTGGGGGATCGTGCACGCGGCGTCGGCGCCTGTGCACTTGACGGCGGCCCCGGACCCGGGGGGCCCGAACCACTCGACCTTGTAGCGCCCCTCGCGGCACTCGATCGGCACGTTCTGCCGGGCGCCGCCGATCCACGAGCACTCGATGTCCTCCTCGGGGACGGCGTCTGCGTAATTGTCGCGGATCTCCTGGCAGGCTTCGAACGAGCCGGGGCGGTACTCGGTGGTGCTCTCGCCGAGGAAGATCCGGCTCGGCGTGGATTCGGCTTCCGAGTACACCACGTATTCCCCCTCGGGGTGGGGCGTGTCCGGGAAGGTGCAGTAGTCGCTGGTCCGCACGCCCACCTCGAGCTCGTCGCCCGGCTCGAACGTGACCTCCCGAGGCTCGTGGACGGGATCGTCAGCGCTTACCTGCTTGTCACCGAACACGACGGGGATCTCCTTCATCCAGGGCCCGGGACCGGCCATCGGTTCCGCATCGGTCTCGCCGACGCCGATCACCTCGCGTTCGCCCGTGTCGGCGTCGATCCGGGCGATCTCGGCCTGGAAGTTCACCGAGCGGCAGAACACGGTGTGCTGGGTGGACTGGTCACCGTCGCCGATCCAGATCTCGGCGTAGGCGGCCGAGATGGTCGTCTCCTGCTGGATCTCGGTCCGATGGACGATGGACTCCCCCCAGGTCCTGGCCCGGACGCGCGGCAGGTCTCCCTCCGGCGCCTCGCGGGAGAGCTCGTCCTCGCCTTCGAGGTGGAACGCCTGGTCCTCGTCGGGGCTGACGACGGCGTCCTCGTGCAGGTAGTCGTCGGGGATCTCCGCGAGGCTCGGCTCGGTGTCGGGCAGGCCGTCGAAGGCGATCGCGGCCTCGAGAGCGTCGACGGCGTCGACGAGGCCGTGGCCGACCTCGTAGTTGGCGCCGTCCCACGGGTTCGTGGCGTCGGCTTGCAGGAACGGAGCCGGGCAGTGGCCGCCGTCGGCGAGCTCGGGGCCCTCGTGGGCGGTCGACTCGAGCACGTGCTCGACCTCGCCCGGCGTCAGCTCGGGGTTGGCTTGCAGCATGAGCGCGGCCACGCCCGCGATGTGGGCGGCGCCGATCGAGGTGCCGAACGCGTCGGTGTACCCGTAGCGGGCGGACGTGGGGTCCTGACCGCTGCCGGCCGGCAGCCGCGGCTGCTGCTGGACGGACAACGCGTTCGGGCTCGTGATCGCGTTGCTCGGTCCAGCGATGTCGGGCCACGTCGAGGGGTCGAAGGCGTTGCCTTGGCTGGAGATCTTCGAGGCGCAGCTGTCGCGGTCGCCGGGGCCCTCGTCGTCGTAGCCGGCGACGCCCAGGACGCCGGGCGTGGGCAGGGTGGCCTCGGCGGACGTGGCCGGGACGAGCGCTTCGCCGTGCCCGTTGCCGACGGGAAACACGACGACGTGACCGTCGTCGGCGAGGGCCTGGGCGAGCTGGAGGTGCGCCTGGCGCTCGTCGCCGCACTCGCGCTCGTCGCAGGTCCAGCCGTTGAGCACGACGTCGATCGCCGGGTCGAGCTGGTCCCCGTTCTCGAGGATCCAGTCGAAGGCGATCGCGGCCTCGAGCGTGGTGGCGGGCTTCTCGGCGGAGAACGTGCCGGCGTAGCCGCGCTGGTTGCGGGGTTCGACGGCGAACCCGTACAGCGAGGCGCCGGGGGCGGCGCCGCGGAGGTCGGCGTCGCCGGCCGTGCCGCCGCCGGTGCCGGCGGCGACGCCGGCGATGCGCGTGCCGTGGCCTTCGCCGAGCTCGCTGTAGGAGCCGACGTCGACGACGGCGGCCGGCGTGACGACGTAGTTGGCCGGCACCTTGCCCGGGGCGTCGAAGGTGGGGTGGGTGGCGTCGAGCCCGGAGTCGACGACGGCGATGCCGACGCCGTCACCGTCGATCGGGGAGCCGTCGTCGGCGGTGAAGGTGGCCGTGGGCTCGTCGACGAACGGCGAGGGGTCGAAGCTGGGATCGAACACCTCGCGGGCGCGGGAGGTGATCGTGGCCTCGTCGAGGTGGTACTCGAGGCGTTTGTCGGCGTCCTCGACGAACGTGATGCCGGGTTGCTCGGCCAGCGTGGCCAGGCTGCCCTCGCGGGCGAGGGCGTAGGCGGCGTCGAGGTGGGCGAACCGGTAGCGGGGCTCGATCCCGTCCAGCGCCGTGGCCCGATCGAGCGCCTCGTCGTCGCGGGCGTGCACGATGACGTTGGCGGGATCGCTCGCGGCGAGCCCGTCCTCGAGCACGTCGGCCGATCCCGATCCCGCAGCCGGGATCGACGGTCCATCCGGGGCGTCCACGGTGCCGGCGAGGGCTTGGCCGGCGGCGGGAACGGCGGTCACGAGCGCTAGCACGACGACGGCGAGACGGGGCACCTGCATCGACGAAGCCTCCCACGGTGTCCAGCAGCATCCGGTGCCAAAAGCCTTCGGCGCGGAGCGGCGACCCCCGGCACGCAAGGTTTTTCCAGCCAGTTGGCCCTGGGTGGCATGGGAGGTTCTCGCATCAGAGGGGCTGACCGTTCGCTGCTCGCGACTAGCAACCTGTTGACCGCCGTGGCCGCCGTCCTCGTCGTCGGCGGCGGTGCCTTGATCGCCGGGATGGCCGAGGACGACACCGGCTCCGAGGCCGAGGTCCAAAGCGTCGATCCAATGCCGCGGGGCGTGCACCTGAGCTGGGTGGACGACCCGCAGACGACGATGACCGCCACCTGGTTCACCGACGGGACAGATCCGGGCACGGTGGTGCAGTGGGCTGCCACCTGCGGCGACCTGTCCGACGAGGCCACCCGATCGTCGACCAACGGCACGGCCTCGACGTTGACCCGCAAGCCCGACGTCCACGTCCACGAGGCGACGATGACCGGGTTCTCGCCCGGTGAGTCGTTCGCCTACCGCGTCGGCAGCTTCGAGGGCGGCTTCTCGCCGTGCTACGAGACGTCGACGGCGCCGGACGAGGGTCCGGTCGACATCGCCCTGTACGGGGACCAGGGCCTGGGCGAGAGCGCCGAGGCCGTCCACGACCGCGTCAAGGCCAACGATCCGGACATGGTGCTGATCGCCGGCGACCTCGCCTACGGCGAGAACGATCCGCAGGTTTGGGACGACTGGTTCGCGATGAACGAGGACATCTTCGCCGAAACCCCGGTGATGAGCTCGCCGGGGAACCACGAGACCTACGCGGACGCGAGCCCTCCCACGGCCTCCTACGAGGAGCGGCTGGCACAGCCGGGAGAAGAGCTGTACTACAGCTTCGATTTCGTGAACGCCCACTTCCTCGTCCTCATGTCCGAGACGCCCGACGCGACCGGGCGCGGCTACTTCCAGGACATGGTCGAGTTCGCCGAGCAGGACCTGTCGGAGGCCTACGAGGCCAAGAAGGCCGGCGAGATCGACCACATCTTCGTGATCCAACACCACCCGCTGTACAGCAACACGCAGCGCGCCGGTCGCTGGGTCGACGCCGAGATGGCCAGCTGGGAGGAGCAGCTGTTCCACCGCTAGGACGTGAGCATGCTGCTCGTCGGCCACAACCACAACTACGAGCGCACGTATCCGATGGCTTACCAGACGCCCACCTCGCTCGAGCAGGAGCACTACGAGGATCCAGAGGGCTGGATCGAGCTGATCAGCGGAGGCGGTGGCCAGGGCTTGTACTCGTTCAAGCACCCCGACGACTTCCTGCCGTACTCGGCCTCGCACGAGCACGCCCACCACCACACGAACCTCGAGCTCGACGGCGACACGGTCACCGTCCGGGCCGAGCGGGCGCTCTTCCAGCCGGGCGAGATCTTCGACCAGTTCACCCTCGTCGAGTCCGAGGATCCGGTCGCGAAGACCGCGACGGAGCCGTCGACGCAGGTCGCACGCTGACGAGCGAGGGCCGCGTCAGGCGTCGACGAGCTTGTCGCGCTCGTAGACGTCGATCTCGTGCACCATCGAGGGGTCCTGCTGGGCGGCGTACGCGATCGCGTCGGCGACCTCCTCGGGTTCGACGACCTCGCCGGGCGCGAAGCGGTCCTGGAAGGCCTCGCCGTCGATCTCGAACTCGGTCCGAACGGCGGCCGGGTTGACGATGGTGACGGCCACGTCGTCGCCGGCCTGGGCGGAGACGCTCTTGGCGAAGCCACGCGTCCACCACTTCGTGGCGGCGTACACGGGGTTGTACCCGCGGGGCGCCTTGCCGGCGGCGCTGCCGACGAAGACAGCCAGCCCCTCGGCGTCTTGCAGGTGGGGGAGGGCGGCGCGGGTGGCGTAGAACATGCCATCGCAGTTGGTGTCCATCATCGTCTCGTAGGCCTCGTCCTCCATCGTGGCGACCTCGGCCCCTCGGGCGAGGCCGGCGTTGTTGACGAGTACATCCAGGCGGCCGAGCTCGTCGACGGTCGTCTCGACGAGGGCGTCGACGGCCTCGCGGTCGGTGACGTCACTCGGGACGGCGAGCGCCTGCACGCCGTGGGCTTCGCGAACCTCCTCGGCCAGCTTCGCAAGCCGGTCCTCCCGTCGCGCGGCCAACGCCACGTCGGCGCCCTCCCGGGCGAGCGCGCGGGCCGTGGCGGCACCGATCCCGGAGCTGGCCCCCGTCACGATCGCGACCTCGTCGGCGAGCGGTGCAGACATCGGCGGCCCTAGGCGGGAGCGAGGTTAAACCTCGTTGGGGGGGACGCATATAAGCAGGGGCGCAGAGGACAGCAGAGGGGACCGGGTGAGGATGGTGGGAGGAGGAGAGCAGCGACGTTGCGGGAGGGCGGGGTCGAGCGTGCCCAGGAAGACACGCCAGCCGATCCCCACCGCAATGAACGCCGCCTCCAGGCCCTCCCGGACCAGGCCGACCCCGTCGTCTGTGACGGTGACGTCCTGCAGCGTGACGGGGCCCGCCCCGCTCCTCTCGATCGTCGCCGGGGAGGCCAGGCCTCTCGGTTCCAAGCTCGACCGGTGCCTCGTCTCCGCGCTCGGGGCGGCCGGTGCCCTCTGACGCGTCCAGTCCCATGCAGCCAGCCAGCGGACGACGACGAGGAGCACCACGGCCCGGATCCAGGTCGTCCTACCGGTTCCACGGACCTCGCCCCGGATCGAGCCCGATCGGCCCCGGTCACGGTTCGTCCTCGATCAGCTCGACGGGCCCGCCCGCTGGGCCTCGCCGGTGTCGGCGTCGACCTTCATCTGGACGTTCTCGTCGCTCGTCTTCGCGTTCAGCAGCCACGACTTGTCGCCACCGCCCTGCGCGAGCAGGTAGCCGACCTTGACGTCCTCGCTCTCCAGGGCGGAGGCGAACTCGTCGTCGGCGTCGACGGCCGCCTGCACGGCGTCGGCGCTCGACACCGACCAGTCCTCGACGGGCGCGTCCATGAAGAACGTGTCCTGCTGGCGCTCTTCGAGGTGGGTCTCCCCGTCCACGTTCATGTAGACTGTGGCCAGGTTGCCCTCGCCGTCCTCGAACGTGTACGTCCACTGGGGCGACAGGCCGTCGCCGACGTTGTCATCAGCCTGGAAGTCGAAAGCCTCGCTGGACCACTCCTCGGCGCTGCCCTCGGTGGTCTCCGTGATCGAGGTTCCGATGAACTCGGCGTCGCTGGACCACTCGGCGGCCCTCGATTCGGCGTTCGAGAGACGATCCTGAGCCGTCATCGCGTCACCGTCGACCCCCCCGCCTCCTCCTCCGCCCCCGGCGCAGCCCGCCAGCGGGGCGGCCAGCAGGAGGACGGTGGCCAACAGATGCACGTTGCCGTTCGCCGACCCGCCCTCGGAGCCGATCATCGAGGGCTCCCCCCGGTGTCGGTCGGTCGATCGAACCGCGCCAGCCCGCCGGCCGTCTGCTCGATGCTTGATGTCGGTGGGTTCTCGTCCGTTCGTTGACCGCTCATCGGTGTCACGTGGTGGACGGATGGACGTCGAGGGGGACCATGGTTTGCAGTCGGACGACTGCAGGGGATCGAAGAGGTCGGAGGACGGTGACCCGTCCCGCCTTACTCCGGCACGAACGTCAACAGCGAACGCCCGACGCCGATCGCGTCGCCGGGTTGTAGGACCCGCTTCTCGTCCTCGGGGAGGCGCTGCCAGTTGATCCACGTCCCGTTCTTGCTCTGCGGGAGGTCGCGGATCGCGAATCCGTCCTCCCGCGGTTGGACGAAGCTGTTCTGCGTGCTCACGTAGGGATCGTAGTCCAGGCAGATCGGGGCGTCCTCGCTACGACCGATCGCCCAGCCACCCTCCTGGCGACTGGCCTCGGTCAACGGGAAAGCCTTCCCTTCGTAGACGCCGTGCGTGAGCACCAGGCGGGGACCCTCGGCCTCGTCGGGCGAGGCCATCGGGTCCACCGTCCCCGTGGCCTCGGGATCGACGCCGTCCCCGGCGTACATCGTGGACAACTCGCGCAGGTCCTCGACCACCGCGTACAGCTTGGAGGCGTTCACCTGGTAGCGGCGCGCCCCCGCGTCCTCCGGCTGCTCCTCACGGACGAAGCCGCAGGCGACGAGCTTGTCCACGTGCTGTTGGATCGTCTGGCGGGCCAGGGGACGATCGGGGCTGCCCTCCCCCGTCTGCTTGTGCGGGGTGATCTCCAGCTCGCTGACCTCTTGTGGCATCCTCAGGTGGGTGAGAAGCTCGAGGCGGACCGGGTAGGCGAGCGCTTCGAGGAACTCCGCGAGAGCCACGTAGTTCACCGGCGGCTGGGAGGGGTCCGAGCGCACGTCTCCACGATGCGTCCCCGCCCTCATGAAACCCTGAACGGGACAGCGTCCGTTTGTGTCTCTGCAGTCGACCGACTGCAGACTCGCGGGACCCGCGCCAGCTCGAGAAACCCGCGCCATACAGCGAGCGGGCTCCCGATCGGCTCGAACGGGCGTGGGAGGGTTCAAGTAACCCTCTCGATTGAAAATGTTCAGGAGGAACGGGCTTGCTCTCGGCGCTCGGAGCTCAGCAGTGGCTCTCGTTGGGATCAGCCGCCTTCATCGCCTACACGGCTTGGTGGCTGTACCGTTCCCAGCCCGAGAACACCCTCAAGCGCCTCATCGCCGTCTACCTCGTCGCCGTCGTCGCGCAAAGCCTCGGAGGGGTCGGAAGGCTCCTCGAGGGCGACGCCAACCCCACTCGCTGGAACAACGTCGGGCACGCCGTCTGGACCGGCAGCTTCTTCTGGATCGCGTTGGCCACGGTCGCGATCTTCTACGTGTACCCTCGACGGCCCGAGCGTGGCTCGCTGGACTTCTGGTTCTTCGCCGGTCTGGCGGGGATCCTCGTCGTCGCCACCGTCCTGTGGTTCCTCGCACCGGACGTCTACTACCTCGACCAGGGATCCGGAACGAGCGTCCTCTGGTGGCTGTTCGTCCGTGTCCCCGGGCGGACGCTTCTCGTCCTCCTCGCTCTCACCGCAGCCGTCTGGCGAGCCCGTGAGATGGATGAGGCCGACCGACGGGCCGCGCTCATCCTGCTGCCGTCGATCGTGCCGTGGCTGTTCGTTGTCGGCGGGATCCGGCTGAGCCAGGCCGCCTACCAGGTGGCCGGCGCTCGCGACGTCCTCCTCCAGGTCATCCAGTACTTCGACGCGAGGCCCGGGAACATCGGTCACCTGCTCCCATCGCTTTGGCTCACCCAGCACGCGCTGGTCCTCGCGTTGACCGCCTACCTCGTCTGGCGACACCGTTCCTACATGGCCCTCGGCATGGTCGTCTCCGGGGTCCTGATCACCACGGTTCCCCCGCTCGCGTTCATCAGTCTCTACGCGTTCTTCTTCCTCTGGACGCCGATCGGCATCCTCTATGCGATCGGACGACACCGGGCTCTCGGTGGGGACGATCGCGATCGAACCGCGTGGAACTGGACGGCGGGGACCGTGGCCGCGTTCGTGTTCGTGTTGATCTTCGCTGCCGGGTTGGCCCGCCGCCCTGAGCAGGCGACGGTGCCGATCGCGCTCGTCGTCTCCGGCCTGTGCAGCCTCGCGGCCGGCGTTGGGGTCCACCCGAGCGGCTGGTCCCTCCACGAGTCCTCGGCCCCGGTCCAACAGGGCCCCTTCGAAGCCGGGGCCGCGAACAGCGAGAACGGCCGGATGGGCGATCGCTTCCGGGTGCTCGAGCACCTCGGTAGCGGCGGGTCGGGCAGCGTGCACGAGGTCCACGACACCGTGCTCGACCGACGGGTTGCCATCAAAGTGCTGGAGGACGCCTCCAGCGACGAGGCGTGGGAACGGTTGCAGACGGAAGCCCGGCGAGTGGCCGACGTTCGCCATCCCCGCCTGGTCGACGTCCTCGATCTGCTCCGGATCGACGGGGATCCCCACTTGGTCATGGAGTACGCGGCCGGCGGCTCCCTGGCGGATCGGATCAGCGATGGCTCGCTCGGGGACGACGACTTCCACCAGGTCGCCCGGCAGGCACTCGACGCTCTCGAAGTGATCCACAGCGGGGACTTGCTTCACCGTGATCTGAAGCCCTCGAACGTTCTCCTGACGGGGAACGGGGACGCCAAGCTCGCCGACTTCGGGATCGCCCGGTGCAAGGGGGACCAGACGGCGCTCGAGTGGCACGGCCCCGGGTCGCCGAAGGGGACGGTCGCCTACATGAGTCCCGAGCAAGCCAAGGGCCAGCCCGTCGACGAGCGCAGCGACCTCTACAGCCTGGCCGCGACCCTCTACGAGGCCTACACGGGCGAGGCCTACGTGCAGGTCGACCCCGCCGAGTCGCTCGTCGAGGTCCAGATGCGCGTCGCCGGTCTGGTGCCCTTCGACGAGGAGATCGAGGCCTCCCAGAGCCTTCAGGAGTGGTTCGCCACGGCGCTGGCGCCGCGGCCCGAGGATCGGTTCTCCAGCGCCCGCGAGATGCGCCAGGCCCTCGACGAGATCCTCGAAGTGTCCGAGACGCCCCGCTCGCAAGCGGAGAGCGAGGACCCCCCAGGCGCGGGCTAGCCGCCGCGAGGACCGCCACGGGTACACCCAGGCCGGGCCTGGGAGCACTCCCAGCGCCCTCCGTCGTCACGTCGACGCTGGAGACCGCGTGTCGGGCGACACGTGAACCAGCCGTCCTTCGGCGGCGCCCGCGGAGATCACGAGTCCGTGAAGGCGGCGTCGTCGCCAAACACCGTTCCGTCGACGACGACGCCCGGAACGATGGCACGGTCGTCGCCCTCGGAGATCGTGGTGCCCTCGCCGGACGCGATCTCGATAGCGTGGAGGGCTCCCCCTGCGGAAGCGTACACCTGGGCTTCCGTGACGATCGGGGCACCGTAGGCGGACGAGCCTACGTCGTAGCGCCACACCTCTTCGCCCGTCTCGCCGTCGAGCGCGTAGACGTGGGTGTCGTGGGGGCCCTCGTAGTCGCTGGTGGGGCCGCCGGCCTTCTCGACCACCCCGGAGCCGACGTAAACGTGGTCCTCGTCCACCGCCGGCGTGTGGACGTCGTCCTCGGCCTCGAAGGTCCAAGACTCCTCCCCGGACTCGAGGTCGAAGGCGTAGAGGCCATCGTCCCCGAGGGTGACGTAGACGTGACCGTGGGCGACGACGGGCCGACTGGGGCTCTCGTCCATGCCGTAGGGGAACTCGTGCGTCCAGGACTCCTCGCCGGACTCGAGGTCCACGGCGGAGATCGCGTAGTCGGGGCTCTTGCGAACGGCGGCGACCACGGTCCCGTCCGCGGCGGCGACGGAGACGCGATCCTCCGTCGTGTAGTTCCAGGACACCTCGCCGGTCCCGGCGTCGCGCGCGACCACGGTCGAGTCC
>PXUB01000015.1 GCA_003009755.1 Thermoplasmatales archaeon SW_10_69_26
GGTGGTTGACCTCCTCGTAGCTGTCCTGTCCGACGTCGCCGATGAACAGGTCGCCGGTGGCCGGGTCGAAGCTGAACCGCCACGGGTTGCGGAGACCGTAGGCCCAGACCAGGTCGTGGCCGGCCTCGTCGCCGACGAACGGGTTGTCCTCAGGGGCTTGGGCTTGCTCGCCGGCGACGTCCAGGCGTAGCATCGAGCCCAAAAGCGTCGTCGGATCCTGGCCGTTGCCCTCGGGATCGCCGCCGGAGCCGCCGTCGCCGAGACCGTAGTAGAGGTAGCCGTCGGGGCCGAAGGCGATGTTCCCGCCGTTGTGGTTCCCGTAGGGCTGGTCGACGGTGAGCAGAACCTGCCCGTCGGGGGACGGCGAGCCGTTGGGCGGGTCCTCGACGGTGTGGCGGGCCAGCACCGAGTCCCCCTCGGTGTCCGTGTAGCTGGCGTACAGCCGGCCGTTGTCGGCGAATTCGGGGTCGAAGGCCAGACCCAGCAGGCCCTGCTCGCCTCCGGCGTCGGTCTCGTCGGTCAGATCGAGGTAGGGGTCCTCGGCCAGTTGGCCGTCCTGGAGGACCCGGACGCGGCCAGGTTGCTCGAGGACGAACAGGCGACCGGTGCCGTCGCCGGCGTGGGTCGCCAGCGTCGGCCGCTCGAGCCCGGAGACGACCTCATCCAACGCGAGATCGGGCGGCTCGCGGGGCTCGTCGATCTCGTCGGTCCCGTCGTCGCCCTGGTCGGGGTCCTCGTCCGAGGAGCCCTGGGATCCCCCCCCGCCGGGGTCGTCGGCGTCGGGTCCGCCGGGGATCGATTGGGCATCGTCGGTGTCCTGGGCGCACCCCGCCACCGGTAGGGCCAACGCCAACGCGAGGGCCAGCAGCCAGCGAGCGCGCATCGAGCCCCCATCGTGCCCGGCCCTTGTCTTCCCTGCGACTGGGGAACGTCTCGATGACCCGTCAGAACATCCCATTCCCGTGCGCGATCTCGTCGGGGATCGGTTGCAGCGCGTCCCAGTGCTCGACGATGCGGTCGTCCTCGTCGAAGCGGAAGATGTCGATGGCCGCGTGGTCGTCGTCGCCGGGCCAGACCTGCTCGCAGTGGAGCACGACGAGGTTGTCCTCGGCGATCGTCCGGTGGACGTGCACCTCCTTGTCGGGGTAGGCCGCGGCCATCTCCTCGAAGTAGCTGATGAACGCCTCCTTGCCGTCGGGAACGTGGGGGTTGTGCTGGGTGTAGGTCCCGCCGACGTAACGCTCGACGGCCTCCCGTGGCTCGCCCTCGGTGAACATCTGCTCGTAGAAGGCGACGGCTCGCCGCTTACGTCGTTCGAGGCGCTCGTCCCCGGCCATGCTCCCCCATCGCTTCGCGACGCCTGAAGGTTGGGCTGCCCCTCGAGCGGCGGCGCCTCGGCGTAGCCTCTTTAAGCACCGGCCGCCTGCTCGCCGTGATGCCGTCGGACGCCTTCGAGCTGGTGACCCGCAACACCGAGGAGGTCGTCACCGAGGGGGACCTCGAGGACGCCCTCGACCGCGGGGAGCCGGCCGCCTACATCGGGTTCGAGCCCTCCGGCACGGCCCACCTCGGTTGGCTGATCTGTGCCCGCAAGATCCGGGACCTGCAGGAGGCCGGGTTCGAGGTCACCATCCTGTTGGCCGACTGGCACGCGCAGATCAACGACAAGCTCGACGGCGACCTGGAGCGCATCCAGGCCTGCGGACGCTACATGGAGGAGGCGATGGAGGCGCTGGGCGTGCGAGAGGACGCCAACTTCGTGTACGCCAGCGACTGGGTGGCCGACCCCGACTACTGGGCCACCGTGCTCCGCGTGGGCAAGTCCTCGACGCTGAACCGCATCAAGCGCGCCATGACGATCATGGGCCGCGAAGCCGAGGACGCCGACCTCGACTACGGCAAGACGATCTACCCCGCGATGCAGGTCGCCGACATCTACTACGGCGACTTCGACGTCGCGCTTGGAGGCATGGACCAGCGCCACGCCCACATGCTGGCCCGCGACGTCGCCAGCAAGCTCGACGGGGAGCCGCCGGTCGCCATCCACACGCCGCTGCTGCCCGGGCTGACCGAGGCCGGGGCCCGCATGGACCCGACCGAGGCCAAGATGAGCAAGTCCGAGCCCGAGACCGGCGTCTTCCTCCACGACGAGCCCGGGGAGGTCGAGGCCAAGATCGAGGACGCCTACTGCCCGGGCGGCCAGGTCGAGGACAACCCGGTGCTCGCGCTGCTCGAGATGGTGATCTGGCCGGAGATCGAGGACGCCTTCGTCGTCGAGCGCCCCGAAGAGTACGGGGGCGACCTCGTGTTCGAGACGTTCGACGAGGTCGAGGCGGCCTTCGACGACGGCGAGCTGCATCCCCTCGACCTCAAGCAGGCCGTCGGGGCCGAGCTCAACGCCGTCCTCGACCAGGTGCGCGAGCACTTCGAGGCCAACCCCGAGGGCATCGAGGCGCTCGACGAGGCGCTCGAACGCTGAGCGTGCCCGACGTGAGCCGGTAGACCCTTGACCCAGCGAGGGGGTTGTCGCTCGTGGACCTGCGCGAGCTGCTCACCGAGCCCGCCGAGATCCCCCGCTGGGGCGTGCTCGCCGCCAGCCTCGCGCTCGTGGCCGTTGCCCTCCTCCTCGAAGCCCTTTTGTCGGGGGTCTGATTCGCGAGCGATGGCGCCGACGGCCCGCTGGCTGGCGGCCCCGATCGCCTTCGCCTGGACCGCCGCTGGCTGGGCGACGTCCAGCTGGGCCACCGGCACCACCGCCGACGTCGGCCGGCTTCTTTGGAGCCTGCCCTACCTGTCGGTCTTCTGGGGCGGCTGGCTGGCGATCCCCGTGCTGGGCGTGGGCGCCACGTTCGCCCAGCCCATGTTGCCCGAGCGCTGGCGGGCGCCCGTGCGCGGCTGGTTCGTCGGCTGGCTGTTGGCCTGGATCGGCGTGCTCGCGGCCGTCTGGTGGCTGGGCCCGCCGCCCGGGTTCGAGGCGGTGCCGACGTAGCGCGAGCGCGTCTCGGGCGTTGTCACGGGGCGTTGCCTCCCTGCGCAGGACCTGGGTTACGCGGGGGGAAAGCTTATTCCCTGGCTGGGTTCGTCTGGAGCTAGGAGGCACAAGAGTGGCAGCTCGCGTTCGCGTCCTTGCCCTTGCTCTGCTGTTGGTGACCGTTCCGATGCTGGGTGCTCTCGCTCACTCACCCAGCGACGATGCCGGTAGTGGCGACGATGCCCCAGATGAGCGGTCCGATGCGGTGAACGCCAGACCCGGGAGCTTCGTCGGCAACCTCACACCGGGATCGTACGAGGACGACCATCACGACGACTACAGCAGCTACGAGGACGACGACATCACCCGCGACCACGACTGGTACCGGGTGAACACGACCGAGGACGCCCAAGAACCGAGCTGCACGCGGGCCGACTACGAGCTCGACAACCAGCCGAACAACGACACCCGCATCCACATCGAGCAGCCCGCCCTCGAGGAGGCGCACATCGACCAGCGCGTGACCGGCGGCGGCACGATGGCGATGGTCGGACCCAGCGCCTCCGGCGCGCTCGTCGGCCTGTCCTCCGCCGACACGCCGCACGTCACCGGCTACGAGGTCACCACGGACGTGATCACGCTTTCCGACGTCCAGGAGACCGGCGGCAGCGGCGGCACCGCGGACACGATCCCCGCTCCGTGCTTCGGTGGCACGCTCGAGGACTGGGAGGTCCACGAGTGGACCTTCGAGGCCAACGCCGGCGAGGTGCTGTGGGTCACCTTCGGCACCGAGCTCGACCGCAGGGACGACCTCGTGCTCGAGGCGCCCGACGGGACCGAGATCGGCTCGATCACCTCCGGCGACGAGGTCGCCATCGGCGGCGCCGTGCTCGACGAGGCGGGCAACTACACGATCAGCGCCGAGGCCGGCGATAGCGGCCTGCTGACGATCACATCCTCCACCTACATCGCGGGGTTCATGCTCGAAGGTCCCGAGGAGGAAGAGGAGGACCCCTGCAGCCCGAACTGCATGAGCTGAGCCCATGCCATCCCCACAGTGTCCGATCGCGCGAGGACCCGCCGCCCACAGGGAGCGCGACCCACCTCTGCATCCTGCTGGTTTGGACGTAAGTGTCTTTAAGCCGTGCCGCCCGGCTGGAGGTCCAGAAAGTGATGGCCTGGCCCACAGACGGACGAGGAGGTGAACAACGATCGCACCCCTTCCATTCCTAGACATCTCCGCCCTCTGGTCGATCGTCAGCGGCATCGCGGTCTTCCTCCTCGGCTGCTACGCGCTCCGAGGCGGGAGGGCGCGGCCACGGGGAGGGCTCGCGTTCGGGCTCTTCGCCATCGCCTGGGGCGTCCAAGTCACCGCCATCAACGCTGCCTCTATCGTCGAGCCCGCCATGGCCGAGCAGCTCTACCTCGTCTCCCTCGTGGGGCTCTTCTTCCTCCCCTACTTCCTCATCGAGTTCTCCGCCTCCCAGACGGACCGGAGGGGAAGGACGACGGGATGGTACCTGCTCAGAGGTGGCGCGGCCCTCGTCGCGTTCGTCTCGGCGGGGACCCTCGTGCTGGCCCCCGATCTCCTCTTCCAGGGCATCAACCTGGCCAACGGAACCGTATACCCCCTCTGGGGCCCTCTCTTCGCCCCGCTCATCAACCTCCCCTTGTTCACCGCCTTCGGGCTCGCGGTCATCGGCCTCCAGTCCGGGTTGAGCTCCTCGCCGACCGAACGGACCGAGAGGGTTCAACTCTACATGCTGGGGGGCTTGGCCCTCTACGTCGCCTACACCGCCTCGTACAACCTCCTCCTGTTCTCTAACCTGACGCTCTCGCTTGGGCTCTCATTCGAGCGGGTGCTGTACGTCCTCATCTTCGCCTTCCTTTCCGCCCTCGTCCTCGCGGTCGGTTGGAAGAACCTTCGTCGATGGGGGAAGGGCGATGGCCACGGTCAGCGGCAGGCGCGATGGTTGGCTCTCGCCTTCCTGGTGCCCTTCGCCAGCGCCATCCTCGTTCGGGGTGTGCGAGCCTTGGGCGCCGTCGGCTTCAACCTCGTCGGCGTCTTCCGTTTGGCCGGCGTCGGCGTCATCACGTACGGCTTCGCCCGTCGCCGCCTGTACGACCTTCCGCAGCGCGTTCGGCGGACGGGCGCCACCGCGACCGGCTCGGTCAGCGCCCTGGCGGCCGGCGGCACCGCGTTCGGGTTCGCCAGCGTCCTCTCCGGCGGCCTCGCCTTGCCGATCCTGGCGGGCGTGGCCGCGACGGGCGCGACGGCGATGCCGGCGCTGAAGTGGGCCCGTCGGCTGTTCTCGGCCGGGGACGAGGACAACCCGGTCGACGAGGCCGAGGACCTGTACGAGCAGAAGATCGAGACCTACCGCGCCGCGCTCGAGGACGCGATGGCGCGGGACACGATCGAGGAGGACGAGCCGTTCCTGACGGGCCTGCGCGAGCGGTTCGGCATCTCCGACGAGGAGGATCGCATCCTGCGCTACTACGCCCGCAAGTCGACCGTTCCGCGCCGGGAGGGCGACCCGGACACGGCTTACGAGCGGTTGCGGATCCTCGGCGAGGGCGGCGCGGGGCGCACGTGGCTGGCCCGCGACCGTTCGCGCGATCGACTCGCCGTGGTGAAGGAGCCCTTGGAGAAATGGCACAGCGAACCCTCCGTGCTCGAGGCGGCCCGCCGCGAGGCGCGCTTGGCCGCCAAGGTCCGCCACCCGAACGTCGTCGAGGTCGAGGAGGTGCTCGAGGACGAGGGCCGCCCCCTGCTCGTCATGGAGCACGTCACCGGCGGCTCGCTGGCGGACAAGCTTCGCCAGAGGGGCACGCTGGAGCCCCGCCAGGCGCTGAAGCTTGGCTACGATCTGGCCCAGGGCCTGCAAGCCATCCACGAGGCCGGCATCGTGCACCGCGATCTGACGCCCGACAACGTCCTGTTGACCGAGGACGGGCGGGCCCGCATCACGGACTTCGGGCTCGCGCGGACCCAGGACAGCTCGGGCACCCAGCTCCTCGAAGACGAGGCCGGCACGAAGGGCTACCAGGCCCCCGAGGCGGCCCACGGCAGCGACGATCCGACCGTGGACGTGTACGGGTTGGCCGCGATCATGCACACGTGCCTGTACGGCAGCCCGCCGGTCCAAGGCACGATCCAGGTCGAGACCGAGGTCCCCCGCGAGCTGCAGGAGGCCATCGACCGCGGCCTGCAACCCGATCCCGACGAGCGGTACCCGAACGCGGCGACCTTCGCCGACCGGCTGGAGACGCTGGTGGAACGATGACCGAGGTGCAACGAGAGGAGGACGACGACCTGCAGGAGCTCTCCGAGGTCCTCTTCGCGCTCGCGAACGCCCGCCGGCTGCGCATCCTGCACGAGGTCGACGAGCCGGAGACACGCACCGAGCTGGCCGACCGCATGGACGTCTCCCGGCAGGCGATCAGCAAGCACATCGACAAGCTGCTCGAGCACGGGTTCGTCCGCCAGTTGCCGGGATGGCGGGAGTCCGGCCCGGTGGACGAGTTCCAGGTCGATCCCAAGCGCCTGTACGCCATCGGCAAGGAGATCGCCGACCTCGGCCACCTCGAACCGAAGGGGGGCCCCGAGCTAACCGACGCCCAGGCCACGGAGATCCGCGCCGACAGCATCGATGACGACAGCCCGACCTCGAAGGGCAGCTCGGCCCAAGCCCACCTGCTGGTGCTGGACGGGCCCGAGGAGGGCGACCGCTTCGTGCTCGCGGGCGAGCAGGATCGCTGGACGATCGGCCGCGAGGAGGATCGGGATCTGTGCCTGGACCACGACCCATACATCTCCGGCAGCCAGTTCGAGATCCAGGCCACGCCGGACGGTCACGCGGTCGTCGACGTCTACAGCTCCAACGGTACCTACGTGAACTTCGGCCAGCTCCCGGAAGGGGGGCGCACGGCCCTCGAGCCCGGGGACGTGGTCCGCATCGGGCGCACCTCGCTCGTCTACCAGCGGCGCTGACGAGCGCGGGGGTCCCAGCCCACGAGCTCAGGCGTGGCCGGTGTCCGCGAGCACGCGATCCACGAGCTGGGGCGCCATGCCCAGGTAGTTCGTCGGATCGAGCCACGCGTCGAGTTGATCGGCGTCCACGACCTTGTCGACCTCGTCGAAAGCGAGCAACGCCTGGCGGAAGCTGGCTCGATCCTCGGCGTCGAGCGAGGCCTGGCGGACGACCTCGTGAGCGCGTTGCCGGGGCACGCCACGCTCGGCGAGCTGGACGACGACGCGCTCGGCCGTGATCGTCGGCGTCAGCTCGAGGTTGTCCTTCATGCGCTCTGGGTCGACCTGCAGATCGCGGAACACGGTCGCCGAGACCGACAGGGCCTCGTGCGTGAGCGTGAACAGGTGGGGCAGGATGAAGCGCTCGCTGCTGGAGTTGGCCAGGTCGCGCTCGTGCCACTGGACGGCGTTCGCGTAGGCCGGATCGAGGAAAGCCCGCGCCGTGCGGGCGAGCCCGCACACCTTCTCCGAGCTGATCGGGTTCTTCTTCTGGGCCATCGTGGAGGATCCGACCTGGCTGTCCTCCTCGAAGCCCTCGGCCGCCTCGCCGATCTCGTTGCGCTGCAGGTTGCGGATCTCGGTCGCGAACTTCTCCAGGCTCGTCACGATGTTGACGAGCTGGGCGAACAGCTCGTTGTAGCGGTCGCGGGCGACGATCTGGGTCGGGGCGATCTCCATCTCGAGGTCGAGGATGTCGCCGACGGCTTCCTCGATGGCGAAGGCGTCCTCGCCGAACCCGGCGCCGGTGCCGACGGCGCCCATCATCTTGCCGACGACCTCCTCCTCGCGGGCCTGCTGTAGCCGTTCGCGGTGGCGGTGGATCTCCTGCAGGTAGGTCGCCATCTTGTAGCCGAAGGTCGTCGGGACGGCGTGCTGGCCGTGCGTGCGCCCGGGGCAGGCGGTGTCCCGGTGCTCGCGCGCCAGCTCGGCCAGCGCCTCCTCGAGCCGGTCGAGCTCCTCCTCGATCAGGGCGAGGCCCTCGCGCATCATCAACGCGTTCGCGGTGTCGATGATGTCGTAGCTGGTCGCCCCCAGGTGCACGTGGGACCCGGCATCGCCCTCACAGGCTTCGCTGAGGGCTTCGACGACGGCCATGAGATCGTGCTTGATCTCGGCCTCGATCTCCTTGACGCGCTCGGGGTCGACGTGGTCGAGGGTCGCCTTCGCCTCGATCTCCTCGGCGGCCTCGTCCGGCACGGTGCCCACGCGGGCGTGAGCTCGGGCGAGAGCTGCCTCCACCTCGAGCAGACGGGCGAGCTTGCCTTCTTCGCTGAACGCGGCCTTGATCTCGGGGCCCCCGTAGCGGAAGTCCAGGGGGCAAAGCGGCTCTGGCGATGGGCTCGTCCGTGGGGCCTGGCCCATGGAGGCGGCACACCCTGACCCTTTTTCTTTCTTCGGGGCCTCGACTTCGCCCGAGGGGGACGGAAAACGGTCGCGAAGCATCGGGCCGAAGCGTGGCTTCGGCCGCTCCCGAGACCGCCAAGCGCCGTCGGTCTCGGGAGGAAACCCCCTTGCCAGCGACCCAGGCCCCAACGTCCCGGACCGTGGCCGCTGGTGCACCTTCACGCGGGGCTATCTCCACCTGACGGGCGACCCCGAGTGGTGAGGGGCCACGGCCTCGACGGGGCGAGAGGGGAACGGTCGTGAGGATCCGCTGGCAAGCTTCACCCCATCCCTGGAACGCGACCGACCCCGAGGGAGAACCGGCCCCCTGCAGGCCCTCATCCACTCGACCGCAACCGCGGCCGCCCCCTCGCACGGGGCGACCCGCTTGTTTTAAGGACGTCACCACTCGGTTGAAGACCCGTCGGTCCGCTCCCCCGTCGGAGGCTCACCTTGGGTCAAGCGCTCACGCTGCTGTTCGCCGTGCTGTTGTTGGGGGGTGCCCCCGTCGCCGACGAGACCGGCGCCGACGACGAGCCGATGGTCCCCACGGAGACCGACGCCTCCGTCGTCGAGACCGAGAGCAACGCGAGCCCGACGCAGGGCCACGGTAGCCTCGCGGCGGGCGAGGCCGACACCGCCGATCCCAACGCCACGGCCACCGCCAACGGTTCCACGTCAGGTGAGCACCTCAGCGCGGAGGCCGACGCGGTCGAGGGCGACGTGGAGGTGACCGCTTCACCGATCGAGGGGACGGTCCGCGTGTCCGATCGACGCGTCGTCGAGATGACATACACGCCCCCGAGCGCCGAAGAGGCCATGCCCGAGGTCCCCCAAACGGCCCCCGACGACGAGAACGTGGAAGAGACCGACGCCGAGGCCGCCTCCACGGAGGACGAGCAGGCCGGCTCCAGCGAGGCCGTCTGGGCGCTGGCCCCCGCGACCGGCTTGGCCGCAGCCGCCGCCGTCACGCAGACGACGCCCGTCGGCCGCTGGCTGCGCCGCGTGCTCTCCACCGCGCCGCTGGCGCCGCTGTACTCGCGGATCTCCAGCGACGAGGTGCTCGACCACGAGACGCGGGAAGCGATCTACGAGCTGCTCGAGAGGGAGGCTGGGCTCAGTCTCGAGGCGATCGCGGACGAGCTGGATCTGGCGCGCTCGACGGCCCGCCACCACGTCCGCAAGCTCGAGGAGACCGGCATGATCGAGCACGCTCGCATCGGTCGGGCCCGCGTCCACCACGTGGTCGGCGAGCGCAAGCGCGCCCTGCACAGCCACCTGTTGGCGAACGAGACGCGGGCCGAGGTGTTCGAGGCGATCGAGGATCGCCCGCTCACGATCACCGAGATCGCGGAGGCGATCGACGCCAACCCCGGCTCGGTGCACTTCCACCTCGACAAGCTCGCGGACCGCAACCTCGTCCAGACCACCGACGAGGAAGGCCGCCGGTACCTGGCGACGGACCTGGCCGCGGCGCCCGACGCCGTCGTCGACCCGGCGTGAAGGAGAGGGGTGGGCGGAGGGCCCGTGGAGGCACCCTCCGCCTCACACCATCCCTCCCTCCAGCCCAAGCCTGAACGTTGTCCTCGATCAGCGAACAGATCCCGTGCGCGGATCGGAGAGCCTGTTAGCCCAGCGAGGGCGACAGCCGAGGCTCGGTTGCGATGGTTCGCGGAAGACGACGAGGCAGCCGACCGCCGGATGGCCGCAGCAACTACGGTCTACGAGATGGCGGCCGATATGTCCTACAGAAAGCTAGGGGTCCGGGGGTGAGCGCCGCCGCTTTGGAGCACGGAGAGAACGGGAGGAGAAGGGTAGGGCGGTCAGGGTGGCCCGACAGCGGGCGGGGTAGCCGATAGAGAGACCGGCGCCGCGGTGGACGCCCAGTCTCTTCAACGACGCGTCGCAACCCTTCTGGTTTGGCGGAGCAGCACGGTCCGCTCCGCGTCTCGGGAGCATCCGGCCCGACCGGTTCCGCCGGGCCAGGGATGCTCCCGATCTGCACGGCCTCGGCGGTCACCGCGGTCGGCCGTGCGCTAGCGAGACCGCGCGTGGAGCGGCCGCGAGGTTCCCGATGCCGAGCGCGGTCTCGCTATCCAACCTCGATGTTCCGCGTGTAGTCGCCTTGCTGCTGGGCGAGCCCGCCCTCGAGCTCCTGGGCGACGCGGTTGTAGTACTGCTTGGTCGAGTCGTCGACGCTGGGTCGGACGACGTTGAGCGCCTCGGTGAAGTGGTGCATCTGCACCTCTTCGGCCTCCTCGCCCTCACGCAGGGCCAGCATGGCTGCCTCGCGGCTGAGGTTCTCGATGTCGGCGCCGACGTAGCCCTCGGTCACGCCCTGCAGCTCGTCCAGGTTGACGTCGTCGGCCAGGGGCATGTCCTCGGTGTGGATCTCGAGGATCTCCCGGCGGGCCTGGCGGTCGGGGACGGGGACCTGGATCAGTCGGTCGAAGCGGCCGGCGCGCAGCAGGGCGTTGTCGACCATGTCCGGGCGGTTGGTCGCGGCGATGACGACGACGCCCTCGAGCGTCTCCAGGCCGTCGATGCTGGTCAACAGCTGGTTGACGATGCGCTCGGTGACGTTCGAGTCGCCGCTGCCGGCGCCTCGTCGCGGGGCGAGCGCGTCGATCTCGTCGAGGAAAACGATGCTCGGCGCCGCGGACTTGGCCTTCTTGAAGACCTCGCGGACGGCTTTCTCGGATTCGCCGACCCACTTGGACAGGATCTCGGGCCCCTTGATCGAGATGAAGTTGGCGCCGGACTCGTTGGCGACGGCCTTCGCGAGCAGCGTCTTGCCGGTGCCCGGCGGGCCGAACAGCAGGATGCCGCGCGGGGGCTCGACGCCCAGCCGTTCGAAGACCTCGGGCTGGGTGAGCGGCCACTCGACGGCTTCCTTGATGTTCTGCTTGATCTCGCCGAGGCCGCCGACGTTCTCCCAGCTGACCTCGGGGATCTCGAGCAGGACCTCGCGCAGCGCGCTGGGTTCGACCTCGCGCCGGCTCTCCTCGAAGTCGGCGTGCCGGACCTCCATGCGTTCCAGCAGGTCGGGCGGGATCGGCTGGTCGAGGTCGATCTCGGGCAGGTAGCGGCGCAACGCGCTCATGGCCGACTCCTTGGCGAGCGCGGCCAGGTCGGCGCCCACGAACCCGTATGTGTCGCTGGCCAGCGTGTCCAGGTCGACGTCGTCGGCCAGCGGCATGCCGCGGGTGTGGATGAGCATGATCTCCTTGCGGCCCTCGCGGTCGGGCACGCCGATCTCGATCTCGCGGTCGAAGCGGCCCGGGCGTCGCAGGGCGGGATCGATGGCGTCCGAGCGGTTGGTGGCCGCGATCACGATGACCTCGCCGCGGCCCTCGAGCCCGTCCATGAGGGTGAGCAGCTGGGCGACGACGCGGCGTTCGACCTCGCCCTGGGTCTCCTCGCGCTTGCTGGCGATCGAGTCCAGCTCGTCGATGAAGATGATCGAGGGCGAGTTCTCCTCGGCGTCCTCGAAGACCTCGCGCAAGCGGGCCTCCGACTCGCCGTAGAACTTGCTCATGATCTCCGGGCCCTGGATCGAGTAGAAGTTGGCGCCGGACTCGTTGGCGACCGCCTTCGCGATCAAGGTCTTCCCGGTGCCGGGCGGGCCGTAGAGCAACACCCCCTTGGGCGGGTCGATGCCCAAGCGCTCGAAGAGCTCGGGGTGCTTGAGCGGCAGCTCGATCATCTCGCGGACCTTGGTGAGCTCGTCGCGGAGCCCACCGACGTCCTCGTAGGTAATCTTGGGAGCCGCGATGTCGGCCTCGCTGACGGCCTCCTCGCGGATGACGATCTCCGTCGATTCGGTGACCTGGACGACGCCTGTCGGGTCCAGATCGACGACGATGAAGGGGAGCGCGCGCCCGATCAGCGCGATCCCGGGAACGATGACGGTGTCACCTTGCGTGACCGGTCGTTTGAACAGCCCTCGCTTGACGACGCCCTCGATCCCGGCGCCGAACTGGAGCTTCTGTCCTTCCTCGATGACGGGAGCCAGCGTGATCTTGTCTGCGGGCGTAACGTCCGCCTTCGTGACGCGGACCTTGTCGCCGATGCCCACGCCGGTGTTGTCGCGGATCAGACCGTCCATCCGGATGACGCCCTTGCCCTCGTCTTCGGGGGGCGCCCGCCACACGATGGCAGCGGTCGCCTCCTTGCCGTGGATCTCCACGACGTCGCCGACGGTGAGCTCGAGCTCGAGACGGGTCTGGGAGTCCAGGCGGACGCGGCCCTTCGCCACGTCCTCCTGGACGGCCTCCGCAACACGGAGCGTGGCCTCTTCGTTCGAAGCCATCGTAGCCGCATGAGGGGGACCGGCCTATAGGGCTTTGTGTCTTGGACCGCTCACGTCCGGCCGAGGGTCCAAGAGTCGAAGCTCGGCCGCCGCTGACGCGACGGTTCGCCGGCGGGACCGACGGCAACGTCGGCGACGGGCGCGCCCACCCGCGGAGCCACATGATCAAGAACGGTGAGGGCGAGCGGATCAACGTCTCCGTCACCTCGCAGGGCCAGACCCACCACGAAACCTCCAACGAGTCGAACCTCTGCATGAACGCCGGGGTCGGGGACGGGGAGATCGGCAGCGCCCGGGCCGTCGAGCTCGCCGGCAACGAGAGCCGGGACGTCGCTAGCGTGCTCGAGGCCGACGACGCCGAGGTCGGCTACGTCGTCGCCGGCCACGGC
Source organism: Thermoplasmatales archaeon SW_10_69_26 (assembly GCA_003009755.1). Classification (GTDB taxonomy): domain Archaea; phylum Thermoplasmatota; class SW-10-69-26; order SW-10-69-26; family SW-10-69-26; genus SW-10-69-26. The sequence goes on from PXUB01000015.1 coordinate 13,089, forward strand.
GGCCAGCAGGCGTGGATTCGCGACGCCAAGAGCAACGCCAGAGACCAGCAGGTGACGGTCGCCGTGGACGCCAAGACGGGGGAGGGCCGGCGGATGGGTGGCCGCTGACGCCCGCGCGGCCGCCGATCCATCGGGCCAGACGGGCTTGCTCGCCTCGCCTCAGCCTGACCCCGGGAAGGGCTGCATCTCGCCCGTCTCGGCGTTCACGACCAGTTGGCGTCGCTCGTCCTGCGAGGGGCTCTCGACGCTGAGCAACCAGGCCGGTTCCTCGCCGCCGAGCAGGCCGTGGAGCACCGTGGCGTCCTCGGCCTCCAGCAGCGAGGTGAAGTTCTCGTCCTCGGAGGCCTTCTCGGCCGCCTCCTCGCTGGAGACGTTCCAGTCGCCGATTTCCCGCTCGCTGTCCGTCTCCACCTCCGTGCTCGTCTCGGTGTCGCCCTGGGCGGTCACGTACACGTTCATCGCCTCGTCGTCGCTGTTGCGGTAGGTGTACTTCCAGTAGGCGGCGACGCCGTCCCCGGGGGTGTCGTCCGGCGTGAGGTTCATCTCGACGTCCCCCTGGTCCGGCTGCTCGGCCTCGGGGCCCAGCTCCATCGTCACGATCTCGACCAGGCGGGCGTCCTCGGCCCACGCTTGGGCCTCGCCGTCGGCGGCGGCCTTGCCGTCCTCGGCAAGCATCCCTTCCCCGTCGGCCTGGGGGCTGTTCGTCCCGCCGTCGTCCGCGCATCCGGCCAGCGGGGCCGCCAACAGGATCAAGGCGACCATCAGATAGCGCATGTTGCCGGGGCGATCGGGATCTGGAGCGATCGTGTTCACCGCGAGGGGGAAGCGGAGCCCACCGTTTGACACCCTCGGTTCCACGACGCCGCCTCGAAAGCCGGTCTACACGAGACCGAAGCTGTCGAGCAGCGTCGTGATCCCGAAGACGAGGAAGACCACCGAGGTGCCGAGCATCCAGAGAGCGCCGTCGATCCGGTGCTCGCGGAGCTCGCCTTCCGAGCCGTCGCTGACGACGAACGTGCCGGTGCCGTCGTGTTCTCGCATGACGAGATTGCGCTCGTTCCGGGCGTGGTCGGTCCCCTCGCGGCGGTGGGCGGCTCCCCAGACGTAGACGGGCTCGTCCACGGCGATGACGCTCTCCTCGACGACCCGGTCCCGGTCGGCGGGCTGGGAGAGGTAGGTGGCCAGGTTGTCGTCGATGCCGACCGTGCTCGCCTGGAAGACCTCCGCGAGGTCCTCCGCCTGGGCCTCCTCGTATCGCGTTCCCTCGCGGAACCCCTCCCGAGCCCAGGCGACGAGCGGCTCGGGCGGTTCCTCGCCGGCCTCGATCCGTGTCCTCTGCTCGGTGTCCACGACGAGCTTGGCCTCCTGCGGGTCGACCCGCACGGCCCCGGTCCCGTCGTCGATGCGGAGGGGGACCTCGTCGCGGGTCTGGAGGATTCGGTTGGCACCGCCCTCGTCGCTCTTCGAGATCTCCTTGATCTCGATCTCGTAGAGGACGGCGCTCGTCCCGGTGAGCGGTGACGTCAGCGGCTCGTCGACGGGCTGGGCCTCCCCGTGGATCTCGGCGGCCCCGACGGCGAGGCTTCGAACGGTGCTCGTCGGCGTGTTCCGGGCGAGCTGGAACTCGCGGTACTGCCGCCACCCGAAGTAGAAGATCATCGCGCCCAGCGCGATCACGAACAGGACGCCGAGCAGCGGGCTGTCGGGCCCGGCGCTGACGGGGTTCATGCCCGGCAGGGCGCCCGTGATCACAAGGCTGGCGGCGACGACGAGGACGAGCGCGAGGGCGATCTTGGCTCGCGTCGCCAGCGATCCCGACGAGTCGGCGTGCTCGTGCTCAGGCACCATCTCACCCCCTCACCGTGAAGGTGGCGGTCGGCGTCGGCTGGATCCCCTCACCGTCCACCGTCGTCGACGAGGCCTGGTACTCGTGACTGGTCGAGGCCGCGTCCGTGGGGTCGATGGGCTCGACCTCGACGGGGATCGAGCCCTGGTCCACGTCGGGGTGGGTGCCGACGATCAGGTCCTCGGTGAGGTTCGCGTCGTCGGCGAACGCAGTGGACGTGCCTGCTCGCAGCTCGTCGGTGTCCGTGAGCACGTGGTCCGAGGAGGTCAGATCGACCTCGGGGACCTCCTCGCTGTCGGAGGCACAGCCCACAGTCAACGTCATCGCGGCTACGACGAACAGGAGGACGGGGCGGTCGTGCATGGGAGGCGCTCCCGGACCGTGCGACGGAGCCCGGGCGCTAAAGCGTTCCGACCTCAGCTCGCCGTCGTCCGAACCTCACACGATGCCGATCCAGACGAGGCTGCCGACGATGCCGTAGGGCAGGCAGACGAGCGCGAGGGCGAGGACGACGGCGGCCTCGGCGAGCTGGTCCTCGAGCAGCTCGCCCTCGGATTGGTCGGAGACGATGAACGTCTCGGTGCCGCTGTGCTCGCGGACGACCAGGTTGCGCTCGTTCTCGGTCGACGCGGCGTCCTCGCGGCGCTGGGCGCCGCCGAAGACGTAGGCGGATTCGCCGTCCTCGAGCACGCGCTCCTGCAGCTTGCGGTCGTACCGGGAGGTGGAGGTCAGGTGCCGGCTGTCGATCCCGTGCTGGTTGGCCCACTCGCGGACCGGCTTGGGCGGCAGCTCGCCGTCGTCGACGTCGATGCTGGTCTCGCGCTCGATCTCGAGCTGGGCGTCGTCGGGATCGATCCGGACCTTGCCGGTCCCGTCGTCGAGGCGGAAGGGGACGTGTTCGCTCGTGTAGAACACCGTCTCCCAGTCCGAGTCGTCGTCCCCGTCGGGCCGGTACTCCCTGACGCGCAGCTGATACATGCAGGCGTCCTGCTGGGTCAGCGGCGAGGTGAGCGGTTCCTCGACCGGGGCGGCCTCACCATTCACCTCGACGGCGCCGACGGGCATGCTGCGGATCGTGCTGGTCGGCGTGTTGCGGATCAGCTGGGCGTTCTTGAACCGCCCCCAGCCGCCGTAGAGGGCGAACCCGCCGAACACGAGGCCGAAGAAGGCGATCGCGCCGTGGTTGGTGCCGGCGTCGCGCATCATCGCGGGCAACGGGTACACCAGCGCCAGGGCGACGGCGAAGGCTAGGCCGATCTTCGCGTACAGCGTCCAGGGGTAGTCGGTGCCCGCCTCGGCCATGCGATCACCACGCTACTCGAGGGCCAGGCCGTTGGCGAACAGCGTACCGTCGGCGATCGCCATCGTCGAGCTGCCCGTGCGGTCGTCGAGGGACCACAGCTCCTTGCCTGTCTCCGCGTCGTGGGCGTGGATTCCGTCGCCCTTGACGTACACGATGCCGTCGGCCACGGCGGGCACGTCGCCGGGATGCTCGTCGCTCCACTCCTCCTCGCCCGTCTGGGCGTCGAGGGCGCGCAGGTGGGGGGCGCCGACGTAGACGAGTCCGTCGGCGACGGCGGGCGTGCTCTCGAGGTTGCTGTCGGTCTCGAGTGTCCACTGCTCCTCGCCGGTCTCCGCGTCCACGGCGTAGAGATTGCCGTCCTGGCTGGTGGCGTAGACCATGCCCTCGGCCACGGCGACGTCGCCGTGCATCCACGACCCGGGCTCCTCGTAGGTCCAGAGCTCGTCGCCTGTCTCCGCGTCGAGGGCGGAGACCGCCTCGGCCCGGCCGGCGGTGTAGACGGTGTCGTCGACGACGGCCGGGGTCGAGCGGACGGCGCCGCCGGTGTCGTAGGGCCACTGCTCGTCGCCGGTCTCGGCGTCGAAGGCGTACAGGGTGTCGTCGTCGCTGCCGACGTACACGTTGCCGTGGGCGACCGTGGGGGAGACGAGGATGCGCCTGTCGGTCTCCGCCGTCCAGGCCTGATCGCCGTTCTCCGCGTGGAGGGCATAGACGGCGCCGTCCGTGTCGCCGAAGAAGACCTTGTCCTCGCCGACGGCCGGCGCCGAGCGGACGTTCACGTACTCGCCGATGCCGTCGCCGTCGGTGAAGTTCCACTGGACCTCGCCGTCGTCGGAGTTGAGCGCGAAGACGCCGTCGCTGTGGGTGGCAACCACGAGGCCGTCGGCGACGACGGGTCTGTACCAGGTGTACTCGGTGGACCACAGCTCGTCGGCCGCCTCCCCGGGCCCGGTCTCGTCCTCGGCGTGGCCGGTGTTGGCCCCGTCCTGGCCGAGCATCGGCCAGCCGTCGTGGCTGCCGCGGTCGACGGTCACGCCGGGACCGGCGGGATCTGAGGCGTCACCGGCCTCGTCTCCGGAGGCTGGCTCCTCCCCAGGGGAGGCGCATCCGGCGACCATCGTCGCAACCGCGACCACGCCAACCAGAAGGACGACGCTCCGTCGCATGTCGGCTGGAAACCAAGCGAGGGTTTGGCTTTTTCGATGGTCGTTGGGAGAGGCTAGGTCTGCGTCGAGCTTTCCCACCCGACGCTTAGGAACCGAAAGCGTCGCCGACGTCGACGTCCTGCAGCTCGGACTCGTCGGCTTCGAAGAGGTCGCGAGCCTGGTAGTTCATCAGGCCCGCCACGATGTTGTAGGGGATCTGGTTGATCCGGATGTTGTAGGTGTTGACGCTCTCGTTGTAGAACTCGCGCCGGTCGGCGATCTGCTCCTCGAGCGCCGAGATCCGTTCCTGGAGCTGCTGGAAGCTGTCCTGGGCTTTCAGATCCGGGTAGTCCTCGGCGCGGGCGAAGAGGTTGGCCAGGGCCCCCTCGAGCTGGGCGTCGGCGTTGGAGGCCTCGTCGGGGTTGTCGGCCTGGCGGACCCGTTCGCGGGCCTCGGTGACCTCCTGGAGGACGCGCTCCTCGTAGTCCATGTACTGCTCGACCGTGTCGATGAGCTTGTCGAGCTCGTCGGCGCGCTGCTTGCGGAGCACGTCGATGTTGCTCCACGCCCGGTCGATGTTGCGGTTCAGCCGGACCAGGCCGTTGTAGACCATCACCGCGTAGACGACGACCAGCAACCCGACCAGGCCGCCGACGACGGTGAGAGCGATCGTGTGGACGCTCATGGGAACCGGTGACCTCCACCGTCCGAGGACGGATGAACATGTTGGAATGCCACGTTCCTACACCTCCGCAGGGCGCCCGTTCGCGGGCGTCAGTACAGGTTCGGCTTCTTGCCCCGCGGCGGGGGAGACGCCGCCGGTAACCTAGCTGGCCATCGCTGCCAGCACGTCGGGGTTCCGGCGGGCTGTCTGGATCGGTGTGAGCGCGACCGGGGCCTCCTCGACGCGGCGCAGGCTCGCCGATCCGCTGACCGCTGCGATCTCGTCCTCCGCGAGCCCCACGTGGTCGACGAGGTCGGCCGTCCACTGGTGCAACAGGGCCCGCGTGGGGACGACGACCAGCGCGCGCTGGTTGCCGGCGCGGGCCCACTCGATCGCGC
>PXUB01000016.1 GCA_003009755.1 Thermoplasmatales archaeon SW_10_69_26
CGTGCCGCTCTCGTCCTCGTACTGGACGATCTTCTTCGACCGGTGCACGAGGCCCTCGCTGGATTGGACCTTGATCTCGGCGTCGAGGTTCGCGTTCTGGCTGCCCTCCTCGTTGATCCAGGACCGGATCTCAAGCGGGAAGGCGCCGTCGACGCTGAACGAGGCCGAGGAGCCGCCGTTCCAGGCGGTCTCGGCCTCGCAGCCCGTCGACGTGGCCGACGGGACGCAGGTCTCACCCGTTCCGGGCGTGGGCGAGGACCCGTCGGTGACGCGTTCCTCGGAGAGCTCGAGCACGCGGGCGCTGCGTTGCTCTTGCGGGACCGGCGTGTTCGCCTCGACGCTCAGGAAGCCGCCGGTCATCTCGATCGGGTACAGCACGTGTTCGCCGGCCTGATCGACCGGGATGAGCTTGCTCTCGGTCGGGATGGCGATGTCGTCGTACTCGACGAACTCGACGAGCTCGTCGTCGGGCCCGATGACGAGGAAGTCGGTGCGGACGTGCTCGCCGCCGCCGGCCTTGGCCGACTCGACGACGATGCCGGTCGCGTTGTCGGGGACATCGAAGGCGTAGGCTTGCCCGGGCGTGATGACGTCCTTCTCGTAGGAGATGTCGACCTTCACGTGGTAGGGCATCTCCTGCAGGACGCGACCGTTGGCGATCTGGACGCCGACCTCGGTGGCGTCATCGCTCTTGCCGACTGTGTTGATGACCTGCTCCTCCACGCAGATCTTCCACGAGAAGGCGTCGCAGTCGGTCGCGGAGAAGTCGGTGTGCGTGCCGGGGACGTCGGCGAAGATGTCGAGGTCCGCGCTCTCACCGGCGCCGGGGAAGTACCACATCTTGACGCGGATCTCGGCCGCTTGGCCGTCGGGGATCGCGCTGCTGAGGTCGTGGGTCACGACCTCGGTGTTGTAGTTCGTACCGGAACGGTCGTTGCGGTCCTCGTAAGCTGCAGCGCCGTCGCCGCCGCTCAACGAGCCGTTGAACCACAGCGTGCGGCTGTCGAGGTCCTCTTGACCCGGGACCGTGAAGTTCTGGAACTGGCCGGAGCTGCGGCTCTCGATCCGTTGCGCCGTCTCCTCGTCCACAGACGAGGTGATCGAACTCGTGTTCGTCTCCTGGTCTTCCTCATCGCCGAAGAACCCCAGGCACCCGCTGAGGGGAAGCATGAGGGCCATCAGCAACGCGATCGCGGTCTTCGTACCGTTCATACTAGTTCCCTCCTGTCTGCTCCTCGGATCCTTCACGGACCTGCTCGACGAACGATTGGGAGGCGGTCTGCGCACCGCAGACGCCCTCCTGGACATCGCCGGGGACGAGGCGTTCACCGTCCTGTTCGATGGTGAACTTGGCCTTGCACTCGGCCTCGGCGCTGCCTTGGTAGTTGGAACCTGAGACGGTGATGGTGTAGTCGCCGGGAGAGGCGTCCTCCTGGCGGTAGTCCCAGATCCACGTGACGTTGACGGGGTCGTAGTGACCGCCGTGGGCGACGCTGAAGTCGGCGTACCGTTCGAGATGGTCGGGGTTCACCGTTCCCGAGGGCCCCTCGATCTCGATGTCGACGCTCTCCTGGCTGACGTCGTAGCTGCCCCACGGCGTGTTCATGATGCCGAGGATCGCCATCTTGCCGTTGGCGAAGTTCGGGATCGTTCGCTCGACGGCGAAGGCGTTGTCCACGGGCATCGTGTACGTGGGCGGGAAGAACTCACCGGACCACCAGCGGAAGCTGTGGACCCCGACCTCGCCAGCCGGGGACTCCGAGTACACGCGGTAGGTGAGGAAGAAGTCGTTGTCGGCGTCGATCGTGTCCGTCTCCGGCGTGCCCAGGTCGACGTTGAACTCCTGAGCCTTGGGCGCCCCGGGCATGCCGGTCATGGCCGTGTCGGGGCCCCAGGTGCCCTGCGCGACGATCTCGGCGTCACCGCTCTCGATCGCCTCGCGGACGGGCGGAGCCGACGAGCTCTCGGTTCGCTCGCCGAGGTCGGCCTGGTACAGCGTCGCTTCGACGACGAAGTTCGGCTGGACACCGACGTCCCAGCCCCAGTACGGGTAGACACAGGGGACGTTGGGCGGGTGTGCGTACGTGCAGCTGGTCCCGTAGGGCTGGCCTCCGGAGAACCAGCTGTGGTAGTCCACCGTACCGTACACGGTGGCCGTGATCGATCCGGAGGAATCGAGCTTCACGTCCTTGGTCTGGCCGCGCTCGTTGTGGAGCAGCCCGTAGGCGCCTTCCTGGTCGAACTCGGCGGGCGAACTGACGTCCACGAAGCCGGCCGTCGAGAACAGCGCCAGCCGGTTCCAGGGGCTGTCCTCGCACGATCCCTGGGACGCGATCTGCGGGTTGGCGTTGCTGGCCCAGGCAGCCTGGGTGCACCATTCGAACGTGCCGAACCCGTAGTTGTCCTCTCCGATCGGGGCTTCCGTGTTCGACGCCTGCGGCGCCGGCAGCCCGTGACCGAAGACGTGACCGTAGAACGTGACATCGTCGCTGCCGCTGCTTCCGCCGTCCTGGGCCTGCGCGGCTCCAGTCACAGCGACGAGCGTCAACGCGAGAGCGGTCACGAGTATCGTTTTGCGTATCATTCTCCGTCCCCCGACGGAAGGTCATCCAGCGAACTCTTAACGTTTGTGGTCCGGCTGTCCACCAGAGCTCGCAACGAAGGCCCCAAGACGGATCGTTGACAAGAAGGCATCGACTCAGCAGACCTCCGCGGGGGAGAACCCGGCCTCGTGCAGCCCATCCTCGAGGCTCACGGGCTCCGTCCCCAACCCGGCCTTGGAAGAGGTCTTCGGTAGGCCCTCGCGGGGAGCCAGGCCCACCAGCTCGCCGTCGACGACGCCCGCGCCGTGCTCCTCGGCCTCCTGGCGAACCCGCGAGAGAACGTCGGTCGTGCCGGTCGCGTGCGCGTCCGTGATGTTCGTGGACACCTGCACGCGGTCGCCTCGCGAGGCCAGCCCGAACGCCAGCGCCTGGACGCCCGGCAGGCCGCCACCGCTGGCGCGGATCGCGCGGGCGATCGCTTGGCCGACCTCGAGGCTGCGCGTGTCCAACACGACGTTGTAGGCGATCAGCGGGTCGCGCACGCCCACGCAGGCCGCTCCCATGCGAGGGTGGAGCCTGCCGGGGCCCTGGTCCGGCGCAAGCGGGACCGGGTGGCCCGGCTCGGCCGCCGCGAAGGCCCGGCGGACGTCGGCCAGCTTGCGGGTGCGGGACCGGCGGGCGAGCTCGGCGTAAGCATAGGTGGGGACCGATCGGCCGGCCAGGCGCCGCATCGCGGTCTCGGCGACCCGGTGGGCTTCCCGGCGGGGCGCATCGAGCGCCACGAAGGGCACGACGTCGAGCAACCCGACGCGGGGATGGACGCCCTCGTGCCCGGCGAGCGAGGCGTGGGTCTCGAGCGAGGCCGCCAGCTCGTCGACCACGCCCAGCAGGGGTGCCGGTGCGCCGGCCAGCGTGAGCACCGAGCGCCGGTGGTCGCGGTCGGCGTGCACGTCCAGCAGCCGGCAGCCGGGGCCTTGGGCTGCTTCGATGTCGGCGAGCACCTGAGCCAACGCGTCGTCCTGGGGGCCCAGGGAGACGTTGGGCACGCACTCCAGCAGCACGTCGAGGGAACCCGTCGGCCCGGTAAGAACGTGGCCCCCGAAACCGTCAACAACGCGAACGGCGGTGGTCCAGCCATGCCCGAGGCCGACCTGCTCGTCACCGGGCTCGACGAGCTCGCGACCCCGACCCAGGCGGGCCCGATCCGCGGCGAGGCGATGGGGCAGCTCCGTGTCGTCGAGGACGCCGCCCTCGCCATCGCCGGGGGGCGGATCCAGCGCGTGGGGTCGGCCGAGGAGCTGGCCGACGTCGACGCCGACCGACGTTGGGAGGCCGAGGGCGGCACGCTCGTTCCTGGGTTCGTCGACGCGCACACGCATGTCGTGTGGGCCGGGGATCGAGCCCGCGAGCTGGCGATGAAGCTCGAGGGCGCCAGCTACGAGGAGATCCTGGCCGCTGGCGGCGGCATCCACAGCACGGTGGCCTCGACCCGGGAGGCCAGCGAGGACGAGCTGGTCGGCCAAACGCGGGCACGGTTGGACCGGTGCCTGGCCGCGGGCACGACGACGATGGAGGCCAAGACCGGCTACGATCTCACCGTGGAGGGCGAGCTGGCGCTGCTCGCCGTGCTGGCCGAGCTGGACGCGACGCATCCGATGGACCTCGTCCCGACGCTGATGGGCGCCCACGCGATCCCCGACGACGTCGAGCGGGCGGCCTTCGTCCGCGAGCTGGTCGAGGAGCTGACGCCGCGCGCCGCCAGGCAGGGCCTGACCGCCTTCTGCGATGTGTTCGTCGACGAGGGCGCGTTCACGGTGGACGAGGGCCGAGCCATCCTCGCGGCCGGGCGCGAGGCCGGGCTCGAGGTCCGCATCCACGCCGACGAGCTGGCTCGGACCGGCGCCGCCCGCCTGGGCCTGGAGCTCGACGCCGCCAGCATCGACCACTGCAACCGCGTCACCGCCGAGGACGTCCAAGCGCTTGCCGAGGCCAGCGTCGAGGGGTGGGACGGCGTGGCCACGCTTTGCCCGGTGACGCCGTTCACCAGCGACGTGCCCTACCCGCCGGCGCGCGACCTCGTGGAGGCCGGCGTCCCGGTGGCCTTGGGTTCGGATCTCAACCCGAACGCCTGGAGCGAGGGGATGTGGTTCACCCTCGCCTTAGCCGTGCACGAGCTGGGCCTGACGCCGGCCGAGGCCTTGACCGCGGCGACGGCCAACGCCGCCGCCTCCCTGCGACGTTCCGACGTCGGCCGGCTGGTGGAGGGCTGCGTGGCCGACGCCGTGCTGGTCGACGTCCCCTCGCACGAGCACGTCGGCTACCGCGTCGACGGGCCGCCGATCGAGGCCGTGGTCAAGGCCGGCGAGCGCGTGGTCTGACCCTCCCAGGGCCCCGACCCTCTCTCCGTTCACGCTGTGGGATCCGCTGCGTCTGCTGGCCTCCCTGGTCGGGGTCGTCTCCTCCACGCCCTGCTCTCAGCGGTGCTCCCCGTGGCCGAACGCCACGGGTTTAAGAGGCGAAGGCGGCCTACGCGGAAGTGATGGCCGACGACGCCTTCGTGGACTCCCACAAGTTCCGGCGGCAGGTCTGGCAGGAGCTGGTCTCCGGCGAGTCCGACCCCGAGCGGATCGCCAAGAAGCAGCGCCTCATGCAGCGAGCCGTCGACAAGGCGCTGGACGACCTCGAGGAGCACGGCCTCGTCGCGGAGAACGACGACGGGTACGAGCTCACGGACGAGGGCGAGGCCTACGAGGCCGACCGCCAGGAACGAGAACGGAGCACATGACCGAGGCTTCGCAGGACAGGCCACGCCCGGCGCTGCGGGACCTGTTGACCAAGATCGCCGAGGCCGGCGGCATCCAGGGGTTCGTCTCGACCTCCTCCAGCGAGGTCGGCGATCGCGTGGACGTCTCCCAGCAGACGGCCTCCCGATGGCTCGTCCAGCTGGACGAGGCCGGCTACCTCGAGCGACGGTTGGGCTCCAGCGGCCAACAGCTGCGGTTGACCGACGAGGGCGTGTCGGTGCTCGCCGCCGAGCTCGACCGCTTGCGCGCGATCTTCGGCGAGGCCGACACCGTCCACCTCACCGGCACCGTCGCCCAAGGCGACGGCGAGGGCGCCTACTACATGAGCCAGCCCTTCTACAAGCGAGGCTTCGAGGAGCTCGTCGGCTTCACGCCGTTCCCGGGGACGCTGAACCTCGAGCTCGACGGCAGCGACCTGGACTCGATGCGGGCCCTGCGCAACCGGGAGGCCTTGGAGATCCCGCAGGTCAAGACCCCGGAGCGCACCTTCGGCGGCGTGACGGCCTACCCGGCAGAGGTCGGCGACCAACCGGCGGCCGTGATCTTCCCGCACCGCACCCGGCACGAACGCGTGCTCGAGGTCATCGCGCCCGAACGGTTGCGCGACGTCCTCGATCTCGCCGACGGCGACGAGCTGACGGTGCGGGTCGAGACCCGGCCCGACCGGCGCACCCACAACCCCCGAGAGGACCACGAGGAGACGGGCTGAGGTGGGCGAGGTCACCGTGCTCCGGCTGGGCCACCGCCCGGCCCACGATCGACGCATCTCGACGCACCTGTGCTTGACGGCGCGAGCCTTCGGTGCCGACCGCATCGTATTCCCCAGCGTGGACAGCTCGCTCGAGGCCACCGTGGACGACATCCGGGAACGGTTCGGCGGCGGGTTCAGCCTCGAGGAGGACCCCGAATGGCGACCGTTGATCCGCGAGCACGAGGGGCCCTCGATCCACTTGACGATGTACGGCCAGCGCCACACCGACGCGTTGGCGGAGATCGACGCCGGGGACGGCATGCTGGTCATCGTCGGCGCCGAGAAGGTGCCCGCCGACGTCTACGATCTGGCGACGCACAACGTCGCGGTCGGCAACCAACCGCACTCCGAGATCGCGGCCCTCTCGACCACGCTTCTCGACGTGTTGGGCCCCGACGAGCTGTACGCCGAACGAGCGGACGCGGAGATCGTGATCGAACCGAGCGACCGGGGCAAGGACGTTCGAGAGGTCGACCGCGGCGGCTAAGGGCCAGGATGCCCAGGCGGGCGTTCGTGTACTTCGTCCTTGGGAACTTCGCCATCCCTTTATCCGTCGTCGGCCGGCAGTGGTGCCGTGCGAGGAGCGTCCGATGACCGAGATCCCCGACGACGTTCGAGAAACGGTGGAGGAGGAGATGGGTGACGAGGGTCTCACGATCCTGGAACACCTCGCGGATCTGGGACCGACGACCGACACAGTGCTCGCCGAGGAGCTGGACACGAAGACGAGCACGATCCGCCGCAACCTCTACCAACTCTACGAGGAGCGCATCGCGGACTACCGCGAGAACCGCGACGAGGAGAAAGGCTGGCTGACCTTCGTGTGGTCCTACACCCCCGGCGAGGCCCAGCGCGAGCTCGAGGAGGCTCGCGAGGCCGCCGCCGAGGAGATCCGCGAGGAGATCGAGCGCGTGAAGGAGTCCGAGCTGTTCGTCTGCCCCGACGAGCACGTACGGTTGGAGTTCGCCGAGGCGATGGACCTCGAGTTCCACTGTCCCCGCTGCGGGGTCTCGGTCGAACGCGAGGACACCAGCGAGCGGCTGGCGGACCTCCGCGAGCAGCTCGAAGCGATGGAACAAGGGACGGCCTGACCCCACGGTTTTGTTGACGGAGCCGGTTCGGGTCTGTGATGGTCACGCCCGACGAGGCTCTCCAGCTGCTCGACGAGGCCGGGTGTTCGGACGACGTGCAAGAACACGCGGCCGCGGTGCTGGATCTGGCGATGGCGATGGCGCGACGGACCGCGGTCGACGAGGACGTCGTCGCCGCCGGCGCGCTGCTGCACGACGTGGGACGAGGCTTCTCCCACGGTCCCGACCACGTGCCGAAGGGCGTGGCGTTCTTGGAGGACGCCGGTGTCGACGATCGGATCGTGGCCTGCGTGGCCCGGCACATGGGTGCGGGCGTCAGTGACGAGGAAGCCGAGGAGCTCGGCTGGCCAAAGGGGACCTGGACGCCCCAACGGATGGAGGAGAAGATCGTCGCCCACGCCGACAACCTGACCGGCGGCACGGACTACCGCGATCTCGACCGCGTGATCGCCGAACTCGAGACCGGCGGTCACGAGGACCTCGTGCCGCGCATGCGGTTGTTGCACGAGGAGCTGGCCGATGCGCTGCACGAGGAGCCGTCGACGATCGCCCGCCAGTTGAGGACCTAGACTGCCGGTCTTGGTTTGCTTGGGCTCTCGCGCCGGTCTGGGCGTTTTCACCGCCTGAGGCCGAGCGAGAGCTTAACCCAAGCACAGCCGGCAGTCTAATGCGTGAACCGCTTCTCGAAGAGGAACGTCAGGTTGCGTAACCCGTCGTTCCAGGACTCCAGCTTGACCTCGCCGATGCGTTCCCGGTAGGGGATGTCGACCTCGATCGCGCCGACGTCGGGGTGCTGGAAGGCCTCGATCTTGATCTCCTCGCTCATCGGCATCCCGTCGTCGGTGATCTCGATCCGATCGAGCACGGAGCGGCGGAACACCCACATCCCGCTTTGGCTGTCCTCGAAGGACGTGCCGAACAGGACCCGGCAGCTGGTGGACAGGACCCAGTTCCCGAACCGGTGCTTGGGCGTCATGGCCCCGTCCTCGAGGTGGGCCAGCCGGTTGGTGGTGATGAAGTCCAGATCGTCCTGCTCGAGGCGTTGCACGAGGTCGGTCGCGAGCTCGAAGGGGTAGGTCCCGTCGGCGTCCCCGGTCACGATGACGTCCGCGTCCGTCTCGGCGAACCCGGTCTTGTAGGCTCGCCCGTACCCCGAGCGGGGCTCGGTGACGACCCGGGCGCCCCACTTGCGAGCGATCTCGGGGGTCCGATCGTCGCTGTCACCGTCGACGATGAGGACCTCGACCGTGTAGCCGTGGGCCTCGAGCTCGTCGGCGGGGATCGTGTCGAGGGTCGGCTCGATGGCCTCCTCCTCGTTCAGGGTCGGGATGACGAAGCCGATGGACCCGCTCACTGCCTTGAAGCAACCCTAGGCCGCCCTTAAGCGTTCTCACTAGTGGCATCGTCGGTTCCGCTCCAGGCGTCCTCGCCGACGTAGGCGCTCATGTAGCCGCCGGCGGCGACCGCGAGCCGCGCCAGACCCCAGAAGTGCATCTGGGTGTCCAGCATCCGGCGGAAGGAGTACCGTTGCCACAGCCGGCCGCCGTGCTTGAGGGTGAGCTGCTTGCGGCCGTACCCGTTCCAGTAGGCCTGCTGGAAGAAGCTCGTGAAGCTGTCGCGGGCACGATGGTAGACGATCGCGTCCTCGTCGACGGCGATCGTGTGACCGGCGTCGACGGCGCGCAGGTTCAGGTCGATGTCCTCGGCCGTGACGAAGGCGTCGTCGAAGCCGCCGACCGCCTCGAACAGCTCCCGGTCGTACAACAGGTTGCACGAGGGGTAGGTGACGTCGGTCCCGTTGCGTTCGAGCTCGACGCGTTGAAGCGTCTCGAACGCCCAGTAGCCGATGTCGATCGTCCGGCCGGCGACGATGTCGTTCTCGGCGTAGCCCTCGCGCAGGTGCTCGGCCCAGAACGGGTTCGCGATGCAGTCGCCGTCGATGAACGCGACCGCGTCGGCGTCGGTCTGTTCGACGGCGAAGTTCCGGCAGGCACCGCGCTGGCCTCGCTTGCGGTGGAGCTGGAGGTCGCCCCAGTCCTCAGCGTAGTCCTGCAGGGTCTCCCAGGTGCCGTCGGTCGACCCGGCGTCGACGACCACGACCTCGAAGGGCTCGGCTTGGGCCGCCAGCGAGTCGAGCAGATCGCGGATGTTCTTCTGCTCGTCGAGGACGGTGACGATCGCCGCGATCGAGGCCTCGGCCACGCTCGGTTCACGAGGGCGAGCCCGTCTAAGCGTTCCGGTCTCGGTCATCGGCCGCCGCGGCGACCGTCGCAGCCGGGGCCAAACATTGAAACAGCGTACGCTGGTTGTCGCCGCGTCGGGTGGCGGTATGGAGCTGAAGGACGTGAAGGGGGTCGGGCGGTCGGCAGCTTCGAAGCTGCGAGCTGCCGGGATCGAGACCGTGGACGAGTTGGCCGAGCTGGATCTCCGCCGTCGCGACGTGGACGGGCTGTCCTCGCAGAACCTCACGAGCCTTCGCGACAACGCTCAGCGCCTGCTCGAAGCGCGAGAAGACGGGGGCCTGGAGCTCGTCGAAGGGCTTGGCCCCAGCGCTCGCCGCAAACTGGCGGACGCCGGGGTCGAGACGATCGACGACCTCGCGAACCTGGATCTGCGCACCGCGGACGTCGAGGGGCTGTCGACCGATCACGTTCAGAAGCTCAAGCGCAACGCGCGCTACCTGGTGCCCTGACCACTGGCCATCGTCGTTCATCGTCAGGTAGCCTTATCCCGCGATTGCGGGTTGCTCGTGCATGAAGTTCGAGCTCACTCGGGAGCAGGAGCAGATCAAGAAGGCCGCCCACCAGCTCGCTGAGAAGGAGTTCCCCAAGTACGCGAGGGACGCCGACCAGAGCGAGGAGTGGCCTCGCGATCTGTTCGACACGGTGGCCGATCAGAACTTCATCGCCGTCACGATCCCGCAGGAGTACGGGGGGCCCGGGCTCGGGAACCTCGAGAACGCGATCATCATGGAGCAGTTCTCCCGGGTGGACGGCGGACTGGGCGTGGCGATGGGCGCCACGGCCTTCGGTTCCGAGCTTCTCTACAAGGCCGGCACCGAGGAGCAAAAGGAAACCTGGCTGCCCAAGCTGGCGTCCGGCGACGCCATCAGCGGGGCCGCGATCAGCGAGGCCAACGCCGGCTCGGACGTCGCCAGCGCCAAGTGCTCGGCCGAGAAGGATGGCGACGAGTGGGTGCTCGACGGCCAGAAGTACTGGATCACGAACGCCACGATCGCCGACTTCCTCGTCGTGCTCGCCCAGACCGACCCCGAGGCCGAGGACCGCCACGACCGGCACTCCGTGTTCCTGGTCGAGACGGACCGCGAGGGCGTGTCGTCGAGCAAGATCACCGGCAAGCTCGGCATCCGCGCCTCGCCGACCGCCGAGGTCATCCTCGATAACGTGCGCGTGCCCGAGGAGAACCTGGTGGGCGAGCGCGGCATGGGCTTCCGCTACGTGATGCGGTTCTTCAACCAGACCCGCATCATGGTCGCCGCCCAAGGCGTCGGGATCGCCCAAGGCGCCCTGGACCGCTCGATCGCGTACGCCGGTCAGCGCGAGCAGTTCGGCCAAGCGATCGCCAACTTCCAGGCGATCCAGTTCAAGCTCGCCGAGATGGAGACCCGCATCGAGTCCGCCCGGTTGCTGACCCACAAGGCGGCCTGGCAGGCCGACCACGGCGAACCGGATGCCTCCGCGTCGAGCAAGGCCAAGTGGTTCGCCGGCGAGACGGCGGTCGACTGCGCCGACGAGGCGGTGCAGATCCACGGCGGCTCGGGGTACGTCGACGAGATGGACGTCGAGCGGTTCTACCGCGACGCGAAGATCACCGAGATCTACGAGGGCACCAAGGAGATCCACAAGCTCATCATCGCTCGCGACCTCCTCGGCATGACGTAGGCGGGCCTACTCGGTCGGGGGCAGGGCGCCGCGGTCCACGGCCATCGCCGTCCCGGCCACGACCTGGGTGACCTCGGCCATCGAGGCGTTCGAGACGTGCTCGGGCGTGTCGTGGGGGGTGTGCCAGGTCCACGGGAACGGCGTGGTGCCGTTGTCGTCGAGGTGGATCAGGTCGATCGCGGGCACCTCGCGTTGGACGAAGGGGACGTGGTCGTCGGTGATCGTTGGCCCCGACTCGTTGCGGAACGAGGCAGCCTCCAGGCGCTCGGCGACGCCGAAGGTGAGATCGGTGACGGTCCCCGACTCGCTGTGGCTGTAGCCTTCGCGCTTGATCGATAGCGGATCGTGGCCGGGCATGTCGACGAGGAGGAAGGCGTCGATCGCGGCCAGCTCGTCCTCGGTCATCTGCTCGGCGGCGTGCGTGGAGCCCTTGATGTAGCCCTCGGCGCCTTGGCCTTGGTCCTCGACGTCGAAGAGGGCGATGTTGACGGTCGCGTTCGTGGCGTTGACCTCGCCGATCCCGTCGATCTCGACAGGGAACGTGTTCGTCTCGACGTCGGCGCCGGCTTCCTCGAGCATCGCTACGAGGTCGGGGATCGTGGCCTCGTGGCTGGCGGTTCCGGGCGTGCGGTAGCGAGGCTCGGTCCCGTTGGTGTAGACCTGCCGTTCGACGAGTTCGCCCAGCCGGGCCGGGTCGGGCGAGGGCACCGTCTCGGGCGCCGGAACGCGGTCCCAGGCGATCGTGGTCCGGGGGGCGGTGGTGTCGGGCTCCTCGTCGGTCGTGTTCGTCGGCTCCTCGCCGACGGGGGGCCCCGCCTGTTCGCCGGCGCACCCGGCCCAAGCGCCCACCATGAGCACGCAAGCCAGGACCAAGCACCGCGTATCCGTCATCCCAGCGGGTAACCGAGACCTTGGGTAGGAAACTTCCGGGTTGGGCCAGGTCAGGTTGTTGTCACTGGGACCGTTACACAACCTCCATTAACCGTCCACCTCTTCTTGCCAGTGGGACGTGGGTGGTGTGACCTGAGCGGATCCTCGATGCAGACCCCCGAGTATCTGAACGCGTACCTCAACGGGATGCAGTTCGTCCTGCTGGCGATCGAGGGGCGTATCGACGAGTTCGACGACGAGGAACGCGAGACGTTGCGCGCGTTCCTCGACGAGTACCACGAGATCGCGATGCGGATGCGCGAGCGATCGCGGTTGGGCGTCAGCCCGTAGGTTCGCCGGCGAGTGCTGCGGTCTCGGCGGCGTCCACGCGTTCCACCGTCGGGTCCTGCGGCAGGGTGTCGGGTCCGGCGGCGAGGCTCGTCGTCAAGGCTCCGGTCTCGCCGGGCTCGATGCCGAGCTTGGCCATGTCGACGACCCCTCGCACCGGCTCCGCTGCTCCGACGCCGGTCACGCGGTCGGCGAGGTCGGGCGACAGCACGTAGGCGTGGTGTTGGTCGCCGTCGAGATCACCGTAGGTGTACTCGTACACCGTCCAGACGCGGTCGCCGTCCTCGTAGGCGTACATCGTACCGGTGGGCGTCATCGTGGCCGCGGTGGGAGCCGGCGCCTCGGCGTTGGTCACGTAGATGGCGGCACCGGGCGGGGCCGAGCAGCCGTCGGCGCCCAGCCACGCCATCGCGTCCTCGACCGGGTCCTCGGTCTGGCACACGACGAAGGCCTGGATGCTGGCGAGGTCGTTGGGCCGGTTCTCGTCGATCGTGAGCTCGACGTAGGCGGTGTGCCCGGAACTGGCGGTCGTCGTCACGCCGGCGACGGCGGCGCCGGTCGGAGCCAGCAGCAACGCGATAGCCCAAGCTGTGCGTGCGTCGAGCATCTCGGTCCCCCACGGAGCCGGAACCGCGGTCCGCTCAGCCCCCAAGCCGGGCGGATCCAGGCTGTCGTCACGACAGCCAGGGTTCCCGTGTAACTCCGCTTCGTGACAACATGATCGAGCGGGTATTTATATCCTCGTCAAACGAAAGAATGGGTGGAGGTGGGAGAGCCAGAGGGAAGACAAGAAACGGAGGAAGACGGCCCCGGCGAGGGGCCGTGGGGACTCGACCGGGCTCAGTAGTACAGCTGGTCCTGCAGCCACTCTCGGGATGGGGTCTCGAGCTGCTCCTCCTTGGCGCGGCGGACGCGGCGCTCCAGCCGGTCGACGGCCAGTCGGGTGGCGTGGGCCATTCCCCAACCCTCGCCGACGGCGTAGAACTTGCCCATGTCGGAGGTCAGGTTCAGCCGGATGTGCCACATGTCCCGCCGGCGGTTGCGGTCCTTGTGCTTCTTGGCGTGGATCTGGATGATCGCCGGCTCCAACCGGGACTGGTAGCGGCCCAGGAAGGAGCGGATCTCGCCGGGGGCCTCGGTGGACTCGTAGCCCTCGCGGCTCGTGTCCTTGCTGGAGAAGTGGATCACGACGTCGGGCGCCTCGCCGCCGTAGAGCGTGATCGGGGACAGCATGTCCCGGCGCGTGATGATGCCGTAGGGGAACTCGCCCTCCTTGGTGATGACCACGCTGCCGATCTCCTCGCCGTGGATGAGGTCGGCGGCCTCCTCGTACGTCGAGCCGCGAGGCAGGGTGATGACCCCCTCGGTCATGATGCCCTCGAGGGGGACGGCCATGGGTTTGGATCTCTCACCCGACTTCCACCCCTGTTGATCGTGGCCCTTGAGCGGGGCGATCACGCGACGGATGATGTCGTGGATCGTGACGATGCCGACCAGACGGCCGTCGTCGACGATCGGGAGGTGGGAGAACCCCTCGCGCTTCATGCGGGAGATCGCCTTGGCGACGCTGTCGTCGGCGTCGGCGGTCTTGACATCCTCGGTCATGTGCTGCGAGACGGGGGCATCGCCCAGCTCGCGGTCCCCGGCGGCCTTGATGACGTCCTCGCGCACGATGACGCCCTGGACGCGCATGAGGTTGTCCTCTTCCTCGACGACGGCGACGCCGCGGGCGTTCGTGTCGTTGATGGCGCGCGCCACGTCGACGAGGGAGTCCTCGGGGCTCATCGTGGGGTTGGCGTGCTGGGGGATCACGTCCTCGGCCTGGGTGTTCTCGTAGTCGGCCGGGTGCCGCAGCACGTTCCGTTCCGAGAGGAACCCCTCATACCGGCCCTTCTCGTCGGTCACGACGACGACCGGCGAGCGCTCGTCGGCGAAGATCGCCAGGACCTTCGACGACGGGGTTTCGGGGCGCACGGACGGGACGTCTGTCCGCATCACGTCTTGGGCCTTGAGATCGGTGAGGGAATCGCCGGCAGTGGGCATACTGGTCGTTGCTCGGTAGGCCGCCGCCCCGGTTTGACTTTTGGTATAGCGGACCCAGCCGTCCTTTCGAACGCAGAACACATCCTACAGGCTCCGCATGAGGGGGCACGATGTGCCGGTTCGTCGCTTACCACGGGTCACCCATCTCGCTCGACGAGCTGCTTTACAAGCCCGAGCACAGCATCATCCACCAGAGCACGCACGCCTTCGAGCGCGACGAACCGCTCAACGGGGACGGCTGGGGCGTGGGGTGGTACACCTTCCAGTACCAACGGGACCCGGCGTTGTACCGCACCGTCCACCCCGCGTGGTCGGACGACAACATGCGGCAGATCTCGCCCGCGGTCCGCACGCCGGTGTTCCTGTCCCACGTGCGCGCCGCCAGCCCGGGCCTGGCCGTCCAGCAGCTCAACTGCCACCCCTTCCAAGGGGGGCAGGATGGCCGCGAGGACGAGACCGAGCTGTCCCCGATGGAGCGGGGTCGTCGCCGGCTGCTGTTCATGCACAACGGCAAGATCGGCGGCTACCGCGACATCATCCGCCACCTGTACCGCAAGCTGCCCGACGATCTGTTCTTCAGCGTGCGCGGTACGACGGACAGCGAGCTGGCCTTCGCCGTGCTCCAGGACTACCTGGGCCAGTACGTCATCGACCCCAGCGTCGACGACTTCCAGCGCGCCATGGAGGACATGTTGGGGTACATGAACGGGTTGAAGACCAAGCTGAGCCGCGAGGAGGAGACCACGGACGCGAACATGTGCATCACGGACGGCAAGCGGATGCTAGCCACCCGCTATGCGCACCCAGACCCGCAGGACGCGCCCAGCCTGTACGTGGCCACGGCCGACCGCTTCTACTGCGATGCCGACGGCGGGTTCGACACGGTGAACCCCGAGGGTCGCGAGTCGGTGCTCGTCGCCAGCGAACGCCTGTTCGAGGACGAGCGCGTCTGGCAGCGGGTCCCCCTCGACCACGCGGTGCGCGTCCACGTCGACGGCACCGTGTCCATGGAGCCGCTGGACGTCGCCGGCTGACGGATGGCTGCGAGGGGTCCAAAGCCATCAAGGACGAGCCCGTTTCCACCGCCGAGGCGCCACCGCGATGAAGATCACGAAGACCAGCCTGCTCGAGGCCCCACCGGAGTGGGTCTGGGACCGCATCCAGGAACCCGCGGCGATGAAGGAGATGTCCAAGCCGCTCGTCTCCCTGGAACCGATCGACCCGCCGCGGTTCCCAGAGGAATGGGTCGACGGGGAGACCTACGAGGCGCAGGTCGAGCTGCTTGGCCTGATCCCGGTGGCTCGACAGACGATCGCGCCCCGACGCCTCGAGGCCGACGGAACACCGGGGGAGGCCCTCTACCGGTTCAAGGACGAGGGCTCGGGGACCCTGTTCCCGACGTGGGACCACACGATGACGGTGCGAGAGACCAGCGACGGGGCCTCGGCCTACACCGACGAGATCGAGGTCGGCGCGGGCGTGTTCACCCCGCTGGTCTATCCGATCGTGAAGTTGCTCGTCGCCCACCGGCACCGGCGCTGGCGCGAGTTGGCAAGCCAGGAGACGAGCTAGGGAGACCTCGCGAGGGAGGGCCCCGGGATCGGGACCGTTCGGCCGTCACGCAGGACGGGATCGGCTGGGATCATCCAGTCTCGTTCGTTGCTGGGCAACGTTCTCCGGCGTCCCGTTCCTGCCCGTCTCTTGGTGGCGGCTGCGAGGTGATGGGTCTTTCGCCAGGAACCGTCGAGGGAGGGCCGGGTGCCGGCCGACCCGTCATCGGGCCGACGCGAGACCGAGCGATATGCGCAAACCTTAGGAACGCTGTCCCCTACCCCCGGATGTCCTCTCGCGGGGGTCGCCAAGCGGTCAACGGCGCGAGGCTTAGGACCTCGTCCCATAGGGGTTCGCAGGTTCGAATCCTGTCCCCCGCATCCACAACGCCGAGGGGGACAGGATTCGAACGACGTTTGATCGCGAAGGCCGACACCCGTCGAACGGCCTTCGCGAGAGCCCGTCCGAGCCTGCGAGGACGGGCGAAATCCTGTCCCCCGCATCCACAACGCCGAGGGGGACAGGATGAGAACCCTGGTTCGATCCTGAAGACCGACGAACACCGCCCGGTCTTCAGGAGAGCCCGAACACACGAACCGCACCACGTTCGGGCGAAATCCTATCCCCCGCATCCACAACGCCGAGGGGACAGAATGAGAACCCTGGTTCGATCCTGACAACCGACGACACTACCCCGAGCGACCCCCTGTCCCTCCTGCTGCCTCATCCCGCCCCACACCTTTGCCCGGATGGCTCCCTGATGCCCGGCTGACGCGGGAGGATCGGCCTGACCGTCGGCGGGCGAGCCCTAGACTGCCGGCTGTGCTTGGGTTAAGCTCTCGCCGCCCTCAGGCGGTGAAAGCGCGGAGCCGAGACGAAGGTTCGCCCGGATCGAAGATCCGGACTCTCGCGAGGATCCGCCCCTGAGGCCGGCCTCGCGTGCAGGCGCCGGTCTGAGGCGGGCAATCTCGTTGTCGCCCTCCGTCGACAACCCACAGGGGGTTTCCTTCCTCGGGCTCCGCGACCTTGCCTCGCTCATTCGCACGAGCCCTCCGGGCTCGTACTCTCGGCAGACCGTGCCCGGTCTCCCGAGGGTGCTGACCGTTGGCTCTCAATAGAGGCTGCCTTCTCCCGCTGGTCGAACTGGCGCGATATGAAAACTGCCAACGCCCGAGCTAGAGGAACTGGAACTCAGTCTCGGAGGGTCCGGGGTCCCGCCAGGTTACGAGTTCTGACGGGAGTCGCATCGGGGGGCAGAGGAGGAAAAGGGCCCTTGTCGTCCGTGACCGGGCGGTCGAGCTGGTGATCGGCGGCACCGAGCGCCCTCGTCTTTTTCGGTCAACCCGTCTCTCCCGGTTGGCTTGATGGGTTAGATGGACTGGTCACGGTCCGTTGGCCGCACGAAGCCCGATTGAAAGGCCGCGTTCAGCACCCTCCCGAGACCGGCGCGAGAGCGTAAGCAAAACACGTCCGGCAGTCTAGGCTGGACCTCTTCGATTGCCTTCCTACCCGTCTCCGTCCCCGCCGTCGACGATCTCGGGCTTGCCGAGCGTGGTCTGCTCGAGCTCGTCCTTCTCGACCTCCTCCTTGACGCCCACGTCGAGATCCTCGCTCCAGTCCCCCGTCTCCTCGGCAGCGCGCTCGATCAGCTTCTGGCGCTGAGCCGCGCTGTCCTCCTGCCAGCCGGTACCGAGAGCGATCGCGGCGATGATGTCGGCCTGCAGCTGCCCGAGGTACCGGGAGATGATCACGAACAGGCCGGTGAACACGACCGTGATCCCTGTCGTCGCGCGCGCCAGCCGTTGGGTGAGCTCGCGGACCCCGGCGAGCGGGGGGAGCACGCTGGCGATCCAGGCAGCTGCCGTCACGATGAACCCGATGTTGAGCAGGAGGATGACGAACAGGCGGACGCGGACGGCCAAGCGCAGGCTTTCGGCCCGCTGTTCGAGGACCTCCGAGTAGGGGGAGGCGAAGTCCTGCATGTGGTCATCGATCGCTTCGACGAGGTGCAAATACCCGGTCTTGGCGTGCCAACCCAGCCGGGAGTGGAACGGGAACATCGCTTGGGGAAGAGGCCCCGCAACCTTCAACCATGGCCCGGAGGGGGGTCCTGCCGGTTGCGACGACCGCGTCCGTGGGGAAGCGGCCCAGAGCGGGCTGTCTGGTTAAGCAGGGGCCGCGAAGGACACGAAGGATCGCCAAGGCCACGAAGGGCCTGTGACTCGCCGCCGGGCGGCTTTGTCACGGCAGCTGCTCCCAGTTGTGCCCTGGCGTCCCTTCGCGTACTTGGTGGTCCCCCCCCCGTTTCTTATCCTTACAGCGCGGGCCCAGAGGGCAAAACGGTTAAAGGCGCGGCCCTCACGTCTTGGCTGTCCGGATGGGTCACATCGAGGACGAGATCCGGGAGATCGAACAGGAGATCAGCGAGACCCCCTACAACAAGTCCACCGAGCAGCACATCGGTCGCTTGAAAGCCAAGCTCGCGAAGCTCCGCGAGAAGCGGGAGAAGCGCGAGCAGTACGCCGGCAGCGGCGGATCGTCCGGGTACGACGTCAAGAAGACCGGGCACGCGAGCGTCGGCCTGGTGGGCTTCCCCAGCGTCGGGAAGTCCACGCTGTTGAACACGCTCACGAACGCCGAGAGCGAGGTCGGCTCCTACGAGTTCACCACGCTCGAGGTCGTGCCTGGCATGATGGCCCACAACAACGCCAACATCCAGATCCTGGACCTCCCAGGCCTGATCCACGGCGCCTCCGTCAACCGAGGCCGCGGCAAGGAGGTCATCTCGGTGGCGCGCAACTGCGATCTCGTCTGCCTCGTCGTGGACCCGTTCAACCCCGACCAGCTCGACGTCATCGTCGACGAGCTGTACGATTCCGGGATCCGCCTCAACGAGAACCCGCCCCGCGTGCGGTTGAGCACGAGCCGGCGGCAAGGCGGCCTCGACGTCTCCTTCACCGTCGAGCCCACGCACGTCGACGAGGAGCTGGCCGAGTCGATCCTCGACGAGTGGGGGTACGTGAACGCCGATCTGGTCATCCGGGAGGACATCACGCACGACCAGCTCGTCGACGCCTTGGCCGGCAACCGGGTCTACCAGCCGGCCGTGGTCGCCATCAACAAGATCGATCAGGCCGACCCCGAGCTCGTGAAGCAGCGGATCGGGGAGATCGAAGCCGAGGGCTGGGAGGTCGTCCCGATCAGCGCCTACGAGGAGCGGAACCTCGAGGCGCTCAAGGACCTCGTCTACCAGGAGCTGGACCTGATCCGGATCTACCTGAAACCGCAAGGTGGCGACGCCGACATGGAGGACCCGCTCGTCGTGCGACGCGGGTCCACGGTCGGCGACGTGTGCGACCACCTGCACCGCGAGATGCGGGACCGGTTCCGCTACGCGCAGGTGTCCGGCGACTCCAGCGAGTTCCCCGACCAGCGGGTCGGCCTCGACCACCAGCTCGCGGACGAGGACATCCTGACGCTGATCACGCGCAAGTAGCCGCTGCCGCGAGGACGCGGGTTAGCCTGCCGGACGTTATCTGCTCAAGTCTCGCCGTCCTCAGAGGTTCGAAGGCGCGGAGCGGGACCGAAGGCTTGCCCGACGGGCAAGTCGAGGGATTCCGCGACCTTGACCGCTCACGCCGGCGCGAGATCTTGCGCACATCGAGTCCGGCAGGCTAGGGTTCGATCTCGTCGACACCGATCGCGTCCAGCCGGTCGGCGAGGTCGTGCTCCTCCGTCGTCGCCTCCGGCTGCAAGACGTATCCCTCGCAGTCCGGGACCGCCTTCACAGCGCGTTGCAGCGCCTCGTCGTCGACGTCCTGGGCTGCGCCCCAGCTGGGGATGACGTGGCCCGGCCGCAGATCGGTGTCCCGCACGGCGTCGTTGACCTGGGGACAGTAGTGGCCGCCGCCGACCCACAGCACGTTGCGGCCCTCGTCGGGTTCGGCCGCCAACAGCGCCTCGGCCAGCCAGCGGGCGGCCTGCTCGTCGTGCCACTCGTCCCGGGTGGAGCCCAGCTCGTAGAACAGCGTCGGCGCCTCGAGGTAGGGGCCGTGATGGGTGGCCTCGTAGGTGACCTCGTACCCGTCGGGGTCGAGGCCGCGCAGCTCGTCGAGCAGGCCCGCCATCCAGCCCGGTGAAGCCGGCACGAGGCGGCCCTCTTGGCCGCCGTAGGGGGCATCGGCGACATTCCCGATCGGGTGCACGCTCAGCGTCGGCCGGCCGGATTCGCCTTTGTGCCGGGAGAGGAACACGACGAGCTCGGGCTCGGACAGCGAGGGCGGCAGCCGCTCGTCCAGGTTCTCGCTGTGCAGATGCATCTCGTCGATCGTGACCAGGCGCAGGTCCTCGTAGGCGAGCACGCGGTGACCGTCGAACAAGCCCTTCTCGTCCCAGTCGACGAGCTCGCGGAGCTGGTCGGCGATGTTCCCCGACGCCGGATCCTCCGTGGATTCCACCAGGACGCGCATCGAGCCCGACGAGGCCGCTCGCCGGTTTCAACCTACCGCCCGAAGCGGTCGTTCGCCGAGCGAGGGGCCCCTACCTTGCCATGCCGTCCAGAGCGTTGGCCGTCGGCGGGTCCGGCCGCGATCACCGGCGTCCTCGTCACCGTTTGCTGCCTCGAACGAGGTAAGGACCGCGCCGCCGAGCTCGCCCCCTAGGCTTGACCTGGGATCGGGCCTGGCCCTCGTGGGGACGCCTCGGGGAACCCGCTCGAGCTCGACCGGCGCCTGCCAGATGCCCGGGTGGGGGGAGGGCGCCCAGACGGTGACCGGCGTGGCGCCCAGCGACGATGCGCTGGCCGACCGCGAACGTTGATCGACCGCGGGCCAGCCGCGGCGGACGGCGCGGAGACCGTCGAGGCCGAGCGGACGTGGGGGCGCTTGTGCCTACCTCAGTGGGGTTGGGGCGCGGCTTGCGCGGCGCCGGGGCCGTGACCGTGGTCGTGTTCTTCCATCTGCTCGCGGGTGACCTCGTCGCGGAACTCGACGCCGTCGAGCTCGGTGTGCTCGAAGACGTCGTGGCCGAGCCGGTGGCGGGCCATGAACCACTGCGAATCGAAGCTGGCCTCGTCGGGGACGGTCACAATCGCCTCGCCGTCCTCGACGGTGACCTGGAAGTCCTCGGCCTTGGACACGGCGTAGTCGAGCGCGATGAGAGCCTCCAGCTTCTCCTGATCGCCCTCGATGATCTCGAGCACCTCGTACTCGTACTCGAGCGTCTTGCCGGCCATCGGGTGGTTGAAGTCCACGCGCACGCGGCTGGCCGTGGTCTGCACGATCTGGCCACGCTGGCCCTCGATCTCGACCTGGGCACCAGGCTGCAGGTTGATGTCCCGCTTCTCGAGCTCGCTGCGCGGGTACAGACGCACCCGGTTGTCGTCGTGCTTGCCGAACGCATCGACGGGCGGAACCTCGACCTCGCTCTCCTCGCCGACCTCGGCCTCGAGCAGCGCTTGCTCGAACCCGGGAACGACGCGTTCGCCACCGAGCAGGATCGGCATCGGGCGAAGCTCGTCCTCGTCGACGTCCCAGCCCTCCTCCAGGGCCAGGTCTTGGCGGGTCGTGTCGAAGAGTTCGCCGTCGTCGGTCCACGCTTCGAAGTCCACGAGGACGATGTCGCCCTCCGAGAGGCCGTCAGACACCTTGGGCACCACGCTAGCCAGCAAAGAGGGGGTACAAATGCGTTGGGCGGAAACGTTCCGACTCTACGGTCCCCGAGTCGCTGGGGACCTGGCGTCCGGTCGGCGTCGCCGTCGACGGGATCGACGTCGACCCCTGTCACGACGTCGCTGCGCTCCCGCGCCCACCCTCGATCTCGAGGTGTCTGGATGGAGCGGGGCCAGGGGTAACCCTTTTCGTGGCTACCCGCCTGGGCTCGGTGATGAAACTTAAAGAGTACCAGGGGCGCGAGCTCTTCCAGGAGGCCGACATCCCGGCGCCCGAGGGCACCGTGGTGTCCTCCCTGGAGGAGTTCGACGAGGTCGCCGACGACCTCGCCTACCCCGTCGTCGTCAAGGCTCAGGTCCTCGCCGGCGGACGAGGCAAAGCCGGCGGCGTCAAGTTCGCCGACGACGCCGGGGAGGCCCGCGAGCACGTGGACGACATCCTCGGCATGGAGATCAAGGGCCTCACCGTGGACGAGGTCCTGCTCGTCAAGATGATCGAGATCGAGCACGAGCTGTACGCCAGCGTGCTCGTCGACCGCTCCCAGCGGCTGCCGATGGTCATGGTCAGCCCGGAGGGCGGCGTCGACATCGAGTCCGTGCCCGACGAGGACATCTACACCGTCAACGTCAACCCGTTCACCGGCTTCTCGCCGTATCACGCCCGCCAGCTGCTCGCCGGCCTCGACGTCGACCGCGACGTCGAGAAGCAGCTCGCCAGCGTGCTCGGCAAGATGTTCGAGCTCTTCCAGGACCGCGATGCGGACCTCGTCGAGATCAACCCGCTGGCGATCACGCCAGACGGGGATGTCGTGGCGGCCGACTCGAAGTTCAAGATCGACGACAGCGCGGACTTCCGGAACCAGGACGTCGAGGCGAGCCAGGAAGACGTGCCCGAGCTCGAGCGCGAGGCCAACGAGAAGGGCATCGCCTTCGTCGAGCTCGAGGGCGACATCGGTGTCATCGCGAACGGCGCCGGCCTCACGATGGCCACGCTCGACGCGATCGAGCACTACGGCGGCAAGGGCGGCACCTTCCTCGATCTCGGCGGCACCGACGACCCCGAGAAGGTGAAGACCTGCTTCGACCTGCTCACACGTGCCGACCCGTCCGTCATCTTCCTCAACCTGTTCGGCGGCATCACGAAGGCCGACACCGTCGCCGAGGGCGTCGTCCAGGTCCTCGAGGAGGAGGGCCTCGACGTCCCGCTCGTCACCCGCATCCGCGGCGTGAACGAGGAGCGAGCCCGCGAGATGCTGCGCGACGCCGGCGTCACCGCCACCCAGGATCTCAAGAAGGCCGCGGAGAAGGCCGTCCAACTCGAGACGGAAGCTTCCAACGGAGGTGCCCGCTGATGGGTGCGATCATCGACGACGAGACCAAGGTCATCGTCCAGGGGATCACCGGCCACCAGGGTCGGTTCCACAGCCGAGCCATGATGGACTTCGGGACGAACGTCGTGGGCGGGGTCACCCCCGGGAAGGGTGGCGAGGAGGTCAACGGCCTCCCCGTGTTCGACACCGTCCAGGACGCCGTCGACGAGACCGGCGCCGACGCCAGCGTCGTCTTCGTGCCGGCCGCGTTCGCGCGCGATGCCGCGCTTGAGGCCCTCGACGCCGGGATCGAGCTCGTGAACGTCATCACCGAGCACATCCCGGTCCAGGACGCCATCGACTTCGGCCACTACGCCGACTACGAGGACGCCCGCGTGCTGGGCCCCAACTGCCCCGGCATCTGTGCGCCCGGCGACGAGACCAAGCTCGGCATCCTGCCGAACCGGATCTTCTCGCCCGGCAACGTCGGCATCGTGTCCCGCTCCGGGACGCTCACCTACGAGATGGTGGGCGCGCTCAGCGAGGCCGGCATCGGGCAATCCACCGTGATCGGGATCGGCGGCGACCAGACACCCGGCACGACGTTCGTGGACGCGCTCGAATGCTTCGAGCAGGACCCCGACACCGACGAGATCATCCTCGTCGGCGAGATCGGCGGCACCGCCGAGGAGGAGGCCGCCGAGTACATCACCCGGAACGTCTCCAAGCCCGTGCACGCCTACATCGCCGGTCGCTCGGCCCCGCAGGGCAAGCAGATGGGCCACGCCGGCGCGATCGTGACCCGCGGCAAGGGCACCGCCGAGTCCAAGATCGAGGCGTTCGAGAACGCCGGCTGCGAGGTCATGGACTTTCCGACGGACGCCCCCGATTACGTGAAGGGGTGAGGGGCGTCCGTCCTCTGACGGAGGCCGACCACCGCCACCCGCCTCCGTCATCCCGACGGACGCCCCCGATTACGTGAAGGGGTGTGGGAGCGCCCCTCATCTCGCGAGCATCGAGCCCGTGCACCGACGCCGGCCGGGCCGGAGGGCTCGGCCGCGTCTTCTCGTTCTCTTCGTCTGCTCGCTTGGCCCAGTCCGGGCTGGGGCCCAAAAGGCCCGACCGTCATCGTAGCCACGAGGCTCACCGATGCCCGAGACGTGCTCGTTCGAACGGACACACGAGATGGACGGCCAGAACCCGACGCTGATCGAGGGGCTGCCCGGCATGGGGCTGGTCGCCTCGATCGCCGCCGACCAGGTCCGCCGGAACCTCGACCTGGCCCAGATCGGGCATCTGCGCTCCGGGGGGTTCCCGCCGATGGCCTCCTTCGAGGACGGGCTCGTCGAGGAGACGATGCGCGTGTACGGCGGCACGGAGCCAGCCGTGTTGACGCTGCACAGCTCGGCGCCCGTGCCCGAGGAGGCCGTCGGATCGCTGGCCGATTGCGTCCTGAAGGATCTGGCCCACGAGTTCCAGCAGGCGATCTTCCTCGTCGGCGCCCCCGCCCAATCCGAGGACCAGCTGGGCCAGGTGCGCGGCATCGGGACGAACCCCGGCCAGCGCGAACGGCTAACGGAGGCCGGCATCGATCTGGCCGAACACACGGGCACGATCGGGGGCGTGACCGGCGCCCTCCTGCAGGCTTGCTACCGCGCGCAGGTCCCGGCCGTCGCGCTCGTCACGCGCTGCCGACCGAAGATCCCCGACCCCGGAGCCGCTCGCAGCGTGATCGAGAACGGGCTCGAGCCCCTGGTCGACTTCGATCTGGACACGAGCGACCTCGAGGAGCGCGACGAGGAGATCCAGCGGCGGTTGGACGAGGTGGCTCGACAGTACCAGCAGTCGCAAACGACCACGCCGGCAGGCGCCGCCGAAGAGGCCCCCGCCAGCCTGTACCATTGAGGCCCGCTCAGGCCCGCCGCCGGCCGATCCAGGCCGCCAAGCCCAGCGCGGCGAGCAGCCCTGCCCCGGGCGCCGGGATGCCGCTTTTCTCGTCCGTGGTCGATTGCTGCTCGAGGGCGGTCTCGTTCGTCGCGTTCGCCGACGGTCGGTCGGTCTCGGGCTCACGAACGGCGAAGGCCTCCCCCACGCCGGGCAGCGTCAACGCGGAGGCGGTCTCGTTGCCACCGACGACCAGGTTGAGGTTGTCCACGGCCAGGTTCGGGGACCCGAACACGGTGACGTCCAGGCCAACGGTATCGCTGGCGTTGTACCCCGGTTCCTCGGGCTGGGGCACGGTGACCTCCAGCTCCATCGGGTCGCCCGGCGAGCAAACGGCGGGCAAGCTGGCCCCGCCCTCGTCGATCCGGTCCCCGCTGCGAACCAGCCAGAGGCGCACGTTGTCCAGTGGCTGGTGCATCGCCGTCGGCTGATCGCACCCCACGACGAGGTGCGCGGTCGCCTCGCGGGTCACGTTGAAGGCTCCCAAGGAGGGCGCGCGGAACAACGTCGGGCAGCCGATGACGGCAGAGGACCGGCTCAGATCCGCCGGGCCGGCTTGCTCGGGCCCCTCCCCGGGCTCGGCGATGCCGTGCACCTCGACGTCGCCGCAGGGGAGCCCACCCTCGCCGGAGGCCTCGGGCGGGGCGCGGTCGGTCAGCGGGAGCCGGTCGTCGGTTCGGGGTTGCAGCTGGGCGCCGGCGGCCGAGGCGGCCACGAGCATCACGAGCAAGGCGGCAGTGGTACAGACTCGCACGGACCCGCGAGCCGGCTCGACGAGCAAGAGCCTTCCGCCGGCCCGCCCGCGAGCCCGAGGACCGTTTTCTCCTCCGCTCGGTAGTTGGTGCTCACAAACGTTTGATACCCTTGTCCCCGTTGCACCGGTGTCGCATGGCGTTCGAGTTCTCCTTCGCGCCCGAGCACGAGATGTTCCGGCGGACCCTGCGCGGGTTCCTGGACGAGGAAATCCGGCCCCGGATCGACGACGAGTTCTACGACTCCGAGGCGTTCCCCTGGGACCTGGTGACGCCGATGGCCGAGCAGGGCCTGTTCGGCGTCACGGTCCCGCCCGAGTACGGCGGTGCCGGGCTCGGCGAGATCGGGTACGGGATCCTGCTGGAGGAGCTGGCCAAGGTCGACACGGGCCTGTCCACGATCGTGGGCGCCCACACCGGCATCTGCCTGGCTCCGATCTACCTCTTCGGCACCGAGGAGCAGAAGGAACGCTACCTGCCGCCGCTTTGCCGGGGCGAGGACATCGGCGCTTTCGCCCTCACGGAACCCCAAGCGGGCTCGGACGCCGCCAACATCAAGACCCGTGCCGAGCGCGACGGCGACGAGTACGTGCTCGACGGGACCAAGATCTACGTCTCCAACGGCGACGTGGCGGACACGCTCATGGTGAGCGCCGTCACCGATCCCGCGTTGGGGGCCCGCGGCGGCGTGACCGCGTTCATCGTGGACTCCGACTGGGACGGGTTCGAGGTGTCCAGCAAGGAGGACAAGATGGGTATCCGCCGGTCGACGACGGCCCAGATCGAGTTCGACGGATGCCGGGTGCCGGAGGAGAACGTGCTCGGCAACGTCGGCGAGGGCTTCATCGTCGCCTTGACCGCGCTGGACGGCGGACGCGCCACGCTGGCCGCCGGCTCGATCGGAGGCGCCACCGAGGCGCTCAACCGCGCCGTCGATTACGCCAACGCCCGCGAGCAGTTCGGCGACCCGATCGCCCACCACCAGGACGTCCAGTTCAAGCTCGCCGAGATGAGCACGGACATCACGCAAGCGCGCTACGCCACCTATCACTGCCTCGAGTACGTCGAGGAGTACTACGAGCAGATCGCCGCCGGCGAGGACGTGTCCAAGGCGTTCCGAGAGAAGGTGTCCCGACGCTCGGCCCAGGTGAAGATCGCCGCCAGCGAGATGGCGGCCGAGGTGACCGAGAAGGCCTGCGACATCATGGGCGCCCGCGGCCTCGCCGAAGGCTACGGCGTCGAGAAAGGCCTGCGCGATTCCCCGATCGCCGAGATCTACGAGGGCACCAACGAGATCCAACGCATGATCATCGGCCGCGAGGTCGCCCAAGAGGGGGGATACGCGTGGTGAACATCGCCGTCGCGATCAAACACGTCCCCGCCGACGACGACGTGCGGGTCTCGAAGAAGACCGGCCAACCCGTCGTCGACCTCACCGAGGGCCGCATGAATCCCTTGGGGCGGCGAGCCCTCGAGACCGGGCTCCGCCTGAGCAAGCAGGACCCGGCCAGCGAGGTGACCGCCGTGTCCCTGGGCCCCGAGGAGGCCGAGCCCACCGTGCGCGAAGCCCTCGCCATGGGCGCCGACCGCGGCGTGCTCGTCGCCGATCCCCTGCTCGAGGAGTCCACCGGCCTGGCTACGGCCAAGGCCCTGGCCTCGACCGTGCGGTCCCTGGGCGACATCGACGTCGTCATCGCCGGCGCCCGCACCACCGACCGCTTCGCCGGCCACGTCGGCCCCGCCATGGCCGCCTTGCTCGGCTTCTCGATCGCCACGCACGCCCGCTCGGCCGGGATCGACGGCGAGGACCTCCTCGTCGAGAAGCAACGCCGTGACGGCACGGCCACCCGCCTGCAGGTGCCCACCCCGTGCCTGGTGTCGGTCGGTCCCCAAAGCCCCGACCCTCGGCACGCGACGACCTGGGGTGTCCACGCGGCCTTCGCCCAGGATGCCCTCGAACGGTGGTCGATCGCGGACCTGGACGTCTCGCCGGACGAGCTGGGTCCCGGCGCTGCGGCGACCACGCAGGAGAACGTGGAACCGGTCGCCGAGAAGGAACGCGAGACCGAGATCTTCGACGGGGAAGCCGAGGATACCGCCGAGAGCTTGCAGCGGCGGCTGAACTCGAGGGGGTTGCTACGATGAGCGACGACGACTGGCGCGGCGTCATGGTGATCGGCGAGCTCGACGGCGACCAGCTGGCCACGTGCACGCTGGAGCTGTTGAGCAAGGCGCGCGAGGTCACCGACCGGCTGGGCGGGAGGCTTACGTGCCTTCTCGTCGGCGAGGACGCCGACGCCGCCGGCGAGGAGGCGATCCACCACGGCGCCGACCGCGTGCTCGTCGATGGAACCCCCCACGATGGGTTCCAGGCCGGCCCGCTCGTCCAACCCTTGGCTCGCTTGATCGCGGACCGCCGCCCCGAGATCGTGCTGTTGTCCGCCACCGATCTCGGCCGCGATCTGGCGCCCATGCTGGGGGCCCGCCTCGACACCGGCGTCGCCAACGAGTGCGTGGACGTGGACCTCGACGTCAGCGACCGCAAGCTGTTGGCCAAACGCCAGGTGTTCGGCGGCCAACTCGAAGAGACGCTGACGACCCCGCACGCTCGCCCGCAGATCGCCTCCCTGAAACCCGGGGCCGCACGCGAGGGCTTCCCCGACGAGATGCGGTTCGGGGACACGGAGACGATCGACCTCGACCTGGGCTCGGCACCCTCCATCGAGGACACGCTCCCCGCCCAAGCGCCGGCCATCGAGACGGCGGACACGCTCGTCGTCGGCGGGCGCGGCGTCTCCACGGAGGCCTGGTCGGCCTTGGAGGAGCTGGCCGACGAGATCGGCGCCGGCCTCGGCGCCACGCGCGCCGCCGTGCACGGCGGCCGCGCCGACGAGGACCTGCTCGTCGACGCCACCGGCCGCTCGGCCCAGCCCGAACTGTACCTCGGCTTCGGCGTGTTCGGCGCCTTCGAGCACGTGATGGCCGTCGAGGACGCCGAGTGGCTGGCCGCGATCGTGCGCGACGAGGAGGCCCCCATCGTGGATCGAGCCGACTGGGCGCTGGTCACCGATCCCGCCCAGGCCGCGCGCGAGCTGCGTGAGCTCGTCGCCGAGGACCGCTGACCCGGCTCCTCCCCAATGGACCCACTGGCGCGCTTGGCTCGCGGCTGCACCCGGCATCCGTGGGTGACCGTTCTCGTCCTCGCGGCCGCGACCGTCGGCTTCGTCGCCGGAGCTCCCGCCCCCGAGCGCGCCGACCTCGACGAAGTGTTCGTCCCCGAGGAGTTGCCCTCACGCCAGGCCGCCGACCGGATCGCGGACACGTTCGGCGAGACGACGCCCGCCCTCGTCCTCTTCGACGGCCGAGCCCCCACCGATCCCGACGTGTTGCGTGCCCAGGCCCGCCTGGCGGACCAGGTCGCCGATCCAACCCCCGTCGAGGCGCGCAGCCTGGCCCACGCCGTGGAGCAAGCCACCGGCCAAGACCCCCGCCAGCTATCCGACGAGGACCTGCAAGCGGCCGCCGAGGAGGTCACCCGCCGCCCGCAGACCGCCGGCCTGGTCGGCGAGGAGGCCAGCCTGCTCGTGCTCGGGTTCCCGGCCGACGCCGACGAGCGGGCGATCGTGGACGCGACCCAGGCCGGCCTCGAGGGCATCGACGACGATCTTGCGGGCCTCGAGGTCACCGCCTCCGGCCCAGCTCACCTCACCGTCGACCAACGCGAGTCCGGCGAGGGCGACCTGCAGGTGCTGATGCCGCTGGCGGGCCTGGTGCTGTTGGTCGTTCTCTACGCGACGTTCCGGCGAGCCTCCGACGTGGGCGTGTGCCTGGCGACCGTGTTCGCCGCCACCGGGCTCGCCTACGCCGCCTTGCCGTGGCTGGGGGTGCCCTTCTCGCCGCTGTTGTTCAGCGTGGCCCCGCTCATCGTCGGGCTCGGCGTCGACTACGTGCTGCACATCGTGTACGCCTACCAAGACGAAGCCGCCACGCAACGCTCGGCGCCGGCCGCGATGGAGCGGGCCGTCCACCGCGTCGGGCGTCCGGTCGCCTTCACCGTCGTCACGACCTGCATCGGGTTCGGCTCCTTTCTGGCGTCCCCGATCCCGCAGATCCAGCACTGGGGCGCGTTGATCGGTTCTGGGGCGTTGGCAGCCTTCGTGCTCGGCTTCACCCTCCTGCCGGCCGCGGTGGGGCTGCGCGACCGGGAACAGACCCCCGAGGACCGCCGTCCCGGCTGGCCGGGCGTGATCGTCGACAAGCTCGCGGACGGCGTCGGGGCCCGCCCCATCGGCGTACTCGCCGGGTTGGCCATCCTCACGGTCGCCGCCGGGGCCGGGGTCGCCTCGGTGGACGTGGCCGAGTCGGTCGCGCAGACGGACACGACCACGCCCGCCGAGCGGCGGCTGGACCGGATCGAGGCGACCGTCGGCACGCAAGCCAGCGCTCGGGTGCTCGTCGAGGGCGAGGCCGGCGACCTGCGCGAGCCGTTGGACGAGCTCTCGCAAGCGCTGGCCGACCGGCCCGGCGTCGAGGCCCTCGACAGCCCCACCCAGCGAGCCCGCGCCCAAACGAACGGGTCCCTGCCGGCGGAGGACACCTACCGGGAGCTCGTGGCCGAGGGCCCGCCCGGGGAGCTCACCGCCGACGGGATCACCGTGATCGAGCTCCGCTACGACGACGGAGACCCGGAGGCCGTGTTCGACGCCATCCGGGACACCCTGGAGACCAGTCCGCTGGAGGCCCAGCTCACCGGATCGGCGGTGATCCGGGAGGACAGCTCGGGCCTGATCTTGCCCAACCTGGTCCGCTCCACCGGCGTAGCGTTGGCGCTCGTGGGCGTGACGCTGGCCGCGATCCACCGCTCGTGGCGCTGGACCGCGCTGGCCGCAGCCCCGCTGGGGCTCGTGCTCGTCTGGCAGTTCGGCGCCATGGGCGCCCTCGGCGTCGACCTGAACCCCGTTACCGGGGTCACGACGGCCATGGTGATCGGGATCGGCGTCGACTACACCATCCACACGACCCAAGCCACGCGGCGCGCGCTGGCCGAGGGACGATCGGGAGCCCAGGCGGCTCGCGCCGGCCTCGGCGAGGTCGGCCGCCCGGTGTTGGCAGCGACGGTAACGACCACCGGCGCCTTCCTGGTGTTGGCCGTCTCGAACAACCCGCAGGTCGCCCAGTTCGGGCGCGTGGCGGCCGTCGTCATCGCCAGCGCGTTCCTCGCCAGCCTGACGTCGGTGCCTGCGCTCGTCACCCTCTTCGGCCCGGAGACCGACGACGACACGAGCGAGGCCGACGATCCGGCGGCCGAGCCCGAGGCCCGCTGGCGGTTGCACCGGGTCCAGTGCCCGGCCTGCGGGGCCTCCGGAGCCCTGGCTCGGCCACGGTCCATCGCCGCTGTGGGCGAGGCCACGTGCCGGGCCTGTGGGGGCGCCGTGCCCGTCGAGGGCGCGGGTCGGCCGGTCCCGTCCGCGCCGGAGGTGGGGCCCTTCCAGCGCTGCCTGCGGTGCCGGGCGCGGTGGAGCAGCGACGGTCGCGCCGGGACCGGCGTCGAGCTGGAACGGTGCCCACGCTGTGGCGAGGCCGACGATCTGCGGCGCGTGCAGCGGGTCCCCTGGCCGTCGATCAGTAGGGGTCGTCGGTGACGAACCCGACGAAGGCGCCCCAGGCACCGAGGATCAGGTGCAGGACGTTCTCGCCCGGCTCCAGGTGCAGCGTCGTGAGGTTCTCCAGCAGGTCGACGAAGCCCCCGAGGAACCCGGCGACGCCGAGCAGGAGGTAGACGACGCCGATCGCGCCGGCGGTCGGCTTCGAGGCCCCGCTCGTGCGCAGGCCCGTGAACCCGAACGCGAGCGCGATCGCAGCCAGCGCGACGTGGACGACGTTGTGCGCCCAGTCGAAGACGAGGATGTTCTCCATCGCTTCCACGTTCGGCACGTAGGCGTAGTTGCCGCCGATCGCGTTCACGACGAACCCCGCGAGGGCGATCAACGCGAGCAAGACCCCGCTGATCCGCCAGTAGCCCGAGGGCGTGTCGAGGTCCCAGGCCCCGACCGTGGTCCCCTCGTCGGCGAGCCCCTCGGGGGGTTGCGAGGGCTCCTCCGCGGGTCCGTCTCCACCGTGCCCCGTTCCCGGGGCCTCGTCCGTGTCCTCCTCCGTTCCGTTGGGCATAGTACCACCGACCACAGCGGCTGCCACGGGAAGAACGCTACGCTCTCGCTCGACCCTCGCTCCGATCGACCTCGTCGGGCCGCCTTGTCCCAGGCCACCACCCGAACCCTCATAACGCTCGAGCCCCAAGCACCGGACACGTGCCACGACCTCCGTCCACGAACGACGCGGGCCTCAAGGAGCTTCGCGACGAGACCCCGCAGGCCTTCCTTCGCCTGTTGTTCCGCTACGGACGCCGCCATTCGCCGATCCTGGCCACCGGCGTCTTCACGGGGATCGTGGCTCGCGCCCTCGAGCTGTTGCCGGCCTTCCTGCTCGGCCTCAGCCTCGACACCGTGTTCTACAGCTCGCGTGCCTTCGCCGTGCCCGGCTGGCCGGCCGCCTGGACCCCCACCGACCCCACCGGTCAACTCGTCCTGCTCGGCAGCTTGATCGGCGTGGCCTACGTGGGATCCGCCGGGTTGGGCTGGCTGAACGGCTGGGCCTGGAACCGGTTGGCCCAGCACATGCAACACGAGGTCCGCACCGACGCCTACGCCGCCATGCAGGAGCTGGAGGTCTCCTTCTTCGACGAGCGGCAGACCGGCGAGCTGATGAGCGTGCTCAACAACGACGTCAACCAGCTCGAGCGGTTCCTCAAGCACGGCCTCAACATGGGGTTCCGCATCGTCGTCCTCATCGGCGGCATGGCGGCCGTCATGTTCCTGCTCAACTGGCAACTGGCCCTCATCCCGCTGTTGTTCATCCCGGCGCTGGGCCTGGCCAGCTTCTGGTTCGTCGACCGGATCTACCCCAAGTACCAGGCCGTCCGCTCGGCCGTCGGCGAGCTCAACTCCCGGTTGGAGAACAACCTCGGCGGCATCGAGGTCGTCAAGGCCTACCGCCGGGAACCCTTCGAGCGCGAACGCGTCGAGGAGGCCAGCGAGGGCTACCGCGACGCGCAGTGGGACGCGATCACGACCCGCATCCGATTCTTCCCCGCCCTGCGACTGCTCACGGCCAGCGGTTTCCTCGCCACGTTCTTCGTCGGCGGCCTGTGGGTCGTCGGGTCCGCGCCAGCGTTCTTCGCCGGCACCCTGACGGCCGGCACGCTCGTCACGTTCCTCCTCTACACGCGCCGGTTCATGTGGCCGATGCGCGAGTTCGGCCGCATCGTCAACGACCACCAGTACGCCGAGGCCGCCAGCGAACGCATCCTCGGCCTCCTCGACCGCCCGCCCAGCATCCACACGGCCGAGGACGCCATCGAGCTGCAAGCCGTGGCCGGCCACGTGAGCTACGAGAACGTGTCCTTCGCCTACCGCGGCGCCGACGAGCCGGCGCTGGAGAACATCGACCTGGACATCGATCCCGGCGCCACCGTCGGCCTCGCCGGCCCCACCGGCGGCGGCAAGACCACGATCACCAAGCTGTTGCTCCGCTTCCACGACCCCGACGAGGGCAGCCTCCGCCTCGACGGGGTCGACCTCCGCGAGGCCGACCTGGCCAGCCTGCGCGAACGGGTCAGCCGCGTCCGCCAGGACGCCTACCTGTTCCACGGCACCGTCGCCGAGAACGTCGCCTACGGCGCCGCCGACGCCGACCGGGACGACGTGCGTCGAGCCGCCGAGCGCGCCGGCGCCCACGAGTTCGTCGACGAGCTGCCCGAGGGCTACGATACCATGGTCGGCGAGCGCGGCGTCAAGCTCTCCGGCGGGCAACGCCAACGCATCGCGCTGGCCCGGGCGCTCGTCTCCGATCCCGACGTCTTGATCCTCGACGAAGCCACCAGCCACGTCGACAACGAGACGGAAGCGATCATCCAGGAGCGCCTGGCCGAGGTCACCGAACCGATCACGACGATCGTCGTGGCCCACCGCCTGTCCACGGTCCGCGACGCCGACCGTATCGTGGTCGTCGACGAGGGCCGCGTGCTCGAGCAGGGGACCCACGACGAGCTGCTCGCCAGCGGCGGGCTGTACGCCACGCTGTGGAACGTGCAAGCCGGCCAGATCACGAACGGCGACGCGACGGGGACCACCGTCGAGGGCGGCCAAGCCGGCGAGCCGTGGGCCCAGCCGCCGAAGAAGGATCCCGAGCGGTAGAAGCCGGCAACCAGCTACCGTCGATCGCGGGGGTCGCGTGTCGGGCAGCCGGCCGCTCACGGGACGCACCGTGGGCGGCGAGCGAGGGCGGGCGGCGACCGATGGGTCGGACCGAGAGAGCGTGGGGCGACCGCGGCAGGGCTGGGTGCCGAACGCGAGATCTCGATCGGGCAAGGGCCGGCTGACGGTCGCCAACGATCCGACGAACCCGAGTGAACAGCGATATCGCTGGCCCCGCTTGCTCAGCGGGCTCCCAACCCCCGCCCCCTCCGCGCCCTGCCTGCCTCTGGCCTCGACTGGGGCGAAAAGACGAGGGCGACCCGCGTGAGCGGCCACCATCGGCCGCCGGGCGGGCCCATGCCAGCCTGGCCAGACCGCCGGCAGGGTCACCCGACGGGGTGATGGGATCGGGCAAAAGCCTGGTCCCGACGTGACGCAAAGGGACCACATGGGTTCCGGAGCCGGGGCTCTCGGAGCGTTGCGTTCTCGTATCGAACCTCCGCGGTCAGCACCCAGTGCTGAGCGGTCGCTGGCAAGAAGCGCGAAGCAGCGGTACCCTCTGCGGTACCGCGATGCAGCGGGACGCGGCCAGCGTGACCGGCTCAGGCCACGGTCTCGATGGGAGACCATGAGGGAGCCGCCCGCCCGAGCTACTCCCCGATGGACCAGATCTCGTCGCCGACGTGGTGCCAGATCGAGATCGCCTTGCCGCTGGAGGCGTCGACCATCTCGGGTCCGTCGACGAGCGCGTGCCCGATGCCGAGCGGTTGCTCGTGCTCGATGTCGACGACCCACACGAGATCGCCGTCCTGGATGGCGTCGTCGGCGTCGGTGATGCCGGGGCTCATCACGTCGGCTCCGTTGCGCAGGTGGGGGACGGCCCCCATGTCGACGGTGACCCGCCCCTCTGCGGGTCGGTGCTGGAGGAGCGCGCGAAGCGTCGGCGTGGCCTCGTCGACGTCGGAACCCTCGAGCACGACGAGCACGTTGCCCTCGTGCAGCAACAGCTCGTAGGGCCCGGCGCGGGCCTTCTCGACGAGCGCGTCGCCGTCCTCGGGCAGCGGTCGGATGCCGAGGTGGTCGTCGACGCGTTCGTTGGCCTCGCGGATGTCGTCCCCGCTGATCGGGTGCCGGTTCTTCAGCGTCAGGTCGGCCATCGCATACGGCGATGACGGCTTGCGCCTTAGCTGTGGGGTTGCCCCGTCCGTCGGGTCGAGGTCCCTCGCACGGGCCGGGCAGCGTCCCCGTTCGTCGAGACCGGCTCGACGCGGGCGTTGGGACGTAGGCTCGGTCGAGGCTTGAGCCTACCGGACGCCCAACATTCATTCTTTCATGCTAGTCTTTGTCGCCGGTGAGTGGCTTGACCAAACCAAGGGTTTCCAGCGGAGTCCTGGGGTTGTTGCTGGTTCTCGGACTGGCGATCGGTACCGCCCCGTTCTCCGCCCAGGCTGGGAGTGGCACAGTGGAGAAAGACAAGGACACGACGAAAGCTCTCTTCGAGGACGGGATCCCGGACGACATCGAGAGCTGGGCCGAGGACAACGGCGCGACGGTGAACGCGCAGGAAGAGCGGATCGACTACGTCCGATTCGCCCTCGACTCGGATACGGAAGGGGACGAGTTCCTCGACAAGCTCCGGAACCGGTCCGACGTCACGTGGGCGAACTACGATGCTTTCGCCCGGACGACGCTGGTACCGAACGATCCCGCCTGGCCGGTCCAGTACGGACCGAGAATCATCGACGCCCCCGAGGCGTGGAACAAGACGACCGGCGACGACGCCGTTCGCCTGGCGGTCCTCGACACCGGGGTCGACGGGACGCACCCCGACCTCGACGCCCCCTGCGGTCTCGACCGCGGCAGCGACTCGAACGGACACGGAACACACGTCTCGGGGATCGCTGCCGCCGAGATCGACAACGGCGGCCACATCGCTGGCATGGCGCAAATCGATCTGGAGTCGTACCCGGTCTGCGACAACAACGGCCGCTGTCGGATCAGCGACATCGCCCTGAACATCGTCGAGGCGTCGGCATCCGGCGTCGACGTGATCTCCATGAGCCTCGGCGGGGACTGCGAGACGGACGACAGCGCGTTCTGCCGAGGCCTCCAGGAGGCCATCGACTTCGCCTGGCAGAACAACGTCGTGGTGGTCGCCGCCTCGGGGAACGACGGACGCGAGCGTGACGTCTCCGAACCCGGCTCGATGGATCACGTGGTCGCGGTCGGCTCCGTCGACGCCGACAAGAACCGCTCCTCGTTCTCCAACGGTGGCTTCGGGCTCGACCTCGTCGCCGCCGGCGAGGACGTCCGGTCGACGGTCCCGAGCACGAGCGGCGTCTGCGGACCCGAGGCCGACCTCATGTGCAACCTGACCGGCACCAGCATGGCCACGCCTCACGTCTCCGGGCTCGCGTCCCTCCTGCGGAGCGTCTGTCCGTCGCTGGCCAACGACCGGGTCGTCGACGTCCTGACGGACAATACCGAGGACCTGGGGGACGGCGGATGGGACCGGCTCTACGGGTACGGGTTACCGAACGCGGACGTGGCGTTGACGGACGCGGAGAGCCGCTGCGACGGCTCGCTGTAGCCCGCGGTGCCAGCGGGGACCGGCCCCGCCGGTCCGCTTCCTCCCGTCTTCTTTTTTCCAATCTCGTCGAGCCCCCGACCGGCGGTGATCCTGCAGCGCCCGGCCGCGGTCCCATCGTCCTCCGGCCGCTCGTCGATCCTGCAGGCTACACGGTCGGATCAAGCGACCCCGGGTAGCCTTGTTGGGGGGTCGTCGCCTATCCGGGCACGGAGGCCGTCAACAGCTCCGAGAGGGAGACGGCCGTGCAGCTCGCGACCGGAACCCCGCACGATCCCTGGCCGGCCTCGTTCGACGCGTCACCCGTCCCGCTCGCTGCGAGGCAGCCAGCGCCCGGGTCGCCGCAGGAACTCTCGCCGGCCTCGTTCGAGGCGTTCCCCGTGCCACTAAGGGCCACGCACCCGACACCGAGGTCTCCGCAGGCTTCGTCGCCGGCCTCGTTCGAGGCGTTCCCCGTGCCACTAAGGGCCACGCACCCGGCGACGAGGGCTCCGCAGGACGGCGACAGGGACCCCTCGGCGCCGTTCGAGGCGTTCCCCGTGCCACTGAGGGCGAGGCACCCGGCACCCGTGGAGCCGCAGGATGCTCCCGTGGATCCACCGGCTCGGTTCGAGGCGTTCCCCGTCCCGCTCGCGGCCACGCAGCCGACACCGGTTCGGCCGCACGACTCGTCGGCGCCCTCGTTCCGCGCGTGCCCGTCGAGGCTGACGGCCACGCAACCGACACCGAGGCTCCCGCAGGTCACCTGGCCCTCCGAGGCGTCGTTGCTCGCGTTGCAGGTCCCGCTGACGGCGACGCAGCCAACTCCGACACGCCCACAGCCGACGGAGCCCGCCTCGTTGTCGGCGTCGCCGGTCCCGCTGACGGCCACGCAACCGACCCCCACGAAGCCACAACCGCGATCGCCGGCCTCGTTCGAGGCGTTGCCAGTACCGCTCGCGGTCACGCACGCGCTGGGACCAGTGCAGTCCGTGCCTTGAGCGTCGCCCCGCACGCTGAGACTGGCCACGGTTCCGCACGTGTCGTCCTTGAGGCTCGCCTCCACCGGCTGGCAACCGTCGGCGAGGGCGACGGGAGCGACTCCCGGGAAGGCGGCGGCGACGAGCAGCACGGTACAGCACACGACGGGTGATTCCATCCGAAACTTCCAGCGATCGAAGGAATCGCGGACGTAAGAACCTGTTCCCGCCGGGTCGCCGTCCCGTGAGCAATCCACCGAGGTCGTTGACGAACCCAACGGCCCGGAGGAGAACCTCACCACACCCCCGGACCAGCCGACGCGCAGCTGGCGTCGACACACAAGGCGCGGGGGCCAAGAAGGGTGAAGAACGGGCCCTCGTTGGCAGGAATGGTAGATTCACGT
>PXUB01000012.1:0-6739 GCA_003009755.1 Thermoplasmatales archaeon SW_10_69_26
CGCTGGACTACCAGACTCCAAGCGAAGTGTACCTGGCAGGGTTGATCACAGAGGAGGGCGTGTACAGGCTCGTCAACGAGGTCCCTGGATAGTACAGTGGCTCGGCGGATCCGCCGGCTGGGAACGACCCTCACGTGTGTTGTTCTTGGACCGTGGTACGCAAACGTTTAACCATTCTTCAACGGTCTGGGATGTTAAGACAAGGTGGTGGTTGGATGGAACGCGGTGCGATCCTCGGCTTCGTTGCCTTGGCTGTGCTGCTGCTCGTCCCCGCGGCGAGCGCGGTCCACGAGGACGACGAGACGCAGATCGAGATCTCCAGCGACGATCTCGCCTGCGAAGCCGAGGAGACCTGCGAGGCGCCCAACGCGAAGGCTCGCCTCGCCGTGACGCACCCGTCCGTCGATCCGAACGCGCCCGACCCCGAATGCGTGACCACGGTGACGCAGGGCCAAGGCCCGGGCCTGCCCGATTGCAACGTCCGCGAACCCCGCGTCGACCCCGCGATCGTTCGCACGTACATCGGTGTCGACGGCCTCGCGACGGGCGACGACGCGAACGACGGCGACGCCCAGACCCACGGTCAACCGGCCCAGGCCGACACGTCAGGCGGCCTGAACGTGGACATGGAGTCCGCCATCCTGCTGGGCGCCCTCGGCCTCGGCGCCTCCGGTGCGGCGGCCGCCGTCGGCCTCCGCCGGCTGGCGACGCTGCTGCTGGCCCCGCTGGCCTCCCGGCTGTCCCGCTCCGAGATCCTCGAGAACGACACCCGCAAGCAGATCTACGAGGCGATCCAGGCGGAGCCGGGCATCAACCTGCGCGGCCTCGCCGACGAGGTCGACGTGGCTTGGGGCACCCTCCTGCACCACCTGAAGAAGCTCGAGGACGCCCACCTCGTCAAGTCCGAGCGCTACGGGAAGTACCGCCGCTTCTTCAAGAACGGCTCCGCGTACTCCGAGGAGGAGCAAGACCGGCTGGCCGCCCTGTCGACGCCCTCGACGGCGCGCGTGGCCGAGTACATCCTCGAGAACCCGGGCGCCCACCAGTCCGAGATCGGCGACGAGATCGGGGTCACCGCCTCGACGATCCTCTTCCACGTCAAGCGCCTGAAGGAGGTCGACCTGATCGAGGAGGAGCGCGAGGGTCGCTACGTCCACTACTACCCCAACATCCAGGACCACGAGGCCGCCCAGATGGCGACCGCGTGAGGCCGGCTCAGCCCGGCGTGCCCTGGCGCCGCTCGTGGACGTGCTCGATCGCGAACGACCCGACCATCACCGCCAGGAACCCCGCCAGCAGGGGGCCGGTCCCGAGGGGGACAAGGCCGGCGGCGGCCGCCAGCGCGACGAGCGCGAGGGCGACGTAGCCGGGCCCGGAGATCCGGCAGTGCAGGGCCCCGCAGTGGCGCCCGTTGTACCAGCACGCGGCCCCGAACAGCGCGAAGAACCGGCCCCCAGGTAGGTCCACCACGCCAGCGGCTCCACGTCGTCCTCCCCCGCCATGGCGGGCGAACGCGCGCCGGCCGACTTCAGGCTAGCCGTTGACCGC
Source organism: Thermoplasmatales archaeon SW_10_69_26 (assembly GCA_003009755.1). Classification (GTDB taxonomy): domain Archaea; phylum Thermoplasmatota; class SW-10-69-26; order SW-10-69-26; family SW-10-69-26; genus SW-10-69-26. Next base: position 1,549 of record PXUB01000012.1, read on the forward strand.
GCCTCGCGGGCCGACGCGGGCGCGCCGCGCTCAGGGGATCCCGGGCGCGCGCACCCATACGTTCTTGAAGGCAAGGCGGTGTAGACCGAGCGTGGCGCACGAGGACCCGTCGCTGTCCACGAACGTCGAGATGTACCTCGAGACGATCTACTCCCTCACCGAGGAGGGCGGCTCGGCCAAGACGACCGAGATCGCCTCGTCCTGGGACGTCTCGCCGGCCAGCGCCACCGAGATGGTGCAGAAGCTCGACGAGATGGGACTGGTCGACTACAAGCCCTACCACGGGGCTCGCCTGTCCGACGACGGGCTCGACCGGGCGCGCGCGATCATCCGCAAGCACCGGCTGCTCGAGCGCTTCGTGACGGAGGTCGTCGGCATCGAGGACCGCGAGCGGATCCACGACATCGCTTGCGACATGGAGCACGCGCTCGCCGAGGAGGTCGAGGCCTGGATGGCCGAGGAGCTCGACTACCCGAGCGAGGGGCTGGAGGGGCGACCGATCCCGCCGGCCGACTACTATCCCGAGGAGGGAGACGCGTGAGCGAGATGTCGCGCTCGGATTTCCTGGGCAACCTCATGATGGGTCTGCTGTTCGAGGAGCAAGCGATCCTGGACTCCTACGACGACTGGATGGAGGTCGTCGAAGAGGAGGAGGTCCGCCAGTGGCTGTCCGACCAGGTCGAGGAGGCCGCCCACCACAAGGGCGAGATCCTCGACATCATCGAGGAGGTCGAGGACAGCTCGCTGCCGCCCTTGAAGACCGGAGGTGGGTCCCCGTGAGCGAGGCCCAGACCACGGGCGAGGTGCTCGAGGAGATCCTGGCGCGCGAGCTGGCGGCCAAGACGTTCTACGAGGACCTGTGCGAGGAGGTTCAAGGCACCGAGTTCGAACGCTTCTTGCCGGAGCTCGAGCACATGGCCGAGGAGGAGGCCGAGCACGTGGAAGAGGTCCGCGAGCTGTTGGCCAAGTACGGCGACGACTGATCGCCTACCGGCCGGGGCCAGACCCCAGCGCCCTTGAGCCTCGAGATCGTGGCGGGCACGATGTCCGTCCTGCGCGAAGACGAGGGTCCCGTCACGATCGTCCGCATCGACCGGCCCGATGCCATGAACAGCTTCGATCAAGCCACCGTGGAGGACCTGGCCGACACGCTGTCGACCGCCATGCGCGAGCCGGGCACCGAGGCGATCGTGCTCGCCGGCGGCGGGGACGTGTTCTGCACCGGCGCCGACCTGACGACCTTCGCCGCAGCCGTGCAGACCGGGCAGGCCAGCGACGTCGTGCGCGAGGTCTCCTCGACGATGAACGAGGCGATCATGGCCATCGTCGACGGCGACAAGCCGGTCGTCGGACGCATCGACGGACCCGCCGCCGGCGGCGGGCTGGGCCTGGCGCTGGCCTGCGATCTGCGCATCGCGAGCCCGCAGGCCAGCTTCACGCCGGCGTTCCTCGGCGTCGGCATCTCGCCCGACGGCGGCGCCACCTGGTGGTTGCCGCGCATGATCGGCGAGGCCCGCGCCCGTCGGCTCATTTTGCAGAACGAGACGGTCACCGCCGAGGACGCCGACGAGTGGGGCCTCGTCTCGGAGGTCGTGGACGAGGACGAGATCGCCGAGCACACGCTGGACGTGGCGCGCGAGCTCGCCGAGGGCCCCTCGCAGGCCATCGCCGACGCCAAACGCCACCTGGGCGCCGGGGACGAGCTGCGCGCCCACTTGGAGGCCGAGACCGAGACCACGGCCGCCAGCGCCGACACCGAGGACTTCGCGGAGGGCGTCGAGGCGTTCCTCGCGGGTCGCGAGCCGGCGTTCGATGGCGGCGATTGAAACACCCGGGACTGTTGGCCATCCCATGGACGAGCGCTCGGCCCCGTGGTTCGTCGAGGAGGACGAGACGATCGCGCTGGCCGAGCGGCCCAGCTGGCGCTACGGCCTCAGCCTGTTCCTCGAGATGCTGGTCGCCCTCGCGGTGCTCGGCGGCCTCGCCTACGCCGGGCTGAGCTCGTGGCAGCCCGGCCTGGCGGGCTACGTCGCTCCCCTCGGGCTCGTCCTGGCCGCCGGCGCGGCGATCCTCGCCTGGCGGCGGTGCGTGACGAGCCTGTACGTCGTCACGGACAAGCGGTTGTACGCCAAGCGGGGTCGGATGCTGTTGCGGTTGCACGTCGCCAGCCACGACCGTGTCAGCGACGTCCGCTACGACCGCGGGGTCCTCGACCGTGCGCTGGGCGTGGGCAACCTGACCTTCGCCACGGCCGGCGACAACGTGTCCCTGCCGGGCGTGGCGGATGCGGCCCGCATCCAGCGGGAGGCCACGCGGGCTCGAGACGCCTTCGTCGAGGATCTGCTGGAGCGCGCCGGCCTCGACGTGCGCGCCCTCGAGCAAGCCCCGGCGGGGACCGAGAGGCTGGTGTCGCCCGAGCAGCCGGGCGCCGGGGCCGAGCCCGCCGAGCCGTCGGTCCGCGTGGACCCCGAACGGCACGGTCTGGCCCCCTACGAGGGCCCGGGCCCGGACTACGTCGGCAGCCAGGAGACGGTGCGGTGGCTGACGAAACCGACGAAGCTGGCGCTGGTGAACAACCTCGGGTTCGTCTTCGTGCTGTTGGCGTTCGTCACCTCGGCCGGCATCGGGAACCTGGTCACGCGCGCCCAGCAGCTGCCGATCGGCCCAGCGGCCGGAGCCGGCACCTTGCTCGTCCTCGGCGTCCTGGCCTGGCAGTGGTTGCGGTTGGACAACACCGAGCTCGCCGCCACCGACGAGCGCGTGTACCTCCGGCGGGGGATCGTGGCGACGAACGTGAACCAGATCACATACGACAAGATCACCGACATCGCGTTCAACGAGGGCATCGCCGGCCGCGTGCTCGGGTACGCCACGCTCGAGATCAACACGAGCGGGTCCGCGAGCAAGCCGATCTCCGTGGACGGCATCACGGAGGCGTTGGCCGTCAAGCGTTCGATCGAGGAAGCCTCGGAGGCTTGAGATGCCGGCCGAGATCCCCTCCGACGTCCGCACGCACCTGCGCGAGGGCGAGACCGTGATCGCGTGGACACGCCCCTCGCCGCTGTCGCTGACCGGTCCGTTGCTCGTGCTCGTTGGCGTCCTCGTGCTCACCGTCGTCGTGGCCGTCCTCACCCAGACCCCTGGCCTCGAACAGCTGGCGCCGGCAGCCACGCTGGCGGTGGTCCTCGTGATCGAGGCCGGCCGCAAGGTGTTCGGCCGGGTCCGCTCGGTGTACTTCACCGCCTACACGTTGACCGATCGCCGGTTGCTGGCTACGTCCACGTTGATCCGACGCCAGACGACCACCGTCCCGCTGGCCCAGGTGTCCACCGTCCAGCAGCGCCGGGGCCCGGTGAGCGTGCTGGTGGGCCTGGATACGTTGGTCGTCTCGGCCTACGGGGATCGGGGCACCTCGATCGAGATCCCCGGCATGGCCCAGGCCGGCCCGATGCGCTCGCGGTTGGCCCGCGCCACCGTCGACACGGCCAGCCCGCGCTGGCTGCTGCGCGGGGACTAAGGCTCGATCACGCGCGCCTCGTCGATGAACTCGGGCACGAGCTTGGGCACCCGCTCGGGTCCGAAGGCCTGCGTCGGGGTGAGCACGCCGGGACCGTTGCCCTCGCCGCGGGCCAGGGCCAAGGCCATGCGGCTGGTGGCGGCGCCGGTCAACCCGTAGGGATCGGATCCCTCGACGATCGCACGCGCCGTCTGGCCGTCAGGCGTCTCGGCCTCGGCGAGGATCGAGAACCACGAGGCCTCCCGCTCCTCCTCCGAGGGCCCGCCTCGCCCCTCCGGTGCGCGGGACGCCAACAGCCGGTCGAGGCCCGGGATCTTGGTGACCAGCCACTGCACGGGCCACAGCAGGTTGTACTTGCGGGCGCGGTCGCGATCCAGCACGAAGAACGTGCGCACGTTGTCGGCGCCGGTCGACCGGGGCGCGGTCGCGCAGTCGCCCCACGGGATGAACACGCCGGTGCTGGGGTCCTCGCGGTCGGGGTAGGAGAAGCTGCGCATGTGGCGGCCGGGCACCGCGTCCTGGAAGCGACCATCCTCGAACTCCCACCAGTCGCCGGTGGAGGCCGCCATCGTGCGCTGGGTACCGTCCGACAGGCGCGAGTTGGTGGCCAACGCGATGTCGACGGAGGTGGGATCGTCGAGCGCGTGCGCGGCCAGGTAGGCCGACAGGTCGCTGGGCACGACGTCGAACCCGGTCGCGTTCACGACCGTGACGCCGGCCTCGCGGGCGCGCTCGTCCTGCTCGGAGGCCCACCGCAGATAGCCCTGCTCGCCGGTCGTGTCCACGAAGTGGGTGCCCTCGCGCAGCGCCGCGTTCATCACTGGCGGGCCCAGATCGTTGAACGGGCCCGCGGCCGAGGCCACCGCGTCCGCGCGGCTTGCCATCTGCTCGAGCTCCTCGTCGTCGTCCACGCTGGCGACCACGATCTCGGGGTCGGCCTCGAGTTCGCTGGCGACGTCGGCCAGGCGCTCGCGGCTGCGGCCGGCGATCGCGAACTCGGCCTCCTGGTCGGCCAGGTCCTCGGCGATCAAGCGTCCGGTGTAGCCGGTGGCGCCGTAGAGGGCGACGTCGAGCTCGCGCGAAGGCATCGGAACAGAAAGCGCTCACCCCCGTTTGGGTGTTCCGGAGGCGCCATCGGTCACCGGGTCGCGCGATCGAGGCCCCCACTCACGAGGGCCTGGGTCGAGGCGGCGAGGTCGAGCGTTGGATCGGTCCAGCAGTTGCCATTATACGATCCGCGGAACTCGCCGTCTTGGCAGAGCGTGGTGGCCCAGTACGCGCTGCGGGTGTCCTGCCAGAACCGGTGCCATCGGTCGTCGACGGGACGGCTGGGCCAGTCGGCGTCGCCGGTGAGGATGGCCGTTGCGTGCGAGTTGGCGGTGAAGTTGTGGACGCCGTAACCCTGCCAGGTGTACCGGGCGTTGGGTGGAAGGTCGACGTTTCTTGGGTTCGGTTCGCTTGATCCGGAGAGGTCCAGGGGATGGGTTTCGATGGGGGCTGGGATCGAAGTCTGGCGCAGCAGTTCCTCGAGTTCGGTCCGGTTGAACGATCCGTCGGCCAGGGGTCCCCGCTCGGAAAGCTCGGTTGTTGGGTTTGCTCGGGCGTAGGCGTCGACGGTCTCGAAGCCGGGGCGGGAGACGTCGTGGAGTTCCTGGCGTGCGGCGTCGGTGAGGG
>PXUB01000012.1:6769-56948 GCA_003009755.1 Thermoplasmatales archaeon SW_10_69_26
CCACGCGGGGAGTTGCGGTGCTCGTTCCGCCGCCGCGTCTTGTTTCGTTGATCGAGTCGGTCTGGGCTACGGCTACACCGCTGGTCCCCAAAAGGTCGGCGGGCACGTGGCAGGCTTGGCAAAACTGGCCGGTGGGGATCGGGTTCTCGTCGGCGTAGTGAAGGCCGACCGTCACCGACCACGGGGGACCTGTGTAGTCATGGGTGATCGTGGTCGGCCCGGCCCTCACGGGGTCGTTGCCGCCTCCTGCGAATAGGCTTCGACCGCTCTCGGTGAACTCGTGGGTCTGCATGGCGAACGATGGAAGACCGACCCCCGCTAGGGGCACCTTACTAAGGGACAGGATATCGATCCACGGTTGGTTGTTCACCCATGGAACTCCGTTCATGCCGGAGGTCATGACGATGGCGGAGTGGGGGGCGGTGCCGAGGGTGTTGCCGCTGCCGGCGCTGGCGACGAGTGTGCCATGCCCGTTGTGGTCGTAGTTGGGAGCCGGCGATTCCCGGAAGTCGATCTCTCCGTCGATCACGCCCACGATGCGGGTTCCGGGGATGTAGTAGAGTTGGTCGGTCTCCAAGCTGTTCCACACGTCCTGGTCGGCCTGCCAGGCTTCGTCGAAGGTGTCGGCGTCGAGCGTGAGGTTGATGGGTTCGGCGCTTTGCGGGTAGCCGTCGATGTAGGTGGAGGGGTGGGCGGTCCAGTTCGGCGCCCGGAACTCCTCGTGGTAGGGGTTGATGCCCATGTCATCGTAACCGATGACGAAGGGTTGGTTCGGGTTTTGCGCTTGATGGGTGTCCGCGGTGCCGACGGTGGCAAGCAGAACGAGAGTGGTCGAGAGGACCAACAGGGCGAGCACCGTGGTTCGCAGACGGGATCCGGTCATCGTCTTGGTTCGGTTATGGAGGGTTAGCGGGTCGCGCGATCGAGGCCCCCACTCACGAGGGCCTGGGTCGAGGCCGCGAGGTCGAGCGTTGGATCGGTCCAGCAGTTGCCATTATACGATCCGCGGAACTCGTCGTCTTGGCAGAGTGTGGTGGCCCAGTACGCGCTGCGGGTGTCCTGCCAGAACCGGTGCCAGCGGTCGTCGACAGGACGATCCGGCCAAGGTTCGTGGCCGAGCAGGATGTCGTGAGCGTGTTGGTTGGCGGTGAAGTTGTGCAGGCCGTAGCCTTGCCAGGTGTAGCGAGCCTCGGCAGGTTGGGGCTGGTTGTTCGGGAACGTTGTGGGGGAGAGTCCGAAGGTGAGGGTTTCGAGGGTGTGGTCGGGCATCGCCCAGGGGAGGGGGATGGCGGGTTGGCGGAGCAGTGATTCGAGTTCGGTGCGGTTGAACGAGCCATCGGCGAGCGGGCCCTGGCCGGGTAGGATGGTTTCGGGGGGTGCCTTGGCGTAGGCGGTTGCCGGGTTCGTGGGTGGGTGGCTTACATCGTTTAGTCGTTGGCGTGCGGTGTCGATGAGCTGGGCGGCGTGGCCGGCGACGCGGGGTGTCGCGGTGCTCGTGCCGCCTCCGATCGTCGTCCCGTTCATCGAGTCGGTCTCTGCGACGGGGACGCGCATGGTGCCGAGGACCTGGATCGGACGGTCGTAGTTGGCTGGGACATGCGTGCCGGGGGTGCCTCCCTGGGCGGAGGGGCGAGCGGCTCCGACCTGCACGATCCACGGCGGCCCTCGCTGATCGCCGTGCAGGTTTGTACCTGGGCTCGTAGCAGGACCATTCCCACCGCCGTTGAAGATGCTTCGTCCCTCCTCTACGATCGCGTGAGAGGTTCGGGCAGAGCCGAATCCGGGAACGCTGACGATTTTAGCCGTGCTGATCGAGATGACGTCGATCCAGGGCTGGCCTTCCATCCACGAGTACTTGATCCCACCGGAGGTCATGACGATCGCCGAGTGGGGGGCGGTGCCCAGTGTGTTCCCGCTACCGGCGCTGGCCACCAGGGTGCCATGGCCATGATCGTCGTGGTCGTACCCGGGCGCCGGCTCCTGTTCGAACTGGATCCGATCGTCGATCATGCCGACGATCCGCGTGCCGGGGACGTAGTAGAGCTGGTCGGTTTCGGCCTTGCTCCACACGTCCCGGTCGGCTTCCCAGGCTTCGTCGAAGGTGTCGGCGTCGAGCGTGAGGTTCAACGGTTTGGCTGACTTGGGGTAGCCGTCGATGTAGGTGGAGGGGTGGGCGGTCCAGTTCGGCGCCCGGAACTCCTCGTGGTAGGGGTTGATGCCGGAGTCCGAGTATCCGATGACGGGGGGAGCCTCTGGAGAGGACCCGAGGGCCGGGACGCTGAGGATGACGAGCAAGCAACTGACACATGCAAGCGCCATCCCGAAGCGTCCCGGCGTCCCCTCCATACACGAACCATCCCGTTCAGGTCACCGTTGCGCAGGGGACCGGGTTCGAGAAGGTTACCGACCCGGTCGGTTGCTCGGCCGTCACCGTGGCATCGCAGGAGCCGAAGGTGACCCGAAGGAGCTCCTCGGCGGTTTTTGCGTCAGGGCGATCTACGGATTGCTCGGAGATCGGCTGGATCGTTTCGCTGTCGGTCGCCGTCCCGAGAGGGATCGGACAGGAGGAGTCCACGTTCAACACGAGTTGATCGACATCTCCGTCACCTACGATCGTCGGGACCTGGCAGGTCACGAGGTAGACGGGTGGGACGCCCTCGATAACCAACTCATTGAATTCCGGAGTGACTTCGTCAACGGCGAGGAGCGTGTTCGTGCAGTCGCACTCGCCGATGTCGACATCCGCGTCCGCGGGCAGTCCTCCACCGCCTCCCCCGCCTCCCCCGCCTCCACCGCCGCAAATGCCGGACGAGGACGAAGTCGGCGGGGGGCCGATCACGTCGACGAGGCAGTCGATGGCGTCGAGCGGATCGCCGGTTTCGACGCTCGTGTCCGCGCTCGTGGTCGTCGCGGGCACGATCGCTGTCAACATCGCCAAGCCCAGGACAAGCGTGAGCCGTTTCCTCATGAGGCAATACCTCAACTGGGAAAAGAGAACCCACCGATAAGAGGTTTCTTGTGGAAGTTTGACGGCCGAGTGGTGGACTGGGGAACGAGTTGGGAGGGATCGACGCTCGACGGCGCCGGGCTGGCCGACGAGGCCCGCGCGCCCGATTCCAAACCGCCCTCCCGGGGCAAGCGCCTCAGCGTTCGGAGCCTGGCGTCGGCGCCACGCTTTAACAGATGGCGAGGGATGGGTATCCATGCTCTCCCTCGAGGACAAGACCTTCGACCTCTTCATCGGCGGCGAGTTCACGGAGGCCGCCGGCGGGCAGACCGCCGAGACCACGAACCCGGGCACCGGCGAGGTGATCGGCCACGTCGCCCAAGCCCAGCCCGCGGACGTGGACGAGGCCGTCGCCAGCGCTCACGCCACGTTCGAGGACGAGTGGGGCTCGATGGACCCCTACAAGCGCGGCCGGGCGCTCGAAGACTGGGCGGAGATCCTCTGGGATCGGCGCGACCGGATCGCGAAGGTCGAGACCACCGACCAGGGCAAGACCCTGCGCGAGGCCCAGGCCGACGTCGCGTTCGCGATCAAGACGATCGAGTACTACGCCGGGCTCACCGACAAGGTGCAAGGCGAAGAGATCCCCGTACCGGGGTCGCGCCTGAACTTCACGCGCAAGGAACCGCTCGGCGTCACCGGGCACGTCAGCCCGTGGAACTACCCGTTCCAGCTGGCCGTGCGTTCGCTGGCGCCAGCGCTCGCCGCCGGCAACACGGCCGTGCTCAAACCCGCATCCTGGACGCCGTTGTCCAGCCTCGCGCTCGCCGAAACCGCCAGCCAGGCCCTGCCCGACGGCGCGCTCAACGTCGTCCCCGGCCGCGGCTCTCTCGCCGGCGATCGCCTGGTCGAGCACCCGGACGTGCGTGCGCTATCCTTCACCGGCTCCACCGACACCGGGATCCAGATCGGGAAGAAAGCGATGGAGAAGTGCGTGCCCGCCACCCTCGAACTCGGCGGGAAGTGTCCCAACGTCGTGTTCGAGGACGCGGAACTCGACAAGGCGACCAAGGGCGCGATCTTCGCCGGGTACATGAACGCCGGCCAGATGTGCTGGGCTGGCTCGCGCCTGCTCGTCCAAGAGTCGATCGCCGACGACGTTGTCGACAACCTCGCCCACGCGCTCGAGAACACGCCCGTCGGCCCCGGCACCGACGAGGCCTCCCAGATGGGTCCGCTCGTCAGCGAGCAGCGCAAACAGGAGGTCAAGGAGTACATCGAGATCGCCGAGAGCGAGGGACTCGACCTGGTGACCGGTGGGGGCGAACCCGACGACGTGCCCGAGGACGGCCACTACCTCGAGCAGACTCTCTTCAAGGACGTGCCCCGCGACTCGCAGCTCGCTCGCGAGGAGGTCTTCGGCCCGGTCGTGACCGTGCACACCTTCGAGGACGAGGAGGAGGCCGTCGAGATCGCGAACGACACCGAGTACGGGCTCTACGCCTACGCCTACACCTCCGACATGGGACGCGCGATGCGGCTCAGCGAGGAGCTCGAGGCCGGCGTCGTCTCGATCAACGAGTCGCCGATCACCTTCCCCCAATCCCCGTTCGGCGGCCACAAGGAGTCCGGTATCGGCCACGAGCAGGGCAAGGAAGCGATCGAGCACTACACGAAGCAGAAGACGGTGTTCTTCAAGCAGCCCTAGCTCGGTCCGCTCCCTCGTCGCCGACCTCTCCTCGCATCACCCCATTGCCGTGAACCTCGCGGCTGGCAGGCCCCGTGGTCCAGGAGAGGGCCGCTCCCCAGCGAGGTCGACGATGCGGCCGAGCCTCCCCCGAGGGACCTCCGGTAAGCCGCCCGGAAAAAGAAAAATGACAGGCGGCCATGCGCGGTCCGCCGTGAGCGAGGACGAGGGCACCCGTCGGCACCGCATCCGGTTCGACATGGGCCTGTACTCGGACAACAAGTCCGCGATCAAGGCCCCGATCAAGGACCAGGACCTCACCTGGCAGTTCCTCGGCCGGGAGGAGGGCAACACGAAGGGTCGCTACAGCGGCGACGACCTCGAGGTGTTCGCCCTCTACACCGACGAGCACGCCGACTTCACGTTGCAAGGCACCGACGACGACGCGATCGAGGCGATCTTGACGGCCTGGGACGAGTTCCCCCACGAGAAGGTCGACGAAGACGAGGAGGACATCGCCAGCCCCGCCGACGAAGAGGAGGAGCTGGAGGTGGCCGTCTGGAAATTCAAGAAGCCCACGCGTCGGCCGGGGGAGCCCGAGCACTTCTACGAGCGCCGACTCGAGGACTGGAAGGCCGAGGATCCGCGATCATAGCCCTGGCGGTCAGGGCCGGGCGTCCAGCCACGGGTCGAAGCAGACCTCGGCCCCATCCGTGGAGATCGCTTGCCCCTCGCCGTCGGCCACGGTGCCGGTGCAGGCGTCGGCGACGTCCCCGCTGGGACCGGACGCGTGGCCCCACCAGTTCTCGCGAGCGTCGACGGGCTCGGCCAGGTCCTGGGCGTGCAGCCCCTCCTCGGTGTTCCCAGCGATCGCGTTGGCCGCCAGCGTCAGGTCCGCCGGCTGGCCGAGGAGCCCACCCTGCGCCCAGACGCCGACCGCGTTCGCCGTGACCTGGCTGTCGTGGACGGCCACGTCCTCGTTGGCCCGGTAGAGCCCGAGGCCGCGATCGTAGCCGGACACCGTCGCGTCGGCCACATGGGCGTCCTCGGTGTCCCAGATCGCCAGCCCGGTGACCGCCTCGTCCTGGACCGCGTCGAGAGGGTGCGAGCTCGGTCCGGCGATGGCGGCCTGACGGACCGTCGCGTTGCGGGCCTCGATGACGCGCAGCCCGCCGCCGGCGTTGGCCGCCAGCTGGGCCGTCTCGACGTCGGTCTCGGTGCCGCGGACGTCGATCCCGAACCCGTCGTTGCCCGTGGCGTGGCTGTCGCGGACCTCGGCGTCGAGCGAGGAGCCGACGACGAGGCCGTGCAGAGCGTTGCGGTGGGCCTCGATGTCGCGAAGCTGGGCGTCGAGGGAGCCCCCGTAGACGCCGATCCCGAACCCCTCGTTGTCGGAGGCCTCGTTGCCGATCAGGCGGGTCCCCTCGGAGCCGGTGGCCGCGAGGCCGGCGGCGGCGAAGAGGCCGGCGTCGAACCCGCTGCCGGTCACGGTCGCGTTCCGGATCGTGGTGGATCGGGCATCCGTGACCACGATCCCGGACGAGGGCGCGGCGTCGTGCACGGCGGTGTCGGTGACGCGAGCGGCCTTCGTCCCGTCGAGCACGATCCCCGAGCGGGTGGCCTCGACCGTCGCCTCGGTGACGTGCACGCTGGTGCTGTCGACGGCGTGGATCCCGTAGGCCGCGTCCTGCACGTGCACGTCGTCGATCCGGACGCCGGCGGTGTCGACGAGCACGGCCTGGCCCACCGGTTCCTCGATCTGGAGGCCGCGGTCGGCGTGGTGGTAGACGAGCGGTTGCCCGTTCACCTGGTTGGCTTCGACGTCGTGGACGTAGTGCTCTTGGGTGTCGCCGGTGAGGGCCAGCCCGCCGCCCGTCATGGCGTTGCCCTGGATGCGGAGATCGGAGGCTTCGTCGACGTGGATCGCGAGGTTGTCCTGCACGCCGTCGACGCGGTTGTCGCGGATCAGCGCGTCCTGGGAGAGCTGGACGCGGATCGCCTCGTAGGTGGCCTCGGTCACCTCGTTGCCGACCACGCGGGTGGCCTCGTCGGCGTCCAGGACCCACAGCCCACGGTAGGCTTGCCCGACGCGGTTGTCGACGACGGCCACGTCGTCGGTCCCGGACGTGATCACGCCGCTGGACACGGTGAGAGCGACGGCGTTGTCCCGCACGGTCACGTCGTGGCCGTCGAGGACGACGACGCCGCCCATCGTGGCCGCCGCGACGTTGCTCTCGACGGTCGCGTTGCCGACCGCGTCGAGCACGACCCCGCTTGCGCCCGGCGCGGACGGGGCCGAGGAGGCGCCAGTGCCGGTCACGACGTTGTCGCGGACGACCACGTGGGCCTGGGTGCCTTCGATGCGGATCGCCTGGTTCGGGGCAGCGACGAGATCGTTGGGCACCTCCCCGCACCACCGCTCGACGCCGGGAACGATGATGCAGGTGGGGATCCCCTGGGAGTTGCCGGTCGCCTCGATGCACCAGCCCTCGATCACGTAGGGGTTGGCCTCGGTGCCGTCCCCGGCGACGACACCGCTGCCCGGCCGGTAGGTCGGCTCACCCGTCAGCGGGTCCTCGCCCAGGATGAAGCCCTGCGGGCCGACCTCCTCGGTGATCTCGATCGGCGGGTGCGGGCTGCAGGCGTCGAGATCCTCGGCCGTGATGCCCGCCTCCGGCACCGGTTCGAGGCCATCGGTGGGCATCGTGGGCATCGATCGGACACTGTCCAGACCCTCGAGCGCGAGGGACCGATCGACGTCTGCGTCGGCCAGGCCCGTGGCGAGGTTCGCGCTGTCGGCGATCGGCTCGCGGACAGGCGCGCTCGGCGAGGGAGCGGCGAGGGCGAGGCTAGAGAGGCCGACGAGCGCGAGCGCGGCGGCGAGCCAGGCGTGCCGGGAGGCGACCATGGGCGCCACGCCGCCCAGCGCCCTCTTGGCTGTTCGGGTCCAGGCGCTAGGCGCTCGCGAACCGACGTCAAACGGGTTCGACGAGCATCGTCACGTCGGCGGCGGGCGCCGAGTGCGTCAACGAACCAAGCGAGACCCGGTCGACGTGGGGCGCGTGATCCGCCACGGTGCCCAGCGTGATGCCGCCGCTGGCCTCGACGGTGAGGCTCGGTTCCAGGCGTTTCAGCAGCTCCACGAGGTCCCCCAGCCCCTCGGGGTCGACGTTGTCGAGCAGCACGCCGTCGGCGCTGGCGCGGGCGACGGCGCGGGCTTCGTCGGCGGTCTCGGCCTCGACGATCACCGTCTGGTCCCCCGCGTTCGATCGGGCGGCCTCGACGGCTTCGTCGACGGAGACGAACGCCAGGTGGTTCTCCTTGACGAGCACCGAGCCGGCGAGGTTGTCCCGGTGAGGCCGACCGCCGCCCAGGCGCACGGCCTCGTGCTCGCGCTCGCGCAGACCGGGCGTCGTCTTGCGGGTGGCCAGCACCTCGCACTCGGCATCGGTCTCGTCCACCCGGTCCACGATCTCGGCGGTGCGGGTCGCGATGCCGGACAGGTGGGCCAGCACGTTCAGCGCGGTGCGTTCCCGTGCCAACAACGGGTGGGCTGGACCGTGGGCCTCGGCCAGCAGCTCGCCGGCGTCGACCCGCTGGCCGTCCTCGACCTCGGGGTCGACGGTGACGCCGTCGGTCTCGAGCACCCGGCAGGCGGTGTCGAGCCCGGCGACGACGAGCGGTTGCTTTGTGCAGATCTCGGCCTCGGCCTCGGCGTCTTCGGGGATGAGGGACCGCGAGGTGACGTCCTCCTCGGCGCGGTCCTCGCTCAGCCACGGCCCGATCGGGTCCTCGCCCATCGAGGCGGGCATGCGCCTGAGTGGGAAAACGGTTCGGTCCGGGCCTCAGCGGTGCTCGAGGGAGTAGCGTTCCTGGATCAACAGCCAGGCCATGCCGGTGACGGCGGCGATGGCGCCCGCGACGAGGGTCAGGTACCAGCCCCAGTCGGCGGCGGCCGAGAAGCTGGCCCCCGCAGCGGACGCCGACCCCCAGAAGGACAGATCCTCGGCCGGCCACGTGAGGACAGCCGTCAGGGGAGCCACCAGCAGGAACCCGCCGGAGGCCATCCACAGCCAGCCCGCGGTGGACGCCATCTCGGTGTTCTCGCCCTGGAACCGGAGCACCAGCCCGCCGACGAGCCCCACGAAGGTGAGCACGCCGACGGCCACGACGGCGGCCCCGTTCACGACGGAATCGAGCGGTCCGGGATCGAAGGGCGAGACGCTGGCGGCGATCCCGCTCGACCCGGCGTCGGCCCTCAACGTCCACCAGGGGGCCACGAGCCCGATCGCGGCGACGATGAGGCTGAGGCCGGCCGCGAACGGCAGATGGCGGGGTGGGTCCCACCCCATACGGGATAGCACGGGACCGGACGCAAGAGGCTTTCGAGTTCCATCGAAAATTTCCGTATCTGCGTGTCCGCGTCGGGCGGTTGGCGAGGAAATTTTCATCAAAACGGGGGGCAGCGGTATGCACGACGCCCCCCAAATCACGAACATATCGACACAGGCCGATGACGCGTCGTGCAGCTGGCGAGGAAATTTTCATCAAAACGGGGGGCAGCGGTATCCGCGACGCCCCCCAACCACGAACACACCGACGTAGGCCGATGACGCGTCGTGCAGCTGGCGAGGAAATCTCCCTCGAACGGGCAACGGTATCCGCGACGCCCCCAACCACGAACACACCGACGTAGGCCGATGACGCGTTGGGCGGCTGACGAGGAAATCTCCCTCGAACGGGCAACGGTATCCGCGACGCCCCCAACCACGAACACACCGACGTAGGCCGATGACCTATCCTGCAAGCGACGGGGGACTCCATCGAGACGGGGTCAGCTGCGGGTGCGGCGGGCCCACCCGCGAGGCTCGTCGCCGGTCCGAGGCGCGCGGCAAACCTTCATGGCGAGGGGGTCCCTGCCCAGTGCGATGCGTATCCGACTGATCGGGGCTGGCAACATCGGCTCCTCGCTGGCGAGGGAAGCCGAGGACCTCGGGCTGGCGATCGAGGTCGCCGACCGGGTCGACAAGCGCGCCGCGGCGTTGGCCGAGGAGGTCGACGGTCGCGTGGTAGCGGCCGAGGACCCCATCGACGACGTCGACCTCGCCGTCGAGGCCGCCAACCAGGACGTCGTGGCGGGGCCGATGTTGGCCGCGCTCGAGGCGGGCACCGACGCGCTCGTCATGACGACGGGCGCCTTCGCCGACCCCAACCTGCTGGACGCCGCCCGCGAGGCGATGGAGACGACCGGGGCCCGCTGCCACGTCCCCAGCGGAGGCATCTGCGGGCTCGACGGCGTGAAGGCGCTCGCGCTCGAACCGGGCGCCGACGTGACCCTGACGACGCGCAAGCCGCCCTCCAGCCTGGGCCCGGTGCCCGACGACGCCGAGGGCGAGGTCTTCCAGGGCACCGCCAAGCAGGCCGTCCAGGAGTTCCCGAAGAACGTGAACGTCGCCGCCAGCCTCGTGCTCGCCGGGCTCGTGCCCGAGGTGCGCATCGTGGCGGACCCCTCGTTGGACCGGAACACGCACGAGGTCCACGTCTCCAGTCCGAACGTCGAGATCCGGACCGAGGTCGCCTCCAAGCCCAGCCCGGACAACGCGGCCACGAGCCACATCGCGGTGCTGAGCGCGCAGGCTCGGCTGCGACGGATCGTCGAGCCGCTCGAGGTCGGGACATAGCCTGCCGGTCTTGGTTTGCTTGCGCTCTCGCGCCGGTCTGAGCGCTTTCACCGCCTGAGGCTGAGCGAGAGCTGAACCCAAGCACAGCCGGCAGGCTAGGCGGCCTCAGTCGTCGGCGGTGACAGCCTGGAAGGAGGCGGCCACCAGCACTTGCCCGCTGGCGTCGCGGACCTCCACCTCGGCGAGCGTGGTCGTGCCGGCCTGCTCGGTGACCTCGGCTTCGGCGACGACGTGGCCCTCCTCGACGAAGCCCTCGATCTGGACCTCGGAGGCCACGGTCGAGTGCTCGGCCTCGGGCGCCTCCGTCTCCATCGCGACCGCGGCCGCCAGCTCGGCCAGCGAGATCAGCAAGCCGGATTGCACGGCGCCGGTCGCATCGTGCAGGCGCTCGCTGGCATCCAGGGTGCACACCGCTCGGCCGGGCGCGACGTGCGTCAGCGTCGTGTTCAACGCCTCGTGCACGGGCGGCAGATCCGGTTCGCGGTCGGTGAGGCCGCGCAGCGACCGGCGGGCGTGCTCGGTCATCGCCAGGCCCTCGTCCTCGTCGTCGGCCTCCTCGGAGGCGTCGGTCGAGGATCGGCCGGTGTCGGGCGTGGCGTAGCCGTCCTCGCGGCTGTCCTCGGCTTCCTCCTCGCTCTCGTCGGCGGAGGCGTCGGGCGGATCCGGCCAGGGCGACAGCTCGTCCTCGCCCGAGGAGGCCGCGGACGTCCCCTCGTTGGCCTCTTCGTCGGCGGGTTCGGGGTCCTCGTCGGGGTCGCTCGGCTGGGGATCCTCGCGGGCGGGCTCGACCGGGCGCTGGGGCTGGAGGGTCTCGACGTCCGCCGTCGCCTCCTCGGCAGCCGAGGGCCCCGAGGTGGAGCCGCTGGCGGGCGCCTTGTGGCGGCTGCCAGCCGGCGTGGGTTGGGCCGTGGTCGAGGCGCGCCGGGTCACGTTGGGGGCGGTCTGGTTCCAGGCCTTCCGCGTGACGCCCAGCGACAGGCCCCAGATGCCGTGCGCGGCGCCCAGGAAGGTCGGATCGAGGCCCTGGACCATGACCGGGTTCGCGTAGGGGAGAAAGCCCCACCAGGCGACGGCGAAGGTGGCCAGGCCGAACCCGAGCCCGAGCACGCCGTAGGCGGGGGTCTCGGCGATGCCGTCGAGGCCGGTCGCCTCGCGCAGGCGGGGGGCGAGAGCGGCGAACAGGCCGCCGACGACGACGGCGACGACGAGGTGCAGGCCCATGCCGAGCGCGATCTCGTTCATCGAGAACGTCAGCGTGCCGCCGGCCTGCATCGATCGCAGCACGGTCGCGGCGACGTAGCCGGGGAACGCCCACAGCCCGGCGCCGGCGACCCAGGTCGCCGCCATCTCGACCAGAGCCATCACCAAGCCGGCGAGCACGCTGGCCAACAGCACCAGCTCGTTGCGTCGCAGGGCGGCGGACAGCTTGGCGAAGGCCACGTCCACCCTCACCAGGCCGGTCCAAGGGGCTTAAATTCTGCCCGAAGGGGCCTGTCCCCGTCCGTCGCCCTGCCCCGGGCCACACGACCCGAGACAGGTCGTTTCGCGGGGATCGAGGCGGCCGCGGGGCAGCTATTTCTATCGAGTTGGTCTTATCCTTACAGGGACGACCGAAACGCCGACGTGGGGAACCCCCCTCGGGGACGTGATCGCCGTGAGCCTCTTCGACGCCGTCCAGGTCCTCCATGTCCTCTCCGCCGCGCTCGCCCTCGGCGGGCTGGCCGCGCTGCCGTTCGTCGCCGCCCGCGTCCACGGCGCCGGCGACTCACGGTTCGCCAGCTACGGCCTGTCGATCATGCGGACGATCGAGATGGGGCTCGTCTGGCCGGCGGCCGCCGGGATCGTGGGGCTGGGGTTGGCGATGGTCGAGGGCCCGATCGCTCGGTTCAGCTTCACCGCCGAGGGCAGCGGCTGGCTGCACGTCGGGACGACGCTGTGGACCGTGCTCGCCTTGGCGCTCTACGGGATGGCTCGCCTCCGCGGTGAGCTGGTCGCCGAAGCCGAGGACGGGGCCACGGGCGGCAATCCCGTCCGACGGCTGTGGCAAGGGTGGGCGGCGGCCTGGGCCCTCGCCATCCTGTGCGTGGCCGGCGGGGTCGCCGTGATGTCGCTGAGGCTAGGCGCCTAGCCGAGAAGACGATCGATGTCAGCGACGAGGCGAACCGTCGGAGCCTGTCGTTCGCAACGCTTTTGCGGGCCATGTGTCCTCGGCCCGTGGTTATGTTCGCCAAGAAGCCCATCACCGTCGCGCTCGCGGCGCTGTTCGTCGCAAGCTTCGCGTTCCCGACCGCCGCCGCCGAGCCCAAGGACCCCCGCGACATCGAGACCGGCAACGACACCGTCGACTGTATCATCCAGCACTTGTTCAGCGGCTGGTACGTCGGTAACTGCCTGGAGGCCCCCTCCAGCACGGGCGGCCCCGGTGAGACGCTCGACTGCGTCTACGAGCACCTCAAGGCCGGCTGGTTCGTCGGCAACTGCCTTTGATCCCCTGAGACCGCAGCTCGCTGGGCCGGAGGCCCTGCCTCCGGCGCTTTCCTTCTTCTCGACCACGACCTCGTCTCGTTCCGTGCAAGTTTTGCCACCGTGGGTCGTTCCGCGACCATGGATCGCACGATCCTCGGCATCGTCGTAGCGAGCCTGCTAGCAACCACCGCTGTCCTGCCCGCGACGGCGAGCGCGATCGAAGACCAACCCGAGAGCGTCGACACGGACGACGAAGAGGTGCTGCTCGAGTGCATCCTCTACTACCGCGTCGCCGTCACGGACTGCCCGGACTACTACGAGCCGCCCGAGGAGACCGCCGGGATCCTCGACGAAGACAACGACGACAGCTTCTACGAGTGCATGAAGAACGGCGGGTTCGTCGGCTACTGCCTCGAGAAGACCGGCGTCCTGCCCTGATCTCTGCGACGTCGATCCGAACCTGACGCCGGGACGACCCCGGCCGTCTTCTACTCTTCTCCGCCGGGACACCCAGACCATCAAAGCCGCGAAGCCGGCGGTGGATGACGGCGTGGCGAGGGCCCCGCAGCCATCGAACCGGCGATGAAGGTACCTAGCAGCGAGATCGAGACCTCATCGATGGAGGCGGTCGGTCTCTCCCCTCGCCGTCCGCCAGCGTCGAGCCCGAGCGATAGCCGCCGGGCAAGCGACGCTGGCGATTCGGACGGCCTCACCGGTATCTGCCGTCGGCCGTCCTCGCCCGAGAGATCGGTTCTCCGCCACCGCTATGGACGCAATCGGTCCCGATCTCTCGGGAACCGGAGGGTCGGCCTGGCGGCAGCGACCCTCCGGATCCGTACGAACCGAGCGGTGACGCCGGTTCGTACTCTCCCACGAGACAGAGACCTCAGCTATGGCCTCAGTCGGTCTCTGTCTCGTGGGAACAGCACAGCTTCCCGGATGTTGTGCAGGTCGAGCATCTCCATCACGATGCGCTCGATGCCGAGGCCGAAGCCGCCGTGGGGCGGCATGCCGTACGTGAACGGCTTGAGGTAGTCCTCGAAGTCCTCGGTGTCGGCGCCCATCTCCTCGATCCGCTGGCGGAGCAGGTCGGGGTCGTGGACGCGTTGGGCCCCGCTGGTGACCTCCATGCCGGACTTGCCGAGGTCGAAGCTGCGCGACAGCTCCTCGCCCTCGGGCTGGGCGTAGAAGGGCTTGCACTCGTCGGGGTACTTCGTGATGAAGTAGTACTCGTGGCCCTTCTCCTCCATGATGTCCCCGAGCGCGTACTCGGCCTCGGTCGACAGGTCCTCGCCCCAGGCGACCTCTTCCTCGACGTCGTCGGCCGTCCAGTCGAGCGCCTCGTCGTAGGTGACGCGCGGGAACGGCGTGTCGGGGACGGTGACCTCGTGATCGAGCAGCTCGAGCTCCTCGGTGCAGTTCTCGTCGACGAAGCTCGTGATGGCGTGCACGAGGTTCTCGAGCACCCACAGCACGTCGTCCTCGTCGTCGATGAAGGCGACCTCGCAGTCGAACGCGCTGGACTCGTTGAGGTGCCGGCGCGTGTTGTGGCTCTCGGCGCGGAAGTACTTCGCGATCTCGAAGACCTTGTCCAGCCCGGTCGCCATCATCATCTGCTTGTACAGCTGCGGGCTCTGGGACAGATAGGCGGTCTCCTCGAAGTACTGGACCTCGAAGATGTCGGTCCCGCCCTCGCTGGCGGCGCCGATGATGTTGGGCGAGGTGAACTCGGTGAAGCCCTCCTCTTGCAGCCACTGGCGGCCCCCCTCGACGGCGGCGGCGCGGACCGCGAAGATGGCCTGGACCTCGGGCTTGCGGACGTCGAGGAACCGGTTCTCCAGGCGGGTGTCCACGTCCGTGTCGACGCGGTCGACGACGCCCATCGGGAGCGGCGTCTGGGCCTCGTTCAGCAGCTCGGCCTCGTCGGGCAGCACCTCGAAGCCGCCCGGCGCCTCGTCGGACTCCTGGACGGTGCCCGCGATGGCGGCCACGCTCTCGCGGTTGGCCTCGACGAGCGTGTCGACGGTGTCCTCGTCGACCTTGCCCTTCGGGAGCACGATCTGCCCGGTCTCGGTGCCCTGGCGCAGTTCGACGAACGCGATGCCGCCCAGATCCCGGACCTCCTGGATCCAGCCCGCCACGACGACCTCGCGGCCGTCGTCGTCGGGACCCAGCTCGGGGATCGCGACGCGCTCGCTGAGGGGGATGCTCATGGCCGATGGAATGGGGACGTCCTTTATGAATGGGACGGGGCGGCCCGCGACCACGTCCGGGGCGGCGTCGAAGAGGTCCGGGGACAGGCTGGCGAACTCCAGCGTCGATCGATCGGAGTCCTCCTCCGCGCTCTCACCAGCCTCGCCCATCGCCCTCTCGTCCGGCCGGTCGGGGTTGCAGGCTTCGGACGAGTCTCCGGCGGCCTCACGCGAGGGCTTCGAGGCCCTGCTGGCTGACCTCGTCGAAGGCGGCCCACTGGTTGCTGGAGAGGTGCTCGCGCGGGTCGACGAGCTCGCCGTACAGGCACGTGACGGCGGCGGTCACCGGGCTGACCAGGTAGGACTTGGATTCGACGTGGCCCATGCGGCCAGGGAAGTTCCGGTTGCTGGTGCTCACGCAGACCTCGCCCTCGTCGAGGACACCGCCCATGCCGCCGAAGCAGGCCCCGCAGCTGGACGGGTTGAACACGCCGCCGGCGTCGGTGACGACGTCGGCGATGCCCTCGGCCATCGCTTCGCGGTAGATGCGTTGGCTGGCCGGGTACACGAGAAGGCGCGTGCCGTCGGCCATCTCCTCGCCCTCGAGGATCTGGGCGACGACGCGCAGGTCCTCCAGGCGCGCGTTCGTGCACGAGCCGACGAACACCTGGTCGACCGGACCGGTATCGGTCTCGGCGACCGGGTAGACGTTGTCCGGCGACTGCGGGCGGGCGACGAGCGGCTCGAGCTGGTCGAGATCGACCTCGACGGTGCGCTCGAAGCTGGCGTCGGGATCGCTGGCCAAGTCCTCGTGCTCGCGGATCTCGTCGCGGCGGCCGTTCTTGATGTCGGGCAGACCCTCGAGGTACCCGATCGTCTCCCGATCGGGCTCGATCATGCCGGCCTTGGCGCCGAGCTCGGTCGTCATGTTCGTGATCGTCAGGCGCTGGTACATCGGCATCGAGTCCAGGCCTGGGCCGCCGAACTCGATGCTCTTGTAGATGCCGCCGCGCGTGGTGAGCTCGCCGAGCAGGTGCAAGATCAGATCCTTGCTCATCACCGGGAACTCGTAGCCGCCGGTGAGCTCGACACGGATCGTCTCGGGCACCTTGAACCAGCACTCGCCGGTGGCGAACACGCTGGCCATCTCGGTGGGGCCGATCCCGCAGGCGAACGAGCCGACGGCGCCGGCCATGTTCGTGTGGCTGTCGGTGCCGACGACGATGTCGCCCGGCAGGCAGTGGCCCTCCTCGACGAGGATCTGGTGGCAGATCCCGTGGTTGCCGATGTCGTAGAAGTGTTGCAGGTCGTGGCGGTCGACGAAGTCCCGCACGATGCCGTGCAGGCGGGCCGAGGACTCGTCGGAGGCGGGGACCCAGTGGTCGATCGGGATCACGATCTTGTCGCGGTCCCAGACCTCGTCGGCCCCCATCTCGTTGAAGGGTTTGACGAGCTGGGCGCAGGCCTCGTGAGCCATCGCTACGTCGACGGGGACCTCGACGACCTCGCCAGGGGCCACCCGTGGACGGTCGGCGTGGTCGGCGAGGATCTTCTCGGCCATCGTCTGGCCGCCGGAGGAGGGCATCGTAGCGTGTTGAATGGTCTCCCATGCTTAAGGGCTTGCTCGGGGGCTGGGACCCGGCTGTCTGGTTAAGCAGGGGCCGCGAAGGACACGAAGGATCGCCAAGGCCACGAAGGGCCTGTGACTCGCCGCCGGGCGGCGTTGTCACGGCAGCTGGACCGTCGGGACCGGGGGGCGACAGGTACTTGCCGGCGCGTTCGGTGGCGGACACGATGCCCGAGGTCGAGCCCGTCGACGCTCCGATCCAGGACCTGCTCGAGCACGAGAACCCCTGCTTCGGTTGCGGCCCCCACAACCCCGAAGGCCTGCAGATCAAATCCTACCCCGACCCCGACGGCGACGGGCTCGTCGCCGAGTTCACCAGCTCGCCCCACCACGCCGGGTCCGGCGGCGTCCTCGGCGGAGGCGTGCAGGCCACGCTCGTCGACTGCCACGGCGTGTGGACGGCCGTCTACCACGCCGCCGTGAACGGCGAGGACCCGGTCCCGCACTACGTGACGGCCGAGCTGGCGATGCAGTACAAGCGCCCGGCTCCGTTGGAGGCCCCCGTCGTGCTGGTCTCCACCGTGGACGAGGTCGACCCGCCACGCCTCTCCGTCGACGTCGAGGTGCGCAACGAGGAGGGCGAGGTCTGCAGCGAGGGCCGGGTCGTGTGTCACGCCCTCGACGAGGGCTGGGGCCCCAACCCGTACCTCTGAGCGGTCAGATGGGCCGTGGAAGATCTCGAGATCCGGGGGAAAAAGGCACGATCGCGCTGAGACGGCCGACAGTCCATCGCGGCAAGCATCCTCGCCAGCGCCTCGAAGTGCCTGATCGGCACTCCGTCGGCTTGGCTCCTTGCTTTCGACCGCCTCAGCGCGCTGACCGCTCAGAGGGCGCGCGGACAGCGCGGCCACCGGCCGCTTTCTGCGCCGGTGGGCCACGCTCAGGCGGCTAACACCATGGTTGCCAAGCTGTGTCGCTGTCGGCTCGAAGTGGCCTCCGGCCACGTCGTCGCCTCGACTCCTTGCTTTCAGCCTCCTGAGCGCGGAGAGCGCTCACAGGAGATGCAAGCCGAGCGTTCCTCACCCCGCCCATCGGCGGTGGAGGCCGACCGCCGCGAGCCCGGCGAGGAGCCCAAGCCTCCACAGCGTGCCTCGGTCGAGCAGCGGGTCGTCGGCGATCGGCTGGCGATCTGCGGGGCCTCGGCGCTCATTCACGCGCGCACCTCGTCGTAGCCGGCCAACCGCGGCTCGAGGTCCTCGCCGGCGTATCCTCACCAGCACTCGGCCTCGCCGTGGTAGCCCCAGGCGTGTCCGTCGGGATCCGCCGAGACCGCCAAGGCCCGCGATGGTGGTCTAAGGGGACACGCTTAACCCTCAGGGGGCTATGAATAGGGATAGATGCCTTTCCAACCCACCGGTGGCGAGGCCGCAGAGCTCGAGGGCACCCCCGCCCCGGCTCAAGCCGTCGGCACCGGTTCCAATGGAAGGGGGAGCCAGGCCATGCCAGAAGCGGATACCTTCTCTGAACGGATGACCTTCGCCGTCCTCATCGACGGGGACAACGCCCAACCGGCCCTCATCAAGGAGATGCTGGAGGAGGTGGGTCGCCACGGCGTCCCCACGATCCGACGCGTTTACGGTGACTGGGGCAAGGACCACATGGGAGGATGGAGCAAGGTCATTCACGAGTACGCTCTCCAGCCGATCCAGACGTCCAGCTTCGTCGCCGGCAAGAACAGCACCGACGCCTCGCTCATTATCGACGCGATGGACATCCTCTACAGCGGGAACGTGGAAGCCTTCTGCATCGTGTCGTCCGACAGCGACTACACGCATCTCGTGATGCGGCTGCGTGAAGCCGGGAAGTTCGTCATGGTCATCGGCAACAAGCAGCGCACCGCCAGCCCGCTGATCCGGTCGACGAACCTCTTCGTCGACCCCCGCAACCTGACCTCCGACGGCCAGGACGAGGCCACCGCCGAGGGGCTCGACAAGGCTCGCCAACTGCTCACCCGTGCCTACGAACTCACCGAAGGCGACGACGGATGGGCCGAGCTGGGTGCGCTCGGCGACATGCTGCGCCAGCTCGACTCCAGCTTCGATCTGCGCGAGTACGGGGCCGAGAAGCTGCTCGACCTGATCGAGGCCAACGACGATCTCTTCGAGATCCGCCGCGAGCGCGACTCCGGTCCCAGCCCGGTCTACATCCGCAAGCGCGACTGATCGAAGGCGCCGACCGGCTCTCGGGCCGCCCACCGATCGGCGACGGTGGGCTCGCTGTCCCTCTTCTCATCTGCGAGGCTCTCCCAGCGCTTAAATACGGGCGGCCGGTCAATCCCACCTCGCGCGATGCCAGACACCGAGGATTGGGAACAGATGGTGGAGGACGCCATGAAGAGCGTCCGCTACGACCCGAACCTCGAGCTGGCGGACCTCCGCAAGACCGAGGCCGAGGTCTTCGACTACCCGACGATGAAGACCCTGTCCCAGCTGATCAACGACGACGTGATCGAGACGCTGGACTTCTGCATCTCGACCGGCAAGGAGGCCAACGTCTTCCACGGCACCGCGCCCGATGGCACCTCGCTGGCCGTCAAGATCTACCGCGTCAACACGACGACGTTCCGCCAACACCTCGAGTACCTGTGGGGCGACCGACGGTTCGACCCCGGCGGCAAGTCCGAACGCGACGTCATCTCGCTGTGGGCCAGCAAGGAGTTCCGCAACCTCCGACGGTTGCGCAACGGGAACCTGCGCGTCCCCGAACCGGTCGCCGTCGAGAACAACATCATCGTGATGGAGTACATCGGCGAGGACGAGCGGGTCGCCCCCCTGCTGAAGGACGTCGACCTCGCGGAGCCCCGGGACGGCTACGACGCCTTGGTCGACTTCATCGAGACCGCCTGGGAGGAGGCCGACCTCGTCCACGGCGACCTCTCCGCCTACAACGTGCTCGTGCACCCACCGCACCTGATCGTGATCGACGTGGCTCAAGCGATCGTCAGCGACCACCCCCGCGCCCGCGAGCTGCTGAAGCGCGACGTCGAGAACGTCGCCAAGCACTTCCGCTCGCGCGGTGTCGACCCCGATCCCGACGCCGTCGTCGACCGCCTGGTTCCCGCCGAGGAGGTGGCCTGATGGTCGAGCTCCCGATGATCCGCATCCCGGAGGACCGCATCGGCGCCCTGATCGGGCCCGGCGGCGAGACGAAGGAGGAGATCGAGGAGCGCTCGGGCGTGCGGCTGGACATCGACAGCGGCACCGGCGAGGTGCTCGTCGACGACGAGAACTGCTACGACCCGATCTTGGCCCTCCAGGTGCAGGACGTCGTCAAGGCCATCGGCCGCGGCTTCTCGCCCGAGAAGGCGTTCCGCCTGTGGCAGATGGACGCCTTCTTCGACATGCTCGATCTGCGCGAGTACGTCGGCGACAAGAGGAACCAGATCCAGCGCGTCAAGGGCCGCATCATCGGCGAGGGCGGCCGCACGCGCGAGCACATCGAGGCGATGACCGACGTCCACCTCACCGTGTACGGGACGACGGTCGCCTTCATCGGCGAACCGATGGAGACCCGCGTCGCTCGCGAGGCGGTCGTCCGCCTCATCGAGGGGGCCGAGCACTCGGCCGTCTACAAGTTCCTCGAGGACAAGCGCCGCGAGCTGCGGATGAAGGACCTGGGCCTCGAGTAAGCCCCGCCAAGCACCATGCCTCCCTCGTCGATGCCCGGCACGAGCGGCTCGCCATCCTCGCCATGATCCTGATGACGCCCGTCCTCGCCGGGTGCGCCTCGCCCGCCGACGGCGACCCGCTCCAACGCGAGTTCCACGTCGAGACGACGGACGTCGACCCCGACCAGGAGCGCGGCGAGGACGAGTTCTGGATGATCTGGATCCGCGGCAACGAGACCGACGAACGCGCCAACCAAGCCGTCTGCTCGCGGCTGCCCCCGGACCCCCAGTCGACCCCGTGAACCGATCGATCGTCTACGACATCAGGACCTACACCTTCGAGCCGGCCAACGTGACGACGATGCTGGCCTTCGACCACGCGGACACCAGCTCCTCCTGCCCGGAGGCCGAGCACCTCTTGCCGACCCCGACCCCGGCCACACCGACACCCTCGGCGGCTAGGGTCCCTTGAGCCTCACCGTGCGCGAGGAGGGGCTCCTCCTGCTCGACGACCGGGCCATCCCCCTCGGCGAGGCCGCCAACGTGACCTAGGAGGGCGTGCCCGAGGACCCCGACCAGCTGGGCGTCGACGGCTCCTTCCGCGCCGAGAACCTCGGCGCGTGGGATCAGGCCAACCTGACCGCCGGCGGACCGTGAGGCGGCCGACCCCGCAGGCCTTTATGTGGCCAGCCTCCGTTCCTTCGCCCATGCCGGGGCCGCGCCTGCTCGCCGCCCTCGTCCTCCTCTCCGTGCCTCTCACCGGCTGCATCGGACAAGCCGACGGCATCGAGCGCGAGCTCGAGGTCGTGGACGGCGATGTCGACCCCGACCAGGCCCGCGACGAGGACGAGTTCTGGATGGTCTGGATCCGCGGCAGCGAGCTCGACGTGCGCGACCCCCAGTTCGTGTGCTCCCGCATCCCGCCCGACTACCGCATCGATGCCGCCAACTGGACGCTCGTCTACGACAACCGCTCCTACAGCTTCACGCCCGGCGAGGTCGACGTGCTCCTCGCCTTCGACCACGAGGACCACAGCTCCGGCTGCGCCGCAGCCGAGCACCTCGTCGCCAACCCCGGGCTCGGCTACACCGAGACGACGGGCGCCTACGGCGAGCTGACCGTGACCGTCGAGGCCGACGGCACGCTCGTCGTCGACGGCCACCGGGTCCCGCTCGGCTCGATGCTCGAGGCCTCCTACGAGGGGGACCCGCCCGGCCCCCAGCGGGTGCGCGTGGACGGCAGCTTCCGCGTCGAGAACCTCGGCGCCTGGCCCCACCAACACCTGGAACGGGGGGATCCCTGACCCGCGAGCGGGTCGGGGGAGAACCGAAAGGCAGACGTATCGACGGCCCAACGTGAAAGCAAGTGCCCCTGCCGGACGCAAGGAGGATCCGATGAAGCTGATCCGCCGGTTCCGCAAGTGGCTCTCCCGCCTCACCAGCGAGGGGTTGTACGCCCGCGTCAAGGGCCGCGAGCTGCTGGATCACGAGGCCCGCGAGGAGATCCTCTCCATGCTCAAGCGCGAGCCCGGCCTGTGCTTCCAGGAGATCCAGGACCGCATCGGGCTGGCCCCAGGCACCACGCGATGGCATCTCGACAAGCTGGCGTCCTCGGACTTCGTCACCAGCGACGAGGACGGCCGCCACACCCGCTTCTTCCCGACCGGGCTCGACGCCGGCACGCGCAAGGCCGTCGTCGCGATGCGCGACGAGTCCCGCCTGGCGCTGGTCCGCATGATCGAACGCAACCCCGAGCTCAGCCAGTCCGACCTGGCCGAGGCCACCGGCCTGGCCCAGTCCACCGTCAGCCACCACCTGGGCCGCCTCGTCGAGGACGGCATCGTCGACAAGCACCGCGACGGACGCTCGGTGCGCTACGCGATCGAGGACGAGATGACCAAACCCGTGCGCCAAGCCAAGCGCTACGTGCTGTGAACGGCCGCGGGCCGGCCGATAGCCAAGGCTTCATGACGGACGAGCGGTTGTGAAGGCTACACTCATGGGTGCTTCCCTCGCGGACCATGGTCAGGCCGACCCCGAGCTGACGCGAACCTGCCACATCTGCGGCGACCCCGTCGACAGCGACGTCTGGTACGCCCGGACCGAGGCCGACGAGCAGGGGCCCCGCCGCGTGTATTGCTGCCCCGACTGCTACTTCGATCTGTCCGGCGAGGCACGGGACACCTACTACCGGGAGCGCGTCTGACCCTCCCCGTTCGACCCATCCTTTGATCCGTGGCGGTCCGTATATTCTCCCGTGGACGGGAGGCTGACCGCTCGAGCTCCGCTTCTCGCTGTGACGGCTATCCTTCTCCTCGCGGGCACGCAGGCCCCTAGCCTCAGCGCAGGCGTCGTCTCGCCTGCTCCGACCGAAAAGATTCCGGCCGCCGCTCCCGACAGCCTCGACGATCCGATCGCCGCCGAGGACGACACGCTCGTCGTCCGCAACGGCGACACCACCGATGTTCACCGCGCGACCGGGCCCCACGCCTGGGACCGAGAAGCTGAGATCTCCCCGCCCAGCGAGGCCTCCGAGTGGTTCGGCTGGTCGATCGACGTCGACGGGGATCGCATCGCCGTCGGCGACCCGGTGACAGATGGATCCCGGGGCGCCGTCTTCGTCTACGAGCGAAGCGTCGGCGAAGGCTGGGTCCACACGCAGACGCTTCACCCCGACGACACCGAATACGCGTGGTTCGGAGAGACCGTCGTGGCCGAGGACGATCACATCGCGGTCGCCGCCCCCGACGACGGGACGGGGCCGGCCGCCTACAGGGGAGTCGTCTACGTCTTCGATTCCAGCGGGGACCGGCTCTCGCTCGAGGCCAAGCTGTCCGCGGAGGACAGCACGGGCGAGGATCTCGGCATGGACGCTGGCAACGTTGTCTTCGAGGGTAGCCATGACCTCTACGCGGCCGAGGATCTGGGATCCCAGGGATGGAGCCAGCCCCAGACGATCCCCGCCCCGGACGGCTTCCACGTCTCCTCGATCATCGTCGAAGAGCAGACGATGGTCGTCGACACCGTCTGCCAGGCGTGCGGCACTTTCCCCGGAGCCAGCGGAGAGATGGCCTTCTACCAGTCGACCGAAGACGGCTGGCAGATCGACGAGCGCCGACAGCATGACTACCCGATGGCTCTTCACGGAGCCGAGGCTCTCGTCGGAGCTTTGTTCACCCCCGAGCTGCACGAGCGTGGCCTCGATGGCGACTGGGAGCGGCAGCAGCATCTGGCCCCCTTCGCCTGGGGACCGAGCGAGCTCACCGACAGCCACGCCCTCATCCTCGACGAGGCGGACAACGCCACGTACTCGTTCGCGCTCGACCCCGTGCCGCAGCCGTCCCCCTGATCTGTCCACGGGCTCGGACGCCCCAGAACTAACTTAAGCGTCGACCGGATAGACTCGCGTCCTCCATGGCCCCCGACAGCGACGCGGACCCCGAGCAGGGGGAAGATCTGGATCTCGCCGCCGTCGAGGAGCGCGCCGCCGCCGCCTGGGACGAGCAGGGCCTCCACGAGGCCGAGCCCGAGCCCGGCACGGAGTCGTTCTTCGCCACCTACCCCTACTCGTACATGAACGCCGTGCCCCACATCGGGCACGCCTACACGATGGCGCGCACGGACTTCATGGTCCGCTTCCAGCGGATGCTCGGCAAGAACACGCTGTTCCCCTTCGCCTACCACGTGACCGGGACCCCGATCGTGGCGGC
Source organism: Thermoplasmatales archaeon SW_10_69_26 (assembly GCA_003009755.1). Classification (GTDB taxonomy): domain Archaea; phylum Thermoplasmatota; class SW-10-69-26; order SW-10-69-26; family SW-10-69-26; genus SW-10-69-26. The sequence continues at coordinate 30,687 of PXUB01000012.1, forward strand.
CGCCGAGCGCATCCAGGAAGGCGATGAAGACCAGATCGACCAGCTCGTCGACCAGGGCATCCCGGAGGACGAGGTCGAGGACTTCGACGATCCCGAGCACTGGATCGAGTCCTTCCCCAAGCTGTGGCAGCGCGACGCCGACGATCTCGGCCTGATGATCGACTGGCGGCGGGACTTCCACACCACCGACCTCAACCCCTTCTACGACGCGTTCGTCCGCTGGCAGTTCCGCCAGCTCGAAGACGAGGGCCTCGTCCGCCGCGGGGAGCACCCGGTCGTCTGGGATCCCGTGGAGGGCTCGGTGCTCTCCGACCACGACCGACGCGAGGGCGAGGGCGTCTCCCCCGAGGAGTACACGCTCATCAAGCTGCACGACCCCGAGGGCGACCGGCACCTGCTGGCGGCCACCCTGCGACCCGAGACGATGTTCGGGCAGACCAACGTCTGGATCGATCCCGAGGAGACCTACGTCGAGCTCGAGCACGAGGGCGAGCGGTGGGTCGTCGCCGAGCCGGTCGTCGACGCGTTCGGCTACCAGTTCGACCCGATCGAGGAGACCGGCCAGACGTGGACCGGCCGCGAGCTCGTCGGCCTGCGCGTCGAGGCGCCGGCCACCGACCGCCGGATCCCGGTGCTGCCGGGTTCGTTCGTCTCTGCCGAGGTCGGCACCGGCATCGTCACAAGCGTCCCCAGCGACGCCCCCGACGACTACCGCGCCCTGCTCGACCTCCAACAGGACCCCGACCGCATGGAGGCGTTCGGGCTCGATCCCGAGGAGATCCAAGCCATCGAACCGATCGCGATCATCGACACGCCCGGCATGGGCGACCTCCCCGCCGTCGACGTCGTCGCGGAGCGATCGATCGAGAGCCAGGCCGACCGCCAAGCCCTCGAGGAGGCCAAGGAGGAGGTCTACAAGCGCGGCTTCTACGAGGGCACGATGAAGCCCGAGCTCGCTCGGGTCGGCGGCGACCCCGTCCAGGAAGCCAAGGACACCGTGCAGGACTGGCTCGTCGCCGAGGGCGAGGCCGAGGTCTTCTACGAGCTCGCCGACGAGGTCGTCTCCCGCGGTGGCGCCGAAGGCGTCGTCAAGATCGTCGACGACCAGTGGTTCATGGCCTACGGCGACGAGGACTGGAAACACGAGGTCCACCGCGCCTTCGAGGAGACGATCGACTGCTTCCCCGAGGACGTCGAGCAGCAGTTCGACCACGTCGTCGACTGGCTGGACGACTGGGCCTGCACCCGCGCCACCGGGCTCGGCACCAAGCTTCCCTGGGACGACCAGTGGATCATCGAGTCGCTGTCCGACTCGACGATCTACATGGCCTACTACACGATCGCCCACCTGCTCGAGGACACCGACGTCGAGGCCGACGACGTCTACGACAACGACGAGCTGTTCAGCTACGTCTTCCTCGGCGAGGGCGAGGCCGCCGACGCCACCAAGGGCAGCCTGACCGAGGACCGCATCGAACGGATGCGCGAGGAGTTCCTCCACTGGTACCCGGTCGACTTCCGCAACTCCGGCAAGGACCTCATCCAGAACCATCTCACGTTCATGGTGTTCAACCACGTGGCCCTGTTCGACCAGGAGCACTGGCCGCGTGGTCTCAGCGTCAACGGCTGGGTCACGATCGACGGCGAGAAGATGAGCAAATCGAAGGGCAACTTCATCACGCTGCGGGAAGCCCTCGACGAGTTCGGCGCCACCGCGACCCGGCTGGGCCTCGCCAACGCCGGCGAAGGCCTCGACGACGCGAACTTCGACCGCGAGTTCGCCAGCAACGTCGACCGCCGGCTGCGCCGCTGGCACGAGCAGGTCACCCGGCCGCCCGAGCACACGCGCTCGGGCGAGCTGACCTCCGCCGACCGCTGGCTTTTGGCCCGCCTGGCCGAGCTCACCGGCCAGGCCCGCCAGGCCTACGAGGACGCGATGTTCCGCTCGGCGCTGCAGTCGGCCTTCTTCGACGTGATGAGCGCCTGGAACCGCTACCGGCGCCGCGCGCTGGGCGAGATCCACGAGGACGTCTGGGAGACCTTCGCCGATCGGGCCATCCGGCTTCTCACCCCGATCGTGCCCCACCTGACCCGCCACGCCTGGCGGGAGGGCGGCCACGAGGGCCACGCGATCGACCAGGCCTTCCCCGAGCCCGAGCCGCCCGAGGACGCCCAAGCCGCCCGCGCCGCCGAAGAGCTGATCCAGCAGGTCATCGACGACACGCGCGACATCGAGCAGGCCACCGGCGAGACCCCGGACGAGGTGCGCGTGTTCACCGCGCCCGACTGGAAGCACGCGATCGTCGAGACGGCCGTCCAGCTCGAGGACAAAGGCGAGCTGAACCCCGGCTCGCTGACGGGCCGCGTCATGCAAAACGATGCGATCAAGCAGCACGGCTCGGACGCCGCCGACTTCGCCCAGTCGACCGCCGAGAAGCTGTCCCGCGGCCCCGCGCCGTCCTTGGACGTCGACGAGCCGGCCGTGCTGGAGGAGGCCCGCACGTTCCTCGAGCAGGAGCTGGACTGCACCGTGCGCGTGTTCCGCGCCGGCGAGGCCGAGGACGTCGAGGACGGCGGCAAGGCCGACCGCGCCGAGCCCGGCCGACCCGGCATCTACGTCGAGGCGAGCGCATGAGCGTCCCCCGCCCCGACTGGATGCTGGACCTCGCCCGCGAAGCCGAGGGCGGCTCGCCCTCGCAGCTGCTCGACCAGGCGATCGCCATCGCAACCGAGAGCGCCCGCCGCGGGCACGGCCCCTTCGGAGCCATCGTCGCCGACGCCGGGGGCGCGATCGTCGCCGCCGGGCACAACCGCGTGATCGCCGACCGCGATTCGACGATGCACGCCGAGATCCACGCGATCCGCGCCGCCGAGCACGAGCTCGCCAGCCACGACCTCGGCGCGGGCGAGCCGTTGACGATGTACGCCAGCTGCGAGCCCTGCGTGATGTGCTTCGGTGCGATCTACTGGAGCGGCCTGCAGCGCATCGCGGCCGCCGCGCCCGCCGAAGCTGCCGAAGCCCTGGGCTTTGAAGAGGGTCCCGTCACCGCCGCCATGTGGGCCACCGCCCGCGAGGACAAGGGCCTCGTCCGGACGGAGGGCGTCGAACCCACGCGGGATCCCCACCAACCATTTGCCGTCTATCGAGAGGGCAACGGCGAGATCTATTAGCCGGGCCCCACGCCACTTTTCAACCACGATGGTGCTGGCCGCAGCGTGAAGGCCACCGCCCGCGCCCACCCGATCCAGGGCCTCATCAAGTACCACGGGCTCGCGGACTTCGAGACCCGTCAACCGCTGCACGACTCGATCAGCGTGTGCGTGGCCCCGTTGGCCACGACGACCACCGTCGAACCGGTCGACGGCGAGGACGAGATCGAGATCGACGACGTGCAGGTCACGGGCCGCGCCAAGGAGCGCGCGGTCCAGGTGCTCGACGGCGTGCGGGCCCGCGCCGACACCGAGACCGGGTTCCGCGTCGTCTCCCGGTCGACCTTCCCCCAAGGTGTCGGGCTGGGCTCCTCGAGCAGCGGGTTCGCCGCGCTCGCGCACGCCGCCCAGGCCGCCCTCGGCCTCGATCTGCCCCGCACCGAGACGGCTCGCATCGCTCGCGTGGGCGCCGGCTCGGCCACGCGGGCCACCGCCGGCGGCGTCGCCGACTGGTTCATCGAGGACACCGACGACGGCTACGACTCCACGGCCGAGATGATGGCCGGGCCCCAGGAGCTCGACTGGCCGGTCTTGATGGCCCTGGTGGACCACACCGAGGAGACCGAGAACGTCCACCGCGACGTGATGGCCTCCCCCTTGATCGAGGGTCGCCGCGACTACGTGGAAGGCGCCTTGGAGAACATGCGGGAGGCGGTGGACGCCGGCGACCGCGAGCGGATGTTCCGCCTGGCCGAGCGCGACACGCTGAGCCTGCACGCGGTCACGATGACCGGCGAACGCGGCCGGTTCACCTGGCAACCGGCGACCGTCGCCGTCGCGCGCGCCGTGTGGGAGCTGCGCGACGAGCACGACGTGCCCGCCTGGTTCTCGATCGACACCGGCGCCACGCCCTACATCAACACCCTGCCGGGCCACCAAGACGAGGTCGCCGAGAGCCTGGTCCAGATCGACGGCGTCGAGAAGGTGCTGCGCGGCTCGGTGGGCGGACCCGTGCGCCTCGTCGACGAGGACCTGTTGTGACCATCCCGAGCCGCTCCTCGCAAGCGAGGGCCCGACGGAACCGCCAAGCCAGGCCGCCCCGATCGGCCACCCCATGGCCGCGCACCGGCTGCTCCCGCACTAGCGGGCCGAGGCCCACCAGCAGGCCCTCAACGACAACGAGGCCGACGCCGAGGCCGACTTGAACCGGGAGGGGCCGCTGGCCAGGGAGGTGCGCGCCACGCTGGCCAACGTGCCCCGGTGGCTGGACGAGATCTTCGCCCTGCAAGCCGCCGGCCGGCTGGAAGCCGCCTGGCTGACCAGTCACCGCAGGAGCCTGAGCCAGGCGCCGGAGGCCTACCGCGTCTTCGACGAGCACGAGACCCTCAAGGTCGTGTTCGACGAGATCTGAACAGCGCAGATCAAAGCCCGTCGCGGATCGCTTCGAGCACCTCGACCTGTCGATCGAGCACGCCGGTCTGGCGATCCAGCTCGGCCTCGATCACGTCGAGCTTGTCGAGCTTCGCCGAGCTCTCTTGCTGAAGATCCGCCTGCCTCTCCAGGAGGTCGTGGTTCGCCTGGAGAAGCTGGTGGTTCGCAGCCGTCGTTTCGTCGACGCTGCCCACCGTTTCCTCCACCTCGCCCATCGTATCGTCGACGCTACCCAGCGTTTCTTGGACGGCGTGCATCTGTCCACGCCCAGCCGTCAGCGACAGCGTCGAGAACGTGGCGATGATGCCGAGCAGCGAACCGACCGTCATGCCGATCTCGCCGACGAGGTTCCACCATCCGAGGTACTCGCCGACCCCGGACACGATGGCGATGAGGAACCCCAGCGCTGCCGAGATCCAGCCGATGCGGATCACGGTCTCCGGGCCGGGCTCGAAGGGCACGCCCAACCATCCCTCGCGCGAAGGCATGTAGGTTGCGGTGGCGAGGGGGTGCCGGGTCAAGGTTCTCCGCGAGGCGCGTTCACCACGAGCGCGAAGGACCGAGGTTTGATGTAGCCTCGACCGGACCTGAGCCCGAGGCTTGGCTGTGCGGAGGCTGGCGATCGCCGCACTGACGGTGGCGATGCTCTCGGTTCTGGCAGTGAACGCCATCGCCAGCGAAGCGCCCACCGTCGATGCCCACACCGACGCTCATGTCGCCCTGCAGCCCCTGCCCAGCATCGTGATCGAGGGCGACGCGGCATTCGAGGGGCCGACGGTGATGAACGGTGTGCGCGGCGGCAACGGCACCGCCGAGGATCCCTACCGCATCACGAACTGGACGATCGCATCCAATGGAGACGCTGGGATCCACCTGCAGGATACCAGCGCGCACGTGATCATCGAAGACGTCTTCGTGCCCGGCACGCCGCCGGCCACGTACGGGATCCGGCTTACAGGGGCAGAGGTCCACGGAAACTCCTTCCCCGGCACGGCACCCAAGCCGACGGTCTTCGCTGAGGACGCGAACGCATCCCGGAACTGGTGGGGTGACGCCAGCGGCCCCTTGATCGAGGACGATCCCAGCTCCGGCGAAGGTCACCCTTTGAACATCGTATCGACGAACGTGACGTTCGCCCCGAACCTGACCAGCGAGCCCGAGACAGGCCCATCCGCGGTCAACTGTGGCGGGAACGAGGGCCCGATTGGCCTGCAAGCGAGGCCGGACCTGACGGCCGGCGCTCGCTTCGGGCTGGACGGTGGAGCCAGCCCCGGCGAGCCCGCCGGAACGGTCAGCCTGACCGCTCGGGCGCAAGCCGGGGCCGGGGTCCCCAAGCAGACACCGCCGCCGCTGAGCTGGGGCTGAGCCCGGACCCGCCGCTCTCTCTTCCCCGCCCTACCATTAATAGCAACCGACCCGCTGGCTCCCCTTGCATGAAGCTCCTCCGTGAGGGAAGCGTCAAGCGGGTCTACGAGACCGGCGAAGACGAGCTGGTCTTCGACTTCAGCGACGGGATCAGCGTCTTCGATTGCATCCTCCCCAACGACGTGCCCCACAAGGGGGAGTCGCTTTGCCGCACCGGCGCCTACTGGTTCGAGCAGGTCGAGGAGGCCGGCATCTGCGACACGCACTACCTCGGCAGGCCCGAACCGACGCAGATGCGCGTCGAGCGCGTGCGCGTCATCGACGACTACGACCGGCTGGACGAGGACGTCACCGACGTCCTGATCCCGCTCGAGGTCGTCTGCCGCCACCACGCGGCCGGATCGTTCGTGGACCGCGTCGAGGCCGGCAAGATCGAGCCGACCGACGTCGGCTTCCCCGAAGGCTACGAGATCTCCGACGGCGAGAAGCTGCCCGAGCCCTACGTCGAGTTCACGACGAAGCTCGAGGAGGTCGACCGCAAGCTCACCGAGGACGAAGCCCAACGGATCGCCGGCCTCACCGACGCCGAGGTGCACGAGATCAAACAAGCCACGCTGGCGATCGACGAACTCATCGAGGACCAGGTCGAACCCAACGGGCTGCTGCACGCCGACGGCAAGAAGGAGTTCGCCTGGGACGAGGACCGCAACCTGATGGTCGTCGACTGCTTCGGCACCGGCGACGAGGATCGCTTCTGGGACAAACGGGCCTTCGAGGAGCGAGGCGAGCGCGTCGAGATGTGCAAGGAGTTCGTCCGCCAGCACTACCGCGAGACCGGGTTCCACGCCGACCTGATGGAGGCTCGCGAGGCCGGCGAGCCCGAACCCGAGATCCCGCCGATGCCGGACGACCTCGTGCAAGAGACCAGCCAGCGCTACATCGACCTGTACGAACGCATCACCGGCGAAGCGTTCTGAGGCGACCCAGCGCTTGCCGCCCTCGCTCGGGCGTGCCGGTCAGGGGATGGCCGGCGAGCTGAAGTCGATGCCGACGCCGAACCAGATGATGTAGACGAGCACGCCGAGCAAGATCGCCCACAGCGATACGGCGATCGCCGTCGCGAACCGAGCCTTCTCGGCCTCCCAGTGCTGGGTCGGTCGCACGCCCTGGACGACGAACGTGAGCACGCCGGCCAGGTTGATGCAGATCACGTTGGAGAACACCAGCAGCCCGGACCGCCAGGCGAGATCGACGAAACCTGCGCCGACGAACATGCCGGCGGCCACCGCCGGGGGCAGCAAGGCGACGGCGACCATGACGCCGACGAGCGCCGTCGAGACACCGACCGTCAAAGACAAGACGGCTGCAGCGCCGGCGGCCAGCGCCAGCCCGATGTCCAGCACGTTGATCACGGTCTGCCCGGCCAGCGTCGAGACGGTCGGATCCACGGGCAACCAGTAGCCCATCAGGGTCGAGGCGGCCAACGCCGCTGCTAGGCCGACCATGGTGGTGACGGCGGACTTGGCGGCCAGACGATCGTCGGCCAGCGTGGTCGCCATCGCCAGGCCGACGTTGGGACCGATGAGAGGGGCGATCACCATGGCGCCGATGATCGCGATGATGCTGTCGTTCAGGAGACCGAAGGCGGCGACGATCGTGGACAGGACGACCAGGCCCACGTAGGAGTTCGTGAGCTCGCTCATCGTGAGCACGTCCTGGTAGAGCTCGGGCGTGGTGACGCGGGCCTGCTTGGTCGCCGCTTCGGCGCCTTCGGCTCGCTTGCGCTCCTCCTCGGCCTGGTGAGGCGGTTTGCGGTCGGCGGCCTCCTCGGCCTCCGCCAGCTCCTCGTCCGGGCGGGGGATGGTGGCCTCGACCGGCATCATGATCACGCGCGCCCCCGCGATGTCGTCGACCCGCTCCTGCAACGCCTCGACGCCGCTCCCGATGGCTTCGCCGCCGAACAGGTAGGTCAGCCGGACCATGTCCTCGTCGAGCTCGACCCGCCAGTGCGCCAGCGTCGGATGGTCCTCCAGGGCGGCTTCGATGGCGCCCTGGCTGGCGCGCGGCACGAACACTTCGATCAAGCGCAGCGCCATCGGGACCACCTATCCGGCTCGGGCGGCGTCCACGGGGGGGTCGAACAGCTGGGCCGCGGCGGGCCAGGCCAGGCCCTCGCGGGTGCCTCGTCGACGGTCCCGTCCTCGTCAGCGAGGACCGGACCGGAGACGTCGGGGTAGACGTGATGGTCGTGGTCGAGGTGGACGTGAGCGTCGACCAGCACGCCAACTTCAGCGGCGCTTGGCCTCTTCAGTCCCCGGGGTCCGCCGACGGGAACCGAGAGCTTGGTGACCCCAGGCCTCGCCGTGGCAGCGAACGCTCGGCTTCACATCGTCTTTGTCGAAGTGGCACCGTTGGCCGCCAGGTGAGCTCCATGACGCACCAGCTGCCCGAACTCCCGTACGAGTACGACTCGCTGAAAGGCATCAGCGAAGAGGTCCTGCGGCTGCATCACGACAAGCACCACCAAGGCTACATCGACGGTCGCAACTCGGCCGAGGACCGCCTGGAGGAGGCGCGCGAGAACGACGAGTGGTCCGACATCCGGCTGATCAAGGAGGACGAGTCCTTCAACCAGGCCGGCCAGGTCCTCCACAACATCTACTGGTCCAACATGGGCGGCCCCGGCGGCCGCCCCTCCGGCAAGGTGCTCGACAAGATCGAGGAGGACTTCGGGTCCTTCGAGACCTGGAAGGAGGAGATGGGCCAGATCTCTACGGCCTCGGGACGCAGCGGCTGGGCGCTCACCTTGTTCGACATGAGCGACGGCAAGCTCCACTCCGCGCTCGTCGACTTCCACAACCAGTTCGCCTGGTGGAACGTGGTCCCCGTCGTGGCGCTGGACTTCTGGGAGCACTCCTACTACAAGGACCAGGGCCCCGACCGCGGCACCTACGTGGACAACTTCTTCCAGAACCTCGACTGGGAGGATATCGAGGCCCGCCTCGAGGCTGCCGAGTCGGCCTACCAGAACCTCGAGGATCTCTACGGTCCCGAGTGAGGCCGGCCTCCCCCCGTTTTTCCTTTTCTTCTCGCCTCCGCCGCAGCCGCTCGAAGCGACGAGAGGGAGGCAACAGTCAAACCCCCGACCGCGCGATGACCCTGATCGGCACGTCGACGAACGTGCTGGCCTCCGGCATCGGCCAGGCGTTCGCGGGGATCGAGGCCTTCGACATGTTTTTCTTCACGAAGGTCGGCATCGTGGTGTTGCCGGTCGGTGAGCTGCACGCGTCCATCCGGTGGGACATCGTGTTCCTGCTGGCCGGCGTCATCCCCCCACCGGCTTGGCCTTGGACCACACGGGAGCGGCTCAGGGCATCGCGACCTGGATCATCACGCAGACGATGGGCCGACCCCCACGGGCGATGCTGGGCATCTTCGACGCGCTGACGGTCGTGATGACCCAGATCCCCTCGAAGAACGCCAGCCTCGCCCTCGTGCTCCCGATCGTCGTCGACGGCCCAGCAGCTGTCCCTGAACCCGTTCACGTTCGTGCTCGGCGTCACCTTCGCCGCCTCGATGGGGGTCCTCACCCCGATCGGCTACCAGTCGAACCTCATGGTGTACGGCCCGGCGAGCACCGGTTCACCGACGTCTTCAAGGTCGGCCTGCCGCTGCTCGCCATCCTGGGCGTCGTCAACGCGTTCCTGCTGGACTGGTACTGGCCGCTGACCGGCTGAGCCGATCACTGGCGCTTCGATAGCGCTCGACTGCGAGATGTTCGGCAGATCGAATCCGGCAGTCTAGTGGGTCTCGAGGCCCGAGGCACTCGCATCCAGGAGCTCGATCGTGAATCGCGTGCCCTCGCCGACCTCGGTGTCCAGCTCGATCTTGGTCCCATGCCGTTCGGCGACCGTCGCGCAGATCGCCAACCCCAGGCCGGCGTGCTCTGAGTCCTCGGTGCCTCCCTCCAGCATCGCGGAGATCTGCTCACGCGTCTCGTCGGGGATGCCCGGACCGTCGTCGGCCACGCTGAACCGCCAGGTCGTCCCCGAGCGGTTCGCGGTGACCTGAACGTGAACCGGCTGGTCGGGATCCTTGTGCTCGATCGCGTTGACGACGAGGTTCTGCACGTACTGGCTGAGCATGGTGCGGTCCCCGTGCACGGTCGGCAGCTGCTCGCGACTCACCTCGACGTCCTCGTGCTGCAAGAGCAGTTCGACGTTCGACAGACCGTCCTCGACGACGCTGTCGAGGTCGACGGGTTCGAGCTCGGTATCGGCGTGGACCGCGCGGGTATAGTTACGGAGCGCATCGAGACGATCGGTCAGCCGGTCGGCTCCCGTCTTGACGATGTCGAAGAACTCCCGGGCATCGCCGTCCAGCTGGTCGCCTGCCTCCCGTTCCGTGAGATCGATGAAGGAACGGATCATCCGGATCGGTTCCTTCAGGTCGTGGCCGAGGACCGAGCCGAGGAAGGCGAGCCGACGGTGGAGGTCCTCGACCTTCCGCGGCTGTGTCCGATCCTCGACGGTGACCAGATGAACGCCCTCGTCGTGGGCCCCCGCGCTCAGGGTCCGCATCTGGCCCCACCTCAGCAACCCCTCCGGGGTTCGGAACTGGAGCATGGCATCGTCCTCGACCGCGGGCAGGCCCAGATCCTCGTCCACGAGCTGGCCGGGATCGCGGCCGAAGAACCGACGGGCCGCGGGGTTCGCCGCCAGGACCGTGCCCTCGTCGTCGAGGGCCAGGATCGGTGTGGGGACGCGCTGGACGAGATCGTCGATCCAGGCGTGACGGGCCTCGAGCTCGGGGTAGCGGGTGATCAGCTCCTCGATGACGGTTCCCGTCTTCACGGCTCGTCCTCCCTCGAGGCTTCCTTGCAAGATCCCCCGGCCTTTCACCCGCGAGCCGAGGGCAAGCCCCTCGTCGCCGATCTCGATCTCGCGGACGGAGGGATCGTGGTCGCTGCCCCGCATCTTGAGGACGGTGAAGATGCGCTTGATCTCCTCCCCTGTCTCCAGGTACCGCAGGAGGAGGATCGTGTCGGAGAGGGCGGACATGTGTCCCTTGTAGACGGAGACCGGAGGCTCGAAGACGGGTTCCATCATCCCGTACCAGGTGAGCAGCTCCTTGTCCTTGGTCAAGGCGTTGAGACCGATGAGGAACTCGCGGAAGCTGCGCTCTCCGGCGGTGTAGGCGAGCGAGGAGACGGTGTCGAGCACCAGGCGCTCGGGCTCGAAGGCCTCCACCTCGTCCTTGATGTCGAGAAGGTGTCCCCCCAGGCTCCGAGATTCGGGATACGTGGAGATCAGCCGAAGGAGCTCCCCCGTGTGGGGCGTCAGGTCGTGGCCGATCCCCGCCGCGTTCTCGAGCACTTGCTCGCGGCTCTCCTCGAACGTCAGGTACAGCGTCCGCTCGTTCTCCTCGACCCCTTCGTGGGCGAATTGGGTCATCATCAGCGTCATGCCGACGCCGGTCGCTCCCGAGATCAGGGTCGTGGATCCGCGGAACGGACCGCCCCCCAGCATCTCGTCCAGCCCCTCGGTTCCCGTGGATCCGCGAGAACTGAACCCGGCGTGGGTGAGCTTCGTGGCCGACAAGGGCAAAAGGATCGGGCCCTTCCCGGGTCGGATCGAGAGGGGGACCTCCCCCGCCTCGTGATCGCTGCCCCGGATCTTGAGCACCTCCAGGGTTCGGCGCCGGTTCTCCCCGTCGCTGCGGTTCCGCAGGACGATGAGCGCGTCGGCGACGAACTTCTCGACGCCCGGCCCGTGCAGCGAGCCTGGATCGGATTGCGTGGAGGCGTTGCTGGCGAGCATGGTGACGTTCTCCTCTCGAGCCACTTGGCTGAGAGACGCCATCGCGCGGCGCACCGCTTGGGGATCCCCGTAGCGCTCGAAGAGCACGTTCACGGCGTCGAGGAAGACCCTGTCGGCGTCCACCTGCTCGACGGCGTGCTTCGTGCGGGAGACCAGGCCCGCCAACTCGTAGTCGCCGATCGTCTGAGTCTTCGAGATCGTCTCCGGCCGGGCGTCGACCAAGCAGAGATCGCCGCGGGCTCTAGCGCCGGGGAGATCCCAACCGAAGCCCGACAGGTGGCTCAGGAACGCCTCGGGGTCCTCCTCGAAGACGACGGCCACGCCCGGTTCACCGTCCTCGCACCCGGCGGCGAGGAACTGCCCGCCGAGCACCGTTTTCCCCGTGCCTGTCCCCCCGTGGACGAGCGTGATGCTTCGAGCCGGGATACCGCCCCGGGTCACCGTCTCGAGGCCTGCGATGCCGGTGGGGAGCCCCTCGGTCGGACCGTTGTTCACGACGAGGCCCCCCTCGTCTCGCGGTCGAGAGGCGGCAGACCCAGCGCGCGGCGCACGACGCTCTCGTCGGTCAAGTCCCCGATCACCCGCACGGACGGGGAAGGCTCCTCCCGGATCAGGGCCGGGACGGCCAGGATCCGCGCCTCCTCTGCTCGTTCTGGCATTTCCAGGATGTCGATCACCTCGAGTGTTCCCTCGACCCCATCCGAGTCGAGCAGCGATCGCAGGGCCCTGATCGCCCTCGGACCCGGAGGATGGGCATCCGCCACGTAGAGGCTCAGACGAAGGGGTTCCAAACAGCCACCTCTCAGCTTCGAGAGCCATGGCCGCCCGACGCTTAACGAAGGCCAAGAGGTCCCCCCCTCGCCTCAACGAGCGCTTGGCGGGGACCCGGTCGGACGAGCCGAGGAGGGGCCCTCGGCGGAGCCTGCGGCGTCCCGAGCGCGGTCGGCTGAGGCTCGAACGCATGGTCCGTCGCTGTCGGGGGGGAGATGGGGGGGCCAGCCTACGGTCAGCGCCCTTCCGATGCAGCGGGACGCCGTCAGGGCCTCGTCCAGACGGCCAGGCGAGGGAGAGCGTGAGGAGCCGAGGCCGTCATCCAACCACTTGCTCCCACTTGTTCAGCTCCAGCACCTCGCTCAACGACGAGCCCTCCTGGATCTCGGTGCGCAGGCGGTCCTCCTTCTCGCGGATCTCGACGGCGCGGTTGGCGATCTCGACGAGCTCCTCTTGGGGCACGACGACGACGCCGCAGTCGTCGGCGAGCACCCAGTCGCCGGTCCTGACGGGTTGGTCGCCGGCGGTGATCTCGACGCCGATCTCGCCGAAGCCCTTCGGGTCGCCGGCGTTGGGGACCTCGTGCCGGGCCCAGGCGGGGAACCCCATCTCGCGGATGTCGTCGACGTCGCGGATGGCGCCGTCGACGACGACGGCGGGCACGTCGTTCTGCTCGCAGCTGTGGGAAGCCAGCTCGCCCCAGACCGCCTGATCGCCGCCTTGGGCGTCGACGACGAGGATGTGGCCGTCGTCGGCTTGCTCGATCGCCTCGACCGGCTTGGCCCAGTCGCCGTTTTTGGTGGAGACGGTGAGCACGGGGCCGGCGACCTTGTGGTCTTCGCCGACGGGGTCGAGGCCTTGGAGGACGCCGCCGCGGTGCCGGGCGTCGGAGAGGTTGGGGGTCGACACGGACAGCAGGGCCTCGCGGATCTCGGCCTCGTCGTAGCGTTTCGTGCCGTGGGACGCGACGGATTCGCCGGTCGCGATGGCTTGCTGGATGTCGCGGACGGCTTGGGGGATGTCGGGGGCTTTCGTGATGGCGCCGCCGACGACGACGATGTCGGTGCCGTGCGAGACGACCTCGGGCGCGGTCTCGCTCGTGATGCCGCCGGCGCACAGGATCGGGGTGTCGACGGCCTCGGCGACCTCGCGCACGAACGCGTAGTCGGGTTGGCCGCGCATCTGCTCGTCGATGCCGACGTGCAGGCTGACGTAGCTGGCCCCCATCTGTTCGGCTTCGCGCGCTCGCTGGACGACGTCCTCGACCCCGATCATGTCGACGACGACCTCGGCGCCGTACTTGCGTCCGGCGCGCACGGCCTCGGTGATCGTCTCGTCGCTGGCCGAGCCGAGGATCCCGACCATGCTGGCGCCGGCCTTGGCGGCGATCTCGCACTCGAGCTGGCCGGTGTCGGCGGTCTTCATGTCGGCGAAGATCGCCTGCTCGGGGAACCGCTGGCGCAGCTGGCGCACCGCTTCCAGGCCCTCGGACTTGATCAACGGCGTGCCGGCCTCGAGGATGTCGACGCCGCCCTCGACGGCCTGCTCGGCCATCTCGAGGGCGCGGTCGAGGTTCATCAGGTCCAAGGCGACCATCAGCTCGGCCGGTGCGGCCTGGGGTTGGGCGTCGTCGGTGTCCCCCTCGGGAGCGGTCGTCGGGGCCATCGCCGCGAGCAGGCGCGAGCCCGGGGAAAAGCGTTCGGGCTCCCCCACGTCCAAACGGGAGCACGCCGTGGGGCCTTGCATGTCCTTGCCCGTGGATCGGTTGCCGGCCGAGGACCTCGCCGTCGTGTGCCTGCCCGATCTGTTCCTCGACCACGTGATCGAGCTGCCGGAGATCGACGAGGCCGAGGAGACGATCGGCCGCATCCACAGCCAGGGCGGCGGCAAGGTGCTCGACGTCCCCCAGCAGGTCGTCCCCGGCGGCAACGCGGCCAACGCCGCGCACGCGCTGGCTCGCCTGGGCCTGGAGGTCGACCTGGCGGGGCGGACGAGCCAGCGAGGCAAGGCGTTCTTCCAGTGCACGATCGCCCGCGACGGCGTCGGTCTGTCGCTGGTGCGCGAGGACGGCGAGCTGGCCGCCACCTCGGTGCTGGCCTACGGGCCCGAGGGCACCAACGTGATGCTCAACGATCCCGGCTCGGTCGAGGGCTACGGACCCGAGGATCTGCGCGAGGCCGACGAGCAGGCGATCCGGGCGGCGGACGCGGTGCTCGTCGGGAACTGGGCGAGCATGACCGAGCACGGGACCGAGCTGGTCCGCCACGTCGTCGACGTCGCCGATCGGGCCGACACGTGGACCTACCTGGATGCGGCCGATCCCTCCCGGCGCGAGGACGGCGAGCAGCTCGTGGCCGCGCTCGCGGACGTTCCGCTGGACGTGTGGGCGATGAACGACGCCGAGGTGGAGCTGTTCAGCGGTGAGGCGGGTCTCGAGGCCGGTGCCCGGGCGTTGGCCGAGCGGACGGGGGCTCGCGTGGACGTGCACAGCGGCGAGACGGCGGTCTCGGCCCGCTCGGGCGTGGTCGCCGAGGCCGAGACCTTCGACGTCGAACCTCGCCACCTGACGGGGGCAGGGGACGCGTTCAACGCCGGCAACCTCGTCGGTGACCTGCTCGGCCTCGACCCGGGCGAGAGGCTGCGGCTTGCGCACGCGGTCGCGGCGGCCACGATCTCGCACCCGGACGCCCGCCCGCCGGATGCCGAGGCCTTGGCAGCGTTGGAGACCCAGGCCCAGGACCCGACGGCCCGACCGACGTGAGGCTCACCCGTCGGTCTCGTCGGTGACGGCTTGGGTAGGCGGTGTCCGTGACCGTCCAGGAGGCCGGGGCTCCGAGCAAGCCGACGGGGAAGCGTCTGGATGAGGACCACCGGGTCGTCGAGCCAGCGGGCGTGCTCGTCGACGGGTGAGGGCAGCCGGGCGCTGGCGTCTCGAGCCATCGGTGGTGAGGCCAGCGGGCTGGCGGCTTCAATCCCCGTCTGGTTCGTCGTAGCGGCCCTGCTTGGCGTACTCGCCGCGCTGTGCCATGATGGTGGGCGTGCGGCAGACGCCGTCGGCGCCGGCGATCTGCGGGATCGTGCAGTTGTTGCAGCTCTCGCACAGGACCCGGGCGCCTGCCTCGTGCAGGATCCGGTGCGCGATGCGGGGCTCGGCGTAGAAGGGGCGAGCCATGCCGACGGCGTCGCAGGCGCCCTCGGCCAGCAGCTGATCCATCTGCGAGCGCTCGCGGATCCCGCCCTCGCACAGGACGGGGACGTCGACGGCCTCGCGCACGCGCTTGCAGAGGTCGGCGTTCCACGCGGGCTCGGGCTCGATCGCTTTCGCGGCCAGACGGTTGAGGCCGCGGATCAGGCGTTTGCGCCAGGAGGAGCCGAACACGTCGTCGTAGTCGGACTGGAAGCGGTCGTCGTTCCAGGCGATGTCGGGGAACCGGCCGCGAGCGACGCTTTGATCGCGCGTGGCGCCGACGCGGACGGGCACCACGGCGTCGATGCCGGCCGCCTGGCAGGCCTTCGCGATCTGCACGGTGTCTTGCTCGTCCAACGCTTGGCGGGCAACCCCAGGCGCCTCGGATTCGCAGGGGATCTTGGTCGTGACCGGGAAGCCGGGTTCGGTGTGGTCCCGGATCGCGGTGACGACCTCGCGCAGGAACCGCGAGCGTTCGTCGATCGAGTCGCCCCCGTAGGCGTCGGATCGACCGTTGAAGACCGGGCTCCACAGCTGTTGGAAGATCGAGGCGTTGGCGCCGGCCAGGTGGATGCCATCGTAGCCGGCCTCGTACAGGCGGCCGGCGGCCTCGCCGAAGCGCTCGGCCAGGGTGGCGAGCCGGTGCTCGCTCATCACCTCGAGGTCGGGCCGGTGCAGGATCGGGGTGTGCCAGAGGGCTCGCAGCCACCACGGCGGATCGTCGATGGCGTACGTCGTCAGGTCGGGGTGGGCCTCACGGTAGCCGGTGTGCCACAGCTCCATCGACTGCAGCGCGCCGTGACCGATCTGGCAGAACAGCTGGGCCCCGTGGTCCTGGATCGCCTCGACGGCGGGTTCGAGCCCGGCGACGAAGCTGTCGTCGTGGACGCGGGTGAGCCCGGGCGCGGTGCGGCCGCCCTCGGCGGTGACCAGGCATGCGCCCTGGAAGATCAGGCCGGTGCCGGTGGCCGCGGCGGGTTCCAGATGCCGTTGGAGGATGTCGGCCGCGTCGGGGTCGTTGGCCGCGCACTCGAGCAACGGGGCTCGGTACAGCCGGTTGTCGAGGGCGACGGGACCGATCGAGATGGGGTCCTCGAGGGAGACCACGTGCTGGGACCTGGGTCGAGGGGCTTGAAGGTGCGGGGGATCGGCGCCGGAGGCCGCGCTTCGGCCGGACAAGTTTCATAAGTGCTTGCGTGCAAGGGCGACTCGTGAAGACCGAGAACGCCCTGCTGGTCTCGAAGACGCTCATGGTGGTCGGGATCCTCATGGTCGTCCTCGGCCTCGTCGGCGAGCTGTTGGGCTGGTGGAACGACGTGGGCGAGCTGTTGGTCCAGGTCGGCACCGGCGTCGGTGCGCTCGGCGGTCTCGCGACGGTGGTCGTGGGCTCGAGCAGCGAGGAGGTGCAGGCCGTCCACGAAGCCGTGGAGGACAACGGCGAGACGCTGGACAACGTGGACAGCAAGTTGGACGGCGTCGACGCGAAGCTGGAGAGCATGGACACCAAGATGGACAACCTCGACAAGCTAGACGAGCTCGACGTGATCCAGGCCGAGCTCGACGAGCAGACCGGTGCGCTGGATCGCCAGCTCCGCGTGCTCGGCGAGATCCGCGACCGGCTGTGAGCCCTCACGGGCTCTGGCGTTGATCGCCGCCGGCGGGCTCCTCGGGCCGGTCGGGCGCGTACAGGCCGGCGATCGCCAAGACCAGGCCGACCGCCATGACGACGAGCCCGACCCACAGCAAGCCGCCGAACCCGACGGACACGCTGCCCTCCGCGGTCCCGGAACCGCCGCTGGCGGAGCCGCCGACCTCGACGTCGGGGATGAAGGCGCCGCTGAGCGCGGCCAGGGCTCCGATCACGACGAGCACGACGCCGACCGTGCGGACCGTGTCGGCTTGCATCGTTTCCACGAGGGCCCGATGGAGGTAAAAGCGTTCCGTTCGATCTCGGGCCTCGCCGGCCTGGAGGGCTTAGGCTCGCCCGGACCGACCGGAAGCCGTGGTCTCGTCGACGCTCGGGCACCGCCTGGCCGGGGTCCTCACCGTCGACGTGCCCGAGAGGCCAGGCCGGTTCCGGCTCGTGGGCCAGCTGTTGACGCTGCTCGCGGTGGGAGCCCTGCTCTTGTGCCTCGCCGCGGCCGCGGCGTTCATCCTGGGGTTCGTGATCGTCCCCGGCATCGGGATCCTCGGGGCCTGGGCCTGGAACCCGTTCACGCCCCGGAGCGTCTACGTCCCTTTCCAAGAGTGGACGACGTTGGCGACGCGGCAGGCCTTCGAGACGCGGACCGATCGGACCTTCGAGCCCGTCGAGCCGTGATCAGGTCAGGACCGTCTCGAGCTGGTTCTGCTTCTCGGCGAGCTTGAGCTCCTGGGCGATGCGTTGCCCGGTCGAGAGGCCCGGTTCGACGAAGTCGCCGTAGGGGCTGGAGGTGATGAACGGGTTCGTGCCGGCGACGATGCGGGCACTGATCTCGAAGACGGTGAACTCGAGGTCGTCGGTGACGACGGTCTCGAGGCAGAAGGGCCCCCACAGGCCGCCGAAGTTCTCGTACGCGTATTTCACGGTCTCGGCCCCCATCTCGAGCACCTTGGGCAGAAGCGACTCGCGCAGCGTCATCGGGACGTTGCCGGTGACGACGAAGCTGGGCCGGATGCCCATGTTCTCGAGCTCCTTGATCGAGCCCAGGCGGTGGGCTTCGTCGATCGTGGTCTCGTCGCGCCGGTCGACGCTGAGCATCTGGAGGTTCCCGTCGCCGACCTGGTAGCCGTCGTCGGTCAGCGGCGAGTAGAAGTAGTGCATGTAGTAGCGGGTGCCGAGCGTGAACTCCTGGATGTGGGTGTCGTCGAGGTCGACGTCGTCTTCGATCTTCTGCAGGAACTCGGGGTAGCTGTTCGCGATGAAGAACCCGTCGCCGCCCTTGGCGCCGTGGTACTTCACCATGACCGGCTTCACGATGTCGCGGGGATCGTCGAGCACCGGCGGCGTGTCGAGGCCGGCTTCCTCGAGCCACTGGCGCTCCTTGTTGCGGTCGGACTCCCAGTCGAGGACGTGCCGGTTCCCGTACATCGGCACCTCCATCTCGGCGTAGTTCTCGGCGCCCATGTACTCGACGAAGGAGCCGTGGGGGACGATGACGGCGTTGCGTTCGCGCAGCTGGCCCGCCAGGTCCGCGAGCTCGGGCCACGTGTCCGCGACGAGGAACTCGTCGGGCTTGGCGCGCGGGAAGGCGTCGTAGTGCTTGGGCTCCTCCCCGACCGCGAGGCCGATCGTGTTCAGGCCCTCGCGGTGTGCCCCCTCGAAGATCTGCAGCGAGGTGTGGGAGCAAGCCGTGGCGACCGTCAAATCGCCTTGGTCGTAGTCGTCGAGGATGGCGGCAAGGTCGTGCGACACCGGGTCCACCTTGCCGTCGGCCAATCGACGGTCGCTATTTGAGTGTAGGGGTCCGGCGCCCGTGAACGTCTCCCACGGGACACCACCATCTGGCACGAGCGTCGACTCCCTCCTTCTGCTCGCGCACCTCGCCGCCGGTGGGCCGTCGACCGTCGCGCGGAGGCGTCGAGCACTTCCACCGTCCCTCCGGCGGCTCCCTTACAACCACGCCGCCAGGATGGAGACCAACCATGACCCCGCCAGCAGCACCCACCGCTCCCCCGTCGGACCCCGAGCCCGTCGACCGGCTGGGCCCCCGACCGATCGCCCGCGCCCGCTCGGGGCCAGAGCGCTCCCCCACGTCGGCGCTTTCGCTGCGGTTGCGGTTCGCCGACGACCGCGAGGCCGAGCCCGGGATGGAGCTGCCCGAGGGCCAGCTGACGCCGGTCGAGGGCACCCGCGGTACCGAGGCCGCCCGCCACCGGCTCGTGCTCGACGCGGCGACGCGAGGCGGTGCTGTTGTCGATGCTGCTCGAGCAGGAGAAGCGGATCGTCGGGCTGGAGCAAGCCTGCGCCACCGACGAGGAGCAGGGGTCCCGGTCGGGATGACGTCCACTCTCCCACGCTTTATCAATGGGGTACAGGCGAACGTCACCCTCGGGTGACCGATTGGCTCTGCTGCCCACGCTCGGATTGGCTGCGGTCGAGGGCGCCATCGTGGCGCTCGTCGGCCTGTTGCTGTTCCACGCCCACCGACGCGTAGGCATCATCCCCTTCATCGGGTTCTTCGCGCTGGTCGCGTTGCTCCTCCCGCTGACGGTCACCGACGCGAGCCTGGACCTGGCGGCACTGGGCACGGTCCCGCACGCGCAAGCCGCGCTGGTCCCCGTGCTCGTGTCCTTCGTCGTGCTCGTGCACCTCACGCGCGGCTGGCGGAACGCCCAGCTGGCGGCGCTCACGATCCTCGGCGCCGGCGGGTTCATCGGCCTGGCCTCCGTGCTCGAGACCTACCTGCCGATCATATTGGGCTCCTCGGCGGCGCCCTCGGAGGTGCTGGTGCCCGTCGCGGCCGGTGCCGCCGTGTGGGCGGCCGCCGGGCTGGCCTCGATCACGCTGGCCGGTATCGCCGAGTTCACGCGCAAGGTCCCGGCCCTGACCGGCCTGTTCCTCGTGACGTTCCTCGGCGTCGCCTTGGCCGGCACGATCCACCTGGCGTTCATGCGCGCCGGCTTCCCGTTGGGGAACGCGACCGGGTGGGCGCCCTTCGCGGGCCCGCTTTTGGCGGGCATCCCGTCCGTCGTGATCTTGATCGGGTACGGCGCCAACCGCCTGTCCGGCATGTGGGAGGAGACCCGCCGGGCGCTGTTGTCCCGCGAGCCGCTGGGTAGCGACTCCCAGATCGAGAGGGCCCACGCCCTGCAGGGCGCCAAGCAGCAAGCCGAGGAGCAGACCCGCCGCGAGGTCGACGCCTACCGCCAGCTGATCGAGACCGACGACCGCGGCGCCTACGTCTGCAACCCCGAGGGGCGGATCACGTACGCCAACCAGGGCCTCAACCGCGTGCTCGAGCGCCCCGACGAGGAGCTGTCCGGCGAGAACATCCGTCACCTGATGGGCGACACCGACGAGCGCGGCCGCCCGCAGTTCGTCGACTACCCCGTCAAGCCCGGTCGCCATCGGGCGCGCGTGCGGCTACCGAACGGGCACCAGCGCTCGATCGAGGTCACCGTGCGCCCCACCGAGGACGGGAACCTCTACGGCCGCGTGCGCGACCGCACCGAGGACGTGCTGCGGCGCGAGCTGGAGGAGCAGAAGGAGCTGGCCGAGTTCTACGTCGACCTGTTGCGCCACGACATCGGCAACGACGTGACGACGCCGCTGAACTACCTGGCCATGCTCGAGCACTCCGACAACCTCTCCGAGAAGGAGGAGCGCTACGTGCAGTCCAGCCGGGTGGCCGTCGAGAACATCGCCGATCTGCTGGACCGGGTGAACGTGCTGACCGGGCTGCAGGACGTGGATCCGGAACCGACTGACGCCGGCCGCATCATGGAGGACGTCGTCGAGCAGTTCCGCGAGAAGCACCCCGAGCAAGTGTCGATCGCGTGGGATCTGCCCGACGAACCCGTGTACGTCGCCGGGCTCCCGCTGCTCGAGACGGCGTTCATCAACCTCGTCGGCAACGCGATCCGACACGCCGGCTCCGATGCCGAGGTCGCGTTGGGCGCCCGCCGCAAGGAGAACACCTGGGAGGTGGTCGTCGAGGACAACGGGCCCGGCATCCCCGACGAGGACAAGGACGCGATCTTCGAGCGCGGCGACCGCGACGAAGCCAAGGGCGGCCAGGGCCTGGGCCTGTACATCGTGAAGACGATCGTGAGCGCGCTCGGCGGCAAGGTCTGGGTCGAGGATCGCATCGAGGGCAAGCCCGAGGCCGGCGCCAGCTTCCGCGTGCGCCTGCCGGCCACGAGCTCGCAGGCCGACCAGCTGGGCAGCCAGTCCAGCGTGCCGGTCCAGGACGAGTGAGGGAGGACACCTCGCCCGGCGGAGGCCGCGGGAAAACCATGGCGTCGTGAAGGCCGGGTCGAGAGAGATTCGGCCGGAGGGAGGGACGACCGAGACCCGCGGAAGTTCCACTCCTCTCCTGCCTGTGGGTTTGACCCTCCCGACGAGCAACGGGTGCTGGTACGCGGGTCCGGGTTTCGACCTTGCCAACCCGCCATTCGAGATCCCCAGTTACCGAGGCGCGAGGAACCCAAAATTCTATTTATCCGTGCCAGGACCGTACCCCCGGAGGCACCGATGGAGGCACCCACGAACCCACTGGCCCGTTCGTTGGCCCTGGCGGTTGTGGCCGGCGTTTGCTGTGCGCTCGCCGTCGCCGCGCCGGCTCATGCGGGCGAGACGCTCGTCGTGGACGACGACAGGAAAGACTGCCCCGACGCAGAGACCACCTCGATCCAGGCGGCGGTCGACAACGCTAGCGAAGGCGACCGCGTCGAGGTCTGCCCCGGGAACTACCCCGAGTCGATCACCGTGGACACCGACGCCGTCGAACTCGTCGGCGACCAGGCGACCGTGGTCGACCCCGGGGGTAGTGAGGTCGGCGTGGGCGTGCGCGCGGAGAACGTCACCGTCTCTGGCCTCGCTGTCGAGGGACACGACACGGGGCTGCTCGTGGTCGGGAACGAGTCCCGCATCGTGGAGAACGAGATCCGGGCCAGCGACCACGGCCTGCTGTTGGCAACCGTCTACGATCCGACCGACAACGTCCAGGTGTCGTCCTCGCTGCGCACCACGGTCGCCGACAACATGTTCCGTCACCCGGGCCACCCTGACGAGCGGGGTCAGATGGGGATCGGGGACTTCGACATCGGGATCTCGACGACGGCCGACGAGTTGCTCGTCGACCTCGTCGAGTCGCTCGAGTCGGGTGAGATCGAGAACGCGACCAATCCCGAGGACGCCGTGCGACCGCTGCAGAATCGGATCGAGAATAACACCGTCGAGGGGTATCATCGGGCGCTGGCTCTCTTTGGAGCCCGCGAAGACCGAATCGAGAACAACACCCTGCGGCCCGCGGGCGAAGCCGCGTTCCCCGTCTTCGGGGATCCCCCGACGGGCCTC
Organism: Thermoplasmatales archaeon SW_10_69_26; assembly: GCA_003009755.1. Classification (GTDB taxonomy): domain Archaea; phylum Thermoplasmatota; class SW-10-69-26; order SW-10-69-26; family SW-10-69-26; genus SW-10-69-26. The sequence continues at coordinate 53,410 of PXUB01000012.1, forward strand.
TTCGCCGAGCGATCCTCGGGCAACCGGCTCGTGGCGAACGAGATCGTGGGTCCCAACGGGACTGGAATCCACTTGGACCACTCTACCGGATTCCGGCTCGAAGACAACGAGATCCACGACCGCCCGACGGGTCTACGAATCGACGGCGACAAGGACGCGGTCAATCACTACGACCACCAGATCACCCCCACGAACACCGTCGCAGGGGACCCGGTCGTCTTCTTCAACGGAGCGGAGAACCGGCGGGTAGAGGTCGGCGACGTGGCCTTCGTGGGACTCGTAAACACGGCGAACGTGACCGTTGCCGACGCCGACGTGCACAGCCAGATCCTGATGGCCGCGGCCGAGGACAGCACGGTGCAAAACGCTACCGTCAGCGGCGAACAGCCGGCCGTGATTCGAGCCGGTAGCCACGGGAGCTCGATCGAAGGACTCTGGGCGGGAGCCGAGCTCCGCGAAGCCTTGGAGGTGGCCTACAGCGACGACGTGACAGTTCAAAACGCCACCCTTCGGGCCGTGGACGATTACAACGGCATCGATTCCCTCAACCTGTGGAGCCCCACCAACCTCACGGTCCGCGACAGTCGGCTGGGTGAAACCAACCTCCGCGGCGACTACGACGGCATCGCGTTCGTGAACAACACCGTCGACGGCGTCCTCACCCCCGGCCGTGACACCCTTTCGATCTACCGCTGCGAGTACGCCGGGAACCCACTCTGCTCGGAACCCGGAGATCCGGTCCTCCTTCGAGACAACCGGTTCGTGTCCGACCCGTGGCGTGTCACCGACCAAGGGATCCCCGGAGAGCCGTTCTCTCCGGCGGTTTGGTCCCGGAACACCCCAATCGTAGTGGAAGACAACACCGTCGAGGGCGCGAAGACCGCCTTCGACCTCGAGGGGGGCGACGAGGACCCGGAAGACGTCTACGAGATCGAGGCCCGCAACAACTCGTTCCAGTTCGTGCGAACCGCCCTCGACGTGAACCTCGCACAGGGCGCCATCGTGACAGGTAACGAGGTCCGGAACTCGGACGTCGGAATCCGGCTGCGTCCCGTGCTGGAGGACCCGCGGGTCGCCGACAACCGGTTTCGGAACGTTGCCAAGGTAGCGTTGCTCGTGTCGGCCGAGAACGCCACGCTGGTCGACAACGAGGTGCGAGATTCCGGTGGAGCCATCGGGATCTCGACCTCGCAAGCCGAGGACGCCCGGATCTGGAACACCACGATCCAAGACACGGACACCTCGCTGAGCCTCGGAGCCTTCGTGGGAAATCTCGAGTCCTACGAGCACGAGATCCCGCGGAACAACACCGTCGACGGGAAGCCCATCATCTACGAGGTGGGCGCCCGAGACCGCGTCGTCGAGCCCCCCGAGGACCCCGGCTACGTAGGCTTCGTGCGGTCCAACAACGTGACCGTCCGTAACGTATCGCTCTCGAACGCCGGGGAGGGAGTGCTGCTCGTCGACAGCACCGACGTCCACGTCAAGGACGTTCGGGCCCGCGACAACGGCAACGGGATCGAGGTCGTTCAAAGCGACGACGTCGTGGTCGAGGACACCACAGTTACCGACAGCGACGGCTTCGGTGTCGTCGTCCACTCGGCAGAGGACGAGGCGCGCTCCAACGATGTCGAGATCCGGGACAACCGGGTCGACCACAGCAGCCGCGCCGGGATCCGCGTCGACGAGGCCCGAGACGTGACCGTCGCCGACAATCGACTCTCGCGGAACTTCGACGACGAGGATTTCCGCAGGAACGAGCCCGGGATCCGTGTCCGGGACGTGGAGGACGTGAGACTGCAGGCCAACCGCCTGTACGACAGTCGGCAGGGGATCCGGGTCGGCAACCTCCCCGACGATCCCTCGGGACCCGTCCGCGTCACCGACAACCTCGTCGAGGACAGCCTCAAGGCCGGCCTGACCGTGGAGAGCGGCGCCGACCCCGACCACGTCGTCGTCCGCGACAACGCGTTCGTGGACAACGAGATCGGCGTGGAACTCGACGCCGCCGGAATCCTCGACGCTCGCAACAACTCGTGGGGTGCCGCCGACGGTCCCAGCGGGCGCGCGGAGGACCCCAAGACGGGGGCTGTAGCGGACGGGAGCGGGGACAAGGTGGACGAGAACGTTCGCTTTGACCCCTGGAGAGAAGACCTGCCACCGCGCATCGACCTCCCCGACCCCAACCCCGTGCGCGAGGGGGAGACGCTCGTCGTCGACGTGACCGCGTGGGATCCCGAGGGCGACGCGATCGACCTCTCGGTCCCCACCACGCCCGACGGGGCCACGTTCACCGACCGCGGCGACGGAACCGCCAGGCTCACGTGGACGCCTGGGCACGGGGACCGGGGCAGCCACGACTTCGTGGTCCGAGCCGAGGCCGACGGCCTGTCGGCCCAGGCGGCGGCCACGATCGAGGTCCGGCCGGGGCTGGATGCGCCCGACGTGACGGTTCTCGATCCCGTCATCGAGGCCGACCACCCCGTGACCGCGCTTTTGCCCGGCCAGGATCTCGTTCTGAGAGCCGACGCCGACGACGCCGACGGTGAGGTCGAACAGGTCACCCTTGGAACGGGCGAGGATCCCTCCACGCTGCGCGACGCCGAGCGCCGATCGGGGACGTGGGTGACCGGCCCCGTCTCCTTCGAGACCCCGGGCACATACGAGATCCACGCGAAAGCCGTGGACGACGACGGGCTCACCGGCGAGGCGCAGGCCACGATCGAGATCCGCGCCAACCGGCCCCCCGAGATCCGGCTGCGCTCGGAGCCGCTGGCGGTCGACGAGGTCCAACCCGAGGTCCGGATCGACGCCTCCCCCAGCCGGGATCCCGACGGCCACCACGTTCGGTCCCTCCTCGAGTTGCCCGACGGTCGCGAGGTCGAGTCCTCGTCCCCGATGGCCAGCCCCGAGCCCGTCAACTGGACGCCGCCGGGGGCCGGGGTCTACGAGGCCACCGTCACGCTCGAGGACCCTCGCGATGCGAGAACGACGTCGGCCGCGACAATCGAGGTGGACGACGCGATTACGGTTCCCGACTTGCGGGTCGTTCCCCGGGGTCCCAACCAACGCACCCACGTCGTCGGCCTCGTATTGAACGAGTCCGGCTCGGGGGTCGCGAACGCCGGCGTTGAGCTGACCGTGGACGTGCCGGGCAGTCCTCGTCCCACGACGGTGACGACGGTCGCCAACGACCAGGGCCTGTTCAGTCAGGCCCTACCCTTCGACGTGGGGGTCGGCGTCACGGGCCTGAACCTGGTCGGCGAGCACGGGCTGACCGTGCGGGCGGAGGCCGCAAACCAGTACGCGCTCGCCGGGGACGACGGGCAGGGCCCCGAGGTGGCGACGGTTCAGACGACCTATCACGTCGAGGCGACGTGAGGACGGGCGGTCGACCACCACGTCCGGGATTCGGCTCGCGCGCCGAAGCGCGGCGGGGACTAGACTGCCGGACGTGTTTTGCTTACGCTCTCGCGCCGGTCTGAGCGAGGCAAGGTCGCGGAGCCCGAGGAAGGAAACCCCGAAAATTTCCGACCCTC
>PXUB01000013.1 GCA_003009755.1 Thermoplasmatales archaeon SW_10_69_26
CGTCCGTCGCAAACCATCCAGGTTTGCTTCCTCACGCTCCGCGACCTTGACCGCTCACGCCGGCGCGAGATCTTGCGCACATCGAGTCCGGCAGGCTAGACCTGGAAGTCCACGGGCGTCGGAACGTCGGGCTTCATGCCCTTGCGCTCGCGGATCTCGGTGGTGATCTCGTCGAGCAGGTTGGCGGGCACGGGCGCGAAGCCGGCCTGCTCGGTGCTCCAGAGGGCGCGGCCGCCGGTGGCCGAGCGGATCGCCGCGCTGAAGCCGAACATCTCGTCGACCGGCGCCTCGGCGTTGACGACCACGCTTTCGCCCTCGGACTCGATCTCGGCGATCGTGGAGCGGCGCTGCTGCAGCTCGCGGGTCACGTCGCCCATGATGTCCTGCGGGACGTTCACGTAGACCTTCTGCCGCGGCTCGAGCAGGTCGACGCCGACGGCGGTCATCGCGCCGAAGATGGCGTTGCGGACCGCCGGGATCGTCTGCGAGGGGCCGCGGTGGATGGCGTCCTCGTGGAGCTTGGCGTCCTTGAGGCGCACCTTGAGACCCATGCAGGGCTCGTCGGCGCGGGGGCCGCCGTCCATGGCTTCCTGGAAGCCCTCCATGACGAGGTCCATCGTCTCGTAGAGGTACTGGACCCCCTTCGTGTCGTCGATGAACATGTTCGTCCCCTCGATCCACGACACGCTGCGAGCGTCGTCGCGCTCCCAGCCGAGCTCGGTGAGGACCTCGCGGACCTCCTTCTCGTCCTGGTCGCGGATCTTGCCGTCCGGCAGCTCGCCTTCCCGGATCGCTTCCATGACCTCGGGCTCGAGGGGTTCGACCTCGAAGAACAGCCGGTTGTGGCGGTTCGGCGAGCGACCCTCGAACTCGGGCGTGGCCTCCGAGATCGACTCGCGGTAGACCACGATCGGTTCGCTGGTCTGGATCTCGATGCCGTGCTCTTCCTTGATCCGGTGCTCGGTGACCTCCAGGTGGAGCTCCCCCATGCCGGACATCAGGTTCTCGCCCGTCTCCTGGTCGATCGACACCTGGATCGACGGGTCGGCCTTGGAGACCGAGCGCAGCGCCTTGACGAGCTTGGGCAGCTCGGCGACGTTCTTGGCTTCGACGCTGACCGTCACGACCGGTTCGCTGACGTGGACGATCCGCTCGAAGGGCTCGACCTCCTTCTCCTCGGTGACGGTGCTGCCGGCGATGGCCTCGTCGAGACCGACGACGGCCGCCAGGTTCCCGGCGTCCACGCTGTCGACGTTGACGCGGTCGGCGCCGACCATGACTCCGACGTCCTGGATGCGGTGCTCGCCGGCCACGCCGGAGATGTAGACCTGTTGGCCGCGTTCGATCTGACCGGAGAACATCCGGCCCACGGCGACCTCGCCGGCGTGCTCGTCCATCACGATCTTGGTGACCATGAAGGACAGCGGGCCCTGCTCGTCGCAGTTGACGAGGCTCTGGCCGTACTCGCTTTCGGGATCGCCGCGCCAGATGTGCGGGATCCGGTACTTCTGGGCCTCGTCCGGCGGCGGCATGTGCTTGACGACGATGTTCAACATGACGTCCGCCAGCGGGCACTCCTTGATCAGCTCGCGAACCTCGTCGTTCTCCAGCCGGTTGTAGACGTGCTCCATCGAGTAGCCCGTCTGCTGGATCCAGGGGATCGAGACCGCCCAGTTGTACAGCGCCGATCCGAAGGCGACGGTGCCGTCGTCGGGGCTGACCTGCCACTCCTCGGCCAGCTCGTCGTTGGGCGCGTACTTGCGGATGAGCTCGTTGACCTCCCGGATGATCTTGAAGAACTTCTGCTGCATCTCATCCGGGCCGATCTTCACCTCGTTGATGAGGCGGTCGACCTTGTTGATGAACAGGATCGGCTTGCCCTTCTCGCGGAGCGCCTGCCGGATGACGGTCTCCGTCTGCGGCATGACGCTCTCGACCGCGTCGACCACGACCACGGCGCCGTCGATGGCGCGCATGGCGCGGGTCACGTCCCCGCCGAAGTCCACGTGGCCGGGCGTGTCGAAGAGGTTGATGAGGTAGTCGTCCTCCTCGTACTCGTGCACCATCGACAGCGCCGCGCTGTCGATCGTGATGCCTCGCTCCTGCTCCTGCTCGTCGAAGTCCATGACGAGCTGCTCGCCCGCCAGCTCTTCCGACATCATGCCGGCGCCCGCGATCAGGTTGTCCGAGAAGGTGGTCTTCCCGTGGTCGATGTGGGCCGCCGTCCCGATGTTGCGGATGAACTCGGGATTGTCCATGATGTCTCGTGCGCGCTTGATGTTCTCCTCTTTCCGGCCCATGAATCCACCTTGTGCGTCGGATCCGGGTCGAAGGAAGCTCGAGCCCGGCGTCGTCCTTGACCAAGGAAGCGTGGTATAAAACTGTGACGAGGGTGACCGAGGATCTGGGCCGAGCGAGGCCAGCCGTGCACGTGGGGGCGGGTCGGGTGCCACGCGGTCGAGGCGCACGAGCTGCTCGACGCTGACGCGCAACCGCAGCGGCCCCCGGCCGCGTCCGGCTGGCGGGCCCCACGGCCCGCGCCGGGTCCCCGTCCTCGGCTTGCTCGTCGCCGGCCTCGGTGAGCGGCTTGGCGACCCGCCGCCGCGCCAGGCGGCCCTCGTCCATGACGAGCCCCCAGGTCAGGCGATCAGCTCCTCGATGGTGTCCGCCAGGCGAGCCGGATCGAACTCCTTCTTGGGCATGTAGGCGTCGGCTCCCGCCTCCAGGGCCTGGCGAGCCGGACCGCTCCGCTCGGAGGTGGTCACGAGCACGATCGGGACGTCCATGGCGGAGGCGCGGATCCGCTCGGTGAGCTCGATGCCGTCCACCTCAGGCATCAGGACGTCGGTCACGACGGCGTCGACGTCCTCGTCCCGCAGACGCGCCCACCCCTCCTCGCCGTCCGGGGCTTCCAGCACGCTGAAGCCTGCGGTCTCGAGACCGCGTCGGATCTGTCGGCGGGTCACGTCGGTGTCCTCGACGAGCAACAGTCGCGGCTCGGCGCTGGGCTGGGGCTCGGCCGAGGGGAGCTCGAGCGGGCCCGCCTCGCGGATCGCGTCCGCCATCTCGCGCGGGTCCAAGATGACGCACACGGCCCCGTCGGAGAGGACCGTGGCTCCCGCCACCATGCGGACCGAACCGAGGATCGCGCCCAGCGGTTCGACGACGATCTCGGTCTCGCCCACCAGGTCGTCCACGAGCAACCCGACGCGTTCACCGCGGTCGAGCAGGACCACGCAGGGGCTCTCGCCCGACGCGAAGGGAGCCCGGGCTGGCGAGTCGACCTCCAGGGCCTCGGCGATGTCCGCGACCGGCACCGGCTGCCCGTCCATCTCGACCGTCGTCACCTCGCCGTGATGGTCGACGTCCTCCAGGGCGACGTTCAACACGCGCAACAACGCGTCGGTCGGCACCGCGAACCTGTGCTCGCCGAGGCAGACGAGCATGACCCGCGCCGTCGACAGCGCCACGGGGACCTCGATCCGCACCAGGGTGCCCTCGTTCAGCGTGGACGAGACGTCCACCGTCCCCCGCAGCTCGTCCACGCCGCGAGCCACCGTCCCCAATCCGATGCCGCGTCCGGACACCTCGCCGGGGGCCTCCCGCGTGGTGAACCCGGCGTCGAACACGAGATCGATCACCGCCTCGTCGTCGAGCCGGTCGACCTCCGGGATCGCGCCCCGGCGGCGAGCCACCTCCCGCACCTCGTCGGGATCGATCCCTCGTCCGTCGTCCTCCACCTCGACGACGAGGCTGTGCGCCGTCCGGCGGGCCGCCAGCCGGACCCGAGCGACCGGGTCCTTGCCTTGCTCGCGTCGTTCCTCTGGGGGTTCGATGCCGTGGTCGACGGCGTTGCGGACCAGATGCATGATCGGGTCTTTGAGCTCCTCGAGCACGCGTTTGTCGGCTCGAACCCGATCGCCCTCGATCTCGAGCTCCACCTGCTTGCCCTGGTCGCGAGCGAGGTCGCGGACCGCCCGGCTGAACAGGTCGAAGATCTCCGCCATCGGGAGCAGCCGGCTCTCCTGGATGCCTTCCGAGAGCGCCTCAGCCAGCGACGCCAACCGTTCGGTGTCGTTCTCGGCCCGGTCGGCCATCTGGTCGAGTCGCTCGGCCAGGTCCTTGGTCGTCCGCCGCAGCTTGCGTTCGACGTCGGGCTCGGTCTCGCCCACGACCTCCTCGCGGATCGTCTGGGCGATCTCGGCCACCAGCTGTTGCCCCCTCGCCAGCTCTCGGCGACCCTCGTCCAACCGCTGGACCGTGGCCGTGAGCTCGCTCGCTCGACGCATCAGTCGGTCGAGCTGGCCAGGGTCCACCCGGATCGTCTCGATCCGGTGTGCGCGGGCCCGGCCCAGCGGGTCACGGGTGCCCTCCCCCGGCTCGTCCCCGCGCTCGTCCTGCCCCTCGGGCTGCCCGCCCGCGCCCTCGTCGACGGAGGGCTCACCAGCCTCCCCGGCGGCCTCGAGCTCGGCGACGAGGTCCTCCACGGGGACGTCCTCGGCGCCGGGTTGACCCTGGGTGGCCGCGTCGACCAGCGCCCGCAGCCCGTCGAGCGCGTCCACCAGCACGGCGACCTCCTCGGCCTGGAGCCCGCCCTCATGGGGCCCCCGTTGGAGGACGCCCTCGCTCACGTGGGCGAGGGTCTCGATCCCCTCGAACCCCATGATCCGCGCGGCGCCTTTCAGGTTGTGCGTCTGGCGGGCGGCCGCCGCCAGGGCCTCCTCGTCGTCCGGTGCCTGGTCGAGCTGCATCAGCGCCTGCTCGAGCTCGGCCAGGTGCTCGCGGCTCTCGGTGCGGAAGAGGTCGAGCATCTCGTCGTCGGTGTCGTCGCTTGCCATCGTCCTCCTCACCTCATCGCATCCAAGCTGTCCGCGACCGCCTGCAGCTCGTCGACGAGCTGTTGGGCCCGCTCGTGGCGGTCGGCGGCCACGGTCACGCGCTCGCGGGTGCCCTCGATGTCGTCCTCGACGGCGTCCAACGCCTGAGCCTGATCGGCGGCGGCTTCCCGGACGGTGGCCGTCTGCTGTTGGGAATCCGCCAACCGATCGACGATCTGCTCCAGCCAGTCGTCGACGTCGTCGGCGCTCGTGCGGGTCTCCTCGATCGCTTTCCGCGTCCGCTCGATCACGACGGCCGCGGTCTCCGAGGACTCGTGGGCTTCGTCGGCGATCGCCTCCAGGGCCTGGGCTTCCGTCTTGGCTTGCTCGGCCAGGTCGCGGATCTCGGTGAGCTCGCCCGTGTCGGCGCCGGACCGGGAGGCGGCCACCGAGGCGTTGAGGGCGAGCACGTCGATCCGGTCCGCGGTGTCCGCCAACGTGTCCGCGGACCGCTCCAGGTGGTCGACCTCCTCGCTGACGTCGAGGATCTGCTCGGTGAACTCGCCCACGCCGTCCTCGACGTTCCCCAACCGTTCTCGGGTGCGGTCCACCCGGCGGCGGCCGTCCTCGGCCCAGCTTTCGACGGTGGTGGCCACCTGGCCTAAGGCGTCGACCTTCGCGTGGACGTCCCGGGCTTGGGCTTGCAACTGCGCCAGGTGGTCCTCGATCGCTAGGGTGGTCTCCTGCTCGGCGTTCACCCGCCCCCTTGCGTCCTCGAGGACCGTCTCGAGATCCGCCAACCGTTCCTCGAGGGTCCCCGCATCGCGCTCCAGGTCGCGGTCGATCGTGTTCACCGTCCGATACCCGACCACCGCGGACGTCAGCGCGGCCGCCAGCGACCCCCACAGGATCGCCTGATCCAGGTCGCTGTGCTGCTCGTGGATGGCCTCCCGCTGGTCGTTGAGGATCTGGCGTTCGCGATCGACCAACCGTCCCAGGGCGGCTTCGGTCCTCGTCCGCGCCTGGCTGGCCTGCGAGCCCGTCAGCCGGGCCTGGGCTGCGGTCTCGTTGCCGGCCTCCATGTCGTCTTGGGCTCGCCGCACGAGCTCGATGTAGGCGGTCGCGTTCTCCTGCATCTCGACGAACGTCGACTGCCGTTCGGGATCGTCGAAGGGTTGGTCGACCTCGTCGACCTGCATCTGGAAGGTCGTGATCTGGGACTCCAACCGGCTCCGGTTCTGCGTCTCGCCCGTCATGACGTACGTGTGGCTGGCCTCCACGACCCCCAAGAACGCCCGTTTGAGCTCGATCATCCCGGTCAAGCTGCGACGCTGCTCCTCCACGCGGTCCTCGGCCTCCCCGATCTGGTCCGTCTGCGCGTTCATCAGGATCGCGCCGGCGAGGAGGAAGACGATCGGCAACCCGACCGCCACGGCCATCTGCCGGTCGAACGACCACCCTTCGAGCCAACCGCTCCCGTCGCGACCGCTGGCGCGATCGTCACTGGCCACGGTGTCAGGCCCCCCGGATCCGCACCATGGTTCTCGCGGCCAACACCTGGAGAGGGTCGACGAGCGGCACCGCCTGGCCGTCGCGATCGAGCTGCCCCAACACCCCGGGCTGGTCCGGTGAGCCATCGATGCTCCCCTCGTCGAGGGGGACCGTCTGCCGGACCTCGTCGACGGCCACCGCGGCGGGCTCCGAGGGGGGGTCGACCAAGGCCGCCAGAGCCACGTCGCGTCGGTCGACGGGGGAGAACCCCAACAGCGGGGCCAGGTCCACGACGCCCACGATCTCCCCCCGGTGGTTGGCCAGGCCGAGCACGTGGTCGGGGGTCGTCGGGACCGGCGTCAACCGACCCAACCGGACGAACTCCTGCACGGGATCGACCAAGAGCGCGACCGTGTTGCCCGCCAGGCTGGCCAGCACCGCCAGCCGCTCCGGCTCGACCGGCGGGGCCATCGGGGCCACGGTCGGGTCCCGGCGGCGACCCAGCTCGGCCAGCTCCGCCTCGTCGAACCCGCTGAACAGGTCCTCGACGGAGACGGTCGGCTCGACGCTGTCGGCCCGGGCGGCCAACGCCTCCAGCTCGAGGACGTCGGCCGAGCGCTCCCCGAGGCGGATCGCGCCTCGGATCGGAGCCTCGTGCGAGGCCTCGATCGCCGTGTCCTCCGGGGCCGACACGATGGTGTGAACCTCGGTGGCCACGAGGGCGAAGCGCCGGTCGCCGGCCTCCACGTCGACGAGGCGATGGTCGAGCGTGTAGGCCTCGGGTCGTCGGCCGAAGCACAGATCGACGTCGAGCACGGGGACCACCTCCTCGCCCACGTGCGCGTCCCCGATCCAGCCGCCGTGGCCGTTACCCGCTCCCGAAAACACCACCAGCCCCAGAACCTGACGGACGTGTCGTGCCGGCACCGCGTAGCGCCCCTCGCTCGTGCCGAACACGAGCAACGGTCCGAGGTCGTTCACCCCCCGTCCCTCCCGCGGCGTGAGGCCGTCCCAGGCCATCCGTCCCGGCGGTCCAGCAGCCTGTGGTCTCCCACCCCGAACGCCTGCGCAGAGCCCATCGGTACCGCCACAAGGCTACGAGCCGCCGTGCAGCTGAAAAGCCTGGAGGGACGAAGTTGGTGGAGTCGACCAGCCTCCAGAGGCCAGAGGGGTCCACGGGGGACGATCGGACGGCAGCCGAGACCTCGCAGGGGTGGATGTCGCCAAATCGGAGGTCCCGGATCGGAGATCCGGTCTCTCGCGGGCTCCCTCTCTGCGATGACCGAGCGGAGCCAGACAGAGCATCGATCTCGCGCGGTACGCGCCGGGCTAGCGACGCGGTGGTCGCGACTCGTGCTCTCGCTGGGTCCTTCTCTGCGATCAGCGCGCGGAGGCTTTCGAGCGTCGAGCTCGTGTGGTATACGCCGAGCTAACGACGCTCGCGATTCAACCGAACCGGGCGGTGGTTGTCGGTTCGGGTTCTCGCGAACGTCGAGCTCGCGTGGTGTTCGCCGAGCTAGCGACGTTCGCGATCCGGACGAGGCGGCGATGCGTTAGACGAGTCTCGTCCTCTCGCTGGATCGGCTTGACCCAGCTAGCGCGCCGATCGGGGGGGTTTTCGACCATCGGCCCCGCGAAGTCTACGTCGGGGCAGCGATGGTCGAGATGCGCACGGCTCGGTCGATGCAGTCGACGAGAGCCGTGCTCTCGCTGGGTCCTTCTCTGCAATCAGCGCGCGGACCCAGCGACCCGCTCGACCTCGTTCTTCTTGTTGACCGCGTAGCTGTCCTGGGAGTCGTTGGCTGCGTCGAGCAGCTCCTGAGCCAGGCAGAGGTGCACCGGCGTCTTGTTCTTGTAGCTGGTCTGCATGACGCCCTTCGTCAGGTTGCGCAGCGCCCAGTCGACGCGGCGGGAGGGAGCGGTGTCGACGGCCTTGGGCACGCTGATGCCGCCGTAGCGCAGACGGGTGACCTCCTCGCGCGGCGCCGCGTTCTGCAGCGCGTCGACGAGGATCTGCAGCGGGTTCGTGTCGGTCTCCTCCGCGATGTGGGCAAAGGCGTCCTCGATGACGCCGATCGCCTTCGTCTTCTTGCCCGTGTACTCCTCGGTGCGCATCAGCTGGTTGGCGAACCGCTCGACGATGTTGACCTCGGACTTTCCGAACCACTCGTTCGCGTGGCGGGCGCCCGTGTGGACGCTGAACTGGCCGCTGAGGTTGACGTAGCGGGCCAGCCCGCGATCCTCGATCACGACGTCGCTGGGGTCCCAGCGGTCGAAGAGGTAGTCACCGATGGCCGATCCCTCGGTGTCGGGACCCATCGGGACGACGGGGTCGGGTTCTTCGTGGGCGAGTTCCTCGGTTTCCTCGGTCTCGGCTTCTTCCTCGGCCACGCGATCACCGCATCGGTTTCTCCTTCTTCCCGAGCACGAGCTCCTCGAGGGAGACACCGTTGACCTTGACGACCTTGAACCGCACGCCCGGGATGTCCCCGTACGAGCGACCCATGGCGCCGCCGATGCCCTCGATGAGGACCTCGTCGTGCTCGTCGATGAAGTTGATGGCGCCGTCACCCACGCAGAAGGCGGTGACTTGACGCCCGTTCTTGATGAGTTGGACCTTCACGCACTTCCGGATGGCGGAGTTCGGCTGCTTGGCCTCGATCCCGACCTTCTCGATCACGATACCCCGGCCTTGGGGCGCGCCACCGAGCGGGTCAGCCTTGTCGCGGAGGTTCTCCGCGCGGCGTTTGTAGTGTCGGTCGGACCAGCGGAACTTCTTCCGGTCCTTCTTCAGCTTGCGTGCAGCGTTCAATCCGTTCGCCATCGGATGGTCACCCTCGCCCCGGGTGGACAGACGTCCCTCGGGGCCATCGTGGAACCAGGCAAAGAAGGTCCTGTATAAAGGTTTGCGGGTGGGTTCCTGGCGGGCTGTCTCGTTAAGCAGGGGCCGCGAAGGACACGAAGGATCGCCAAGGCCACGAAGGGCCTGTGACTCGCCGCCGGGCGGCTTTGTCACGGCAGCTGCTCGCCTTTGTGCCCTGGCGTCCCTTCGCGTACTTGGTGGTCCCCCCCCCGTTTCTTATCCTTACAGCGCGGGTGCGGGCCGACCTGTCACGGGTCCTCCCCGTGCTCGGCGATCAGCTGGCGCCCCCGGTCGGCGCACTCGGGGTACGCCTCGGCCAGCTCGGTGCCGAGGAACGCCTCGATCTCCTCCAACCGCTCTCGCGTGCGCTTGACCGCGTGGTCGTCGTCGGCCGGGGCGTTGCCCTGCACCTTCTCGTGGCCTTCCCGCCATCCCTCTGGGAAGTACCACACTTTGTACCAGCGGGCGCCGGCTCGCCACAACAGGTACCCCAGGGCCGTGCAGGCCGGGGGCACGTCCACGCTCAGGGCTCGCAGCGAGGCCGGATGCCCGTCGCAGGACACCATCACGTAGCTGCCGGGCAACAGCACGGTGCCCAGCTCCTCGAACAGCTCGATCTGCTCCTCCCACGTGAGCGCCTCGCCGTCGGTCTCGCCCCCGACCCAGGGCCGGTAGCGGACCTCCAGCCACGGATGCCGCCAGGCGGTCCCGGGGTTCGTCTGCCCCTCGAAGAGCCGCCATCGGGCGCCCGCACGGTGGGCCTCCACTCGCACGGGATGGGGGCTGGACTCGTCGCTTTCCTCCTCCACGCTCAGATCCATGCCAGCGACGGTCACGCCATCGAGCTTGTCGAGGGGAAGGCGCACGTCGCCCTCACGTGCGCGCGGCGAAAGAAGTTTGGCCCCCGCCCAAGCCGACGCTTGGCGAGCCCAACCGCGGCCGTGCCACGGAATCCCCCGCGGATGTGAGCAGGAGGTCACCCGGAGGAGGCAGGACGTGCGGTATCGGGCCCGTCTTTTATCTACCGCCGGTCTATGTCCGGTCAACCATGACGGAGGTCACCGCCAGCATCATCAAGTGCGACGTCGGGGGATGGCCGGGCCATTCGACGACGCACCCGGACCTCGAGGAGACCGCCCGCGAGCAGTTGGCCGACGCCAGCAACGCCGGCGCGATCGAGGACTTCCACGTCACGCACGTGGGCGACGATCTGAACCTGATCATGCTCCACCGCGAGGGTGCGGACGCCGAGGCCGTCCACAGCCTCGCCTACGACGTCTTCGAGGAGGCGACCGAGGTCGCCAAGGAACTGGGCCTGTACGGCGCCGGCCAGGACCTGCTCTCCGACGCGTTCAGCGGCAACGTCCGCGGCATGGGTCCCGGCGTCGCCGAGATGTCGTTCACCAAGCGCACCAGCGAGCCGATCCTCGCCTTCCTGATGGACAAGACGGAGCCGGGCGCGTTCAACCTGCCCATCTACAAGATGTTCGCCGACCCGTTCAGCACGGCCGGGCTCGTCATCGATCCCAACCTCCACCAGGGCTTCCGCTTCGAGGTCTGGGACATCCAGGAGCACGAGCGCGTGTTCCTCGAGACGCCCGAGGACAGCTACAAGCTGCTGGCCCTCATCGGCGCCAAGGAGCGCTTCGTGATCAAGCGCGTCTACCCCAAGGAGGCGCACAAGCTGCCCAGCGACGAACCGGTCGTCGCCGTCAGCACGGAGAAGCTCGTCGACGTCGCCGGCGAGTACGTCGGCAAGGACGATCCGGTCGCGCTCGTCCGCGCGCAATCGGGCCTGCCCGCCGTCGGCGAGGTCCTCGAACCGTTCAGCTTCCCCCACCTCGTCAGCGGGTGGATGCGCGGCTCGCACAACGGTCCGATCATGCCCGTCGGCGTCGAGGACGCGGACTGCACCCGCTTCGACGGTCCGCCCCGCGTCGTCGGCCTCGGCTTCAACGTCCACAACGAGCTCGAGCTCACCGGTCCCGTCGACCACTTCGACGACCCGGCCTTCGACAACGCTCGCGAGAAGGCCAACGAGGTGACCGACTACATGCGCCAGCACGGCCCCTTCGAGCCGCATCGGCTCCCGCTCGAGGAGATGGAGTACACGACGCTGCCCGGCATCCTCGAGTCCCTCGAGGGCCAGTGGCACTCCGTCGACGCGGAGGCCTCCGAGGTCGACGCCGAGACCGTCACCGTCGGCGAGGTCGAGTGACGAACGGCATCCAGAGCGCGTTCGTCACTCGAGACCGCGGCCGGGCGCCTACGTGCGGCGAGCGGCCGTGCGAATCACGAGCATCCCTGGCCCGGTGAAGACCGCGGGCCGGATGCTCGTGGTCGAGGGATGCCCGAGGTCGAGTAACAGCCGACGACCCACGCATGGCTCGCACTCGTGAGACCGAGTCTCCTCAACCCAGCCCCGCCTCGGTCGGACCGCGAGGATCGCTCGTCCGGCGTCCACCGCTCGGCCTCGATGGTCGCGAGATCCCGAACCGACCGCGAGCCGCGTGTGGCGTGCCTGGGCCTTGGTCGGGTGTCCGCGGTCGGCCCAGGCTCGACGATCAGGCCGAGCTCGTGTCCGTCTCGTCGATGACCTCCTCACCGAGATCCTCACCTAACGGCTCCTCGCCCCCCTCCTCGTCGGCTCGCTCCTCGAAGTAGGCCACCACCGCCTCCTCCACCATCTCGGAGACCGTGGTCCCGGTGAGGATCTTCAGGCTGTGGAGCTTGAGGTGCAACCGCTTCGGCAGCGACACCTTCATCGTCTTGTCCTCGTCGAGATCCATGTCGTCGTCGCGAATGTCCATGTAACACCCTCCACGGGAGGTCCGGGCGACGGGCCCAGCGGATGCCTATCCTCCTGTGTCAGTACAGTCCAGTTACCGCCAACGACGGCCGAACATCTCCCCAGGCCATCGTCCCTCCGACCGAGCCGGACCCACACCCCACGCCGGCCCCCACCTGCCAGTGCACGACGGGGTCAGTCCAGGTTCGGGAGCTTGACGACCTGAACCCAGTAGAGGCCCAGCTCGTGGATCGTCGCGATGAACGTCTTCACGTCCATCGGTTTCGTGATGAACCCGGCGGCCTGGAGCTCGTAGCTTTTGCGGAGATCGTCCTCGTCGTCGGAGGTGGTGAGGATGACCACGGGGATCTCCTGTAGCTCGGGATCGTCCTTGACGCGAGCCAACAGCTCGTGGCCACCCACGCGGGGCAGGTTGAGATCGAGCAAGATCAGCTCGGGACGGCTGGCCTCCTCGTAGCCGTCCTCGCGATGGAGGTAAGCCAAGGCCTCGTCCCCGTCGCGGAGCACGGTCACGTCGTTGGCGATCCGCATCGTCGCCAGCCCCTCCTCGACCAGGCGCACGTCGCCGGGGTTGTCCTCGACGAGGAGGATCTCGATCGGTTCGGAGCCGGTGAGCTCGTCCTCGACGTCCAGGTCACCGGTCACGTCGACGCCCCCTCGGCGGCTGGCATCGTGAAGTGGAACGCCGAGCCCTCGCCCGGCTCGCTGTCGACCCAGATCTCGCCACCGTGGCGGTCGACGATCTGTTCGCAGATCGCCAGCCCGATCCCGGTGCCGCCGGTCCCGTCGCCGATGCGATGGAACACCTCGAAGATCTCCTCGGTGGCCTCGCTCGGGATGCCGACGCCCTCGTCGTCGACGGTGAACCGCCACCGTTGTTCCTCGCGGACGGCGTGGACGTGGATGCACGGGGCCTGGTCGCCGCTGTACTCCAGCGCGTTGGAGACGAGGTTGCGGAACACCTGGGCCAGCTGGTCGGGGTCGGCTTGCACGGTCGGCAGGTCCTCGACGGTGAGGCGCGCCCCGGTCTCCTCGATCTTGACCTCGAGGTCGGCGAGGGCGTCCTCGAGGACCCCGTGGGCGTCCACGGGCTGGGGCTCGCGGCTCTCGGTCTGCACGCGGGCGTACGTCAGCAGGCTGTCGATCAGGCGCTTCATGCGGTGGGCGCCCTCGCGAGCCTGACCGAGCAGGTCGCGGCCGTCCGGGTCCAAGTCCTCACCGTGGCGGTCGTCGAGAAGCTGCAGGTAGCTGGTGATCGTGCGCAGGGGCTCTTGCAGGTCGTGGCTGGCGGCGTAGGCGAACTGCTCGAGGCGACGGTTGGTGGCTTCGAGCCGTTGCTCGTACCGTCGGCGATCCGTCAGGTCCCGGATGACCTTCGAGAACCCCTGCAGCTCTCCGTCCTCGTCGTGGAGGGCCGTCATCGTCATCTTGGCCCAGAACCGCGAGCCGTCCTTGCGCACCTGCCAGGCTTCCTCCTCGACGCTGCCCCGGTCTTCAGCTTCGCGGATCGAGCGCTCGGGGCGGCCCGCCCGACGGTCCTCCTCTGTGAAGAACGTCGAGAAGTGCTCGCCGAGGATCTGATCCTCGGTGTAGCCGATCATCGTCTCGGCGCCGACGTTCCACGTCTGGATATGGCCCTCGGGATCGCAGCTGAAGATCGCGTACTCCTCGACCTGCTGGACGAGGGTCTCGAAGCGGCGCTTCTCCTCCTCGAGCTGGCGTTGGCTGCGTTGGCGGTGGACCGCCTGACTCAGCACGCGAGCCATCGCCTGCACGAACCTGGCGTCGTGTCGGTCGAAGGAACGCGGCTCGCGCGCTCGGACGCTGAAGATCCCCCAGGCGTCCTCGGGCGCGGGGACGACGACGGCGATGCTGCTCTGCACGTCGAGCTCCGCGAACAACGGCGGTCGACGGAACCGATCCTCTTGCTCGTAGTCGTCGACGATCGTGGCGTCCCAGTTGCGGATCGTGTGCCCGGCCTGGGTCCCAGCGTCGACCGAGAGGTGCGCCTGGCCGACCTGTGCCGACGGCCAGCCGGTGCCCGCCGCCAACACGAGGTCTCCGGTCTCGGGATCGAGCTGGAACACGTCGCTGTAGTCGGCCTCGAGAACGGCCGCGGTCCGCCGGCACAGCTCCTCGGCGAGGTCCGGGAGGCCGCGGCGCTGGAGCGCGAACCGGCTGATCTCCTGCAAGGCCGACTGCTGGGCCAGCCGATCCTCCAGTTCGGCGGTCCGCTGCTCGACGCGGTGCTCGAGCTCGGCGGCGAGCTGCTCGAGCTCCTGCTGACGGTCGTAGAGATCCCGGGTCGAGGCCTCGGCGATGCGTTCGGCCTCCTTGCGGCGCTGGCTTTCGCGCTCGGCCCGCCGCTGCAGCCGGGACATCGTCTCCTCAGCCACGGGCGTGGGCCTCCCGGCTCGTCGATGCCTCGACCGTCAGCACGAGGTCACAGTAGCTGTCCCCCTCGTGCACGCAGCGGGGTTGCTGGACGCCGATCTCCTCCCCGTAGCGGTCGCCGGTGCCCAACAACAGACCCTCGGCGAACGAGCACAGGCCCCGCTCGGACTCGTAGCGCAGCGAGAGATCCCCGTCCTCGGGGTCCTCATCGAGGGCGAAGGTCGGGACCTCGGCGCCCGGGTACAGCTTGCGGACCTCGGGGTGGATCACGTCGTTCAGCGTCAACGCGAACTCCCGCGTCGAGGTGTGAGGCTCGAACAGCTCGGGGTAGCGGTCCGCCAGCCGATGCAGCGCCCGGCGGCCGAACCACTGCTGGGCTCGCCGGCCGCTGTACCCGACGACGGGCTCGGCGGCTTGCAACAAGGTGACCAGCTGCTCGTAGGGATAGTTGCCCAGCGTCGTGTAGACGCCGTCGAGGCCCGCCTCCTCGAGGATCCGATCCCACGCGTCCATGCCGTGCTCGTCGACGATCGTCTCCTCGAGCAACGTGAACACGATGCCCTTCACTGGGTCTCACCTCGTCGAGCAGGCTCCCAGTGAACCGAGATGCCCTCGGCCATCGTGGGAAGTTGGCCCTCGCTGCCGTATCCCGGTTGGGCCGGGCGCACATCTGGGCCTAAGCGGTCAGCTCGGTCCCGCAGGCCGGGCAAAAGGTCCCGTCGGCGGGCGCTTGAGCCTCGCAGCCATCGCACGTCACCGTCGCCTGCGGGGTGTCGTCCGAGGAGAAGGCACAAGCCAGCGGGGTGGCCCTCGCGCTGGTCCACGCCGAGCAGGCGCCCAGCACGGCCAACCCGCCGACCACGGTCGCGATGCCGCCGGCGAGCACGAACGCGTACCCGACCGAGGCGCCGGCGCCCAGGCTAGAGAACAGCGTCCAGGGCGTCGTGCCCAGCCACCAGGCGGCGAACACGACCTCGCCCAAGCCCCACACGAGGCCGCCCAGCGCCACGCCCAACGCCACCCCGGCGCGGCCACGGGCATCCCCGCGCACGAACGGTAAGACGGTGGCGGCCAAGGTCGCGACGAGGTAGCCGCTGACGTGCACCGCCTCCCCGTACCGGAAGACGATCTCGGCCCCGAACCGCGAGGCGTTCGTGATCGAGCCGGGGACGGTGGCCACGCCTCCGAGCAGCAACCCGCTGGCGACCAGGCCCAACACGCCGGCCGACAACGAGGGCCCGGTGCGGTCCGGGCGGTACAGGTTCAACGCCAGCAGGCCGAACAGGCCCGCGAGGACGAGGACCACGCCGCCGCCGATCGCTTGCCCCGAGCCGCCGCCGGTCATCATCTGGAAGATCCCGATGACGAGCCACAGCGTCGCGAACAGCGTTGCGGGCTTCGCCAGCGAGACCGGTTCGTCCTCGGAGAAGAGGTGCAAGGCCAGCGGCAGCAGGGAGGCGCCGAGCACGACGAGCGTCGACGCCGTCGCCAGGTGGAACAGGAACGAGAACACGCCGCGGGGGTCGTCGAGCCCGCCCAGCGCCGTTAGCCGCCAGATGCCGTTGCCCGTGCCCACGAGGATCAGGCCAAGTCCGACCGCGAACGCCGCAACCGCGCCCAACCGGCGGGCCAGATCCCGCGAGCGGTCCACCCAAGCCTGCTCGTCGCTCGACAGCTCCACGCTCGCGGGGTCCCCAGCCTCGACTGCCATCACGCCCCGAACATCGCCCGGTGAGGATAAAGGCCCGGGATGCCGGATCGCGCCCTCCGCGGCGAAGATGTTCCCTCGCCAGGCAACCTAACCACCGGAGGCGGGCTGACCCGTTCATGGCCTTGACCGAGCTCCAGATGGGGTCCGAGATCGAAAGCTGCCTCGACAACTGCTTCGAAGCCTCGCAAGCGGCCGAGAAGTGCGCCAACCACTGCATCGAGATGGGCGAAGCCGACCGGTCTCGCTGCATCGAGCTCTGCCAGGACGTCGCCGACCTCACCAGCCTCCACGCCCGCATGATGGCCCGCGACTCCGAGTACCACAACGAGATGGCCGCCGTGTGCGCAGACCTGTGCGAGACCTGCGCCGACGAGTGCGAGCAGTTCGACGGCCCGATCCCGCAGACGTGCGCCCAGGCCTGCCGCACGTGCGCCGCGTCCTGCCGGCAGATGGCGGGGGCTTGATCGGGGGCCGAGACCAGCTGGCCCCTGCGCGGAAACGTGAAATGTCTAATCAGCGTAGACGTGCTTCGAGGACATGCAGCTGACCGATGGCGTCAGAACACGAGCCCGGAGGGAGAGCACCCCAGGCGCTCCATGACAGCGAAGCTGGTCGCATCGACGTAGGAGTAGGACTTGTCGTCGTGTTCGAGGAGGATCTCCTCCGCCCGCTCCTCGTCCTCTGGTGTCACCCGCTCGACCGGCATCGTGTTCTCCCGCAACCAGGTCCGGGCGTGGTGGGCGCCAAGGCGGACGTTGAGGAGACCGTAGGTTTCCGCGACGAGGAAGTTCGTCACGAAGAGACGGTCATCCCGGTCTCTCGTGGCTTCGAGGGTCTCCCGGGCATGCTGGTGGTGGTCGTCCGTCTTGTTCAGGACGGCTGCGATCGCCGAGGTGCTCGTCGTGGCTGGACGACAGATCCTCTGGACCCTCGGCGCTCCCCGCTAGCGCCAGCAGACCCTCACCAGACCACGTCTCGTCCGCTTCCGACTCCTGTCCGGCTTCGAGGAGCTGCTGGAGGTGTCGGGCGGCTTCAGATCGGAGCTCATCGACGAGCCGGTGGAGATCGTCGGAAGACGCGGTCATGGCCCTTGTTCTCTGCTTTTTGGTTGTTCAGAACCACGAAATACCTTGCGGTCCTTCAGGTCGCTCCGGGTGTCCGTGCAGGACCCATAGATCCAGACGTGGGGACGGGGAAGCCTGAATCCGCGGAACCCGTGTGCAGGAGGGGCTGAGGATCGGGCCCGGGGACAGCCATTCGAGGCTCAACACGAACACGTCTGTGTAGGTGCCAGGCATGGCCGGTGGGAAAAGTGACGTGGAACTGCGCCGGGTCCCGGCCTTGACCAAGACCGACCGAGCTAAGCGGGGCCCCGTCCGGGCGCTGGCGGTCCATCTCTGGGCGGAGGTTGGATGTGGGTGGCACGCTGTCGCGTATCGAGACCGACCGTGGGCCGGTGGGTGAGGTCGGTCTCGTGATCCGGCCAGAGCGGTGCGTTGGCCTCTCCGGAGACCGTGCGAGTCCGTCGGTCTCCGGATTCGTACGAACGCCATCAGACTCGGACGAGAGGCGTTGTCGAGGGACTCACCGCATCCGGTCGCGGAGCGGGTGCTTCCAGCTGCGGATGCGCTGGCGTGCCTTGCGAGTGTGGGCGCAACGGGTCGGTCGTGGAGTCTGAGGGAGTGTTGATGACGAAGACCGGGGCGAGCCGCTCGCCACGTGCCGAGACCGCGGCGCCCTCCGCCCTTCAGGGGTCGGGCTTGCGGTCTCGGATTTCGGACGAAGACCGACGCTCGCTCGCGTGACCGGTCCGGCGTCGGTCTTCGTCCTCATCCTGCCCTCCGCACGACTAGCTGTGACCCGGTGGGGGACTGTTGAGAAGTGCGGAGGGCAGGATTT
>PXUB01000017.1 GCA_003009755.1 Thermoplasmatales archaeon SW_10_69_26
TTGCGATCTGGTGCTTGTTCAGGCCGGGCGTGCGCGCGACGAGTTCGAGGATCGCTTGGCGGGTGTCGTCTCGGAGGAGGCACCGCTGGACCGCGTCCAGCTCGTCGTGATTGGAGGGTTCATCGTCATCCGGTTGTGGGCTGCCGGGCCCCGAGCCCGGGCCACCGCCCGGCTGCGCCTGGAGGAGCGTAGGGGGCCGACGCCCACAGCCCGGACCCATCCAGCCAACGCGCAGCTCCCGACACCTCCAGGACGATGAGGGTCTGGCAGCTCATGGGCCTTATTTCGCCAATTCCCCCAACGCTCAACGTGGCCTTTGCCCGTCGCCTTGGGGACTCGTCTGCACGCTGTTCGGGAAAATTGCACGAAGGTGTCGGCACCCTTGGCTGCCGCCGCGCCGCCCTCGGGACCGTGGGCCGGGGCGGTCGTACCGATCGCGATCAGTTCAGTCGCTCGATCTCACGCTGCAGGCGCTGGATCTTCGTGGTGAGCTCCTGCTCGAGTTCGTAGACCTCGCGGCGCGTGTGCTCGAGTGCCTCCGCGAGCTCTTCTCGGGTGGCCTCGTCGGGATCGATCTCGACCGGTTGCTCGGTCTTGTCGTCCCAGATCCAGGCAGCGCGCTTTAATGCTGAGTCCATTCAGCCGCGGGTTGGTCTGCTCCCCCAAGAAGGTGCGGACACAACCGTGTCCGGCGGAACCGTCCGAGGTCGCATCGAGGTCCAAGGATCCAGAGCCGAACCGACCTGACACGTGGGACTGAATGAGAGTTTGGTAAGAACTGCACACGCTGTTGGGGAAAATTGAACGGACCGTTCCCCACGTCTCTCACACCGTATTTGAACCCAGGAGGTCATCGGCATAAGGGCGTTGATTGATACCCAAGAGAGCCGTTACAGGCCCGGAAAAGAGGGAGGAAACGTGGGGAACGCCGCCCAGGAAAATCACGCTAAGTCTGGGAACATTTGTGAAAACAAGGCCTATCTCGCCACCATGAGTTCACGCCATCGGAGGAGAACTTCCGATGGTTCACGAATCGACGACGAAGGTTGGCTCGGTGATCGTTGCGCTGGCGCTGTTGGGGATGGTTGGCTTGAGCGTTGCATCGCCAGCGCAGGCGGAGGAGCCGGCGAGTGTAGGCGAGGACAACGAGGCAGGTCCCTGCATCAAGGTGTACACGACTCCACCGGCCGTGGGAATCTCCCCCGAGAATTGCAAGCCCTCCGGGAACCTGACCGTTCCTGCATAGGTCGGGTCCCCTCGGTCGTCCATCGGCCCCGGGCACCGCCTCGAGCCCCTCGAAGGGCGTGGCGGTCTCCGGGGTCGACGCCCGCTCTAATCCCGTCCCCCCGCGGAGGATGGGGTCGATGAGCACGCGTTCGAGCTTTCCGCTGGGTGCTCTCTGCCTTCTTCTCCTGCTTGCCCCCTCCGCTCAACCCGTGACCGGCTCCCCCCGGGAACTCGTCGTCGGCGGATCGATCGACGTGGCCGGCGAGGAGGAACTCGCGGTCGAAGGCCCCGGAGCCGTGTACTACCACGGGCGTGAGGTGCCCGCCGCGATGACTCTAGAGGCCGACAGGATCGTCCTCGATTACGCCTGGGAGGAGGGACACCAGGCCGGACCGCCAGGCCAGGAGGGCTTCTACGAGACGAGCACCGACCACCACCGGGTATCGGAGGCTTTCACGAACGCTAGCCTCGAGGTCGGGAGCCCGGAAGATCGCCCCGAGGTCCTGGCCTATCCCGGCCATGGTACTCCACGCGTGCAGGCCTCCGGCACGGGGGACCAGTCTTTGACCTCGTTCGATGTCCCCTACCTCACTCGGATCGGGGTCCAGGAGGACGGGGAGTCGACCAACGACTCCCAGATGATCGGATTCTGGTACCAACCCCACCCGACCTGGTCTGCCGGGGTCGCAAGCGACGAAGCGGTCGTCGAGGGCGACTTCTCGCTGTTCGTGAACAACGTGACCGTGACGATCCGGGAAAACGGGGAACCCCGGTGGGAGAACTGGACGGGGTACCGGGAGGAGGACACCGGGCCCGCGGCCTCCGGCTTCGAACGGCATCTCCTCCGGGTCCACGTGACCAACGGCTCCCTCCGCCTGGCACAGAACGACGCTTTGACCGTCCTAGGTCCACAGCTGGAGGCCCAGGCGTCCGGTGTGGTCTCGGCAGCAACCGCCTCGGGGCAGGTCGAGGTCGCAGACCAGGTCTTCGCGTTCCAAGACGACGCCCTCCGCCTCGAGGGACAGGGGATTTTCCACGTCGCCGAGAGGTCTCCATCCGTCGAGGAAGGTCTTCTCTTCGAGGTGGAGGAGGGCTCCCGGTTCGACGTCCAAGGCGGTCAACCCGTCGATGCGCGGACCGGGACCTCTCAGGGGGTCTCTGGCTGGCAGCTATGGGCTCCCGTCTCGCTCCTTGGCCTCGCTGTGGCGGGCGGCGTCACCCACCGGGCCGGCTACACCACTCAGGTTCTCGACCGCTGGCGCTCCGACCGGTACACTAAGTGGATGACCCGCGGGCGCGAGCTGGCCAACGCGGCCGACTACCACCAGGCGGCCACCTGCTTTCGCCGGGCCACCCGGGCCCAGCCGGTCAAGGGCGTGGCCTGGTACCACCTCGCGATCGCGCTGCTCGAGAACGGCCGCCCCTCGGAGGTGCTAGAGGTCGTCGACGAGGCCCGCCGGGGTGAGGCGGTCATCGACGAGCTGGACTTCCTGGACCTCGAGGCCCAGGCCGCCAAGCGGGCCGGCGACCACGAACGTTGCCGGGAAGCTGTGGCCCGGCTGGCAGACGGCAGCGAGGCGATGGCCACTACCCTCGTTCGGGACCTGGGGTTGAGCGAGGAGGCGCTCGGGCACGAACTTGCCACCCGCCTGTCGTGGGAGGAGGACGAGGAGGCCCTGCCCGGCTATGTATGATGCGCCGGGGGAGAAAAACGGCGACGAGAAGGACGAAGAGGCCGACCGGATCCCGGACTCCGTCAAGGAGAACCTCCTCGATCACCCGCTGCGTCGGGCGATCGTTGATCTGCTGGCTGACCGGCCGGGGATGAACAAGAACCAGATCTGCGAGTAGCTGGACATGGATGGCCACCACGTGGACCACCATCTCGACCAGCTCGAGAACCGGGGCCGGCTCGTCGTCACCCGGGAGAGCGCCCAGGACAAGGAGGTGTTGTGCTTCCTGGCCGAGGACGAGGAGTTGTGGGAGGACGAGAACACGCGCATCCTGTTCGGTCGGCGTCAAAAGCGGGCCGTTGGGCTCCTGTTGGCCGACAAGCCGGGCGTGTCGACACGTGAGATCGCCGAGGAGCTGATGCTCTCGCCGGATACGGTCCGCTACCACCTGCGCACGCTGATGGCCCACGACCTCGTCGAACGCTACCCAAGCGGGCAGACGAACCTCTACGAGCCTGCCGAGGCGCTGGTGCAGTGGGCTCGCGAGGTGGGAGAAGGGTTCGACCGGCCCTGGGAGGAGTGACCGAGGTGTCCGGACCGGTTCCAAGCACCTCGAAGCCCCCAGCCTCCGCTAAGGCTGCTATCCAGGTCGTCAGCTGAGCCCTAACGTAGTGGTACGTTCGAGCAGGTGGGCTCTACGGCGTGGCCGTTAACGTCGAGAGGCTCCGCGATTGCGGTCTTCTGGGCCTTGGGGTTCCGGCTCGGGCCCACGATAACAGACGAGATTCGCGACCCGATGGGCACGGACGTCACGATGCCGCGCATCCGCGGGGGTCCCGATGACCGATGGTAAAAACGGCGGTTCTACCCCCAAGATCCCTCATTGAAGTGGGCACGCGCTCGCCGGGATTCGCGGACGAGCCTGGTACAACCGTCGAACTCGTCCTCTCCGCAGACGGTCCACTATCGCCGGTCCCCGGACGAACCCAGCCGTCCTCAACCCGGCCCACGTCGAACGCGCTGGAGGTCTTACCTCGCTGATCGGCTCGGTCGACCGCCAGATCCGAACGTCCGGCCTCGCTTCGTCGGTCTCGGCCGAACGTTGGATCTCCAGACGGCGCCCCAAATGTCCAGCCGTCTGGAAACGCGCCCGCCGGGGCTCGCCGCGTGAGGTAGCAAGCTAATTGGGGGGTCAGCGACTGCAGGGCGTGTGGACCGTCGTCTCGCGTTCGCGATCGGGCTCGCCATCGCCGCCCTGACGGTGGCCGGTTGCATCCAGGACCTCGAGCGACGACAGCTCGACACGGGCTGGCAGGCCGGGGTGTCGGTCGACGAGACCCCGGTGGCCGAGGTGGGCGGAGCCCCGGCGACGGTCGTCGTCGAGGGCGCCGTCGACGTGCCCGCGGACGTGGACATCACCCTGACAGGGTTCTCCGGCGAGCTCTCGCGCGAGAACGTCTCGATCCCGCTCGAAGCGATGCGGGTCAACGCGGACGAGGGCACGCGCAAGGTCGCCGACGCCGAAGGCGAGCTGTCCATCGAGGCCGGCGAGCAGCTGCGTGTCACATTCGTGCCCGGTGACGACGCCGACCGACGCGCCAACCCGACGCAGATCTGGAACGCCTCCCTCGAGGTCCAGTGGCGCTACAAGGCCGACGGAGAGTTCGACGCCGGCCGGCTGGAGGTCGAGCGCAACGTGACGCCCGCCCCCGTCGGCGGCCTGGGCGTGGGGGTCGTCCAGCGCGCCGAGGGCGAGGTTCACGAGCTGGTGTTCGAGGCGATCGAGGTCGAGGACGTGCCGGCCAGCCTGAGCGTCGAGGTGCTGCAGGTCGGCGGCGGCAGCGTGGAGGCGATCGACACCGTGGACGCCGACGTCAACCGCTCGGACGGCACCGCCCGCCTGGGATTCGCCGAGCCGATCAGCGTGCCCGAGGGTTCCGGGTACCTCGTGTTCCGCCTCGACGGGCTCGCGGGGACGGCCAGCGCCGACCTGCGCGAGGCCGAGGACCCGATCCCCGCCACCGGGGCCGCCGTCGGCGTGGCCCTGCTCGCGGCCACTGCCTGGGTGGCCGGCAGCTCCCGACGGATCTGATCGGGCCCCCGTCCGCCAGCCGTCCCAACCCCTAGGCTTTTGTAGGACCTAGGGGCCGCTGCCTCGTAGAGGATGATTGCTGCGGGGAGACCCGCGCAGCTGCTTCTCGCCCGAGGCTCGCATCGCAGCCCAGGCTGTCGCGCGACGAGCGATCGCAATGGGCCACGCAAGCGACAGCCGCCGCTGAGGACGCTGTCGCGATGACGACCGGCCTCGGCGCGGCCTAATTCTCCTCGCGCTCGGTCATCGCGCGGACGTCGAGGGCTTCGTCGACCTCGTCCTCGTCCATCAGCCCCTCCTCGACGACGACCTGGCGCACGGTCTTGCCCTCCCGGAAGGCCTGCTTGGCGACCTTGGAGGCCTTCTCGTACCCGATGTAGGGGTTGAGCGCGGTCACGATCGCCGTCGACTGCTCCACGAAGGACTCGGCCTGCTCCTCGTTGGCCTCGATGCCGGCGACGCACTTCTCGTCGAAGATCCGGCTGACGTTGGCCAACAGCTCGATCGACTCGAGCACGTTGCGGGCCATCAGCGGCATCATGGCGTTGAGGTCGAGCTGACCCCACTGGTTCCCCTGCGTGACGACCTGGTGGTTGCCGGCGACCTGGGCGCCGACCTGGACGACGCTCTCCGGGATCACCGGGTTGACCTTGCCGGGCATGATCGAGGAACCGGGCTGGACGGCCGGCAGATCGATCTCGCCGAGCCCGCAGCGGGGCCCCGAGCCCAGCAGGCGGATGTCGTTGGCGATCTTCATCAGGCTGGAGGCCAGCGCGTTGAGCGCGCCGGAGACGTGCGTGATCGCGTCCTTTTGCCCCTGCGCCTCGAAGTGGTTGGCGGCTTCGTAGACGTCGGTCCCGGCGATGTCGGACAGCTCCTCGGTGACGAGCTCGCCGAAGCCCTGGGGCGCGTTGAGGCCGGTGCCGACGGCGGTGCCGCCGATGGCGACCTCGCGCAGCTCGTCGATCGCCTGCACGACCCGGTCGCGACCGTTGGCGACGCTGGCGGCGTAGCCGCCGAACTCCAGGCCCAGGCGGGTCGGCGTGGCGTCCTGGAGGTGGGTGCGAGCGACCTTGACGACGTCGTCGAACTCCTCGGCCTTGGCCTCGAGCGTCTGGTGCAGCCCGTCGAGGGCCGGGACGAGGTCCTCCTCGACGGCGAGGATCGTGGCCAGGTGCAGCGCCGTCGGGATCGTGTCGTTGCTGGACTGGCCGTGGTTGACGTGGTCGTTCGGGTGGACCTGCTTGGACCCGACCTCGGCCCCGAGGATCTGCGTGGCTCGGTTGGCGAGGACCTCGTTCGTGTTCATGTTCGTCGAGGTCCCGGAGCCGGTCTGGAACACGTCGACGGGGAACTCGTCGTCGTGCTCGCCCTCGGCGACCTCCTCGGCCGCCTGTGCGATCGCCTCGGCTTTCTTGGCGTCGACCGTCTCGAGCTCGCGGTTCACGCGAGCGCAGGCGAGCTTCACCATGCCCATCGCGCGGACGAACCGCGCCGGCAGCGGGTCGCCGCTGACGGGGAAGTTGTCCACGGCTCGCTGGGTCTGGGCGCCGTACAGGGCGTCCGCGGGCACGCGGACCTCGCCCATCGTGTCCTCCTCGATCCGGACGTCGTCGTCGGTCATCGGCGGGCGAGGAAGGGAGGGGCTCTTGGGTGTTGTGCCGGCAGGGGGAGGGCGTGGAGGGAGGAGAGCCCAGAGCGGGGGAACCCAACCACAGAGGCCCAGAGGTAGAGAGGGTCCCCCAGAGGATGGGAAACCCAGAGGAGGGAAGAGTAGCGGGAGACGGGGGACAGTTCAGGGGTCCGTCGACCGGGTGCGTCTTCACCGGAACGGGTGAGGGTGCGCAAGCGGTTCCTTCACCGGGTTCCACGGGACGCCCGCAGGCGCGGGCACGGCGACCTCCCCGCGCACCTCGGCTCGGTGCTGCACCGGATCGATCTCGATTGGGCCCGCGCTGGGTTCAAGCTGGGCGGCCGCTTCGGCCATCGCTCGAAGCTCGGCCGACAGGCGTGGATCCTCCTTGACGCCCGCTTCGCCGTCTGGCACGCCGCAGTCGACCGCGTCCGGCCCGGTCGCCGGCGGCTCGGTGAGCCACGAATCGATCCGCACCTCGTTGCCCGCCGTCCACACGTTCTCCCCGTCGCCGGGGCCGCGGTACTCGTCCCCGTAGTCAGTGAGGTTGGGACCGCTGGCGTCCCCCCACCAGTTCCACCGAGCATCTGTATCGTGTGAGAACAGGCTGCGGTCGTTCCCGTGGATGCTATTGTTGTATACCTGGGCCGCCTCCGTTCGGATCCTCGCTCCGTCTTCACTTCCGAGGACCCGGTTGTGCGTGAACTCCAGGGACTCGGGCCAGAGGTCCAAGTTCCAGAACGTGGCGTTGGCGAACACGTTCCCCCGAATCTCCAGCTCACCAGCCTCATCGAGATCCACTCCGCTATCCCCTCGACGGAACTCGTTCCCGCACAGCTCTCCCTCCACGATTTGGGGTGCATCCCGTGCACCCAGGATGTTCCAGTCCCCCTCCTCAAATACGTTGTACGCCAGCGTGACGTTGTCGGCCTCGTTCTGGGGGATCAACCCGACGTTGTCGAACACTGATCGCTCGATCGACGCATCCGTCATGTTCGAGAAGGGGATCTGACGCCAGAACCGCAAGACATCGTCGGTTCCGAACGTCGAATCCGAGATCGTCATGTTCCTCGTATTGACGAGCCAAGCAGGGTACTCCGCCCGGTCGATGCTGACGTTCCCTAACCTCACATTCCTATTCTCAAGGAGGTCCATCCCGAATTGGAAGCCGCCGATCGGGGCTTCGCCCTCGTTGTCCGGTTCCAGCAACACCCGCTCCAAGGTCACGTTGGAGGAGTAGAACATCTTCACCCCGATGGTCGCTCCCTGGATCCAGGCGTCCTGGATCGTCACGTTGCTGGCGTTGGAGAGCTCCACGCCAGAGGCACCGACGTTGATCGGCTCCAATACGATGACGTTCTCGACGAGGACGTGCCGGCTGGTGTCCTCGAGGCGGATGCCGGCTCCCTCTGTGCGGAGGATCACCCAGTCGCTGATTACGTAGGGGTCCTCGGCCGTCCCGGAGCCCTCGCGGACGGCGGGATGGTCGGTGAGCTCGTCGTCGCCCTGGATGATGATGCTGCCCGTCGGCTCGGGTCGCACTTCCGTGTCGGCTTCGATGTCCGCGATGCCGATCGCTTCGACTGCCGGCACGGCGAGTATCGCCGTCACGAGCAGTGCGATCTGCAGCCTCACCGCGACGGGTGCCTCCATCGATGATGGCGCCTGGCGGGTGTTAAACCCTGGCCACCCACGCGCGTGAACATTCCAGCCCTTCCCCCGCTGCTCCTCCCACCGTTCTCCCGCTATATCCCCTGCTCTGTGGATCCTCTACGACGCTCTGTGTCTCTGTGGGAGGGCTTTGCGTCCTCTGCCTTCTCCGCGCACTCTTCCGTCCACAGCGTCGATGGTGAACCGCCAGCCTCTTGGTCGCAGGCGCCGTTGCCGGCCCGTAGACGCCGACACCGCTGCGGCCATCGAGGACTTCAACCGGGCGGCCGCCCAGCGCTACGGGGATCGCCTCGACCAGGTGATCCTGTACGGGTCACACGCTCGGGGTGAGGCCCACGAAGGCTCGGACGTGGACCTGCTCTTGGTGCTCGAGGGCGATGTCCAGCCCGGTCGGGAGATCGACGCGTTGGCTGACCCGATCGGGGAGATCTTGACCGAGCACGGCGTCCTGTTGAGCGTCCTCCCGGTCTCGGTGGAGGACTACGAGACGCGGGAGAGCCCGTTGCTCATCAACGCCCGCCGGGACGGGGTTCCCGCATGAGCGAGGTCCAGGCCCTGCTCTCGAAGGCTGACGCTACCTCGAGAGCGCCCGGCTGCTCCTCGAGTCGGGCGATCCGGACTCGTGCGTCTCGCGGGCCTACGCGATGTACTATGCGGCTGAAGCCGCGCTTCTCGAGCAGGGACGGACGTACGACACGCACAAGGGCCTGATCTCGGGGTTCGGTCAGCACCTCGTCCAGGAAGGCCCGTTCGCTCCGGATCTCGGTCGGGATCTGGCGTGGGCAAGCCAGAAGCGGGACATGGGGGACTACGATGCTCGCCCGGTCCCCGGCGAGGAGGCCGAGGAGGTCGCCGAGAGGGCGGAGACGTTCGTGGCCGCCATCCGTGAACACCTCGCGAACGACGGGTGACTTCCCTCCGCCCAGCACCGGTTGGAACCCGCCACCCCCGACCTCTCCTCTCGGCCGTCAACTCGATCCGTTCCCGCCTCTGTGGGATCCTCTGCGTCTCTGTGCCTCTGTGGTCGGGTTCGCCGCTCTGCGCCCTCCGCTTCCTCCGCGCCCTCTAGGCTTCCACGGCGTCGGGCCGGTGCACGTCCCAGACCAAGCCGACCTTCTCGAGGGCGTCGATGACCCACTTGCCGGGGTCGACCTGCCACCAGTCGTGGCCGAGGTAGGCCGAGGTGGGGAAGGCGTGGTGGTTGTTGTGCCAGCCCTCGCCGAAGCCGAGCAGGGCCACGATCGGGTTGTTGCGGGCTTCGTCCTCGGTGTCGTAGGGGGGTGCCCCCGTCGTCTCGGCTGGGAGGCGTGAAGATTCTTCAAGCCGTCCGTCGGTTGGCCCACGATGCCCGCACGCCTGGACGAGGTCGACAAGCGGATCCTCTACCACCTCGTTAAGGACGCCCGCAACACCAGCGCGCCCCAGATCGCCGAGGAGGTCAACGTGAGCTCGGCCACGATCCGGAACCGGATCGACCAGCTCGAGGATGAGGGCATCCTCGAAGGCTACCATGCCCGGATCGACTACGAGCGCGTGGAGGGCCGGTTGACCAACCTCTTCGTGTGCACCGTTCCCGTCGCCGAGCGCGAGCGCCTGGCCCAGCAGGTGCTCGACGTGCCCGGCGTCGTCCACGTCCGTGAGCTGATGACCGGCCAAGGGAATCTCCATATCAAAGGGGTCGGGGAGGACATGGGTGACGTCAGCCGCATCGGGCGCAAGCTGACGAACCTCGGTGTGGAGATCCAGGACGAGCACCTGGTCCAGCGCGAGCACCAGCGCCCCTACCGGTCCTTCGGGCCGGGAAGGGAGGTGGATCGAAGCGGAATCGCGGACTTCGTGAGCCTGGCTGGGGGGGCCGAGGTCCTCGAGGTGGCGGTGAAGGACGGCGCTCGCCTTGCAGGCCGGACGCTCAAGGAGGCCAACGCTGAGGGGCTGCTGGATCCCAGCGTCCTCGTGATCGGGATCGAACGCGGTGACGAGACGCTCACCCCGCGAGGCGACACGCAGGTCCGCGGGGACGACTTGGTCACGATCTTCTCGAGGCGCGGCATCGACGACGACATGCTCGCTGCTTTCGGCTGAGGATGGCGCTAACTGAGCTGCCCCTCGTGGACCACGAAGCTCCAACCTGGAGCCTTCCGCCGGACACGCCTCGAGGTCGATCCGTAAACCAAGCGCTTCAACCGGCCCGTCGTAGGCGCCCCGACGACGAGGCTTCCATCATCTCGCCCCTGCCGAAGGAGCGCCTCGGCGACGTCGTCCTCCTCGAAGACCTCCGCCCGAATATCGACGTCCGCGTCCTGTAACACTGCGACCTCCTCCCGAAGGCGGGACAGCTCCTCGTCCCATTCCCCGCCGCCGGCCTCCGAGTCGATGACGTGCACCATCGAGGCCCGCAGATCCCAAGCCTTCCCGAGGACCCCAGCGAACCAGTGAACCGCCTCTCGGTGGGGTCCCCCCGCCAGCCCCGCGGTGACCCCGGAGGGCCGCTCGGAGACCGGAGGCGGGCTGTAAACCACCGAACGGGACCCAAGGGACGCCATGATCTCCTCGGCGACATCCTCGGGGATCGCGCCACCTGGGCTGGTCGGTTGCTGGCCCGGCAGCAGGACGAGACGCGCGTCGTGCTCCGCGGCACCCTGGACGACGAGCGAGGACAAACTGTGGCCAAGCCGCACGACTCCGTCGATCTGCTGGGTCCGACCCTCGGCCCGATCGACCACCGCCTCGACCGCCTCCCGATGAGGTCCAACGATCTGGGGGTCCGAGTCGTCGAGTGGCGTCCCGTCGGGGACGACCGCAGGACGTAGCAGCAACAGCTCGATGTCCAGCGCCTCCGCTATATCTAGCCCCAGCCGCAGATCGACCTCGAAGGACCGCTGTTCCGGGAACACCTGCAGGATCGGCCCCGCCGCGGGATCCTCGCCGTGGGCCCGAGCGGCATCGAAGAGCCGTTCCCGCAACGGCTCCAGGTCGTTGGCCACCTCGTTCATCGACTCACCTTCTCCGTCACGAAGAAAAGGGGGCTTCTCATTATCCTTCCGTTACTCTGACCCCTCACATTTTAGTGTATCAGTAGTTTCAGGGGGTGTCTGGTGAGAGCTGGGCTCTGAGGTGACCGCGAACTGACTCTCCCGCTGCCTTGGGGAATTACGCTGACGCTTGCCCTCTACCTCGCACTGCTGGTCTCCACCGGGCACGTCAGGCGCGTCGCCGGCGACCTCCAGGGACACCCCAGCCAACGCCACCCCACCCACGAGAGGACCACGGGGAGTCGGGTGCCTGAGAAGGAAAGCCCGACTTGTCGGGGAGACGAACCCGTCCCTGGGAGGTGCCCGCCGTGACGCGCTCCTCGAAGCGTCAGGCGGGCGGACGGCTCGCCACCCTGAAGACGGTCATCCGCGACGTTGGCGCCCTCCAGATCCTCGTCGGCGCGCTGATGAGCCTACCCCTCCTCGTATCGTTACTCTATCGCGAGTGGTACAGCGCGCTTGCGTTCCTGGTCGGCGGAGCCCTCGCCTCGCTGATGGGGGCCCTGGCCTACGGGCTTTGCGAGAGCGCGCGCGAACCCACGAAGGCGGACTCGATGACGATCGCCGCCGCGGGATGGCTGACGACGGCCGTGTTCGGAGCTGTCCCGTTCGTTGTCGCCGCTTACGCGACCCCGCACTCCGTGCTCGCCGGATTCGTTCCGGCGGGCGCCGACTACAGTTCGAGCCTGTTGAACTTCCGTGACCCGCTGCACGCGCTCTTCGAGAGCATGAGCGGCTACACGACGACGGGGTTGACGATGAGCGTGCACGAACCGTCCGTCGGTCACGGCTTCCTGTGGTATCGATCCCAGATGCAGTGGGTTGGCGGCGCCGGCATGATCGTCCTCTCGCTGGCGATCTTGCGACAGCCCCACGGCCCCGCGGGCCGGTCGCTGTACCAGTCCGAGGCCCGCAGCACGCGACTTCGGCCCAGCATCGCGAGCACGGCACAGGCGATCTGGAAGATCTATCTGGGCCTGACGCTGCTCGTGGCCGTCTACCTGACCGGCGTGCTGCTCGTCGCCAACCCAGGCTACGGGCTCGAGAACACGGTCTTCGATGCCCTCAACCATGCGATGACGGGCCAGTCCACGGGTGGATTCAGCACCCTGGACGACTCGATCGCCGGCTACGGTTCCTACCTGATCGAGATGCTCCACGTTCCGGCGATGGTGACGGGCGCCGTCGCGATCCCCGTCTACTACGCGGCCTCCACGAAACGGAGCCTCCGGCCGATCCTCGAGGACCCCCAGGTCCGCCTTCTCGCCGTCAGCTGCCTGGTCGGCGTCGCCATCCTCTCGTTGTTCCTCACCGGGTTCGTGGGCTTGCCCTACACCGGCGACCTCACCAGCTGGCTGGCGGACGTCCTCGGCGGCCAAGCCTTCCGAGACGGGGTCTTCCAGTACATCAGCGCAGCGACCACGACCGGGTGGCAGACCTCCGCCATCGGGGATTGGCCCCCCGGCGCGGTCTTGTTCATCGTGATCGGTGCCATGCTGGCCGGCGGTTCCGCAGGTGCCACCGTCGGCGGCATCAAGCTCAGCCGGATCTACGTCCTGTTTCGCGGGATCGCGGCGGAGATCACGGATATCTTCCTGCCCGAACACGCGCTCGAGAGCCTTCGGGTCGGCCAGATCCGCCTCTCCGAGGAAGAGGCCAACGTGGAGATCCGGGCCGCGGCCGTGTTCACGTTCCTCTACCTGATCGTGCTCGCCATCTCCCTGTTCGTGCTCCTCTGGGTCCTTCCCCCGCAGTACTCGTTGGCCGACGCCATCTTCGAGGTCGCCACGGCCCAGGGCACCGTCGGCCTATCCGCGGGGATCACTGCCCCCTCGATGCCCACCACTGTCGAGGTCCTCTTCATCGTGCAGATGTGGATGGGCCGATTGGAGATCATCCCCGTCCTCGTGTTCGTCCGGAACCTCGCCAGGAGCTGAGAACGATGCCGAACGACGATCAAGCCCGCAACACCGCAAGCGAGAACGGCCAAGCGCATATCAGGGAGACGCCATGTACCTGATCGTGGTCGGGGGTGGCCGAACGGCCAGAGCCATCCTGGAGCTCGCGATCCCGGACGGACACGACGTGGTCGCGATCGAGAAGGATCCCCAGCTCGCCGAGGAGCTGGAGGTCTACTACGACTGCATGGTGATCAACGCCGATGCGACATCGGCGGCGATCCTCGAGGAAGCCGGCGTCCGGGAGGCCGACGCGCTCATAGCCACGACCGCCGACGAGTCGGTGAACTTGATGGCCTGTATGTTCGCCAGGAAGTTCGGGGTGGACACGCTCGTCAGCTCCGTCACCGACCCCGAGCACATCGAGCTGT
Organism: Thermoplasmatales archaeon SW_10_69_26; assembly: GCA_003009755.1. GTDB lineage: Archaea > Thermoplasmatota > SW-10-69-26 > SW-10-69-26 > SW-10-69-26 > SW-10-69-26. The sequence goes on from PXUB01000017.1 coordinate 13,658, forward strand.
TCCGGGGGCTCGGCGTCGAGGTGACCGAGAGCCCCCACCGCTTGAATGGGCGCTACCTGTACCGGTCGGTCGACCGTCCCGCCGTCGAGGGAGTGATGGAGATCGCCGACACGGCGGAGATCCTCGAGATCGAGATCGAGGAGCAGGCGCCGATCGCGGGCCTCACGATCGACACGGCCAGCAAGAGGGGGTTCCTCACCGACCAATCCGTCGTGATCGCCGTGGTCCGCGACGGCGACCTCCACATCCCGCGAGGGGATACCCGTCTGGACGCCGGAGACACGATCTCGCTGCTCAGACGACGCGGCCACTCCGCGGAGGCCGAGGCCGCCTTCACCGCCAACGGCGGCACCGACACCGCGTCCGATACGACGAGCTGACCGCTGGAGGTCTACGATCGGATCCAGGCCACCGGCAGCGAGCACTGGCTCGAGCGGGCGCCGGAGGGCGGCATGTTCGTGTGCGTGAAGTCCCGGCTCTCGGGGCGGATCTTCCGCTAACCGTTCGGCTACTACGACAGCATCGTGCGGCTGCTGCGCTGGGAGTACAAGCAAGAGCAGCGGGAGAAGCGCTGGGCGACGTTCGAGCGGCTGGGCGAGGACAGCCGCGCGAACCTCAGCGAGGACGCGATCTGCCCCGAGCCGCTCGACGAAGACGATGCGTGGGGCACCTACACCGGCAAGCCGCGCGTGGCGACGCCGGCGCGGGAGTAGGCGTGTGGCAGCGGTCGCGCTGTGGGGCGGGTGTCCCCGGCTACCCGTCCGCCGCCTACAGCCTTCCTCCGACCCCGGCTATCCGCTATCAAAGGCGGTAACGGTTAACCCCCGCGCTCGCTTCATGGTACTCGATGGCGCAGGTGGTGGTTGCGGACTCGAACGCGCTCCGAGCCCTACTGCACGCTTTCCCGGGCGGCGAGGAAGTGTTTCATCCTCTCCAGCTTCGAGCAGATGACCAGGGACTAACGATCGCTGCGACGCAGAAGGCCGGCTCCTTCATGGCGAAACTCGAAATTGATGGAAGCGGCCTGGAACGTCAGCCCGCGACGACAGCGGAGATGAGTCTCCTCCCTGACCAGTTCAAGTCGGTTCTTCAACCAACAAAATCCCAGTCCTTCTCTCAGGGCGACATCCGCGCCACCTTCGATCTAGACGGAAACCGGATGCGGGTGAAGCTGGAAAGTGATGAACATCCGAGGGTGATTCGCCGGACAATCACGGCCGCCTCAGGCGGAAAACTACATTTCGAGAACCTTCCAGGCTTCGATGACGCTGCCCAAGCCCCAGATTTGGACCCGGTCATCCTGAACGAAGCAAGTGATCTCTTCCTTGCCACCGATGATGTGGATCGGGTCCACCTCGAGATCTCTGATGGAAGGTTGGAGTTCGAATCACGGCCCCGCCCAGAAGATGCCGAATGCTTCGAGGAGGGATTGACGACAGAGGGCGAAGGTTCGACCTTGATCCTGCCGAAGTTCCTGGATGACGCCTCCGCGATCGCGAAGAGGAACACGGGCGTCGGAATCGCGTCCAGCGAACTTCGCGTTATCGAGCGAGGACCGGTCCGTTTCCGATATAATCTGACGTGCGGTTCAGCGACCTACTGGGTGGGGCCTTCTCTGTAGCCGAGAGAGGCTTGGAACGTTTCGGGGATCTCGATCCCTTCCCCGTTTTCCCCGTGGAGTAGCTCGGGGAGAACCAGTTCGTTGATCCCATCGGGAGGGCCATCCCTGAGGGGGAGCTTATCCTCGATCCAGGAGATGGATTCGAGCTTCCCGAACCCCTCCACCCGTTCTGACTGGTGTAGATCAACGCCATCCGGCATGACCAGAACCAATGGGTCGAACTGAGGGTTCACCACGTATGCCGATGCAAATACGCTCCGCCACTCGAAATACGAGGTCACATCTTCTTCAATCGTTCCAGAAACAGGATACTTTCTCCCGAAATAGGAGGTCCGGTCTATTTTGCTCGGATGGGGGAAGCAGAACCGAGGGTGACCTTTGGGGCCTCCGACGGTCAAGACCTCGCCATGCTCTTCGAGCTCGTTCACGTAGTTGAGAAGGCCGGAGTAGCTAATCCGGAAGGAGGCGTCCTTACGGAGTCGGTTGTGGAGCTTCTGGATGTATAGTCCGGGATTCTGCTCCACGAACTCGGTGACCTTGGCCATGCGGGCTGTCTTCGTTTCCTGCGTCTGGGACGATATGTACTCTTCAAGGCCAGCCTCGACTTCGGCCCATTCGTCGTCTCGGGCTACACCTGGCTGGACCCGCTCTTGGAGCAAGCTACGGAGATCTCTGGAGGTCCGGTCGATGAGTTCGAATACCGCCTCGATGTCTCCCTCATCGATGTTTCGGCCCCGTTCAGTCTCGTTCTGAAGATGTTGAACGAGGCCTATCTCATCCTCTGGCCGCTCGGCTTCCTCAACGAACCGCAGGATGGGTTCCCAGCGCTCTGGTCCGACTCTCTGATCCTGGAAGGCATGTTTGGCGATAGAGAGGAGATGATGGCGGACGTTGGGAGCGTCCTCGGCGAGTTCGCTCGCCTTCAGGGGGGCGCGAAGATCATGCACTCTCTTCACCTAGTATGTCGGCGGCCAGCTGGATGCGCGGCGAATCCGTACTTTCTCCATCTAGTACCCTATAAACAACTCGGTGGGGTATTTTAGCGTTGTTGAGAGACTGTTCGAGGCTTTGCCCATCCTCCTTGGCTTTTCGGTATTCTTCATTCTCTCCAGGGGGGAGAGCTTCTAAGAGAGGTTTCAGGAAGCCTTGCACGTCCTCTGCGAAGTCACCCGACCAGAGACTATGGGCAATCTCGTGTAGCAGGGTTCCTCGAAATGCAAAAGACGGGTGCTCGGGGAACTTACGCCGAGTCTCATAGCCTTCGTCCGCCTTGAACCGAACGAGGTCTCTCGGGAACGCCGGTCCTCCACAGGAGAGCCCGAAGAGATCGGCGAGGGCTTCTCCTCGCCGCCTCATCTCGGCCAAGAGGCTCCAGGACTTGTCATAGACAGCCGACTGGCCGTGGGCTACCTCGTGAAAGAGCAGGCCCGGATATCCGCCGGGCTCCATAGGGTAGTCTACGCTGTCTAGGATGACGAGAGTGATGCTTCCCTCCCCTCGTCGAGGGTAAACCACCGGGCTGGATCGGGTCCCCGGTACAATCAGGACCTCGATTCTATCCTCAGTGCAAACCTCCTCAGCGGCCTCGATGCAGAGCTCCACGATCCGCTCGTCCGTGTTTACGTGGCCATCATCGAGCTGGGAGGCGACCCTTGTCAGGTCCGAGGCTTGCCGCTTGAGAACCTGGACCTTCCTCTCGGGCATCCAGGCCTCAGCGGTTTCAATCTCTTCGCTGAGGTTTTCGTGCCAGCGGAGCAGATTGTCCAACGAGTAGGATTCAATCCAGCCATGGCCTTCGGCCTTATCCAAGATCGACGGAACGCGATGGAACCGCTGGGCCGCCTCGTCCATTTCCGTCGCCCCATAGGGTCAGGATCTCTCCCCTTACAAGTAGGTCGCTCTCTGCAGGGTGAAACTGGATCAGTCATGGCTCCGACGATCGTATCGGAGCAGGGCCTATGCTGGGTGAAGTAGACGAACAGGCCATGCCAGCCCGGGCGAAGCGAGGAGGCAGCCCAGGTCACGATACGGAGTGATGAAGCAGAGGATAGACCGGTTACGGAAGCCGAGCGTTCAGTCCTTCCTCTCCTATCCGGCCGAGGCGCGTCAATGGGCACTGGTCGCAGGAGCCCGGGGGGACCGCTACGCGCATACCCCAGGACTCGGTCTACGGGTGGAATGACTACCTTCGATCCCGAACAGATGAGCCGCCTCCGAGCCCGCCTCGAGGAGCTGCGCGCCTCGGACGAGATGCTGTGGACCGAGCGGGACTTCCAGCTGTTCTGCCGCTGGTTCAAGCGCCACAAGGAGGACATGATCGACGGCAAGCTGAGACAGCTGAGGTTCATGGCGCGCCACGAGGATGCGCCGGTCGAGCTGCGGGAGACGAAGGACGAGGCTATCGACACGTTCCTGCGCTACGTCGTCCACCGCGAGCATGTCGAGGGCAAGACCCGCGCGGCGGTCGGTAACGACCACAAGGCGTTCCGCACGCTGGGCGATCTGGTCGGGATCGACCGCGACAAGCTGCCCGTGGTCCCCACCGAACTGGGCGCTGGCCGGTCAAACCTCGCTCTGAACAAGATCAATCTCTTCCTCGGTAAGTCCGTAGAAGAGGTGCACGATCTGATTGATCAGATCATCGGTCTTAGAGATCTGGATGTCTAGACTTTCGACCTTCTCCTGCACCCGGACATATCTGTCGAGGTCATCTCCTACTTGGTCCAGTAAGGGGAGCCGTAGCTCCTTTAGGCGATCCAACAGGGAGTTCGTCTTAGTAGCACTCTCCCGGAAATCGGCTATTCCGCCACCTTCCTTCACGATGGCTGGGACGACCGCTTGAACGAGGGCGTTCTCCCGGTCGTCCAAGTCCCTCAGAGTGAAGGCTTCGAGATATTCCGTTTCGGTATATCCCCACTGGTCGGTCTCTTGTTCCTCCTCGTCCTCCGGCTTGTAGCGGGCCGCGATTCGAACCCGGAGGACACCGTTCTCCTCTTTGATTTGAACATCTCCCACTCGGAGCTTGTCGAACTCGTCCGCAGTCGCCTCAAGGATATCTGAATCGTGCGTGGGTTGGAAGAGGCCGATATCCGGGAGCTTCGGCCCCTCAAAGGGTGGAGCGAAGTAATCCAGGGGTTTGAGTTCATAGCCCTCGCGCTCTTGGCGTAGGTCAGAGATGTGATTGGCGAGGGTTGAGAGAAAGTCGTGGACAACGTCGTCCCTATCTGCCTCGAGCTCTTCGCTAACCCGAGCTCTGATCTCCTCGCCGTCTTGGTCCTCTCGACCCTCTAGGTAGGTCTCGTAGAGGGAGCTCAGTTCATCCGCTGCTTTCTCTCGTTCCGGTTCTGGAGTGGAGAACTCGATTTCTCGGATCGGTAGATCCTGGAAGTATTGCTTTGTACAGGTGATGTACCCTCCGCGGAACACGTTGCTGTTCGCCTGAAGGCAGCGGAACAGCAGGTCCGAATTGATGACCGAGAGGATATAGCGGGGGTCGTAATGGTTGGACTCCTCAGAGTCGAAGGCGATTCCGAATCCACCGCTGGCCATCAGTACGTATTCCGACTGTGGCTTGGGGTAATCGGCGAACGATGGACCGTCGGCGAGCAGAGGAATCAGGATTTCTGCGCTGTCGTGGATCCTGAGGTTCCGCGGCGCGCTGTAATCGTACCACACAGAGTAGTCTGCGCGTTCCTCGAGTTCATCCCGATTCCTCTCCAAGTAGCTCCACGTCTCCGGATACCGGGATGTAAATTCCTCCTCCTGCAGGAGTTCATAGTCCTCGTCGTATACCCAGATGAACCGCTTCGAGTCGTCCCCGTCGAACAGGTAGTTGTCGAAGTCGGTTGAATGAATTGGCTGTCTCAGAGCGTCTGCTTCGAGCTGGAAGCTCTCTTCTACGTCTGATGAGCAAGAGACGAGTCCCTCACTGGCCTTCTCGACGTGGACTTGGAACACATCATCGCAACCTGAGCTGGTCCCGCGCCCGATGGCTTCTGCGATCTCACTGAGGGGGATCGACTTCTCCCAGACGGACTCCAACAATGACTCGATCTCTTCGGACTGGAAGGTCCAGGTGGCTGCGGAGAGGGACTCGTTTTCCCATGTGGCCTTGCGCCAATCAGTCTCCTCATAGGGTAGTCGCTTGACAGTTGAGGGGTCTCCACCATCTGCAAGCTTCCAGTAGGTGAATGGCTTTTCCCGTTCGGAGCCCGACAACAGAAGGATCGCTGTGTAGGTCGTGGCGGAGTCTGCGAACACCTGGGTTGAGCCGAAGTCTAAGATGCCTGCAACCTGGGAGTTCTGCGCCAGCCTCTCTCGCAGTGGCTCGCCATAGTCAACACGGAAAATCTTGTTGGGAAGAATGAAGCCAAATCGTCCAGATCCCCGTAGGAGATCTGTGCCTTTCTCCACGAAGATGACGTAGATATCGTAGTTTCCTGTTGGTGTCTTGTAGGTCGCCCTATAGTAGTCTCGCTGCTTCTCCGGGATTCGCTGGATCTCTGCGTACGGCGGGTTTCCGATGATGGCATCGAACCCTGGATCCTCCTGGCGACTCCCATCCTGCTCGTAGAAGGCAATCGGGAATTCTAGTTGCCAGTGGAAGAAATTCTCCTCTGCCGCGAGATCTTGTGCTTCCTGGTACCAATCCTTTTCCTGAATGGCAGCCCATGATCCATCCAATAGGGCCTCAGCCATCTGTTGGTAAGCATCGGACGGGACCTGGAGCCCATAGGCCTCTGCCGTGTGGACGTTCGCCATTGACCGGAGGTAAGTGTAGAGGTCGTCCTCCCGGACCTCTCGGTAGACGGCCTCCATTTCCTTGATGTCCTCTATGCTCTCATTCTCGATTGAGAGCAGTTCCTCGAACCGATCCGTGACGTGTTCAAGCGAGCGTTGTCGAGCCTGGCTGAAGGATTGGCGGAGAGTGAGTTGGCCTCTTGGCGTTGAACCGTTCTCCGTGAGGACTTCCTCAATGTCGCTTCCGATCAGGGAATTCCCGGCCTTTAATCGGTGATCGAGGAACGCCAGGGGTTGTTCGGCGGCAAGGGTTCGAAGCCAGAGCGAAACCTTTGCGAGTTCAACGGCTAGCGGATTGAGATCGACGCCGTAGATGCAGCGTTGGGCCACCTGGCGGCGGGCCCAGTAGATGTCATGGCCTTCCTCAACCGTCTCGACCCCTTCGGATCTCGCCTGGGCTTCTCGGGTTCGAATGATCTCGCGTGCGAGGTAGTCGATGGCATTGGTCAGGAAGTGGCCGCTTCCCATGGCGGGATCGAGGATTCTCAGTTCGAAGATTGAATTCGCGAAATCCTCGGCAAAGCCCTCGGTGGAGGTCGCAGACTGTAGGACCTGAGACCTCACGTCCTCAACGATGGGACCCAAGGTGTTTTCGATGATGTGTTCGACGATGTATTCGGGAGTGTAGTACGAGCCTGTGGCCCTGCGGTCCCCCGAGTCCGTTGTGAGATACACTTCGCCCTCGGGGATATCCGGAGTCCTCTGGCCAGGATCAATCGGCTTGTACTCGCCGTCTTCCACGGCGAGAGGCTCTTCGGCAAAGTTCAGTTTGTACTCCAACAGCCGTTCGTAGATGCTCCCAAGGTGGCGGATGTCGAGCGAGGTATAATCAACGAAGACCTTCTGTCCGCCTTCGCCATTCTCTCGCGTCGTCAAGAGTTCGATGACTCGTGCGAGATGAGCATCCCCGATCTTGTGCTCTACGAGGAAACGGACCTCTCGACTATCAGCCGGAGATGGATCCGTCCGAAACAGGCCTCCGTTGTATGGGGGGATGTGCAGGTCTTCCTCGGGAATACCCCGAGCTTGGCTGCCTTGATCGATGAGGGTGAAGAGCCTCTGGAGTCGATGCCAGAGGGTGTCTTCCCATTCATAGTAGCCAGGATCTGGTTTTTGGAGGTCTTCCGATATTTCCTGCTTCAGTTGGTTGAGGCTGTATTTCTCTCGGTAGATGCGGTTGCGGGTGTCCAGCAGGTCTCGACCTTCACTCTCTGCGTAGAGAACGAAGATAAGACGGTAGAGGTAGATGAGGGAGCTATCGTGAATCAGCTCGAGGTCGTCTCTGTCGAGATCGTTCTCAGGATAGGAGAGGAACCCGCGAGCGAGGAGCTTGATTGCTTCATAGACGTTTTCTTGTAGATCCTCGCCAAGTTCTCTGGCAAAGACTGTGCTCTTATGGTAGACTCGGTCCAGGAAGCTGTTGCCCGTGGAATCCTCTACGAATGCCGCCTTTCTGAAGAAGAGGTAGAAGTACTTGAACGCCTCAGGGTCTCCTGCTTCGAGAAGAGTTGGTAGATTAACCTCGTAGAACGAGTCCAGCCGGTGACTGGTCTTGTCGTGGTAGAGCCTCCATTTCCTGCCGTTTGTGAGTATGCCCCAACTCGCTGAGGTTTCTTGGAGATAGACGTGTATTTGGTGACCCGGATTCTCGAAATCTCGGCGGTGTTCTCCTTCAGTGTCCAGGGGTCGTCCCCATCGTTTCGCGTCTCCGACGGCAATGGCATTGCGGTAGAAGTCGCCGCCCTGATCTCGGCGTTCATGGGCGTCATCTAGTGCTTCTTGACTTTCGAAGAAGGCATAGTCCGGGCGGCGTCGACCTCGATAGACGCTTTCTTCTATTTCGAAGGAGAAACCGAGCAAATCGAGAACCGGATTAACGAACCGTTTCCGGAGCTGCAGCTCATTGAAGTTCTCAAGTCGGTCTTCACTGTCTCTGTACTCTTGAAGTAAATCGTGGAATGCGTCTTCGACATCCTCCTCTGGGACAGCGGACCACGCGTCTGACTCTGGGAGAGTGTCATCGAGGAAGTGATTCGAGAACAGTTCGCTGTTCTTCCAAGCTGTAAGGGCAGTCTGCATGTTGGGGGGACACCCTGTGTACCGAAGTCGCGCCCGAATGGACAGCCCTCCTTCGGCACACTTCTGTTTTGTAGGGGGCCGACGGACTCGAAACGCCGCGCCCGGGATGATATAGGTTCTGGTTCCTACCTGTGGAACCGCCAAGCGTGAAGCTCGTTCTTCGGGAACCGGGACGAGGCTCCTGGCGAGGATCTTCCCACGCTCGGATCCACGGCAACCGGTGAGGCAGAATAGAAGGATGCCGCGACACCGCAGCGAGGGGACGAGCCTTCGACGGTTGTCCAGTCTAAGAGGCTGCGGTCTCGGCTGCGTCCGCGGCGGCGGTCGCCTCAGGTTCCTCGTCCTCGTGGGGGCGGTGGACGTTCCAGACGAGCCCCATCTTCTCGAGGATGCGGATCAGGGCGCGGCCGGGGTCCAGCTGCCACCAGGCGTGGCCGATCTCGGCGGAGGTGGGGTAGGCGTGGTGGTTGTTGTGCCAGCCCTCGCCGAAGCCGAGCAGCGCCACGATCGGGTTGTTGCGGGCTTCGTCCTCGGTGTCGTGCGGGCGGCGCCCGAACATGTGGGAGAGGCTGTTGACGCTCCAGGTGATGTGGTGGCCGACGAACACGCGCACGAAGCCGCCCCAGACGACACCGAGCCAGGCACCCATCAGGGTGCCCTTGACGGCGAACGCGATCAGGCCCGGGATGAGCAGACCGATGGTGGCCATCAGCGCGAAGCGGTCGTCGATCCAGCGGACGATCGGATCCCCGCGCAGCTCCTCGTAGATCGGGCCCGAGCGGACGAAGCGGTCGCGGAACAGCCAGCCGAGGTGGGCGTGCCAGAAGCCCTCCAACGGGCTGTGGGGGTCGCCCTCCTCGTCGGCGTGAGCGTGGTGGCGCTTGTGCGTGGCGGCCCAGTCGGCGGCGCCGCCTTGGACGGCCATCGACCCGAAGGCGAGCAGCGTCGCCTTCACGGCCGGGTGCGCCTCGAAGGCGCCGTGGGTGAGCAGGCGGTGGTAACCCACGCTGATGCTGAGGCCGATCAGGCTCCAGCCGCCGACGAGCAGGCCCAGCTCAAGCCAGCCGATCCCGTTCCCCCAAAGATAGACGATCGCGTAGACCGTGAGCGCCAGCGGGATGACGACGAACGCGAGAGTGAGCGCCTTGTGCCACCAAGGATCGTCGTGGAATGGGAGAGGGTCGTCGGACACGTGAGCCACCTGTGCTTTCGGTTCGAAACCAGGTTCCCTTGCGGGACCAGTTTTCGACGGGCAACCGCTATACGAGCGTCCATCCCTTAAGACCGTTCGTGAACGAGAGCAACCCTGGTGTCGGGCGCGAAAGCAACCTGCCGCCCGACCACGACCGGGTCCCGCAGACCAACGCCGAGCTCGTGGACCGGCTCGAGTCGTTCCTCGACGACCTGGCCGAGGGCCATCGCGAGGTGATGGAGGAGGTCGTCACCTGGATCAACGCGCACGCCGACCTCGACGACGAGATCGAGGCCAGCGTCGAGGTGCTCAGCCCCTTGTTCCAGCCGTGGAGCGTCGAGATCTGCTTCGTGTTGCGCATGCACGGCGTCCTGCGCTTCAACGAGCTCAAGCGCGCCCTCGACGGCATCGGATCCAAGACGCTCAGCCGGCGGCTGGACGAGCTCGAGGACCAGGGCATCGTGGACCGGGAGGCCTACGCCGAGGTCCCCGTCCGGGTCGAGTACTCGCTGACGCCCAAGGGCGAGCGGATGGGCGACCTCATGCTGCCGGTCATCGCCCACCTGCGCCTGTCGCGTCTGCGCGAGGAGGGCCGGCTGCCTGAGGAGGACTGAGTTGGGAGGTGCACGCAGAGAAGCAGAGCGGCAGAGGCCAGCAGAGATGCCAGTGGGGGGACGATGGATCGAGGGGGAGAGCTGGCCGGAGAACGGCCGCGGGAGGGAACGGAGGGAGCAGACCCGCCTTCTGCGTCCGTTGGCTGCCGTCTCCCCGAGGAGGGCTAAGCCTCACCGGGCGTCGGCGGCTGCTCGTCGGGCTCGTCGTCGCCGGAGAGCACGCGCATGGTCTCGGCGCCGGCGAACCGCATCGCGATGACGCCGCCGACGACGATGTCGACGTAGTAGGTCGAGGCTCGCCACACAAGGACGAACGTGGCGGTCAAGCCCTCGGTGAACGGCGTGAACACGCCCAGCACGCCCGCCTCGGCCAACCCGGACCCGCCCGGCAACAGCGGGATCGTGGTGAGCACGGAGACGAGGGCGGCGCCGAGCGCGACCGTGATGAAGGGGATCTGGTGTCCGAAGCCGACGTTCAGCAGGTAGTAGAGGACGCCGAACTCCAGCATCCAGGAGAGGATGGTGGCGACGACGGCAAACCCGAACCGGCTCGGTTTGCGGCCGAGCACGGTCGCCAGCGCCCGCCGCATGCGCGCCGTCTCGACGACGAGCCACTCCTTGGCGCGAGCGGTGCGGTCCTCGCCGACCAACCCCTCGACCAGGTCCAACACCGGGTGGGCGGCCCGCGGTTTGAACAAGATCAACAGCGGAACGAGGATCAGGCCGATCAGGAACACGATGCTGACCGGGACGACCAGGGCCAGCAACGCGGAGCGGGGCAGCCGTGGGACCAGCTCGACGAAGGCCCACACCCCCAGCAGGATGAACAACAGGATGTCCAACCCGCGCTCGAGGAGCACGATCAGGCTGCCCTCGCGGGGCGGCATGTCCCGGCTGGTGAGGATGCCGAAGCGCACCGGCTCGCCGCCGAACCGGGCCGGCGTCACGGCGGCCGCGAACACCGAGGAGAACACCGCCTCGATGCAGACCCACGGGCTCTGCGTGTGACCGGAGCCGTCGGCGAGGGCGTACAGCCGGGCGGCCCACAGCAGCAGCGCTCCGGCGTGGAGGCCGATCGCGATCGCGAACACGGCCGGGTTCAGGCGGGACAGCGAGGCGATCAGCTCCTCGCGCTGCACGCCGAACGAGAGGGCGAACACCGCCATCAGGGAGAGGACGCTGGCGACGATGGCGACGATCAGCAGCCGGCGAAGGCGCTTGTCAAGGGCCATCCGTGCCTCCCTCCAGGATCCGCATCGCCTTGGCGCCGCGTTGGAGCACGGTGACGTGACCCATCACGGCCACGACGGTCACGACCCAAGGCAGGAACTCGACGCCGACACCGAGCGCGTGCGCGATGCCTTGGAAGCCGGCGCCGAACCACAGGGCCAGCTGGCGTTCGGGGCGCTCGACGAGGTCGGCCCAGTCCCGGCCGGCAGGGCGCACCTCCTCGAAGGTGCGTGCCTTGGCGTAGGAGGTCGCCGCGGCACCGAGGAACCCGAGCAGGCACACGGCCCAGATCCAGGTGACGTCGTAGTACCAGCCGATGGCGGCGAAGGCGAAGGCGTCGGTGTAGCGATCGAGGACGCTGTCGAGGAACCCGCCCTGCGGGCTCGTCTGGTCGGTCAGGCGGGCCACGAGCCCGTCGAAGAGGTCGAGGATGGCGCCGACGCCGGCCACGGCTGCACCCACGATGAGCTGTCCGCGGGCGACGAGCACGGCGCCGAACCCCGTGATGATCAGACCGACGATCGACAGCGTGTTGGGCGACAGGCCCAGGGCCTGGAACACCCTGGCGATGGGGGTGGCGGCGCGGTCGATCGCGCCTCGGACCTTGCCGATCACCGCTTGCCACCCCTGAGCCGCCCGTGCATCCGATCGCCTCGGGTCAGTTCCCGTCGGCGGTCTCGGTCACGAAGGCTTGCATCCGTTCCAGGGCTTCCTCGTCGGTGCACTGGGCCGGCGGACGCTTGAAGAACAAGCTCGAGGGGCCCTCGATCGGGCCGGCTCGGCCCTCGTCGGCGGCGAGGGCCGCGCATCGGATGGCGTCGGTGAGGATGCCGGCCGAGTTGGGCGAGTCCTCCACGGACAGGCGGGCCTCGAGCTCGACGGGGGCGCCGAGGAAGCCCTCGCCTTGCATCCGGATGAAGGCGACCTTGTTGTCGCCGAGGAAGGGCACGTAGTCGCTGGGCGCGATCTTGATGTCGTGTTCGTCCAGGGGCTCGTCGAGCTGGCTCTGCACGGCCTCGGTCTTCGAGGTCCGCTTGCTGTCCAGCCGCTCGACGTCCTGGAGGGTGAGGAAGTCGGTGTTGCCGCCGACGTTGAGTTGGTAGGTCTCGCCGACGTCCACGCCGCGGTTCTCGAACATGTTCGAGAGGACGCGGTGGGTGATCGTGGCCCCGACCTGGCTTTTCACGTCGTCGCCGAGGATCGGGACGTCGGCGTCGGTGAACCGCTTGGCCCACGAGGGCTCGGAGGCGACGAAGACCGGGATGCCGTTCACGACGGCGACCTCGGCCTCGAGGGCGGCCTGCATCCACGTCTCGGTGGCTTGCTGGGAACCGACCGGGAGGAGGTTGACGAGCACGTCGACGTCGTGCTCGGCCAGCTTGGCGGCCGGGTCCACGGGGTCGCGGTCGGCGACGACGAAGGCGTCGTCCTCGTCGGCCTCGTCCATCCGCGGCGAGCGGCCGTCGGCCGGGGGTGCCATGTAGACGGGGGCCTCGACCTCGGGCGGCTCCTCGCGGACCTCGAGAGCGCAATTGGGATCGGCGAAGATCGCCTCGCCGACGTCGCGCCCGACCTTGCGCTCGTCGATGTCGAACCCGCACACCACGTCGAGGTCGCCGACGTGGTACCCGCCCAGGACGGGGTTCAGCAGGCCCGGGATGTCCGCGTCCGGCTCCACGTCGCGGTAGTGTTCGATGCCCTGGACGAGGGCCGAAGCGCAGTTCCCGACGCCGACGATCGCGACGTTGATTGATCCCACGTGAACCACCGCGCCCCCGGTCGATAGCCGGTCCGGGACCGCACCGCTCGATTCGTCTCCGCGATTTAATGCTTTGGAGCCCCTTTCGTTCTCGCGGGGCCCTGACGCCTGCGGAGGGGGAGACGAAGAACGATCCTCGGCAACGAAGCAACCCCCTCCGGAGCGGTACAGGCCCCGGCGGCGCCGACATTGGGCGCTGGGGACCTTCGCGCAGGGCTATCCCCGCTCGAGACGGCGCCGTCGCTGGCGAGTCGGCCTGGGACGAGAAAAGGGATGGCGAAAGCCTCGAGCCCTCGCGGCGTCTATGCCGTGAGAGGGGAACACCCGCCCCGAGGAAGACCCGAACCCGCCGCGGACCGGGAGGGACCCGCTGGGCGCTCGACCAGCTGCGACGACGTCGCCTCACAGCCCGATCTTGTGCAGGGCGCGGGCGAACGTGCTCTGCACGCTGACCCAGACCGGGCTCGTCGAGCACTCGTGGGTGCCCTCCGCGAGGGCCTCGACGAGCTGGTCCGGGTCCGAGGCATCGAAGTCGGGCGTCAGGGTGAAGGCCGAGCCGAACTCGTTGGAGGTGTGGGCGTCCGAGCAGGCGCAGGTCACCAGCTCGCGCTCCTCGGCGAACTCCCTCGCCTTCCGGTTGGCGCCCTCCAGGCGGGTGCGGGCGTTGAACACCTCGACGATGTCGGGATCGATCTCCCAGGCCTTCCCCTCCAGGCCCTCCCGCATCGGGTCGAAGGGGTGCTCGAGCAGGACGAGCCCGCCCTGGGCGCGGATCTGCTCGATCGCCTCCTCGAGCGGGCATGGGCTCTCGATCGTCTCCTCGAGGTAGAGCCCGATGATCTCGCCGTCCGGCGTCGACAGCTCCTCGCCGACGATGACGTCCAGCTCGCGGTCGTGGTCCGCGATCCAGTCGTGGAAGGCCAACGCGCCCTCGGCCGTGTCGTGGTCGGTCGTGGCCAGCACGTCGATACCCGCCAGCTCGCACGCGTCCGCGATCGTCTCGAAGTCCATCCGGCAGTCCGGCGAGAAGCGGGAGTGGGAGTGCAGGTCGACGTGGGGCATCGCGGTCGCAAGCGTATCCTTGGTCGGGAACCGTTAGCGTTGCGGTTCAGACCCCTTCGACGCGCCCGTGGAGACGTATCCCTGCTGGTGCTCGCCCTCGACGGTAGCTTAGCCTCGGCTGAGGGACACGTGGGCCAAGCTGCGGTCAACCGATCGTCAACCCCGAGCCGACCGTGACGGGCTCCTGGAGGACCTCACTTGAACAGCAGCTTGAGGTAGAACCACCAGCTGGTGAGCTCCTCCTTCTTGTCCCGGTCGGCCAGCATGTCCGAGATCGTCTCGGCCACGTGGGGGTTGTTGGCCGCGCGGGAGACGACGAAGTTGAGCAGCCACTTGTGCTGACCCATCTTCTGGAGGCGGTGGCTGGTCTTGAGCTCGTCCCAGGTTTCGTCCCGAAGCCGCTGTTCGTAGGGGGCGAGGTTCTCGCGGGTCGGTCCGCCGTTGTCGGAGACCTCGTCGTAGCGCTCGGCGGCCAGGTGGGCGCTCGTCATGCCGTTGCCGATGCCCTCGCCGGTGAACGGGTCGATGAGCGAGGCGGCGTCGCCGCAGAGCATCCAGCCGTTGCCGTGGACGGGCCGCTTCTTCGAGCCCAGCGGCAGGATCCAGCCGCGCTGGGAGCCCTCGACCTTCTCGGCGTCGGCGAAGCGGTCCTTGAACAGGCGGTGCTCGTAGGCCTTCTCGAGCAGGTCCTTGAGGTCCCGCTCGTGGCCGTCCTCCTTGATCTTGGACTCGAGCATGCCGACGCCGACGTTGGCGCGGCCGTCCTCGAGCGGGAAGATCCAGAAGTAGCCTGGGATCACGCTGTCGAGGAAGTGGATCTCGATGTCGTCGCCGAGGTCCTTGATGCCGTCCCAGTAGACGCGGATCGCGGCGACCCAGTGGTCGGGGTCGCGGTCGTAGGCACCGGTCTCGCGGGCCACCGGGCACAGCGCGCCGCCGGCCCCGATCACGAGGTCGGCGGTGTACTCGTCGCCGCTGGCCGTCTTGACGCCGGTGACCTTCTCGCCCTCCCAGAGGAGGTCGTTGATCGGCGTCTCCTCGTGGGCCTCGGCGCCGAACTTGCGCGCGGCCTGGAAGACGACGTTGTCGAAGACCTCGCGCCGGCAGACGTAGCCGGGCTTGGTGTAAGGCGAGGCGTCTTCGCCGCGCTTCTTCCGCCACTCGGCGGCCTTGTTCTCGGGGAAGTCGATCTGGATCTCGTCGCCCTTCGGGCTCGAGAACACGACCCCTCGGGCGGCCGAGTTGGGAGCCTCGTCGACCTGCCCGATGATGTCGAGCTTCTCCAGCATCCGGACGCTCTTCCCGGAGATCGCGTCGCCGCAAGGCTTGTCGCGCGGGAACGACTCCTTGTCGAAGAGACCCACGTCGTACCCCTTGCGTGAAAGGAAAGCTGCCGCCGAGGAGCCGCTGGGTCCTCCACCGACGACGATGACATCGTAGTCGGGCACGCGAGGCTGAAGTGTTCGCCTCTAAAAGAGCCTACCCCTGCGCGAGCCCGCGGGCGCCGACCTTGACCGGTGACTGACCTCGACGAACGACGAAAAAGACCGCGGCGGGGGCTTCGCCGTCGGGTCGCGCTGTAAGGGAGAAACCGGGGGGGGGGCCACCAAGTACGCGGGGGGACGCCAGGGCACAAAGGGGAGCAGCTGCCGTGACAAGGCCGCCCGGCGGCGAGTCACAGGCCCTTCGTGGCCTTGGCGATTCTTCGTGTCCTTCGCGGCCCCTGCTTAACCAGACAGCCCGCCGTCGGGTGGCCCCTAGGCCTATCCCTCCGTGTGCCATCGGCCCACTGTGTCCCGGACGGAGACGGCTGAGGCTCCCGACGCGATCGACCGCCTCACGGCGATCCCGAACGTGGGCCCGGCGACCGCCGAGGACCTGCTCGCGCTCGGGATCACGAGCGTCGGAGACCTCGAGGGCCGCGACCCCGAGGACCTGTTCGAGGCGCTGTGCTCGCAGGACGGCCGCCGCCACGACCCCTGCACGCGCGACGTGTTCGCCGCCGCCATCGCCTACGCCGACGACGGCGACGAGCGCCCGTGGTGGCACCACACCCGGCAGCGCAAGGACGACGACGTGGACGACGGGTAGGGGCCACAACCGCTTTCTGAGGGGACCGGCACTCCCCACGATGACGCGATGCCGAGGGCCGACCGCGAGGAGATCCAGCAGGCGCTCGCCGAGGCCGCCGACCAGCTCGAGGAGGACCTGCGCGAGGTCTTCGGCTTCGAGCAGGTTCAAGCCCACCGCCAGACCGCCCCCGAACCGAGCCTGGTGGTCACCGGGCCGGAGGGGCGCTTCGAGCTCGCCTGGCCCCCCGCCGACGGCCTGACCGAGGCCGAAGGCCGCCTGGGCGCCCACGCCCGCATCGCCTTCGAGCTGTGGCTGGCCTCCCACCGCCCCGAGGCGTTCTTCGAGGGCTACCGGCCCGTCTCGGAGGACTACCGCGACATCGTGTTCTCGGCGCTGAAGGCCTACATCGACGACTCGCTGGGCGAGAACCCCTACTACGCACCGCTCACCTTCGTCCAGCGCGGCCCGGTCGTGCTCGTCTACGGCGACGACGAGTACGCCTTGATCGCTGACGACGGCAGCCACGAGGGCTCGGGCATCCTCCGCTGGAAGGTCAAGCGCCTGGCCGCCTTCGCCCTCACCGACGCCGACGCCGAACGCCTCGAGGCCGACTAGGTCTCCAGTCGAATCACAGGAGGCAACCATCGGGGCCCGGGCGCAAGGCTCGAGGGCCTCCGGGGCATGATCCAAGCCCCGGGCTGTGACCAGACCACTCATGGCCGCAACCCGGCGGAGCCCCACTCCCGCGCCCACGGCCCCTGCGAGAAGTGCGGGCCCTCTTCTCCTCGATGAAGACGGGTACCCCGACCGTGTGCCCCAACGGCGGGCACACCGAGGGCTGCTCGGACGAGCTCCAGGTGCTCCAGGCGAAGGCGCCCGTTGCCTCCACGCCTGCCACATCGCTTAATAGGGGTCGCGTGCCACTTTGGCTCATGGCGACGATCGCCTCCCCGCTGTCGGCTGTGTGCCCCGCGTGCGGCTTGACCGACACCTCCGCGAGCACCAGCGGCCCCACGCTGTGCTCGAACTGCGGCCACCGCGACCCAGCCGCGTGGGCCGAGCGGGACAACTAGAAGCCCAGCGCCTGCTGGGCCCGGCCGTCGGTGACCAGCTCGGCACCACGGCGTCTCGGGGCTCGGACGTTGCCGTGGGCTGGCAACGGTTACGCGCGCTCGAGCACCGCGTACGCGAACGATTGGGTGTCGCCCCAGGGCGTCTCGTGCGCTTCCCGGCGCTCGTGGACGAGCCGGAAGGACTCACCCAGTTCGGCGCTGAGCGCCTCGGCGTCGTAGCGGCGGACCGGCAACCCGCTGCACCGCTCGGGGCCTTCGGGAGAGAACGTCGCCACGATCGCCGTTCCCTCGGGCGAGAGCAGCTGATCGAGCCGCTCGGCGTAGCGGGCCCGATCCTCGGCGTCGGTCAGGAAGTGGAACACCGCCCGGTCGTGCCAGAGATCGATGCCCGGCTCGAACTCGGCCTCCAGCACGTCGCCGACGAGCCAGTCCACGCCGTCGGCGCGATCGCCGAGCCGCTCGCGGGCCCGAGCCAGCGCAGGCTCGGCGATGTCGAGCACGGTCACGTTGCTGTAGCCGTCGTCGAGCAGGCGGTCGACCAGGCGGGAGGCCCCGCCCCCGACGTCGACGATGCGGGCCGCCTTCGAGAGATCGAGGCCGGCGATCAGTGCCAGCGAGACGGCCGGCTCGGGCTGGAACCAGCTGACCTCGTCGGGCGCGGTGTCGGCCCACACGTCTCGCCAGTGGGCTCGGGTCTGCTCGCTCATCGTCTTGGGGCTCGCTGGGGTGAGGGCGGCGCGGGGTGTTGAACCCCGCTGTGGAGGCCGGCCGTCGCCTACTTCGCGGACCCGGCGGAGGCTTCCTCGGGGTACAGACCCCACTCGGGCTCGAGCGTGTACACGCCGGTGTACATGTCGCCGAGCACGACGCGGCCCTCGTCGGTCCACTGCGGGCCCCAGACGAGCGGGACGGCGCCGTGGTCGAGCACGGCGACCCCGGGCGGGACGGAGGGGGCGTAGGGCTCGTGCGGCTGGTAGAAGCCCAGCGTCTCGGGGTTCTCCTGGCGCTCCTCCGTCGAGACGTCGAAGGCCCACATGCCGCCGTGGTACCAGGCCGAGATGACCTGGCCCGTCGGCGTGATGTCCACGTTGTGGGCGCTGTAGCGGTAGCTCGTGTAGGGGGGCTGGGTCTCGATCGGGAGCTGCCAGGTGGCCAGCTTCTCGGGGTTGGCGGGGTCGGTCACGTCGATGACGTACAGCTTCTGACGCTCGGCACCGCCGACGTCGCCCGTGCTGGACAGGCGCTCGCCGCCGCCGATCGCGATCACGCGCCCGTCGATCACGCTGTTGGCGACGGTCTGCTCGTGCCAGCCGACCACGTCGTCCATCGACTGCACGATGGGCGAGGGGGTCGACGGGTCGTTGATGTCGTAGATCGCCATCGAGGTGCCGTCCTCGGGCGAGCCGGTGTACAGCAGCCAGTCCTCCGTGACCGGATGCTTGTGGACGTACACGTCGTGCGTGCCCTTCACCGTCGCGACTTTGGTCAGCCGCTCGCCCTCGGGGGCGTCGGGCTGGAACTCGAGGATCTCGACCTCGTTGGTGAAGATGTAGATCGTGCCGTCGATCGTCTTCGTCCACAGGTTGTGGGTGGCTTGCGTGGCCAGCTGGGCGACGGGCTCGGGGTTCTCGGGGTCGGAGATGTTGTAGACGCTGACGACGTTCTCCGTGCTTGTCGGCAGGTGGGGGGTAACCGCGTCCTCTTGGCAGTCGCCCATCACGGTGTGCGTGGGGGAGAATACGGCGCTAGCTTGGCATCCGACGGCCAGGTAGTTGCCATCCTCCGTGATGCGGGTGTCGAAGTCGGCGCCGGTGGACGTCGTGTACGACAGCGGCTCGGGGTCCGAGGGGTCGGAGATGTCGACCAGCGTCGCGCCCAGCGGACCGTCGGCGGACGAGATGGCCGCCAGGTCCCCTTGGACGTCGACCTCGCCCCAGCCGCCCTGGTAGGTGGTCGGGTAGAAGCCTTGGAAGTTCTCGTGGCCGGCGAGCTCGAACCCATGCGTGTTCGAGTGCAGCTCGGGAGCCTGGTGGGCGTGGTCGGTGTCGATCGCGCCCACGAAGTCGCGGTCCGGTGCCGGCGGCACGAAGCTCTCGGATGTCTCGTTCTCGATGTCCTCGGATTGCTCCTCGATGTCCCCCGCGTCCAACGCTCCGATGCAGCCGGTGAAGGCCGCGGTCACGAGGAGCAACGCGATCAGTGGTGCCCGCATCGTCTCGCCTCACCACCGAGGGAACCTGCCAACGCATGAGCGTTTCGGCCCGCGCGTGGGCCAGCGCGGCCGTCAGCCGTCCAGTCGTGACCCCAGAGCCCGCACCTCCGAGCCGGGCGAACTCGCAGCGGCCCGAAGGCCGTCGTCGCGATCCGAGCGTCCGACCCGGAGCGGCCATCGTCCGGTCGGGGACGCTCGGCGGCGTACTCGCTCGTGTGGTTTGGGTGGGGTCTGTGAGGCTGGGGGCGGGGTTCTCGTCTTGTGATTCGAGACCGGCGTCTCTCCGTGCTTGGGCTTGCCGGTCTCGAACTTCGCAGGCCGCCTCGCTCGTCTTCTGCGATGTCCGCGACGCTCGGCGGCGTACTCGCTCGTGACCAGCGAAGCTGGTCACTCGCCCCACACGTGCACCGCGACCGTCCGCTCGCGAGGCTCGTTGTCGAGCTCGACGAAGACGATCTGCTCCCAGGTCCCCAACCGCAGCCGGCCGTTCTGCACGGGCGCAGTGATCTCGGGCCCGATGAAGGCCGCGCGGACGTGCGAGTGGCCGTTGCCGTCCTGCCAGCGGCGCTGGTGGCCGTAGTCCATGCGCTTGGCGGCCGACTGGCCGTCCGCCGTCGTCGGCGCCGCGTCCCCGTGGCGCGGGAACAAGCGATCGAGCGCCTCCGGCAGGTCCTCCTCGGCGAGCCCGGGCTCGTGCTCGAGCGTCGTGATCGCCGACGTGCTCGAGAGCGTGTGCACGAGCACCTGGCCGAGCTCGACGCCGTCGGCCTGCACGATCTCGTCGACGTCCTCAGTGAGGTCGATCACGTCGACCTCGCCGTCCGTGGAGAAGGTCAGGTCCTTCGCGTGCTGGGGCACGCGGACCGAGAGCGCTGCCCGTTGACAGGCTTTGCGTCGTTGCCTCGACCCGCACGCTGAAGGAGGCGTTCTTGCCGCAACCCGAACCCGCAACCCCCTCCCCACCTCATGCCGGCTCGGTGCGATCCCCGTGACCGAGTACGCCAACCCCGATCGCCTGGTGACCGTGGACGAGCTCGACGAGCGACGCGGCGACGACGACGTCGCCGTGCTCGAGGTGGACGTCGACACGACCCTCTACGAGAAAGGCCACGTCCCCGAGGCCGTCGGCTGGAGCTGGACCGAGGACCTCAACCACCCCGTCCGCCGAGACATCGTCTCCGCCGAGAGCTTCGAGACGCTCGCCCAGCAGGCCGGCATCGACGACGACACGACCGTCCTGCTCTACGGCGACAACCACAACTGGTTCGCCGCGTTCGCGCTGTGGGTGTTCGAGGTCTACGGCCACGACGACGTCGCGCTCGTCGATGGCGGCCGCGACGCGATCACGCGCTCCCACATCGAGCTCACCACCGAGACGCCCGAGCCCGCCGAGGGCAGCTTCACCGTCACCGAAACCCGCGAAGAGCTCCGCGCCACGCGCGACGAGGTGCTCGCAGCCGTCGACGAGGGCCGCGAGAACTTCATCGACGTCCGCTCCAGCGAGGAGTTCAGCGGCGAGCTGGTCGCCCCGCCCGACCTCGACGAGACCGCCCAGCGCGGCGGTCACATCCCTGGAGCCACGAACGTCACGTGGTCCGAGGCCGTCGACCGCGATGGCACGTTTCGGCCCCGCGAGGAGCTCGAGCAGCTCTACGGTCCCGTGCTCGACCAGGAGGGCACGATCGCCTACTGCCGGATCGGCGAGCGCTCGGCCCACTCGTGGTTCGTCCTCCGCCACCTGCTCGGCGACGACGAGGCGCGCAACTACGACGGCAGCTGGACCGAGTACGGGAACCTCATCGGAGTCCCTGTGGAGACCGGGGAGTGAGGGACTCCGATGAGAGGACGGATCTCCGATCCGTCCGGATCGCGAGCATCGCTCGCCGACGGCGATCGTGCGGCGCGATGCTCGCGCCCGATCGGCGTCCCTGTGGAGACGGGGGAGTAGGGGCCCGATCGGCGACCCGACAAGGCAACCCTAGCGATCCTCCGCCCCGTCGGCCCGACAGCCGGCGGGGCCCTGCCTCGTCCCTCGACTCTCAGCGTCGACCCGATCGCGCGCCGAGGGCCGTCGTGGCCAGGCCCGCGAGGGCCGCGGCCAGCCCGATCGATCCCGCGCCCGGCCCCGGCACCGTCGCCTCGTCGGGCGGGTGCGTCGGCACGGCGCCGCGGGCCCGATCGGCGTGACAGCCCCAGTCGTCGACGCGCGCCACCTCGTCTCCGGTCCGCTCGATCTGGACGTTGCGGCAGTGTACGAAGGCGACGTGCTCGTCCCCGCCTTGCTCGCCCTCGAAGAGGATCCGGACGTGGCTGGCGACGAACACCGTCGTCCGCTCGCCCTCGCTCAACGGGAACGCGAAGACGTGGTGGGCCCGAGCCTGGCCCTCCTCGGCCCGCGCTTGCCCCTCCTCGCCGCCCAGCGAGTGCCGCAGCTCGAAGGCGCCCAACCGCATCCAGGCCGCCCCTCGGTTCACCGTGTAGTTCGCCTCGACCGTCTCGGGTCCGGTCACCGCGAAGCTCGTGCCCGTGGCCGCGCGAGGCGGCGGGACCGCGGCCTCCGGCGCGTTCCCGGCTAATCCGCGCCCGGGCGCCGAGTAGGCGTAGACGCAGCAGGCCGCCTCCTTCACCAGCTCGTCGGGCGCCGCGAGCTGGGCCTTCCAGAAACCGCGACCGTCGACGGCGAGTTCCCAGGTGCGCGTCGCCGACTCGCCGGCCTCGAGCGAGAGGTTCCATCGCTCGCTGCCCGCGGGTCGGGCGTGGTCGGGGACCTCGAGCCGGAAGGTGGCGTCCATGTCGCGGTTGGCCACCACCTCGACGGCGACGTCGACGGTGGACCCGGTGCGGGGTTCGCCCTCGAGCGCCAGCGAGCCGGTCCAGGTAGGCTGCGCCCCGTGGGCGTCGACCGTCGGCGCTGGCAGCCCGAGCGCCAGCAGACCCGCGACCAGGAACGCCGCGCCGAGCCCTCGCACGGCGCGAGGTCCGCCTGCGAGGGGTTAAACCTTGTCGAAACGACGTCGAACGACGACCGGCGCTCGCTCTCGCCCAGCCTGCGGGCTGCAAGCGCCGCTCACCCGAGCCAAGCCCCCGCCGTGGTACGCAAGCGTTTTGTGCCTGGGCGTCGTGCCCTGCCCGATGGCTGGTAGGGCGCGCTTCGGCTCGAAGCTGGGACTGATCTTGTCCGGTGTCGGTTCCGCCGTCGGACTGGGCAACATCTGGCGGTTCCCGCAGGTCACCAGCAGCGAGGGAGGAGCCGCGTTCCTGTTCATCTACCTCCCCCTCGTCGCGTTCCTCAGCTTCCCGCTGATCCTCGCCGAGATGTCGCTCGGCCAGAAGGGGCAAGGCTCCCCGTTCCGGACCGTCAAGAACGTAGCCGGCGACAAGTGGGGCTGGGTCGGTGGCTTCCTGATCTTAGCCACCGTCCTGTTCATGAGCTACTACACGATCATCGGCGGTCTCACGCTGAAGTACGCGATCTTCGGGGCCTTCCAGGACGCACTCACCAACCCTGAACCGTTCCTGGCCGCCTCCAACGAAGGGCCAAGCGCCCTGCTGATGCACGGCGTGTTCACCGCCATCGGCGTCGGCATCATCGCCTACGGCGTCTCCGACGGCCTGGAGAAGGCGAACAAGATCATGATGCCCGCCCTCTTCGTGATCGTCATCGCGCTGGCGATCTACGCCGTCTTCCAGGACGGGGCCGGGGCAGGCATCGACTACTACCTGTCGCCGGACTTCAGCGCGATCGGGTTGAACACGATCCAGGTCGCGATCGGGCAGGCGTTCTTCTCGACGAGCGTCGGGTTCGGCATCATGCTGACCTTCGGCAGCTACATGGAGTCCGGCCAGAGCTTGATCCGCTCGGCCGGCACGATCGCCGTGATGGACACCTTCGTGGCGTTCACGGCCGGCCTGATGATCTTCCCGCTCGTCTTCTCCCAGGGTCTGGCCGACCAGGTGATCGGCACCGAGTCGTTGACGGACGCGTTGTACCTGACGATGCCCACGGCCTTCGGCCAGATCAGCACGGGCCTGGTCGGGTACGTCTTCCTCATCGGCTTCTTCGGCATGGTCACGATGGGCGCGCTGTCCTCCTCGATCTCCGGGCTCGAGGTCATCACGAGCTTCATGGAGGAGCAGTGGGACATCTCCCGCTGGAAGGGCGCGCTGCTGGCCGCCGAGCTCACCTTCGGGCTCGGCATCGTCTCGGCCCTCAACTCGACGATGCTGGGCAACGTCGACACGATCGTCGGCAACGTGATGCTCGTCGGCGGCGGCTTGCTCGTCGCGATCCTCTACGGGTTCGCCATCGACGAACCCGTCAAGACGCTGCTCGGCGGTGAGGAGGATCCCGGCGTCTGGGAGGAGCGCATCACCCGCTACGTGAGCTACATCCTCCGCTACGTGATCCCGCTGGCTCTGGCCGCGATCCTCATCGGCAACATCCCGGGCACGATCGACTCGCTGACGTGGCCCTTCTGACCGGTCGACAACGGCGGGCTAGGACCCGCCGGCTTCCTCTTGCACCAGAGGCCGGTGCCGCAACCACAGGTACCGGCACGTGTCCGACTCGTCGAGGTGCTTGAGGAACGAGGGGCCGGGATCGGGCAGCATCTCGCCGCAGAACTCGCACTCGTGGTCGTCGTAGGCGGCCTGGATCCGCTCCTCCTCGGACAGCTCCTCGTCGGCCACGCACCGTCGGGTAGACCCGCCGTGACTTCAGCGTTTCGTCGCGCGCCGAAGATGGACGCATTCCTAAGGGGAGCCAGGGGTGGCTGTCTCGATGGCTGACGTCGCGCATCTCACCGCTCGCTTCCTGCACGTCGGCGCCGCCCTCCTGTGGGTCGGCTACCTGGCCTTCCTCGCCTGGGCCGTGATCCCCGCCGCCCGCCACGGGGGCGCCCACGGCGCCAACGTCGGCCCGATCGTCGAGCGCATCCGGCCGTTCACGTTCCTGGGTCCCCTCGTGCTCGCGTTCGGGCTCTGGCTCGTCACCGCCTCCGGGCACGCCTACGGTGAACTGCTGCAACCGGGCTGGGGCCACGCGATCACCGGCGGCATCGTCCTCTCGATCGCGATGATGGGCCTCGAGCACGGGCTCGTCGCGCCTCGGCTGCGCGATGCCCACACCGGGCCCACCGAGGAGCGCGAGGACCACCTGGCCAAGGCCTCCACCGGCGCCCAGGTCGCGGCCGTGCTCGGCCTGCTGGCCGCCTTCCTGATGGTCCTGGCGCTGCTGGGGGGCCTCTAGGGAGTCCCCGGCGGTCCTGGGCTCTACCTTGCGGCGGCGGGCGCGGGGTCGGCCTCGCCGTCGCCGGGCGTCGGGCCCGTGTAGTCGTACACGTAGAGCCCGCTGCCGCGCTCGGTGACCCAGATCTGGTCCTCGTGCCAGGTCGCCCGGAAGATGTTCGGGATGTAGCCCTCGGGGTCGAAGTTCGGCTTCTTCCACCAGTAGTCGCCGTCGAACAGCTCGCCGGGGCCGCCGGTGCGCTCGTTGAAGGCCACGTGCTCGGGGTTGGCCGGGTCCGAGGTGTCCAGCACCCACACGCCGGCGTGGTAGTGGCCGACGGCGGCCAACGGTTGATCGGGGTGCGGCGAGACGACGTGGGGTGACATCAGGTACTGGCCGGGGATCGTGACGTTGCCTGGCAGCTGCCAGGAGCCGACCTGCTCGAAGTTGGCCGGATCCGTCAGGTCGTAGGAGCGGACCACGCCCGACCCGTTGTCGAGCTGGCCGATCTCCGGCGCGCTGTACCCGAACACCTGCTGACCGCGAGCGTTCGGCTCGGGCCGGAACTGGTGGATCGACAGCTCCTCGCTGGGCGCCCACTGGCGGACCTTGTCCTGCTCGACGGGCGCGGCCGGATCGGAGACGTCGACCGTGATCGCTCCGCCGTCCCACCAGCTGGCGTACATCGTGAGGTCGCCCGTGACCGGGTGCTCCTCGATGAACGTGTCGTGGGGGAACGAGGAGACGTTCTGCTGCTGGTAGGTGTCGGTGTGCCGGTACTCGGTCACCTTGGCGAGGTGGGCGCCGGCGGGGGTCTCCACGAGGCGCGCGATCCCGACGTAGTTGCCGGCCGGGTCGCTCCCGAACGGCTGCCCGGTGTAGAAGACCCACGTCTCGCCGTCGACCGTCTCCAGCTCGATGTTGTGCGTGCCCAGCAGGTCGACGGGGAACCGGCTGACGAGCTCGGGGTTCGATCGGTCGCTGACGTCGACCACGTGGATGCAGACCTGGCAGTCGCCGGCTCCCTCGTCGGCCGGCGGGATCGTCTGCACGTTCATGAGGACGTAGTCGCCGCTCGGGCTCCAGACCGCCTCCTGGATGCCGCTGCCGGCGATCCGGTAGGTGCCGATCGTCTCCATGGTCTGGGGGTCGGAGACGTCGACGATGTTGAACCCGCCCTCGTCGTCGCCGTCGACGGCGACGACGGCCAGCTCCTCGCCGTCCTCCTCGTGGAACTGGAAGTCGGCGAAGCCGTTGCCGTCCTCGCCCACGTCGACGCCCAGATCGCTGTAGGCCACGATCTCCAGGTTGTGGCTCTGGTTGTGGACGGCCGGGTCGGTGTGGTCGTGGAACATCTCGATCGGTTCGCCGATCTCGTCCTGGATCGCGTCGTGATCGAGCTGCTCGCCGGCCGACTGGGCCTCGGTGGTCTCCTCGTCTTTCGCCATCCCGATGCAACCAGCCACAGCCAGCAACGAGACCAGTCCGGCCATGGCAAGGAGTCGCGTGCCTCGCATCGCGCCGAGCAGAGCGCTTCCCCTCCTTAAGCCTCGGGCCCCAACCGTTGGTCGGACCGCGCCGGCCGGCCCGCCCCGTGCCCATCTGTGCCCATCGGTCTCGAGGCGACGGCCGCCAGGCGTCGGCGAAACCCCTTAGACGGGCTCGACCCTGACCCGAGCGTGCCCGCCGACCGCATCGTGTCCCTCGTCCCAGCCGCGAGCGAGATCCTATTCGCGATCGGCGCCGGGGGCAAGGTCCAGGCCGTCTCCCACGCGTGCGATCACCCGCCCGAGGCGGCCCAGCGGCCCGCCGCCTCGCGCACCCGGCTCGATGCCGAGGGGTCCAGCCGGGCGATCGACGAGGACGTGCGCGAGGCCGTCGACGAGGGCGAGGCCACGTTCGAGGTGCTCGGCGAGGTCCTCCACCACGCCCAGCCCGATCTCGTCGTCACGCAGGAGGCTTGCGACGTCTGCGGCATCACGCCCGTCGACGTCCGCGCCAAGCTGGCGCGCTTCGAGCCCGGCGAGGGCCCCGAGCTGATGGGGTTGCACCCGCACACGCTGGCCGACGTGCTCGACCAGATCCGCCAGCTGGGTGAGGCCACCGGCACCGCCGAGGCCGCCCAGCGCCTGGTCGGGGCCCTCGAGCAGCGCATCGAGGCGGTCGAGGCCTTCGCCAGCGACCGCGAGCGGCCCACGGTGGCGGTGCTCGATTGGATCGATCCGCCGATGGCCGCCGGCCACTGGATCCCCGGCATGGTGGAGGCGGCCGGCGGGGACCCGGTGCTGCTCGACGACGCCAGCCCCTCGACCTACGTCGAGTGGGACGACGTCGAGGCGGCCGACCCCGACGTCCTGTTGTCGATCCCGTGCGGGTTCGACGCTCGCCGCGCCCTCGCCGAGGCCGAGGCCGTCGTCGAGCCCGACGACCGTCTGCCGGGCCTGCCCCGCGAGCGCGTCGTCGCGCTGGACGCCGGCGCCTACACCTCGCGTCCGGGTCCGCGTCTCGTGGACGGCCTCGAGCAGATCGCCTGCGCGCTGCACGGGCCCGCGGCCCGGCAGCGGTGGCCCGAGCAGGCGACCCGCGTCCAGCGGTTGGGCTAACTCAGCGAGCCTCGCGACGGGCGAGCGCGGCACCGACCCCCGCGACGGCGAGGCCGGCGAGCACGCCCGGGCCCGGCGCGTTCTTGACGGGGTCGACGCCCATCGTCTCGCCGGGCGGGGGGCCCAGCTCGCCGGGGCCGCCGGTGAAGACCCCCTCGCCGCTGGAGGAGCCCTGCCACTCGGCCGCTTCGTCGCTCTCGCCGCCGCCGTCCGTGGCCCTCTCGTGGGCGTACGTGCGGTAACAGCAGCGATCGTCGGCCGGCTGGCCGGGCGTCAGCTGGACCGTGATCCGCTCGTCGCCGTCGACCTGCACGTTCGTCGCGTTGGCGTAGTAGCCGTCGGCGCGGACGCGCACCGTGTAGTAGCCCTCGTCCACGTCCACCTGGAAGGAGCCGTCCTCGCCGGTCGCGGCCTGGCCCCACTCGCCGGTCTCCTCGTTGCGGATCTGCAGCTGGGCGTCGGGCACGGCCTCGCCGGTCGAGGCGTTCACGACCCAGCCGTCGAGGCGTGCGTCGGGCTGGGGCTCGGGCTGCAGGCCGCGGTCGAGCGCGACCGTCTGGCCGGCCTCGGTCTGGATCGTCGTCTCGATCGGCAGGTAGGCCGTCGAGCGCTCGCGGCGGTTGTCGCAGACCTCGGTCCGGTTCGCGCCGTTCCCGTCGTCCTCCTCGGTCCCCTCGTCCGCGGGTTGACAGGGGACGTGGTAGGTCTCGTCGGCGCGGATCTGGACGAGGGCGTAGCCGGGCTCGATCGAGAGCTTAAAGCGCCCGTCCTCGTCGGTGCGCGTCCGGTTGTCGGTGCCCCACTTCAGGTTCTCGACCCGGATCTCGGCGGCCTCGATCGGCTCGCCCGTGTCCTGGTCGACGATCGCGCCCTCGACGCTGACGGAGCGCGGCGGGAACGGGGTCAGGCTCGCGTCGGCGCGAGCCGATGCGCCCTCGGGGGCCTCGACGCTCGTGCGAGCGTTCAGGTGGCCGTCGGCGCGCACGAAGATCCGGTAGTGGCCGTCGGGGACGCGGACCTCGTAGTCGCCCTGCGGTCCGGTCTCGGCGCGGACGTGGCGGTCGCTTCGCGGGTGGTAGGTGATCTCGACCGTGCCCTCGTCGGTCTCGACCTCGCGAGAGCTCGATCTATCGCCGGCGGCGCGAGCGTCCTCGGGGTGCTGCTCGCAGTCCCAGGCGTCCTCGCAGCCCTCGGGGACGGGGCTGATCTGGACGTAGGCGTCCCCGATCGGGTCGCCGTCCTCGCTGGTGACGGTCCCGTGGACGCGGGCCAGGTCCTGGGACACCGGCTCCATCGGGATGTCGAGGCGGGTGTCGTTCCGGACGGAGAACTCGGCGTGGGCTCGCTGGTAGCTCTCGTCGTCGATGCGCAGGTCGACGTGGCCCTCGGAGACGTTCACGCTGTAGCGGCCCTCGTCGTCGGTCGCGGCGGAGAGGGAGTCGCGGCCGTGGTGCCGCTCGTCGCCGTCCCGCGTCTCCCAGACGTTGTGGATCCGCAGCTCGAGGCCGGCCACGGGCTCGCCGGAGCTTGCGTTCGTGACCTGGCCCTCGAGGGTCAGGTTGCGGGGCCCTTGCTTGGATTCCTCGCGAGCGACGGCCGTGGGCTCGGCCTCGCTGGCCAACGTGGTCGTCGACCCGACGACGACGGCGACGCCGGCCGTCAAGAGCGAGATCGCGATCAACAGGGGGAGGCGGGACGGTGCACGAGTCATGGTTCGCATCCAGGGATGGAGGGCCGCTGGTACTTAGGGTGACGCCAACGGTTCGGCGCCCGCCGAACCACCGTTCGCTGGGCCCGAACGGACCTCAGCTTCGCGGCGTCCTCTGGACGAAGTCGACGATCTTCGCCGCCAGCTCCTCGCCGGCGTCCTCCTGGATGAAGTGGCCTGCACCGTCGATCCAGTCGAGATCGGCGTCGAGCAGCTCGCTCATCGGCTCGGCGCCGGGCGCCATGATCGGGTCCTGCTCGGCGAACACGCAGTAGGTGTCGGCCTCGAGGTCCGCCAACCGCGTGCGGGTCTCGCGGATCGGGTCGGCGGCCGGGGCGTCGGGCGAGCGGGGCACGAGGTCGGGCAGCCGGCGCGCGCCGGCCTTGTGCTCCTCGCTCGGGAACGGGGCATCGTAGGCGGCCACGACCTCGTCGGGGAGATCGGTCACGCAGGCGCGCTGGACGAGGAAACCGGCGGGTACGTCGGGGGTGCGCTGGACGAAGTCGTGGAACTCGTGCCAGGGCTCGGGCAGCGGTTGGCTGCCGTCGGGCAGGAACGTGTTGGCCGCCACCAGCCGCTGGAAGCGATCGGGCAGGCGCGTGGCGGCGTGGAAGCCGAAGGGGCCGCCCCAGTCCTGGCCGACGAGCGTGACGTCGTCGAGGTCGAGCGCCTCGACGAACCGCGTCACGGTGCGGGCGTGCATGTCGTAGGTGTGCGCGTCGTCGGCCGGCTTGCTCGAGGCGCCGAAGCCGACGAGGTCGGGGACGAGGACCCGGCCGGCCTCGATCAGCGTGGGCACCATCTTGCGATACAGGTAGCTCCACGTGGGTACGCCGTGAAGCAACAGGAAGGTCTCGGGGCCCTCGCCCTCGTCGAGGTAGGCCATCTCGTGGCCCTCGACCTCGATCGTGTCCTGCTCGTAGGGGAAGCCCGAGAGGTCGCAAAGGCGGCCGAGGTCGGTCTCTGGGACGGTCATCGCCCGCCAAGCGTGGGCCGGTTACTCAAGGGTTCGCCGCGCGGAAGGTGCGGTCAGAGGTAGCGGGGGATCTCGTCCTCGTACGCGCCGAAGTAGCGCTCGATGACGGGCAGCTCGAACGCCGAGAGGATCTGCTCCTTGGGTTCCCGGTCGAGCAGGAACCGGAAGCTGGCCTCGACGAGGTGGTCGGGCTCGACGGCGGGGGCCAGGCGCTCGTGGTCCTCGCGGGACAGCTTGACCTCGTGCTGGCTGGCGCTGTTGGCCTCCTCGACCCGCACCTCGAACACCATCGGGTCCCCGTCGTCGAGCTGCTTCACCTCGATCATCGCGGTAGCGGATACGGTGGGGAAGGGAAAAGCCGTCGCTCGACGGTCGTCGCCGTCGTTTCGACGACAGACCAACAACCTTGATGGTTGCTGAACCCAACCACCCGTCGATGCTCTGGAACCGATCGACCGCCCGAGCGGGGGCGACCCGGGCGCTCGCGTTGACGATCGCCGGTCTCGCTGCGTTGCTCGTCGTGGCGGCTGCGCCGACCGGGGCGCAGGCGCAGTCCGACACGGTGAAGATCGACCCCGGGCAACACGCGGCGGTCGAGATCGACTTCCGCGACGGCCCGACGAAGGACGTCAGCTACCAGGTGACGGTCCAGGAAGGCCCCAACGTCGACGTGCTGTTCCTCGACAACGCCAACTACCAGAAGTACACGGACGGCGAGTCCTTCGAGTACATCGGCGAGTGGTCGGACCTCGACACCGGCGACACGGACGCGTCGTTCCGACTCGAGCGCCACGGGACGTGGTGGCTCGTCCTCGACCACACGGATCGGCCCGACGACGGAGCCTCGCCGGCGACGATCGGGGCCGAGTCCGTGACGGCCCGCTACTCCCTGTCGACGGAGACGAACGTCACCGACCAGGCGCGCGACCGCGCCAACCAGCTGCCGGCACCGGGCGCGAGCGCGGCGGTGGGCCTGTTGGGCACGGTGGCGCTGCTCGCCGCCCGCGAGCGGTGACGCGGGGGTCCATCGCGGCCCCCGCGGGGGCGGCGCCGATCAGCTGATCTCCTGCCGTCGCCCTCGAGGTCGCGGTCCCCGCGGCGGGACTCGATCTCCTCGTCGACGGCCTCGAGGTGGCGGGTTTCGACGCGCGCCGCCTCGACGGCGGCCTCGTCCTCGGGGTCGCCCTCGGGCCCGACGTTCGCGGTAGGGACAGCCGCTGATGCGGGCCTAGGCGGTCGTGTCCGGGGCTGCGACGTCGTGGTTGATCGCGATCTCGGCGATGTTGGCCGCGTACGCCGCCGTGCGGCCGATCGACTCGACGACGAAGGCGATGTGCACCGCCGCCTGGGAGCCGAAGTCGGTCCCGCGCTTGAGCAGCTGAGCCTGCTCGTCCTGGAACTCGTTGGCCTCCTGGATCACCCGGTCGGCGGTCTCGGGGTCGTGGTGGCGGAACGTGTCCACGGCATCCTCGAAGAGGCTGGTCGACCGCCGCCAGGCCTGAGCGATCTCGCCGAGGAGCTCGTCGGCCTCACCGTCCCGCGGGATCTCCATCGCTTCCCCGGCGACCCGGTTGGCGTGGTCGGCGGTCCGCTCGCACAGCCGGGCGACCAGCAGGAAGTTGTGAGCTTCGCCGGGCGACAGCTCCATCTTCGAGGCGTAGCTGACGTCGCGCAACAGCGCGTGGAACTGCTTGTTGATCAGCCAGAACAGGCGGTCGACCTCGTCGTCCCGGTCCCGCACGGAGGTGCGCTTGCGGTCGTCGGGTGTCGTCAGCAGGTCGTCGGCGTCCTGCTGCATCGCCTGGGTCAGCATCTGCAACCGGCGCAGCGCCTTGTCGACGTGGAAGTCCTTCGGGTCCAGGAAGTCCTGCACCGTCACCGAGCCCATGTCCTCCTCGATGATCTCGAGCCCCATGATGCGGTCCTTGGCGCGCTGGACGGCGTCCCGGGCCTCGGGAGAGATCTCGTCCACGGACGTCACGGTGATCGCGTCGAAGCCGTTCAGGTAGGCCGAGATGACCTGGCGGAACAGCGACTCGGTGTCGGCGCCGTCCGCGCTGAGGTGGTAGGTCTGGATCTCCCGATCGCCCTTCGCGTGCGGGTGCACGGCCATCGACCCATCCGGTTGCTCGGCACATCCGACGACGTCCCCCGCCTGGAGGTCGGCTTTCTCGGCCCACGTCTTGGGCAGGGTGACGGTCAACGAGGAGCCGCCGGTCAACTGGACTTTGCGGAGCTCCATCTTAACCTCACGATTGGACCCCCTGGCATATAGAGTTTCTCTATACTCTCCATACGGATACTTACTGGTTAGAGTTTCTAAGGGCAACGGGTATCCCCAGGGTGGGTCTCACGCCGACAGAACCGAAACGAGTGTCTCATCATGGTCAACGAACCGCTCTCCGATCGTCTTCGCGCTCCGCTCGCCATCGCTGTGGGACTCTTGATGCTCGGCAGCCTGTTCGCCGGATGCATCACGTCCGACTCCGGTGGCGGTCAGGCCAACCTCAAGCAGACCGGCTCCTCGACCGTTCACCCGCTCGCCCAAGCCTGGGCCCAAGAGTTCACGGAGGCAGAGATCGCCGTGAGCGGTGGCGGATCCAGCCACGGTCGCAACGCCATCCTCACCGGCAACGCTCACCTCGGTGACGCCTCCAGCAAGATGGGGCCCGGCGACTATGACAAGGTCGGGTGCGACGTCTCCCAAGACGAGATCGACGCCGCGCAAAGCGGCCCACACCCCTGGAAGTACCCGAGCTGCAACGGCGTAACCCCGACCGAGTGGGTCGTCGCCTGGGACGTGCTCGTCGTCGTCGTGAACCCGAACAACGACTGGGCTGATGAGCTCAGCTACGAGCAGCTCCGGCAGATCTTCACGACCGAGAACACGGCCGAGAAGTGGAGCGAGGTCGAGGGCCTCGAGGACGCACCGGACGAGAAGATCGAGATCCACGCCCCCGACGCCGCCTCCGGCACGTACGAGTTCTTCTTCGAGGAGGTCGCCGGCCACACCGACAAGTCCCTGCTCGCCGAGGGCAGCGACCGCTACCACGGCTCCGCCAACGACAACGTGATCCTGAACAAGATCACGGAGAACGAGAACGCGATCGGCTACTTCGGGCTCGCCTACTACGTCCAGAACGAGGACAAGATCGACACCGTAGCCATCTCCGAGGAGGGCGAGGATTTCGTGGAACCCAGCTTCGAGACGGCCAGCGAGTACCCGGTCACGCGCCCGCTGCACATCTACACCGACGGCGTCCCCAGCGGTGACGACGCCACCTCCCAGGCCGTCAAGGACTACATGTGCTTCGCGATGAGCGAGGAGGGCCAGTCGATCGTCCCCGACGTCGGCTACGTCAAGGAGTCCGACTTCGACCCCGAGTCGCACTCGAACCAGCAGAGCAAGGTCTGCTGACAGCCGGTAAAGCCAAAACAAACCGCTCTATACAGCCCGTCGACGGAGCATCGCGATGGAGGAGAACCGGGGCCTCGGCAAGCTCGCCAGCACAGCGGACGATGCGGTCGTCGCGGCCAAGCGCCGCGAACGCATCGTCCGCGTCCTCCTCTTCGCGGCTGCGAGCGTCGCGCTCGTCGTGACCGGCGCGATCATCTGGACGCTCGTCGACGGCACGATCCGCTTCTTCGGTGCCTCCGGAACGAGCTTGAGCGCGTTCTTTGGCAACCCGCAGTGGGGCGGCATCGCGACCGTCTTGGGGCTGTCCGCTCTCGGCCTACTCGCTGCCGAGGCCTTCCTCTGGGGCGGATCGAACGTGCTGGGTGGGGTGACCCGCGCCCAACCGCCCTCCCTGCGTCGGCGGCTCCGCACCCGCCTCGTGGCGCGATGGAGCATCATCGCAACGACACCGATCGCGTACGCGATCAACCGCGAGTTCTTCCTGCCGCTGTTCCCGTCGAACCCCGTCGTCGCGGTTGCGGTCCCCACGGTTCCCACGCTGGGGTACGTCTGGCTGGCGGGGCAACTGGCCAGCGAGGACGTCCTGCCGACCCGAGATCTCCCCGGACCCGGCGACTGGCCGCGCGCGATCGGGCTCACCGCGGCCGCGATCGTGTTCGCGGCCGTCGTGACCACGTACGACCTGTCGACGAGCACGTTCCTGGGCTCGGTCCAGTGGGCGGGCGTCGCGGGCGAGTTCAGCATCTGGTCGCTGGTGTCCGGCACCGTTCTCATAGCGATCGGCGCCCTGATCCTGGCGGGCCCGGTGGGCGTCGGTGCCGCCCTGTACCTGGCCGAGTTCGCCGACGAGCGCGTGCGGGCGATCGGGAAACCGATCGTCGAGGTTCTCGCCGGCGTGCCCAGCATCGTGTACGGGTTCTTCGCGCTGTTCACGATCAGCCCGTTCATGCAGGAGCACTTCGGCGCGATGACGTACAACGCCGGGAGCGCGATCCTCGTCGTCTCCGTCATGGTGCTCCCGATCGTCGTCTCGCTCAGCGAGGACGCGATCTCGAGCGTGCCAGGCCACCTGCGCGACGCCTCGCTCGCGATGGGCGCCACCGAGTGGGAGACCAGCCTGAACGTGATCCTCCCCGCCGCACGCTCGGGCGTGTTCGCCAGCTTGTTCCTCGGCCTGGCCCGGGCCCTGGGCGAGACGATGGCCGTCCTACTGGCCGCGGGCAGCATCGCCCGCTGGCACCTCGACCCCTTGATGGAGGTGCAGACGATGACGACCTACATCGCCCGCGTCTCCACCGGAGACATCCCGCCCGGGCCGGCCACGGATGCCGCGTTCGCGGTCGGCCTGGTGCTCTTCGTGATCACGTACACCGTCAACCTCGGCGGTCAGGAGATCCTGGACCGCATGGGGGTGGATGAAGTTTGAACGCGGAGGACCTCGGCGAGGAGCTGCGCAAGGGATCGGGCGAACTCTCCCGCCGGCGCAAGACGGCGCTCATCGGACGCGCCGTCACGGGCCTCTGCCTGGCGATCGCCGTGGTCTTCCTGGGGCTGCTCATCTTCGACGTTCTGCGACGGGGCCTGCCCCAACTGGATTGGCAGTTCCTCACCACGGACGTGAAGGGGTTCAACCCCGAGACCGGCGGCGTCCGGAACGCGATCGTCGGCAGCGTGTACCTGATCTTGATCACGATGGCCGTCGCCGTCCCCCTCGGTGTGGCTACGGCCGTGTACCTCGAAGAGTTCGCCAAGGACAACGCGATCACCACGGGGCTCCAGCGCCTCGTCGAGAACCTCGCTGGTGTGCCCAGCATCGTGTTCGGCCTGCTCGGGCTGGCGTTCTTCGCTCGACTGATGGATTTCGGCACGAGCCTGATCTCCGGCGGCCTCACGCTGGGCCTGCTCGTGCTGCCGATCGTCGTCGTCTCGACCCAAGAAGCCCTGTCTGCGGTGCCCGACGAGTTCCGCAACGGCGCTCGCGCGATGGGAGCCACGGAGTGGCAGGTGGTGAAGGACCACGTGCTCCCCGCGGCGCTGCCTGGCATCATGACCGGATCGATCCTCTCCCTCTCGCGCGCGATCGGCGAGACGGCTCCGATCCTCTTCGTCGTCTCCTCGTTCATCCGCGGTGTCCCGACCGCGCTCACCGACGGGTTCCTCGCGCTCCCCTACCAGATCTTCTACTGGGCACAATTGCCCAGTCAGGAGGTCCAGCAGATGGCGGCCAGCGCGATCATCGTCCTCATGGCCCTGTTGCTCACGATGAACGGTGTCGCCGTCGCTATCCGACAGTGGTCGTTGTCCCGGAGGCAATGGTAATGTCGAACATCACGGTCGAAGATCTCAACGTCTGGTACGGCGACGATCACGCCCTCAAGAACATCAACATGGAGATCCCAGAGGGGGAAGTCACCGCGCTCATCGGTGCCAGCGGTTGCGGGAAATCCACGTTCCTGCGCTGCTTCAACCGGATGAACGACGAGATCGGCGTCGCCCGCGTCGAGGGCTCGATCCGCTGGAAGGGCGTCGACCTCAACGGCGAGGACGTCGACCCCGTCGCGCTGCGACGACGCGTCGGGATGGTCTTCCAAAAGCCCAACCCGTTCCCGAAGACCGTCTACGACAACATCGCGTACGGCGTGTCGCTGAACGGGCGCGGCGACGACGACATGGACCAGATCGTCGAGACGAGCCTCGAGCAGGCCAACCTCTGGGACGAGGTCGAGGACCGGCTCGACAAGAACGCGCTCACGCTCTCCGGCGGTCAGCAACAGCGGCTCTGCATCGCGCGCGCGGTGGCCGTGAAGCCCGACGTCATCCTGATGGACGAGCCCGCCAGCGCGCTCGACCCCGTGTCCACGCAGAAGATCGAGAACCTGATCGAGGAGCTGCGGGAGGAGTACACGGTCGTCGTCGTGACGCACAACATGCAGCAGGCCGCGCGGATCAGCGACAAGACCGCTCACCTCCACCTCGGCGAGCTCGTCGAGTTCGACAACACCGACAAGATCTTCGAGAACCCCGAGGAAGAGCTCACCGAGGCCTACATCACAGGCCGCTTCGGTTGACCGACACACCTATACCCTGGCCGTTTCGATCCAACAACGCGACGAGGAACGCCCCACATGGCTCGCGACACCTTCGACAAGCAGCTCGGCGATCTGAAGGCCCAGGTCATGGAGATGGCCGACCTGGCCAAGTGGATGTTCGAGACCGGCGTCCAGAGCCTCATCGATCTCTCCGACGACACCGCCGACGAGGTCTTGGAGAAGCGCCACCGCCTGGCCGAGCTCGACGAGCAGATCGAGGAGGACGCGCTCAAGCTCGTCGCCCGCCAGCAACCGATGGCCAAGGACATGCGCGCCATCGGCGCCGCGCTCAAGCTGATCACCTACATCAACCGCATCGGGCGCTACGGCAAGGACATCGCCCAGATCACCACGCAGTGGGACTCGGAAACCCACTACTCCGACCTCGTCAACCTACCCCGCATGGTCGAGCTCGTGCACAACGGGCTCAACCACGTGCTCCGCTGCTACCACGAGGAGGAGGACATCGACCTCGAGCAGCTCGTCGAGTGGGAGGACGAGATCGACGCGCTGCGCTGGAGCGTCTTCCGCGAGTGCCTGACCTACATGGCCCAGGACCCCGAGCACATCGAGGAGTACGCCTACTACATGATGATCGCGCGCTACCTGGAGCGCTGCGGGGACAACGTCTGCAAGATGGCCGAGAAGATCCACTACATGGTCGAAGGCGAGCACCTCGCCATCGACACCTAAGTCGGGAGCTCGCACCCTGCAGAGCCCTCCGCGCGTTGCCTCACATCTGTAACCATCTCTCCCGAGCCTACCCAGCCAACCCTTTCCCCCGTCCCGTCCGTGAGTCCCGATGCCGGTGGCCCCGGGGACCGCCGGCCACCTCCATTCTCCCCCCCTCCCGGCCCCCACGGGCCGGGCTCCCTCCCACTGGGCGGCCAGCGACCCGTCTCGGGGGGGTCTGCGGGACCCGATCCTCTGGGGGTCTCGGTAGGCCTCCGGAGACTCCTCCAGCAACCCCCAAGCCCGGTCCACCCGTGGCCGAGCCTGCATGGAACCCAACACCCTGCCCGCCTGGCTGTTGCTCGCCTCCGCCAGCCTGCTGCTCACCGTCCCCGCGGCCGGGGCCGAGGACTACCCCTTCGGCTCCTACGTGGACACCGGCGACACCGACCACGTCCCCGCCGCCGAGGCCGTCGAGGACGTCCGGCTTTGCATCATCGACGAGGACGGCAGCGACCACTGGACCGAAGGCGAACCCCTGGTGCTCAGCTTCGACGGCGCCTGCGACCGCGTCAGCTACGAGGACCGTTGCCTGATCTGCCTGGACGACAAGGGTCCGGGCGCCGAGATCGAGATGGCCGACCCCGAACACGACCGCTTCCTCACCGCCGTCGACGACCACAACCTCACCTACGTCGACATGGCCAACGAGAATGGGGTCGACCCCGACAACCCCACTTACATCGATCTCCGCAACCCCCAGGCCGAGCGCGTCGACCCCGGCGACCTGCGGCTCACGTCCTGGAAGGACCACGAGGCGTTGACGACGGTCGAGCCCGGTGACGCCGACGCCGGCGTCGCGGTCTCCCACATCACCGGCGACCCCTGGGATTTCAACGCCACTGACGCGCTGCTCGAGCAGGGCGACGGCTTCTACCTCAACACCGACGGCGGCACGCCCGGCGCGGACTTCGACCACGTGCCCGGCGACGCCATCCGGCTCGACGACGCCGTCACGGATCCCGCCCGCGCCCTGATCGAGGACGCCATGGCCGAGATGGGAACCGAGACCGGCGAACCCAACATCACGGCCGGCCAGCTCGCGATCGAGCCCACCGAGGCTAGCCCCGGCGAGCTCATCCGCATCCACGTAACCGCGGCCAACCACGGCCAGGCGGCCGGCGCCGGAACCATCGACACCGCCCTCGACGGAGAGGTCTTCGACGTCCGGGGTACGCCGACCCTCGAGCCCGGCCAACAGGCCAAGCTCGTGATCCCCCTGCCCGCTCCCGACGCCGAGGGCGAGGTAACCGTCTCCGTCGGCAGCCTCCAGGAGACGCTCGCGATCGAACCCGCGGAGACCGAGGCGGGCCAGGCCGACGCGGAGCCGGAGACCGACGAGGTCGAGGCCCAGGACGCCAGCACC
This sequence comes from Thermoplasmatales archaeon SW_10_69_26, assembly GCA_003009755.1. Taxonomy (GTDB): domain Archaea; phylum Thermoplasmatota; class SW-10-69-26; order SW-10-69-26; family SW-10-69-26; genus SW-10-69-26. The sequence goes on from PXUB01000017.1 coordinate 52,492, forward strand.
GAGGAGCCCGTCGAGGAGCCGCCCGAGCAGGCCAGCGTCCCCGCGCTCCCCCTGGCCGGCCTGCTGGCCGCGATCGGGTTCGCCCACGCGATCGCACCCTCGCGGGAGGCCCGTTGATGGCCGAGGGCCCGATGCAGATCGCCTTCGTCTGCGTTCGGAACGCCGGGCGCAGCCAGCTCGCGCTTAGCTACACCCAGCGCCGCCTCCAACGCAGCGGCCTCGACGACGCCGTGAGCCTCGTCACGGGCGGCACCTACCCCGCCGACGAGATCCACACCGGCGTCCACGAGGTCCTCGAAGCGGAAGGCTTCGAGCTCGAGGGCCGCACGCCTCGCCAGATCACCGAGGCCGAGCTGCTCGCCAGCGACATCATCGTGACCATGGGCTGCGAGGACCTCGAGCTGCCCGACGACCTCGAGGCCGACGTCCACGCCTGGGAGCTGCCCGACCCCGCCGGCGAACCCCCGCGACACGTTCTCGAGATCGCCGAGGAGGTCGACGACCGCGTGCGGGATCTGCTGGCGGATCTCGAGCCCCGCCTCGAACGCCAGCCCGAGCGCCCCTGACGCGATCTCGCCAGAGGGGGAATCCACCCCTGGGGGTCCCCCCGCTGCTTGCCTCCGACCTGGACCCCCTCCTGGCGAACCGTAAGGAGGTCTCCACAGATTCCGCTGGGAACCCCTATCCAGGGTCGAAGATACGTACCCGGTGGAGATGAGAACGACACCGAACACGGAACGGACGGGTCGGGTGGCCGAGCCCACACGGGGCTGGGGCCCGACCCACAGCGGGTCGGACCTCGACCAGGGCCAAGAGCTGGCCATCGCCGTCGACGTCGACGGCGTCCTCTTCGACCACATCCCCTACGTGCTGCGCGGCTTCCGCGATGCCCACGGCATCGATTTGGCCGACGAGGGGCTGCGGTACTGGGACTTCTTCCAGTACCAGGCCGTCCGCGAGGCCGGCCTCACCGAGGAGTGCGTGCGCAGCGTGCTCGACCGCATCGAGACCGACCCCGCGCTCCACGAACGAGGTCCCCGCGACCCGTTCGCGGCCCGCGTCATGGACGCCTGGAAACAGGCCGGCCACCGGGTCGACGTCGTCACCGCCCGCGGCGAGATCTCCCGCGAGGTGACCCGCCGATTCCTGCGCACGAACGAGATCCCCTACGACGAGCTCGTCATGGAAGCCGAGACGAAGACCGGCTGGGACCTGCTCGTCGACGACGCGGCCCACAACGTGCTCGCGGCGGCCGACGACGGCTCCACCGCGCTGCTCATGGATCAGCCCTACAACCGCGACGTCGACGCCCAGGGCAACCCCCACCGCGTCCACGACTGGGTCGAGGTCGCCCGCCTGCTCGAACCGGCGGCGCCCAGCCCGACGCCATGAGCCTCGTCGCCGCAACCGGCGCCTGCCTGCTGGCCGCCGCCACGCTGCCCCAGGCCGTGCGCCTGCTGCGTACCCGCGAGGCCGAGGACTTCAGCTGGGCGTTCAGCACGCTGAACTTCGCCGGCCTGGCCCTGCTCGCGGTCCGCAGCTTCGTGATCGGGGAGTGGGCCTTCCTCGCCGTGAACACGGTCACGACTCTCTTCTGGGGCCTGGTCCTCCTCGTCAAGCTGGACACGCCGTTCCCCAGCAGGCCGGACGCCCCGTTGAGGCCGACTCCCCGATCCCGTTGACCGTCCCGGTCTCGAACACCGCCGGCCGCCCCCGGGTTGCCCTGCTCGCGCACCGCCTCCACGACGCGGTCGGCGTCGTAGCGAACCCGGTGGATCCGCGTCCCCAGCTCCTCCCCCAACGTCAGCTCCACGTGAATGGGCCGCGTGTCCCCGTCGTCGGGCAACCCCGTCGTCCCCGCGTTCACCACGTGGACGCCATCGATCTCGCGGTGGAAGGGCAGGTGGGTGTGCCCGCACGAGCACGTCCGGCTGGACGCCGTCGAGCTTGCGCTCAGCGGCCGATCGAGCCGTTCAGCGTGCGCGAACGCCGGCTGGCGTCCGCGGAGCTGGCCACGTGACGCGTTCCCGACACAGACGACGGACAGGCCCGAGGGCTCCCCGCCGGCCACGAGCCGGGCGAACCGGCCCGGTGCCCACCCGGTTCGGGGCGGTCGGCGTCACGTCCGGCCGCGATCGCCGCCTTCCCCGACGATGCGGACGAACTTGGCGAGGCTCGGATCCTCGACGCGGTGGCGGTCGCCCTCGCGGTCGAGCAGCAACGCGCCGTCGCTGTCGATGCCGACGGCCTCGCCCTCGTACACCATGTGGCCCGCATCGATGCGGACCTCGGCGCCCTTCTGCGTCCACGAGGCCTCGAACGAGCGCACGAGCTCGGCCGGCTCGTGCACCAACCGACGGGCCCGGGCGAGGCTCTCGGCGACCGTGTCGCCCAGCTCCTCCAGGCCGATCTGCTCGTTCGCGATCGCGTGCAGCGCCACCGCCTCGTCGCGCACGTCCTCGGGCAGCTCGGCGATCGGGTTGTTGACGTTGATGCCGATCCCGATGGCCGCTTGCTCGACGTCGTGGCCGTCGACCTGACCCTCGACGAGCACGCCGCCGAGCTTGTCGCCGTCGACGACGAGATCGTTGGGCCACTTGAGGCCGGGCTCGATCCCGGTGTGCCGGCGGATGCCCTCGCGGACGCCCAAGGCGCCCGCCAGCGTCAACCGCGCCGCCGAGCAGGCGTCCAGCTGGGGCTCCCACAGCGTCGACAGCCACAGCCCGCCGCGCGGGGCGTGCCAGCTCCCCGTGCCGCCGCGGGAGCCGGTCTGCTCGCGGGCGACGACGATGGTGTGCTCCTCGGCCCCCTTGCCGCCGAGCCGCATGACGACATCGTTGGTCGAGGCCAACTTGTCGAACCGGAGGGTCTCGGGGATCGAGCTGGGCCCGTCGGGGTCCACGAGCCGGTATCCCATCCCGGGCTCTTGAGCGTTGCTGATTCCCGCTGTCGGGGTCGGCCCCAGCGGCCGGTCCGAGGACGATCGGTCCCCCGTCGAACCGTGCGGGGGTAGCCTCTTGACCGAGCAAGGATTCAGGGGAGGCCACGGGGTCTTCGGGGTATCCTCATGCGGATCCTGCACACCGCCGACTGGCACCTCGGGCGTCGCCTGAACCGCGCCAGCCGCCTCGCCGAGCAGCGCGAGCTCTTGCACGATCTCGTCGAGCACACCGACCGCCTGGACCCGGACGCGGTGGTCGTGGCCGGCGACGTGTACGACGTGTTCACGCCCGGCGCCGACGCCGAACGCCTGTACTACCGCACCGTGCAGCGCCTGGCCGACGACGGCACCCGCCCGGTCCTGGTCGTCGCCGGCAACCACGACAGCCCGGCCCGGCTCACGGCGCCGCGCGCCCTGCTCGAGGACCACGGCGTGTTCGTGTACGGCGACCCGCACGACCCCGACGACGTCCCGCAGGCCCGCGACCACGAGGGCTTCACGATCCACGACGCCGGCCCCGGCTGGTTGGACGTCGAGACCGACGGCGGCCGCGGGACCTTCCACCTGCTCAGCTTCCCCTCCCGGTCCCGTCTGCCCTCCGACGTCGACGAGGAGGACGCCTCGGCGACCGAGATCGTCGACACCCTCGGCGATCGCGTCCCCACCGGCCCGGGCGCCCGCTACCTCGTCGGCCACCTCTACGTCGGCGAGGGCCACGACGTCGCGGAGGACACCGACGACTACGTCGGCGGCGCCTACGCCGTCCATCCCGACGCCCTGGAGACCTACGACGCCGCCTTCCTCGGTCACCTGCACCGGCCCTTCGGCTCCGGCAACTGGCGCTACGCCGGCGCCCCGATGGCCTTCGACTTCGACGACCCGGCCACGGAGCGCGGCGCCTGGCTGTACGAGGACGGGGTCGGCGAGACGGTGCCCTTGGCCGGCGACCGCGGACTGACCGAGCACCGCCTGGCCAGCTTCGATCAGGCGCTGGCGCTCGCCGAGGACGACGAGGACGGCTGGGTCCGGCTCGTCTTCGAACGCGGCACCGTGATCGAACGCAACCAGCGCAAGCGCCTGCGCGAGGCCTTCGGCGACCGGCTCGTCAACATCCGGTTCAGTGAACCCGACGACGACGCGCTCGCCACCTCGGCCACCGTCGAGCTCGGCGACCTCGATCCCGAGCAAGCCTTCCGCGACTACGTCGAGGACCGGGAGGGCAAAGGGCCCGACGACGAGCTCGTCGACATGTTCCTCGAGGTGCTCGACGGGCCCCAGACGCCCGACGACGAGCCCGAGGCCGAGACGGGGCAAGCCACGCTGGAGGTCGACGGATGATCCCGATCGAGCTCGAGATCGGCGGCCTGCACAGCTACCGTGACACGGTCACGGTCGACTTCGACGAGGCCGTCGAGGACGGCCTCTTCGGCATCTTCGGCCCGACCGGATCCGGCAAGTCCACGCTGCTCGACGCGATGACGCTGGCGCTGTACGACCGCGTCGACCGGCTCGGCGGCCGCGAGAAGACGCCGATGATGAACGTCGACGCCGACGAGCTCACCGTCACCTACACCTTCGAGCTCGGCGGCACCACCTACCAGGCCCACCGCCGCTGGGTCCGCTCGGGCGACGGTGCCCAGCAACGCGACGCCGAGCTGCGCAACCTCGACCGCCAGGAGACGATCGCCAGCCAAGCCCGCGAGATGACGGCCGCCGTCGAACAGCGCCTCGGCATGGACTTCGAGCAGTTCACCCGCGCCGTGTTCCTCCCCCAGGGCAAGTTCGCCCGCTTCCTCGACGACAACCCCAAGAAACGCCTCGAACTGCTGGAGGAGATCTTCGGCCTCGACCGCTACGGCGACCAGCTCCGCCAGCGCGCCCGCGACAAGCGCGAACAGCTCCAACAGGAGCACGACCGCATCCAAGGCAGCCTCGAGGGCGAGATGAGCGAGGTCACCGAGGACGCCGTCGAGACCCTCGCCCAGCGGACCGGCGAGGCCAAGCAGACGATCGAGGACCTGACCGAGCGCGAACGCGCCCTCGCCGAGGACGCCCAGCGGGCCCGCAAGCTGCTCGACACGCTCGAGGATCTCGAGCAGGCCCGAGACCAACGGGCCCAGCTAGCCGAGCGCGCCGACGACATCGAGACCAAGCGCAAGCGCCTGGCCCGCGCCGAGGACGCCCACGACCCCTACCGCACCCTGCAGGACCTCGAGGACGCCCGCGACAAGCTCGCCGGGACCCGGTCCCAGCTCGAGGCGCTCGAGGCCGACCGCGAGGACGCCCAGACCCAGCTCGAGGAAGCCTGCCAGGCGCGCGAGGATGGCAGCGACGAGCTCGACACCCGCGAAGCCGAGCTCGACGAGGCCCGCACCCGTCTGGAGGCCCTGGCCACCGACGCCGACCGCCTCGACGACCTGCGCGAGGACCGACGCCGAGCCCAGCGGACCCTCGACGAGCTCGACGAGGCGACCCCACCGCCCGAGAGCCTCGACGAGGACGACCTCCAAGCCGCCCTCGACACGATCCAGGCCGGCCAACGCGCCGGGGACCGCCGCGCACGCCACGAACGCGACCGTCGGGACGCGCTGGAGGCCCGCGGCGAGGCCCGCTGCGAGCTGGCCGAGATCGACGAGACCACCGACGAGCTGGCCGCCGAAGCCGACGAGGTCGCCGAGGAGCTCGCCGAGGCCGAACAGACGCTCGAGGACGCCCGCGTGCAGGACCGCGCGGCCGTGCTCGGCGCCCACCTCGCCGAGGACCAGCCCTGCCCGGTGTGCGGCTGTGAGGAACACCCCGACCCCGTCGAGGAGCCCGAGACCCCGATCGCCGACCTCGAGGACCGGTGCCAGCAGCTCACCGATCGAAGCGAGGAGATCGACCGCGAGCGCACGCGCCTCACCGAACGCCGCCAGCAGGCCGCCGACCGGCTCGCCCAGGCCCGCGAGGACGCCCGCCAGGCCCGCCAAGCCCTCGCCCAGGCCCGCGAGCAGGTCGACGACCAGCGCCAGCGGCTCCCCGAGGCCCTCGCCGAGGAACCCTGGAAGCGAGCCCGCGAGACCGTGAAGGCCTGGCGCAGCGGCCTCGAGGCCCAGGCCGCCGAGGCGACCATCGAGGAGATCGGCGAGAGCCTCGAGACGGCCCGCGCGCGCTTCGCCCTCGTCCGGGACGTGCTCGACCTCGACGCCCGCGAGCCCACCGAGGACAACCTCGAGGTAGCCCGCGAGGAGCTCGAGCAGGCCGTCGCGAGCCTGGAGGAGGGCCGCGAGCAGCTCGACGCCCAGGTCGAGGAGGCCGAGGACGCCGTCGACGAGATCGAGGACGAGCTCGGCCAGGTGCGCGGCCGATGCTCGACGCTCGCCGAGCAGACCCAGACCCTCGAAGAACGGCTCGCCGAGCAGCTCGCCGACACCCCCTTCGAGGACGCCGACGAGCTGGCGGGGGCCCACAAACCCGCCGCCGTCCGCCACCGCCTGGAGGACGAGATCGAGAGCTTCGAGGAGAAGCGCCGCCAGGTCCAGGCGACGATCGACCAGCTCGAGGACCGAGCCGACGGCACCGACCTCGACGCCGAGGACGCCGACGACCTCATCGACGAGCACGAGCAGGTCGAAGCCCAGCTCGGCCAGGCGCGCGAACACCACGGCAAGCTCAGCGAGCGCCTGGAGACCCAGCGCAAGCGCCTCGAGCGCAAGCGCGAGCTGACCGAGCAGCTCGACGCCACCGAGGAGAAGCTGACCCGCGCCCAGAGGCTCACCCACCTGCTCGGCGCCCGACGCTTCATCGAGTACCTCGCCCGCAGCCGGTTCGACACCGTGCTCGAGCAAGCCTCCCAGCGGCTGGCGCAGATCTCCGGCGGCCAGTACCGGCTCGAGGGTACGCCCAGCGACATCCACGTCGTCGACCTCATGGCCGGCGGCGAGGACCGCGATCTGCGCACCCTCTCCGGCGGCGAGACGTTCATGGTCTCCCTGTCGCTGGCGTTGGCCCTCTCCGACGCCATCCAGCACCAGCGCGGCGGCGGCTACCCGCCGATCGAGTTCTTCTTCCTCGACGAGGGGTTCGGCTCCCTGGACGGCGACCGGCTCGACCAGGTGATGCGGATGCTGCACGAACTCGTCGACCAGGACGTGCGCGTGGGCCTGATCACGCACGTCGAGGAAGCCCAACGCTACGTGCCCCGCAAGGTGCTCGTCGAGGAAGCCACCGAGGAGCACGGCAGCTCGGTCACGGTGACGACGTGAGGAGGTGATCGAGCTGGCCCTGACCGTCCCCGAAGAGCTCGCCTGGATCGCGGCCGGCCTGGTGGCGCTGGGCTGGCTGGGCCTGTACCTCGCCTGGCGCAGCCGACGCGAGATCAAGGCCCAGCTGCGCGAGGCGCGCTCGGCCAAGCGCTCGCAGTCGGTCCGCTACGGCCAGATGAGCGAGGAGTTCGCGCCCTGGATGGCCGAGTGGCCCTTCGACCCGGAGGGCTTCCGCTCGCTGGGCGGTCCGATCGACGGCGTGCAGTTCACCGACGAGGCCGTCTACCTGGTCGAGATCAAGGCCGCCGACAGCCGCCTGTCCGCCGACCAGCGCGAGGTGCGCGAGCTCGTGCGCGAGGGTCGCGTCGGCTGGCTCACCTTCCGCGTCGGCGACGAGCACCCCGTCGCCTACGAGGAGCCGTGGCGCTGAGGGTGGGAGCCCGAGCCTTGCCGGAGCTCTCCGGGCCACCTCACTTGGGAACGAGCGGACCTGCTCAGCCGCGGTCCCCCGAAAGGACGGTGGCAACATCCCCGAACCCATACAGTCGACAGAACCCCGGATGTCCGAGGTGGCGACCCCCGCGGGCGTCGAAGCCGCGGACCGGAGCCTCCTCGTCGTCTCGAACCGACAACCGTACCGCCACGGCCACGGCGACGACGATCTCGACGTCGATCGCCCCGCCGGCGGCCTCACCGCGGGCCTGGACCCCGTCATGCAGGAGCTGGGCGGCACGTGGATCGCCTGGGGAGACGGCGACGCCGACGCCGACGTCGTGGACGAGGACGGCCGCATCGAGGTCCCGCCCGAGGACCCCAGCTACACGCTGAAACGCGTCTGGCTGAGCGAGGACCAGGTGGACGGCTACTACTACGGGTTCAGCAACCAGGTGCTGTGGCCGGTCTGCCACTCGGCCCTGACCGAGGTCCGCTGCGAGCCCGCGTACTGGACCAGCTACCAGGAAGCCAACCAGCAGTTCGCGGCCGCCGTCCTCGACCAAGCTGCCGAGGGCGACACGATCTGGGTCCAGGACTACCACCTGGCGCTCGTCCCCGCCCTGATCGCCGACCGCCTGTCGCCCACGACCGAGTTGTTCCACTTCTGGCACATCCCCTGGCCCTCCTGGGACACCTTCCGCGCCTGCCCCTACGGGCCCGCGCTGCTGCGAGGCCTGCTCGGCAACGACGTGATCGGGTTCCACACCCAACGCTACTGCCGCAACTTCCTCGAGTGCGTCGAGACCGCGTTGTCGGACGCCTCCGTCGACCGGCGCTCGGACCAGATCCGCTACCGCGGCCGCCTCACCCGTGTCAAGGCGATGCCGATGGGCGCCCCCGTCGACCGCGTCGTCGAGCAGGCCAACTCGCAGACGGGCCGCACCTTCGGGCGATCGTTCCGCGAAACGCATGGCATCGACGCCGACACCCAGCTCGTGCTCGGCGTCGACCGCCTGGACTACATGAAAGGCATCCCGCAGCGCATCCGGGCGCTCGAGCGCGTGTGGGAGACCCGCCCCGAGCGCCGCGGCGAGGTCACCTACGTCCAGAAGGGAAGCGAAAGCCGCTCCCGCATCCCCGCCTACCGGCGCCTGCAGGCCGAGGTCGAACGCCGGGTCGAGGCCGTCAACGAACGCTTCGGCACCGACGACTGGACACCGATCGAGTACACGACACGCATGCTGTCCCAGGAGGAGCTGTACGGCCTCTACCGCGAGGCCGACGTCGGGCTCGTGACCTCCCTGCGCGACGGCATGAACCTCACCGCCCAGGAGTTCGCCGCCGCCCAGACCGACGCCGACGGCGTGCTGGTGCTCAGCGACCAGGCCGGCGTGCACGCCATCCTGGGCGACCAGGCGCTGACGATCAACCCCAACGAGATCGAGGACGTCGCCGCCACGATCGTCCAGGCCCTCGACATGGGGCCCGAGGAGCGCCACGAGCGCATGCAGCGCATCCGCGAGCGTCTGGCCTCGCGCGACCTCACGTCCTGGATGGAGCGCTGCCTGCAAGCCGACCGCCCCCGCCCGGCCCAGAGGAGAGAGATCCGTGACGACGCCTAGGCCCCGCCCCATCGACGACCGAGGACCGATCACCGACCGCCTCTCCGACGTCGAGGGCCTCCTCGTCGGCACCGACTTCGACGGGACCCTGTCCCCGATCGTCGACGACCCCGACGACGCGCTGCCCTCCGCCGACGCCAAGCGGGCCCTGCGGCGCCTGGCGGCCCACCCGGCGACCGTCGTCGCCCTCGTCAGCGGCCGATCGCTGTCCGATCTGCGCCCGCGGGTCGGGCTCGCCGACGTCATCTACGTCGGCAACCACGGCCTCGAGATCGATCGCGGCGGCCCGCCCCGCGTCCATCCCGAAGCGCGCGACCGACGCCGCCTCGTCCACCGAGCCTGTCGGACGGTCCGCGAGGCTCTCGGTCACACCCCCGTCCGCGTGGAGGGCAAGGGCCTCACCGCAACCGTGCACCTCCGCGAGGCCGAGGACCGGGTCCGCGAGCGCGCGCTTGGCCTGCTCGAGGACTGCGTGGAGGCCTTCGATCACGAGCTGTGGCTGTCGTCCGCCGAGGCCGCCATCGAGATCCGACCCGCCGTCGACTGGGACAAAGGGGACGCGCTGCGGAACCTCGCCGACGACGCCCCCGAGGGATGGACGACCCTGTACCTCGGCGACGAGGAGACCGACGAGGACGCCTTCGAAGCGCTGGGCCCCGGCGAGGTCGGTATCCACGTCGGGAACGATCCCGACACCGCTGCCGGCTACCGGCTCCCCGAGCAGGCCCAGGTCGGCCCGTTCCTCGACGCGCTCGCCGAGGAGGTCCACGGCGAGGACGCCTCCATCGGGGCCCCCTCTCGGGGCATCCCGGTCCAACCGCCCAGCCCCACCGATCGCGCTTAGCCGATCGGGATGTCGTCCGGCCCGGCCTCGGGCTTGGCGTTCTTCGTCGAGTAGGTCGCCCGCCCGGTCGCCACGAGCTTGCCCACCTCGTCCAGCTGTTCGGGGTCCACCTGGTCCGGCTCCGTGATCCCGGCGTCCTCCGGCAGCTGGAGCACGTCCACGTCCACGAAAGCGATCGTGGATCCGGCGTTCACGATCTCGGCCGCCGCCACCGTGTTCCGCTGCAGCGCCGGTCGCACGTAGTCGATGCGCAGATCGATCGTCGGCGTCGGCGCGTTCGTCAGGGTGAACGTCGCCGCGCCGCCGGCCAGGTCGATCAACCCGGCCAGGATGCCGCCGTGGATGCTGGGGATCTTCGGGTTGCCGACGAGCTCCTCACGGTAGGGAAGCCAGATCGTGGCCTCGCCCGGCTCCACGTCGACGACGCGGAGATCCATCCAGTCGTGGAAGTTCGGGACCCGGATCAGGTCCTCCAGCGTCTCGATGTCCCAGGAGGGCCCGTCCTCGTCGGCCTCGGTCGACCGGTCCGCGGACACGACGGCCCAGCAGGCCGCGGCGTGAAAAGCCGACCGGTCACGGCTCGTCGGCGTCCGCCAGCCGGACCCGCACCGTCAAGATGCGCCGGTTGGCGACCTCCTCCAGCGTGAACGTCACGTCCTCGTGCTCGATCGTCTCGCCGGCTCGCCCCGGGCGGCCCAGCTCGTGGAACAGGAACCCGCCCAGCGTCTCGTACCCGGCGTCGTCGGGCAGATCGAGCTCCAGCTCGTCGTTCACCCGCTCGATGTCGGTGCGCGCGTCGAAGATCGCCTCCGCCTCGTCGACCCACTCGACCGTCTCGGCGGCCGGGTCGTACTCGTCGAAGATGTCGCCCACGATCTCCTCGAGGATGTCCTCCAACGTCACGAGGCCCGCGGTCCCGCCGAACTCGTCGTGCACGATCGCCATGTGGATCCGCCGGGTCTTCATCTCCCGCAGGATCTCGTCCAACGGCGTCGTCTCGGGCACGAACAGCGTCTCCTTCATGACCGAGTCCGCCGAGGCTTTCGGCTGGTCCTGCACGGCGTCGAGCACGTCCTTGCCGTAGACGACGCCGACGATGTTGTCCAGATCCTCGCGGAACACCGGCAGCCGCGAGTACCCGGTGTCGGTGACGAGCTGGGCGACCTCCTCCACCGGGGCGCTGGCCTCGATCGCGACGACGTCGGTGCGCGGTGCCATCACGTCGCCGACCTGCTCGTCGCCGAAATCCAGCACCGCCTCGATCATCTCGATCTCGGCCGCGGCGAGCACGTCCTGGCGGCGACCGGCCCGCAACATGCCGCGGATCTCCGGCTCGTCGAGGAACACGCGCTTGGGCGCCAGATCGCCCGGCTCGGTCAGCTCGGACAGCGCCTCGATCAGCCCCACGGCCGGCGCCAGCACGACCTGGGCTGCCCGGATCGGGCTGGTCAGGTCCGGGCCCCGCTCCTCGGGATCGCGCGAGGCGATCACGCGGGGGGCCACCTCGGCCGCCGTCACCAGGACGAGCCCACCCAAAGCGATGCCGGCCACGACCGCCCAACCCAGCGACACGGGCAGCGCGGTGACCGCGATCGCGACGGCGAGCCCGCCGGCGGCCACGTTGGCCAGGTGCTTGCCGACGAGGACCGCGGTGAACGCCTGCGTGGGCGGCCCCAGGCTGCGCCGATCGGTTTCGGTGCCGACGCCCAGGCGCTCGCGGTAGAAGGACGGCGCCGTGGACAGGGCCGTCTCGCAGGCCGCGAACAGGGCCGAGGCCGCGACGAAGAGGACGAAGAAGGCCGCCTGCACGCCGACCGCGAAGGCCGACACCAGCAGGCCGCCGGCGGCCCCGATCACCGACGCCCACCGACCGGTGTGCCTCGCCGATCGCGGCTCCAGACCTCCGTCTGGACGCTCGGTAGGCTCGTCGGCGGCCGTCGCTGACGCCGTGCGACCATCGGGCCGCGAGATGCAGCGGACCCTTCTTCTTTCTATGGGGGCCAGCTCTCGCCTTCCCAAGCGGCCCCGACGCCCGATCCCTCCCCCGAAGAGGAGATTCCAGGCCGGGGGCGCGATCCGTGGACGCGAGATCGCCTGGGCTGGTGGGTCGAAGTCTGCGTGGAGAAGCGCAGGCGGCCAACCGAGGCCCACCCACAGCAATCATCCCCTACGAGACAGCGGCCGGTTGACCGTACAAAACCGTTGGGGTGCGGGGTCAGGCGGGGTCGGCGAACAGCTGCTCGGCTCGACCGGCGACGGCCAGGGCGTCCTCGCCGAGCAGGTAGGCGACGGGCTCGATCCCGAAGGCGCCCTCGTGGTAGAGGAGCAGGGGGCCCTCCGCGCCGGTGTCGGCCAGACGGTCGCGGACACGCTCGCGCCGGGCCTCGTAGCTGGCGTCGAAGCCGACGGTCGCGAGCCCGGCCTCGCGGGCGCGCTCGACGAGCGGTTCGCGGAAGGCGACGTTCAGGGCCGCCCGCAGCTCGGGGTGCTCGTCCCGCACGGCGAGGACGACGGTGGCGACGTGGCGCGAGGCGCCGAACGAGGGTTCGGTCGTGACGCGCGCCTGACCGCCGATCACGTTGATCCGGCCCGGCAGGGCGGCCACGTCCCACACGCCCTCGGCCCCCTCGACGGCCTGGGCAAGGTTCGAGCCCACGTGAGGGATCCAGTCGGCCAGGCCCTCGATCAACGTCAACCGGCGCACGGCCACGCGCAGGTCGACGAGGACCCGGTGCTCGGCCATCACCCGGCTGTCGGGCTCGATGCAGGCATCGCACCCGGTGCCCTCCAGCTCGGGCATCCGCTCCTCGTGCATCCGACAGATCGGGCCGCGGTTCTCGAGGCGTCGCACCAGATGGAGGCTCTCGGCCAGCGCCGCGACCTCGTCCATCGTGCCCTGGGCGAGCCCCTCGGCCACCTCGCGAGCGGTCGCCTGCACGCGCTCGTCGGCCGCGATCGCCCCCTCGAGCCCGTCCGCGCTGAGGTACTTCGACACCTGAGCCTGGCTGATGCCCAGATGATCGGCGATCGCCGCCTGCGAGAGGCCACGGTCGGCCAGCTCGTCGGCCACCATCGCCCGGTAGGTCGGCAAGAACGCCTCGACCACGACCTCCTGCGGGAAACGCACGCTGCGGCAACGCCAACGCCCGCCAAAAAGCCACAGGGGTCCAGCGGCGGTGAAGCTGTGCCCAGGCCCCCACGACCCGGCCAGGGCGGATCCGGCGAACATAGCCCTGCGGGAAGTCCGGAAGGGCCGAAGATCTGTGCCGATAGGGGCCTGCGTCGGCCTGGCCGGGCTTCGTCTTCCTTGCCGAGCGTTCTCCTTGCCTCTCGGAAGGCGGGGCCGGCGAGTCCAGTTGCCCGTCAGGCGGAGATAGCCTTGCGCGAAGATCCCACAGCGTCCAAGATCAGGGTCGATGGGGCCTTCGTCGCTGGCGAGGGGGGTTTCTTTCTTCGCGACCGTTTTTCTTTGTCCCCCTCGCCAGACGCCGAGGCCCCGTAGAAAGAAAAAGGGTCTTCGTTTCACGCGCGCTGCCAAACCGCCTTTTCACCACTCCCGGGGGAGCCCGTCGTTGGTGACAACCGATGCGTCGATCGATCACGACGGTCGGGTTCGTCGTCCTCACGCTGCTGGTGGCAGGTGGCGGGGCCGCGCAGACGGTCTCGGGCTCCGCTGACGCCTCCGCCGACGCGGAGACGACGACCGATCAGGACTGGGAAACCGAGGGCTACAGCACGCAGAACGACCAGGCCGACGCCGAGGCCTCCACCGGCGAGTCCACGCGGGTCTCCGCCGACGCCTCCGCCGACGCGGAGCTCGACGCCGACGAGGTCCGCCAAGAGGCCGAGAACCGGCTCGACCAGGCGCGCGAGACGGCCAACTCCACCCAGGCCGAGCTCTCGTCCCAGGTCGAGGGCGAGGTCCACCTCGACGAGGACCTCGATACGCACGAAGAGGTCGCCTTCGAGACCAACACCGAGGAGGACCACGAGGACGAGCCCTCCGCCGAGGACGACGAAAACGCCTCCGAGGAGGACGAGGGCGAGGCTGAGCGCGCGGACCGCGCCCAGGCCGACACTCGCTCCAACAGCCACGGCTACGTCCAACACAACGCCTCCGGCGAAGGGCAGGCCGAGGCCGAGGGCGAGACCGAGCAGGACACCGAGCAGGACGCCGACGCCGAGGACGAGCGCGAGCAGCCCGACGAGGCGGACGAGGCCGAGACCGAGCCCTCGATCCAGATCGAGGCCTCGCACTCGCACTGGGCCTACGCGCAACAGCGCATCGAGGAGATCGAGTCCCAGACCCAGATCCGCGCCGACGGTGTGGACGTCCACCACGAGCGCTCGATCGACCCGGACCTCGACGAGAGCGCCTCCGCCGACGTGGGCCTCTCGGCCGCCTTCAGCGCGACGACCGCCCACATCGCCAACGGTGCCTCCACCGTGCAGGAGACGACCCAGTCGCTGACCTCCGAGGTCCGCGAGCTCGTCGATCACACCTCGGGTGGCGCCCGAGCATCCTCGCACACGACGGTCGACGAGCGGGTCGACGTCGCCGGGCAGGCCCAAGGCTCCCTCGAGGGCCAAGCCGAGTCCCAGCTCGACCACGAGGTCCCCGACCCCGAGCTGCCCGACGCCGATCCGCCGCGGACCGACGTCGACGCCGACACGCAGGCCTCCTCCCACACCGAGGCCGAGTCCAGCCTCGCGGGCGACGAGCAGATCGGAACCGACATCTGATCCCCGCCGCGGCCGCCATCTCGACGTGCCGGTCGCCGCCGCCTTCCACCGGTTCGACGTGGCCGGGGTACAGGTTCTCGACGTCGAGGTCGGCCAACCGCTTCAGCGTCGACAGCATCTGGGAGCCGTCGCCGGTCGGCAGGTCCACCCGACCGAAGGAACCCTGCGAGAACACGGCGTCGCCGGCCAACAGCGTGCCCGAGTCGGCATGCCACAGGCTGGTGTGGCCCGCCGTGTGCCCCGGCGTGTGCAGCACCGCCAGCTCGACGTCGCCGACGGCGATCGCCGTCTCCGGCTCGATGCCCGTCACGGGGTGGGCCCGTTGCTCGGCGCCGTACTGCTCGCCCAACGTCAGATCGGCTCGGCCCTCGCGGACGGCCTGCGCCTCGGCTTCGGGCATGACGAGCTCGGCGTCGAAGGCCTCGGCCAAGGCGGGCGCGCCGCCGACGTGGTCGTGGTGCCAGTGGGTCAGGTAGATGCGGTCCAGCGTCCGATCGCCCAGCAGCTCCTCGACCCGATCACGCGTCGAGGCGAGCCCGAGCCCGGTCCCGGCGTCGACGATCAACGCCTCGTCGCTCGCCGTCACGAGGTAGTGGTTGCAATCGAAGCCGCCACCGCCGACCCGTTCGACGTCCACGCCGACGGCAGGTCCTCGGATGCCTTCAGCCTTCCGTCGGGGCACCCACGGTCCACCACGGCCTCCCGCTCGCCGGTTCCCCGTCCAGGTCGATCCCTGGAACGGAAGAGAAGGTCTTTTGCGGGCCGACGGTGGGACAAATAAAGGTAGACGAAACATCTATATAGATGGAACAACAGAATACCGGGTGGGATGGACCATGGACGTGGACATCGAGCCGGGGGATTGGCCGGTGGAGGGCGTCGCGCGTGTCCTCGAGCAGCGGCTGGGCCAGCCGCCCGACGTCGCTCGGGAGCAGTCCGAGCGCCTGCTCGAGATCTTCCACGCCGACACCACGATCGAGGACACCGAGGTCGAAAGCGACGAGCGCGAGCTGCTGTGGGACCTGATGTTGGCCGGCCTGGTGACGATGGAGACCCAGCACCGGCCCCACCCCGACCACGGGCGGATGTGGCGGTACTTCTACTGGCACCTCGTCCCGCCCGAGCGCCTCGAGGAGGAGGACCAGGAGGGCGAGGAGGAGCCCACCGTCTACGACGAGCTCCCCGCCAGCGCCTGGCGCGACCGCGCCACCGCGTGATCGCGGCCGACCCCCCCGCGGCCCCGTCCGAAAGAGCTTGAAGGGGTGGCCAGCTGCGAAGACACGATGCGGGTCCTCGGCATCGAATCGACGGCTCACACTTTCGGCGTCGGCATCGTCGAGGGTGACCCATCGGCCGAGGAACCCCACCCCCAAGTGCTCGCCAACGAGCGCGAGCTGTACACGCCGGCCCCCGAAGACGAGCCCGGCGGCACGACCGGCGGCATCCACCCCCGCGAGGCCGCCAACCACCACGCCCGCCTGGCCAGCGACGTGCTCGCCCGCGCCCTCGGGCAGGCCGACACGGGCCTCGACGAGGTCGACGCGATCGCGTTCTCCCAGAGCCCCGGGCTGGGCCCCTGCCTGCGCACCGGTGCCACCGTCGCCCGCGCCCTGGCGCTGCGCGAGGAGCTGGCCCTCGTCGGGGTCAACCACTGCGTGGCCCACCTCGAGATCGGGCGCGCCGTCTGCAACGTCGACGACCCGCTGCTGTTGTACGCCTCCGGCGCCAACACCCAGGTCGTCGCCTACGCCCGCGGCCGCTACCGCGTCTTCGGCGAGACCCTGGACATCGGCGTCGGCAACTTCCTCGACAAGCTGGCCCGACGCATTGGCCAACCGTTCCCCGGCGGCCCCGAGATCGAACGCCTGGCCGCCCGCGGCGACGAGCTGCTGGAGCTGCCGTACACGATCAAAGGCATGGACGTGGCCTTCTCCGGCATCCTGACCGCCGCCCAGTCGCTGCTCGACGACCACCGGGAGGAGGACGTCGCCTACAGCGTGCAGGAGACCGTGTTCGCCATGCTGACCGAGGTCACCGAGCGGGCCCTGGCCCACGTCGGCAAGGAGGACGTCGTCCTCGGCGGCGGCGTCGCCTGCAACGAACGCCTGACCGGCATGGTGAACCGCATGGGCGCCGAACGCGGCGCCACGTCCCACCGACCGCCCAAGCCCCTGCTCGTCGACAACGGCGCCATGATCGCCTGGGCCGGCGCCGTGGCCCACGAGGCCGGCCGGGTGACGCCGGTCGCGGACAGCCGCATCGACCAGAAGCTGCGCACCGACCAGGTCGAGGTCCCCTGGCGCAGCGAACCCAAGCTCCGTCCCGACGCCCGCCGCGGCGGCGAAGCGATCGTCGACATCGAGGGCGAGCTCGTCACCAAGACCCGCCCGGTCAAGGACTACCGCCACCCCGCCCTCGACGAGCGTCTGCGCCGGCGCCGCACCAGCCGCGAGGCCCGGCTGCTCGCTCGGGCTCGCGAAGCCGGCGTCCCGACGCCGATCGTCCACGACGTCGACCCTCCGCCCGCCCGGTTGCGGATGCGCCGAGCCCGCGGGGTCCGCCTCCGCGACGCGCTCGAGGACCTGTCCCCCGAGGATCAACGCAGCACGCTCGAGGCCTTCGGCCACGCCCTCGCCCGCCTGCACCAGGCCGACATCGCCCACGGCGACCCGACGACCAGCAACGCGTTCGTCCGCGAGGACGGCCGCGTCGAGCTGATCGACTTCGGGCTCGCCAGCCTCGAGGACGAACCCGAGCCCAAAGCCACCGACCTCCACGTGCTCGACGAGGCGCTGGACGCCACCCACGACGATCCCGCCGGTGGCTTCGACGCCGTGCTCGCCGGCTACCGAGCCGCCGGCGAGGAGGCCGTGCTCGGCCAGCTCGAGGAGGTCCGCGCCCGGGGCCGCTACCGCGGCAGCGAGGACGCGGCCTGAGCCATCCGCGGGCGATCGAACCGCGAATCGTGCCAGGTGACGACCCGTTCGCCATCCAGCTCGGGGTGCAGCCGGGCGGCGTACTGGAAGCGGTCCTCGTCCTCGCCGCGGGGCGGTTCGTGCAGGTCCACGGCATTCGAGAACGGGCCCTGGGGCTGGTCGGCGGCCCGCAGGGTGATCGTGCCGGTACCGAGCCCCTCGAGCGTCGTGAGAATGACCCGGTCGTCGATCCGGTGCGCCGTGAACGAGGCCGCCAGCGTCTCGGCCACGACCTCCGGCTCGCCCTC
The DNA here is from genome assembly GCA_003009755.1 of Thermoplasmatales archaeon SW_10_69_26. Taxonomy (GTDB): domain Archaea; phylum Thermoplasmatota; class SW-10-69-26; order SW-10-69-26; family SW-10-69-26; genus SW-10-69-26. The sequence goes on from PXUB01000017.1 coordinate 70,544, forward strand.
TGGGGCGAAGCCGTCACCAGTCCACCGCTCGGCCCGACCCCAGTGGCCCTCGCGCACGTCCTCGACGGCCCACCGGAACAGGGCGACCTCGTGGACCTGGATCTCCCCGCTGTCGTCGGCCCGCTGCCCGTAGGCGTACAGATAGCCGTCCTCGACGAGCGCGGCGATGCCGACCGTGTACCCGTGGTCCTCGATCGCCGGGTCCACGCGCTCGAGGGACCACTCCTCGGGCGAGCGCTCGTGCCCGCTCACCTCGAAGACCCGCCAGCCAGCCGCCTCGAAGCCGAACGGGCCCTCGCCGGTGTCTCGGACGCGGTTCGAGAAGACGACGAGCGCGTCCTCGACGAGCGCCGGCGCCGCCGGCCAGTGGAAGACCTCCTCGGACTCGTTCGGGAAGAACGCCGTCGGTCGCGTGCGCTCCTCCTCGCCCAGCGGATCCGGCGCCTCGTCCCCCTCATCGACGACCTCGGTCCCCCAGGCCGCCTCGAAGGACCCGCGGGCGGGATCGGTCCCCGCCTGGATCGCGACCGTGTTGTGTACGAACGCGGGATCCCCGTCCCCGTCCGGGTCGACGAAGCTGTCGCCGAACAGCCAGAGGACGCGATCGTCCTCGAGGAGCAGCGACTGGGCGCCGTCGCCGCCCTGCCAGGCTGGGTCCTGTTCGAACAACGAGCGGCCCTCTTCCCAGGCCTCCATGTCGGTCGTCGGCGGGGGCTCGGGGCCAAGCACCCCGATGCAGCCTGCCACCAAGGCCGCCATCGCGATCGCCGGGACGGCGAGCTCGACAGCCGTGCGTTCGCCCACCTTGGAGCCTCCAGACGAGTAGCCCCCGCTCGCGGGATGTTTTTTACGGGGGGCGGGCTGCCTCGGCGATGCCCACGATCACCTTCGCGACCGGCAACGAGGGCAAGCTCTCCGAGGCCCGCCAGCAGCTGGAACCGCTGGGTTTCGAGATCGACGCCTACGGCGGGGGCTACCCCGAGATCCAGGCCGACACGCTGGAGGCGGTCGCCCGCTTCGGGCTCGAGACCCTGGCCGGTGAGGTCCCCGAGCCGTTCCTGCTCGAGGACGCCGGCCTGTTCGTCGACGCCCTCGAGGGCTTCCCCGGCGTCTACTCCTCCTACGTCTTCGGGACGCTCGGCAACGAGGGCATCCTCTCGCTGCTCGCCGACACTGAGGACCCAAGCGCCCGCTTCCGCTCCGTGATCGGGTTCCGCGTCGACGGCGAGGAGCACACGTTCGTCGGCGAGGTCGAGGGCACGATCACCGAGCAGGCCCGCGGCTCCGCCGGCTTCGGCTTCGACCCGATCTTCCAGCCCCGCGAGGCCGAGCGCACCTTCGCCGAGATGAGCCCCGAGGAGAAGATCGAGCTCAGCCACCGGTCGCGGGCCCTGGCCCGGCTCCGCGAGCACCTCGCCTGAGGATGTTCGCCTGAGCGCATCCTGATAGGGACGGTGTTGCCGGACACCGACCCATGCCCGATGCAGGCGGAAACGACGGGGCCTCGCCGCTGTCCTTCACCCGGCGAGCGCTGGAGCAAGCGGCTCGCTGCCGGGAGGCCGACCACGAGGGCGTCAACCCCCACAAGTTCTACCGCGGGCTGCGCGAGCACCTCGTCCACCTCCGCGGGCCCCGGGACCCACCCTACGAGGTGCTTGGCCAGCGCGCCCGCGATCTGCGATTCGATCCCGACGCCGCCGGCCAACGCACCGGCGCCTTCACCGCCCGCATGCAGGCCCGCTCGACGACGCCCGCGCTCGGCCCCGCCCTCCTCGACCACCGCCCCTACGGCCCCCAAGGCGCGGGCCTGGCCGGGATCGGGCTGCTCGTCGTCTGCTTCGGCCTCGTCTCGAACCCGCTGCTGCTCCTCGGCTCCGCCCTCACCCTCGTCGGCCTCGGGATCTTCTCCCACACCGACGAGGCCGCCATCCCCCTGCAGCGCCGCGACGTCGTCAGCGCCCTCGTGGAAGGCGAAGCCCGGGAGTCTATGCGCTCCACCCCCAGCGGCCAGCGCAGCGAGCTCTCCGCCGAGATGGGCGTCGTCTACGCCGGCGACGTGTTCCTCCAGATCCCGGCCCGCCAGGTGAGCCAGCTCCCCTGGGCGGTCCGCACCGAGCTGGCGAACCGACGGTCGCGGTGGAGCCGGGCCCTCGCCGACGACCGCGAGACCCACGGCGACGTCGCCACCGGGTTCCTCGACGCCCTCCGGGCGTGGACGCTGCTCGAAGGCGAGTGGACCCGCCACCGGATCGAGAGCCTCCAACGCGAGGCCCGCGGCAGCCTCCACCGGCGGCAAACCTACACCCGGTTGCTCTCGCGGATGCGCCCGACCGACGTCCGCAGCCGCGAGCTCGACCGCATCGAGCGCGATCTCGACGCCTGGGCGGCCGCCATGGACGCCTATATCGCCCACGAGCGCGAGCGGCCCATCCCTCGCCACAACGGGCACGCGTCCCCGACCCGCACCGACGGCGACCGACGGCGATCGCGGACCCGCGATGGCCACGCCCGCCCTCCGCTGCGCGCCCGGACGGACCGACCGCTGGAGGCGGTAGACTGGGTCCAGCGAGCCGAAGCTCGGCGGCCGACGCGCCGCACTAAACGAAGCTGAAGAACTGCAGGTGGAAACCGTCGGGGTCGCGCACCGTGAAGCGCCGGATGCCCCACGGCTTGTCCTCCGGTTCCTGCTCGACGGGGGCCCCGCCCTTCTCGACGACGCGCTCGTAGTACTTGTCCACGTCGTCGACCTCGAAGCAGACGTTCTGGCCCACGCCTCGCTTGTAGGACTTGACCTCCTCCCGGTAGTCTTCGTCCTCGATCGCGTCCTCGCCGTGCAACCAGACGGTGAGCTGACCGGAGCGCAGCTCGACGACGCCCTCGTCGCGACCGGCGACGACGAAACCGAGCACGTCGCGGTAGAACTCGATCGACTCCTCGAGGTCCTCCGGGATGATCATCGGGATGGCTTTGCGAAGCATGGGAACCCTCCGCCCTCGGCGGGGCTAGTCCACCCGCCCCGAGGGGCCTGCTCGGCCTTCAAGGTGACGCCGGGGAGACCACCGCTCGTCTTACTTCGACCCTAAGCTACGGAGAGGGATAGGAAGACTATATACAAGATGCTATCCTGCCTGGACGTGGAGGGCGTGGCCCGGCACGGACCGAGAGCGCTCCGCAGCCCAGCCTCCCAAGCCTCCACGCTTAATCCTACGGACCTTTCGGCACCGGCTGTCATGGGTCACCCCTCCGTCCTTTCCCTTCCCCTCCAACGGCTCCAGACCGACGACCCCTCGCGCTGTAAGGATAAAAAACGGGGGGGGACCACCAAGTACGCGAAGGGACACCAGGGCACAAAGGCGAGCAGCTGCCGTGACAACGCCGCCCGGCGGCGAGTCACAGGCCCTTCGTGGCCTTGGCGATCCTTCGTGTCCTTCGCGGCCCCTCCTCCGCCCGCGTGCCGTTGACCCGGCCCCCTCCTTCCCGCGGCCCCCTCTCGGTCTCCGCCGGGAGCCCCGCCGCCGTCCCCGAGGTGGAGCCGTGAACGATACCGACGAGAGCCTGCCGGCGACCAGCCCCCGCACCGTCATGGTCGCGGCCGGCGTCTTCCTGCTCGTCATCGGGCTGCCCGCGGCCCTGTTCTTCTACGCGGGACGGATGCAGGTCGCTCTCGGCCTGCTCGCCATCTTCGCGCTCATGGTCCTGGCCACCGCCTACGCCCTGCACAAGGCCATGGAAGCCGAGGACAGCGAGGACGCGTAGGGCCGAGCGTATTTGTCTTCGGAGCCTTGGGTCGGCGTGGACCGCGAGCAGGCGGCCGCCTACTCGGCTCTCGTCACCGTCCAGCTCCTCTTCGCCACGCTCCCCGTCGCGATGAAGTTCGGGCTCGAGGAGCTGCACCCGACGGTGTTCGTCGCCATCCGCGTCGCCGCCGGCGCAGGCCTGCTGTTCGCCCTCGAACGCCTCGTCCACGCTTCCCAGATCCCCAGCGTCTCCGACCTCGGCCGCCTGGCCCTCTACGCCGTGTTCGGGGTCACCCTGAACATGGTCCTGTTCGTCTGGGGCCTGGACCTCTCGACCGCCGTCAACGCGACGCTGCTGATGACGATGATCCCGGTCTTCACCTACGCGATCGCGTTGATCGCCGGGCAGGAGTTCTTCGCGATACCGCGGGCCGCCGGCATCCTCGTCGCCTTGGCCGGCGTCGCCGTGCTGCTGGATCCCCGCCGGTTCTCCCTCGGCGATTCCACCTTGCTGGGGAACCTGCTCATCCTCGTCAACACGCTGGCCTACTCGATCTACCTGGTCATCAGCCGGCCGATCCTGACCCGTATCGAGCCGCTCACCGCGATCGCCTGGATCTTCCTCTTCGGCGCCTTCATGCTCGTCCCCCTGGGCCTTTTCCAGGCCGGCGCCGGCGCCTTCCTCGTCTCCGGCCGCTCGGCGATCATCCTGACCTACATCGTGATCGGTCCGACCGTCTCCGTGTACGCGCTCAACCTCTGGGCGCTGGAACGGGTCGCCTCGAGCACGGTGGCCGCCTTCATCTACCTGCAACCGATCGCCGGCGTCGCCCTCGCCTGGTGGCTGCTGGGTGAACCCGTGCACGCCCGCACGTTCGTCGCCGGCGCCCTGGTCTTCGCCGGCGTCGGCCTCGTCACCCTCCTCGACCCCGACAGCGAACCAGCCTGAGCCGTTCGTCTCTTCCCACAGTGGCGGTACCTTGACAAGCCCGGGCAGGGTAGGCTGCAACGATGCGGCGAGGCCTCCTCGCGCTGCTGGCCGTCTGCCTAGTCACGTCCATGGTCCCCCTGCAGGTCGCCGCCAGTTCCACGACGACCGAGGAGGACCCGACCTTCGAGGGCTCGGCGGCCGCCGGTTGGATGACCGGCGCCCGCTGGGACGAGGTCGGCCTGTTCACCGAGATCCCCAACCAGGTCGTCTACCCGACGGACAGCTACGTGATCCTCGAGACCCTCGAGGACCGCGGCGCCAGCGACCGCGTCGACGAGGAGCATCCCGCCTGGTCGGTCCGCCGGCTGCAGAACGCCAACGGCGGCTTCCTCCGGTTCCAGGGCGACAGCCTGGGCCCCTGGACCGATGCCACGGCCTACGCGCTCGTGTTCGCCCAACAGACCTCTGCCGACGTCTACGAGGACCGGGCCATCGAGTTCCTGGACGCCCGCCAGAACGACGACGGCCAAAAAGACGACGGCGGGTTCGCGCCGCGTGTCGGTGCCACCGGAAGTAACCTGCCATCCTTCATGGGGGCAACCTACGACGCCGTCGTGGGCCTCCAGGCCGCCGACGCGCTCAACGAGACGACCCGGAGCGAGGTGCTGTCCTTCCTCGAGGACCACCAGAACGACGACGGCGGTTGGCCGACCAGCATGTACAACCCCGACCGGTCCACGATGACCGGCACCTGGTTCGCCGTCCGCACGCTGCTCACCCTCGACGCGCTCGACGACGAGACCCGGCGCGCGGCCGTCGACTTCGTCCTCTCGCTCGAGGCCGCCACCGGCGGCTTCGCCGCGAGCAACGGCCCGATCAAGTGCGGCACCGTGCACTGCGCCGACATCGGGGAAGAGGTCACCACCTACAGCACCTCCCGCGCCGTCCAACTGCTCGACACCCTCGACGCCCTCGACCAGGCCAGCGTCTCCCTGGTCGACCACGCCGACTGGCTGGCCAACCGCCAGGTCACCGACGGCTACTACGAGGGCGCCTTCCGCTCCTACAAGGAGTCCCCGCTGCCGGCGCAGGCCCCCGACACGCCCGAGACCCCCGGCCAACCGAGCCCCTTCGAGCCCTTCCAACCGCCCGTCACCCACTACTCGCTGACGACGAGCCTCGCGCTGGGTGCTCTCGACAGCCTCGAGGCGCTCGACCGCGCCGACCAGCAAGCCGCCGTCGACTACCTCGTGTCCGTCCAACACCCCGGCACGGGCGGCTTCGGCTGGTGGCCCGGCTACGTCGGCTCGCTGTCCGACACCGGGTACGCCACGCGCGGCCTCGACGCCCTCGACCGGCTGGACCTGGCCGCCGGTGACGGCATGGCCGACACCCTCGGTGACCTCCAGCGCCCCGGTGGCGGCATCACCGAGCTCGACTGGGATTACAGCCCGCGCATGGACCACACCGCCCACGCGCTGCTGGCCCTCACCCGCGTGGATCAGGCCGAGGCCATCGACGAGGACGCGGCCGCCTCCTACATCGGGGACCACCAGACCGACGAGGGCGGGTTCCGCCACACCGAGAGCAGCTACACCGATCCCTCGATCCGCGCCACCGACCTCGCCATCCGCGCCCTCGACGCCGTGGACGAGCTCGACCGCATCAACCGATCGGCCGCCGTCGACTGGTTGGCCGACCACCAGGGCGAGGGCGGGGAGATCAGCTCGAAGTCCGCCGAGGACGCCACCGCCGTCAAGCACACCTCGGTCGCCCTGCGCGCCCTGTCCGTGCTCGAGGCGCTCGACGCCGTCGACACGGACGCCGCCGGCCAGTTCCTCGCCAGCTGGCAGGCCGAGGATGGCACCTACCTGAACACCTACGTGGCCGGCCTCGCCGTGAACGGCCTCGCCACCGTCGGCGACCTGACCGCGATCGACACCGACGGCGTCCAGCAACAGATCGCCGACGCCCAGGTCCCCCGCGGGACGACGATCCCCGAGGCCTTCTACACCGACGACGACCACGTCTTCCGCCAGCACGCCGTCGTCGTCGAGGCCGCCGACCACCTGGGCATCCTCTCCGGGCCCACCGGTCCCTGCGTCGACCACCCCCAGCCCGGCGACGTCCCCGCCTCGCTGTACCTCGACGCGGACGTCGACACCCTGACCCTCACGCGCGGCGAAAGCGCCTCGATCCCCCTCGATCTCGCGCAAGCCGCCTACCGGTACGACGCCGCCACGGTCTCGCCCACCGACACGCCCCACGGCGTCGACGTGCAGGAGATCACGCGCGAGCTCGCACCCCTCGAGCTCCCCAACCCGAGCCTCGCCGTCGCGGCCAACTGGACGGCGACCACGGGCGCGACCACGCTCACGCTGTGCGCCCAGGACGAGGGCGGCGGCCACGGCAAGGCCCAGCTCGGGCTCACCGTCGAGACCCCGCCGGAGGAAAAGCTGGCCCTCTCGGCCCCCGACGCGGTCGATATCAGGCCCGGCCAGACGGACACGGCGGCCCTCACGGTGACGAACACCGGCGACGACATCGCCGACCTCCGCCTGGAGGCCGAGGACACCTCCGAGGTGACCGTCGAGCCCGCCAGCGACCAGCTCCGGCTGGCGCCCGGCCAGTCCGAGACCGTGACGACCGAGATCGCGGTCCCGGCCACGTGCGAGGTCCCCGACACCGTCGACGTCGGCCTGCGCGCCTGGGGGCCCGGCGGCGGCGAAGCCACCCACACCCTCACGGTGAACGTCACCGAGCGCCCCGCCGACCAGTTGTCTCTGGCGACCCCCGAACGTCCCGAGGTCCCGCTGGGCGCCTCGACGCCGATCGACGTCTCCGTCACCAACGACGCCTCGACCTACGCTTGCGTGGACGCCGCGGTCACCGACGTCCCCGACCCGCTCGAGGCCAGCATCCAGCCCGCCCAGACCCTGATCGAGGGCGGGCAAACCGAGGACCTGGCGCTCGTCGTCACCACCCCCGACAGCCTCGAGGACGCCAAGCACGAGCTCGCCATCCAGGTCGCCGGCCAGACCGACACCGGGGACGTGATCGAGCGCTCGCTGAACGTGACGATCTCCGACTACCCGGCGCCGTCGCTGACCGTCGGGGACCCGGTCGAGACGAACACCGGCACGGCGACCACCACCGCCATCGTCGGCGAACCGCTGCGCCTGTCCACCCGAGCCGCCGACGCCGACGGCAACGTCACCGACGTCCGGATCCACCCTCGAGGCGTCGACGAGCCGGCGATCGACGCCCGCCCGATCGACGACCGCTACCTCGCCGAGATCACCTACGACGAGCCGGGCATCCGCGAGGTTGTCTACGTCGCCGAGGACGACGAGGGCCAACGCACGATCGCCACCCAGACCGTCACCGTCGTGGCCAACCAGCCGCCCACCATCGGGTTCGCCGACCGCCTCGTGAACGCCACCTCCCAACACGGGGCGCTGCTCGAGCTCTCGGCCCAGGCCCAGGACCCCGAGGACCGCCCGATCGAGGACGCAGCCTACGGCTGGACGGCGCCGGGCTCGTTCGCCACCGCCACCCAGATCGGGCCCGAGGCCTTCGCCCAGCTGCCCGTCGGCGAGCACGCCGTCGATCTGACCGTCGACGACGCCCAGGGCGCCACCAGCACCGCGCAAGCCACCGTCGCCGTCGACGACGCCCTCCAGCTCGAGGCCCACCTCACGGGCAACGACACGAAGGGCGTCCACGAGCGACCGACGCTCTCCGTGCTCGCCCAGCGCGACAACGGCGCACCGATCCCCTCGCCGGTCTGGATCAACGTCACGCACGCCGACACCGGCGCGCCCGTCTCCAGCGTCCAGGCCGACGTCGCCGGCCCCATCGGCCACGTCCAGCTGCCCTACGACGTCGACGGCGGCGTCGGCGGGTTCAACCTCGCCGGCGAGCACGTCGTCACGCTGGCGACGCAGGCCGACTCGCGGCCCGCGGCCCCGCTTGGGGACCTCGAGACCGCCACCGCCAGCCTCACCTACACGATCGGGACGCGGTGAGGCTCACGCCACGCGGGCCTGCCAGCTCACGTCGGGCGAGCTGCGGATCGTGTCCAGCACGCTGCAGTACTTCTCGACGCTGAGCTCGCAGGCCTGCTCCAGGGCCTCGTCGTCCACGTCGCCCTCGACCGTGTAGGTGAGGTCGATCTCCGTGAACCGGCGCGGGTTCTCCCCTCGCCGCTCGGCCGTGATCTCCACGCGCAGATCCTCGAAGTCGGCCTGCTTCTTCTCGAGGATGTTCACCACGTCGATCAGCGAGCACGCCCCTGCCGAGGCCAGAAGCATCTCGACCGGCGTCGCGCCCTCGCCGCCCGGGTCCGGGCTGGAGTCCATCTCGACGGTGTGCCCGCTGGGCGTCTGGGTCCGCATGACGTGCTCTTCGACGTGCTCGGTCGCGATCTCGTAGGTGGCCATCAACGAGGGACAGGGGGCCGCGGGCAAGTAGTTGAGGGGGACAGGGCAGACGAGGGGGAGCCCGCAGAGCCCTCACACCGGCACGAAGCCACGGAGAACCGCTGAGGAGTGACAGAGGAGCCAAAAAAGGGGGTCTAGGGGAACTCCAGCTCGTCCCACGCGTCCAGGAAGCCCTGCACGAGCTCGTCCGGCGGCTCGAAGCGGATCAACAGCTCGGCCACGCGCTCGGGGTCCCTCACCCGGTAGATGCGCGAGCGGCCCTGCTTGTCGGCCTCGACGAGGCCGACCTCCTGCATCTGCGAGGTGTGGTAGGACATCGTGGACGCCGCCACGCCGACCGCCTCGGCCAGCTCGCCGGCCTGGGCCTGGCCCTCGTCCAGAAGGACCAACGTCGTGTGGAGGGGCACCTCTTTCCGGAGCAGGGAGACGATCTCCTTCTCCTCCGGCGAGAGCACCTCCTTGGGTCCCAGCTCGGACTCCTCGCGGGGGAAGAACCGCCAGTAGCCCTCCTCCTTCTCGCTCGCGACCAACCCGTGGCGCTCGAGCACCTCCAGGTGGTACTTGGCGTGGTTGGTCTCCATGTCCACACGGCGTGCGATCTCGCTCAGGTGCAGGCCCGGGTACGCCTCGACGCACTCGTAGATCTCCCGCCGCGTCTCGAGGTCCAGGGGCTCCTTCTCCCGGCGAGCGAGGAAGACAATGCCGGTCGCCCACGCGGGCGACGTCAACAGATCCCGTTCGCGCAGACGATCGCCTCCTAAGACAGCACGGCGCCGTAGAACACGCCCAAGATCCCCAGATCGATCACGAGGCTCGGCGTCAGCAACGCCGTCCAGTCGCCGGCCCAGAACAGGCCGACCGACAGCATCACACCCTTGACCAGGAACAGGCCGAACCCGAGGGCCAGCAGGCCGACCTTGCGCGACCGGCGATGCAACCAGGCCCGGACGGCGATCACGGTGAGGCCGAGGGCGACGACCGTCAAGCCGGCGGTCGCGAGGTTCTCCAGCCAAGCCATGGGTGCTCGGAACATACGGCCCCCTCGTCTTGTAGCCCCCGGACCGACGAGGAGGGGTGAGCGGGGGCCGCCGGGCGAGGGCAGGGCGGGGACCGGGTCACGTGCCCGGCGGCCGAGGGGAGGCGGGACCGGTCCCGGTCGGGACGCGATGGGGCGTGGGCGTGGGACCGGACCCAGCTACACGGTGCACGAGGGACCTTAACGGGGCTTTGGCACGCGTCTCGAAACGTCCGCCACCTCGCGGGTGGTTCGCGCCCAAGCTTAAGGACCCGCTCGCTGCTCGTCCAGCCATGCGCTGGGCGGGAACGCGCATCCTCACGCCCGAGGGCCTCACCCCTGGGTCGGTGCTCGTCGGTCCCGAGGGCCGGGTCCATCGCGTGAGGGAAGGCCAGCCCGAGGAGGACCCCGATCTCCCCGGCGTGGTGGCGCCGGCGCCCACGAACGCCCACACCCACCTAGCCGACCGGCGGGCCCGAGAGAAGATCGACGCCGAGGGCCTCAGCGTCGAGGAGGCCGTGGCCCCGCCCGACGGCCTCAAGCACCGGCTGCTCCGCAGCACGCCGACCCGTCAGCTCGTCGAGGGCATGCGCGAGGCGCTCGAGGAGGCCCACCGGGCCGGCGTCCGGCGCGTGCTCGACTTCCGCGAGGGCGGCCCCCGCGGGGCCCGGGCGCTGCGCGAAGCCGCCGAACCGCTGCCGGTCGAGGTCACCGTGCTCGGCCGACCCAGCCGCGCCGAGGTCTGGGACGAGGAGAAGGACCTGCTCGTCGACCTCGTCGACGGGATCGGCGTCAGCGGGCTCGAGGATCAACCGCTGGAGCTGTCGCGGGCCCAGGCTCGATGGGCCGACGACCACGGCAAGCGGCTGGCGTTGCACCTTAGCGAGGCCCGCCAGGAGGACGTGGACGCCGCGCTCTCGCTCGATCCCGATCTGATCGTGCACGCCACCGAGTGCACGGAGGACGAGCTCGCCCGGATCGCCGACGCCGGCGTCCCCGTGGCCGCCTGCCCCCGCTGCAACGCCCTCTTCGACCGCCGGCCGCCGCTGACCGCGATGGTCGAGGCCGGGATCGACGTCGGCTTGGGGAGCGACAACGCGATGTTCCACGAGCCCGATCCCTTCGACGAAGCTGCGTTCGTCGCCCGCGAGTGGCCCGAGATCGACGCCGAGGAGATCCTCGCGATGGCCTGCTCGTTCGCGCTCGAGGCCGACCCCTCGCCGACCGTCGAGGAGGGCGGCGAGATCGTGGTGGTCGACGACCGGAACGGGCTTCGCGAGGGCATCGAGGACCGACGGATCCAAGCCAGGGAGGATCGACGATGAACGACATCGACACCGACCTCAGCCAGCGACAGTTCGACCGTGTCCTGATCCCGACCGACGGGAGCCACACCAGCCAGGTCGCGCTCGAGACCGGCATCGAGATGGCCCGCCTCATGGATTCAGAGGTCACCGGCCTCTACGTGATGGACAACAGCGCGTACGCGGCCTTCCCCGGCGAGCTGGAGTGGGATGCGATCAAGGACATGCTCGCCCAGGAGTCCGAGGCGGCGCTCGACGAGGTCGAGACAGCCTGCGAGGACCACGGGCTCGCGTGCAGCGTGCTCGTCCGCGAGGGCCACCCGGCCGACGAGATCCTCTCCACCGCCGAGGACCACGACCTGATCGTCATGGGCACGCACGGCCGCTCCGGGCTCGAGCACCTGCTGCTCGGCTCGGTCACCGAGAAGGTGATCCGCCACGCCGAATCCCCCGTGCTCGTCGTCCGCTCCGACGAGGACGAACAAGGCGAGGACGAGGGCTGAGCCCGGTCTGCCACCTCGTCGCCGCTGGCGCTGTCGCGGTCGACAAAAAGCCCCGGCAGGCGTGGAGGCCGACGGCCGCGGAAGGGGAAAGTGGCACGGACGGGGTGGCCGTTCCGTCGTCGTAGAGAAAGGGGAACGGCGGACGAGGACGGGGAAGAGGGAGTGGAGGATCCCTGCGAGGTCGAGGTGTTGCCGAGGTGCCGAACCCGCACACGCCCGGCCTCGTCCGCTTCACCCACGAGGTCCTCCCGCATACGTAAGAACCGTGTCGTGAAGGTCGCTTCACGTCCTCGAACATCCCTTCGTCATCGCCCGCCCCGCGCGACTGCGCCGTCGCCCGTCGAGAGATCGTTCTGCGTGGAGGTCTACAGCGTCCGTGGTCGGCGATGGGGGGACGCGGCCTCGTTCTCCCTACTCAGGCCTTGGTTGTCCGCGCTGGGGTCGATTGAGCCCTTCGTCGTTGCCCGTCAGGCAGAGTTAGCCCTGCGCGAAGATCCAACAGCGGCCAAGATCAGGGTCGCTGGGGCCTGCGTCGCTCCCGAGGGGGGTTTCTTTGTTGCCGAGGATTTTTCTTTGGGCGATTGAGGAGTGTCATTACCGCCCGAACCGTTCGCCACAGCCGGCCTAACCCCTGACACCGCTACCCCCGCTCATGGGAAACCCACCCGGCCTG
>PXUB01000018.1 GCA_003009755.1 Thermoplasmatales archaeon SW_10_69_26
GACGACGCAACGAGGTTCGGACGAAGGTGCTGGCGGACGATGTTCGCATGTTGGAGCTACGCCGGTTCCTCGTCGCCAGCTAGTTCTGGGCGAGGGCCGAGGTGACGAACGAACGATGAACCTCACCCCGTACGAGCGACGGGTCCTCAACCTCGACGCCCACGAGGAGATGCCGATCCCCTACCAGACGGGCCGGCAGTTGATCAACCAGGGCTACTACGAGTCCATCGGGGCCAACAAGGGCCAGTGCAAGGACTATCGTCGACGGCTCCCCAACGACAAGGGCATCCACATCCGCGACTACAGGGACCGGATGACGATGCACTGGGACCACGTCGACCCCTCCGCCAACCTCGTCGGTCACCTGGTCCGGGATGCCCCCGTCATCGCGCTCGTCGGTCTCGCGATCGGCGCCGCGATCCTCGGGAGTGGGTCGTGACCGCTGACCCGACCCAGGCCGCCCCGAGGAGTCCATCGGCTGGGACCGTGCGAGCGCGGGCGGCATAGCTCGGATGCGGCCTTCGAAAAGGTCGACCTGGCAGGGATCGCGCTGGAGGCGGGATCCGGCCCTGAGGGGCGGCCTCAGCGATCGACGCTTGCACCCTCGGCTTCGTCCTAGGACAAAGTTGGCGGATTCCCCTTGAGGCGGGCTCTGTTACTCAGGTATCGTATGACCGAACACATCGAGGAGTCGATCCGTGTCCGGGTGCCCGTGCACGAAGCCTACGAGCAGTGGACGAACTTCGAGGAGTTCCCCCGCTTCATGTCCGGCATCGAGGAGGTCCGCAGGACCGGCGAAGGCCGGCTGCACTGGGTCGGCACGATCGCCGGCAAGGACAAGGAGTGGGACGCCGAGGTCGTCGCCGAGGAACCCGAGGAGAAGGTCGCCTGGCGGTCCACCTCCGGCTCGCCCAACCACGGCACGGTCAAGTTCCGCGAGGTCGACCAGAACGAGACCGAGGTCAACCTCACGATGGAGGTCGAACCCGAGGACACCCTCGAGGACATCGCCAGCTGGCTCGGTCTCGTCGAGAACCGCGTGGAGGGCGATCTCGAGAACTTCAAGGAGTACATCGAGGGCCGCGAGGGCGAAGCCGGCGAGGGCGGCACCACAGGCACCGGCGGGACGGGAACGGGCGAGGGCGGCACCGGCCACCCGGGCGCCGGTCCCGGCAGCCGCACCCGGTAGCTTGGCACCTGGCCTGGGCCGGCTAGGGGGCCTTAGCCCCCCTTCTCCTCCGTCTTCTTCTCCTCTCTATCCTCCTCATCCACTTAGCTCGTCTTCCGGTGGTCGAGATCGGCGTCCGAGCCGGCAAAGGTTCAAGGCCCCTCGACGACCATCGCGATCCATGCCCGAGGAGTCCGCCATCCCGTTCGGCCTGACCGAGGACCAGTTGATCCGCCTGTCGTGGATCATGGCCGCGTTCTTCTTCGGGATGGCCATCCTCGGCGTCGTCGGCGAGGTGCTCGGCTGGTGGAACGACATCGGCGAGATCCTCGTCACGGTTGGGACCCTCGCAGGTGTCGCCGTCACGATCGGCGTCGCCTACTACGGGGCCGGACGGAACCAGGTCAACGCGGTCCGCCAGACGGTCGAGGACAACAACGAGGTGCTGCAGGACAACAACTAGGTCCTCCACGACAACAACGAGGTGCTGCAGGACAACAACGAGCTCCTCCAGGACAACAACCAGGCCCTCCACGACAACAACGAGATCCTCAAGGAGAGCAACGACAAGCTCGACCAGCTCGAGAAGCTCGACCAGCTCGACCGCCAAGTGGAGCTGTTGCAGGGCATCCGCGACCGGTTGTAAGCAGGCCCTCTCGTCAGGGCCCGAGGATCCCCGCCCTCCCTTGGCGTCCCTTCTTCCCCTGTGAAGTCTGCCCCCTGTCGGCTGGATCCAACCCTGGGTGACACCCACACACCCAAATCCCTGCTAGTCCACCACATGGCCCGATGGCTCAGGGTCGGGTCTCGCTGCTCGGGTTCGCCCTCGTCGCCGTCTTGGCCCTCACAGCCGGCTGCCTGGAGGCACCGGGCCTCGCGCAGACGGCCGACGAGGAGCCGCCCCAGCCGTCCCCGTCCGCTGCGGGACCCGGCACCGTGGACGAGCGACCGGCCGAGCACACCTTGCGGTTGGTCGCCTGGGGGGAGACCCGCCTGTCCGGCGTGCTCGCCGTGGAGGACGTCGAGCTCGCCCCGGTCCCCGACGGGGTCGCCTCGTTCCAGATCGGCCCCCGCGAGGACGGGGATGCGACCACGCTGGCGCAGATCAACGCGACCGAGGGCGCCCGCCTGGCCCCGTTCACCGTGCGCCTGCAGGTCCACGACGGGCTGGGGCCCTCCGAGCTCGCGATCGAGGTCCCCGCCTGGAGGGCCCACCAGGACGACCGGATCGACGTCCACCTGACCCTGGAGGAGGTCGGCAAGGCCGAGATCGACCACGTCGACGGCGACCTCAGCGTCGAGGTCCCCCAAGAGCAAGGCCAGCCCCGCTATGGCTACCTCGAGTGGCCCCACGGCGCCCGTCAACCGCTCGAGGACCTCGACCGCATCGTCTCCGTCCCCGCCGACCATCCCCGGTTCGGAGCCGAGCCGGAGATCACCTACACCAGCCAAACGCCGGTCGAGTGGCGCCTCGACGGCCGCGTGGTCGCCGAGGGCACCCAGGTGACCATCCAACCGTCCCCCGGCCGGCACACGCTCGTCCTGGCCGACCCGGCCGGCGACCAGCGGGCCACCCTGCCGATCGCCGTCAAGGATCGCTTCCAGGTCCAGGATGCGATCACCGTCGGCACCGCCAGCCACCGGGAGCCCGTCGCGGGCGCAAACACGGACACGTACAACGTGACCATCCACGAGGGCGCCAGCAGTCTCTCGGCGAGCCTGGAGCCCGTCGGCAAGCAGGCCGACGCAGAGGATCTGGACCTCTACGCCGTGAACGCCTCCGGCGGCGTCGTGGACCAAAGCGCCACCAACGGGACCGAGGAGTACATGCGCCTGTCGCGAACCGACCTGACCGGGCTCGACCACGTCCGTCTGCGCGTGCACGGCGACACGGCGCTCGAGACCGAGTACCGGCTGACCGCGACCACGTTCTACCGACCGTGGTGAGACGGCGCCCGATCGAACCGACACGGACGAGGCGAGGAACGCCTCGAGCACCGCCAGACCGAGCTGCTCGGGGAGATCACAGAGCGGTCGTGAGCCGCCGGAGGCTCCGCTGGGCCTGGTCTCGGTAACCTTTCCCCCTGTCGGTGGTTGTTCTCCCCGCGTGGACGAGGACGTGCGGGCCGCGCTGGATGAGCTGTTGGCCACGGCCAGCGAGGACGAGCACGTGGTCGCCGTCCTCCGGTTCGGTCGTTCGCTGGACGACCCCCACCGTGCCCGAGACGTCGACGTCGCCGTCGTCGTCGATCGAGGAGCGGAGGTGGCGCTGGACGACGAGCTGACCTACCACCGCTTCTCGTCGGGGGAACCGAACGCGGGCCTGGACGTCTCCGTGTTCCGACAGCTCCCCGTGCACGTTCGCCAACGGGTCCTCGCCGAGGCCGAGCCCGTCTGCGTGGACGACATCGACGACCTGTACGCGATCGCGATCGCTGCCGTCAACGAGTACGAGCGCCTCCGGCCCTTCCACCGGCGCTAGGCAGGCCGTCGCGGATGCTTGACCGCGAACGGATCCTCGAGACGATCGATCTGGCCGAGCGCCGGACCGAGCGGGTCGAGACCTACCGTCCGGCGAGGCTCGAGTCCCACCTCGACGAGGACATCCCGGGGCGATCCGTCGCTGTCCTGGCCATCGAGAACGGGTAGAAGAGGCATAGAAGAGAGGGCAGGGCCGGGCCCTGCCTAGACTGCCGCCGAGGGGCTAGCCTGCCGGACGTTATCTGCTCAAGTCTCGCCGTCCTCAGAGGTTCGAAGGCGCGGAGCGGGACCGAAGGCTTGCCCGACGGGCAAGTCGAGGGATT
>PXUB01000019.1:0-22968 GCA_003009755.1 Thermoplasmatales archaeon SW_10_69_26
CCGGCGCCACCGCACGGACCGATGCTCGCGAGAGGGCGGATCCCCGATCCGCCCGAATCTGGAGATCGCCGCCCCCATCGCCCCGCTCACCCCCCTCGTGGGTGCCGCCTTCCCGTTGTCAGCCACCCCTTGCCGTGCCTTCCGTCCCCTGTGCGCGTTGCACAATTCTTAAACCCAGGTAGGGAGTACCAGGCGTCGAATGGGGTCGTCGTCTTGACCGCTGATGATGAAGGTCCGACGGAGCCAGGCAGCGAGGAGCTCGATCGGGTGCGTCAGGCTCTCGACGAAGGGTCCGACGTGTCCGCTGAGGATCTCAGCGAGGATGAGCGACGGCTGCTGGAGTCCCTCGACGAGCGGGTCGAGGAGACGGTCGAAGGGGTCGAAGGAGCTCCCAGCTCCGAAGGGACACCGGCGGACGAAGCCGAGGAGGAAGCCGTCACACGGGTCGGCGAGGCGGACGAGGCCCCGGAGGAGGGGTCCTCGGACGTCGAGACGACCGAGGACGCCGTCCAGCCGCTCCACGAGGCCGTGACGGCCGACGAGGTGGCGGAGACCTCGGGTGAGGAGGAAGCCGAGCAGGCCAGCCGCGACGAGGCGAGCGAGGAGGCCGCCAAGATCCACGAGCGCGAGGCCGAGGAGGCCACCTCGGAGACGGGCGACGAGACCGTCGACGAGGAGCCCGAGCCGGCGGACCCCGATACGGAGACGACGGCCGAGGAGGATCCGCTCAGCCAGCAGGCCGAGCAGGCGCTGGAGGCGGCCTCCCGACGACCCTCGCAGGCCGACGCCGATCCCCGGGCCTCCGTCGACAGCGGTTCCGTGATGGATCTGTTGAGCCCCTTCACCGTCGTGGCTCCCCCGCAAGGCTCGATCGAGGGCGACTGGGTCGTCGAAGGCGAACAGCAGCAGACGACCGACGACGACCTCGGCCTCGGCGCCGAGCCGGAGGTCGAGGAGCCCTGGTCCGGAGAGGACGAGGACGCCCAGGCCGAGGAGGGCGTTCCCGCTTGGCCGGACGAGGAAGACGACGAGGAAGAGGGCCTCGAGGACGAGGAGCCCGAGCCCTGGCCCGGCGAGGAGGAGTGGGCCGAGGACGAGGACGACGACGAGGTGTTTGAGGCCGAAGCCGAGCCCGAGCAGGAGGAAGCCTTCGAGGACGACGAGGAGTTCTGGGAGGATCTGCTCGAGGACGAACCCGCCGACGAGGACGAGGAAGCCTTCGAGGAGCCGGCCGAGGACCCCGACGACGACGAGCCGCTGTTCGAGGACGCCGGAGACTGGCTCGAAGAGGACGAAGACGACCCCGCCACCGAGGGCGAGCGAGCGCGCGAGGAGCGCGACGCCTGGATCGAGGAGAGCCTCGAGGAGGAGGCCGGCGAGGAGGAGGAAGTCGAGTTCGCGATCAGCGACGACGACCCGGCCGAGCACGAGGCCGACGACGACGAGGACACGATCGAGTTCTCCCTATCCGAAGACGAGGGGAACCCTTCTGAGCCGGCGGCCGAGGAGGAGGCCATGAGGGCAGAGGCCGACGAGGCCGAACCCCCGGCCGAGCACGAGGACGCCTACACGCACGGCCCCTACACGCTGTACCGCAAGACGGTGGAAGGCAGTGAAGGCGAGACGGAGGATCTGTTCTTCTTCGCCCGCAACCCGCCCGACGACGCGGAAGCCACCGAGCTGCCCGACGAGCACGAGGTCGGCGTGAACGACCGCACCGGTGTCCCCTTCGTTCGCGAGAGCGACGAGGACTAGTCAGAGGTCCAAGGCGCCCTCTTCGCACCAGAGGGCGAAGCGCTCGGGCGATTCCGTGAGGACCTTGACCTCGCGGTCGTCGATCGCGACCAGGCGTCCCCCTTCGGTGTCGACGGTCACGTCTTCGTCGGCGACCAACGCCTGGGTGACCTCGTCCACGTGGGCGGTCCCGATCCACCACGCGACCGGGGTCAGCTCGCGGTCCTCGGCCGCGGTCTCGAGCGCGTGCAGCCGCTCCTGGACGGAAGGCATCGCCTGGGCCAGGGAGGCTTGCATCAAGGGCTTTGCCGCCGGAAGGAAGTAAGCTCTTTAAGCGGGTGGCGGTTGGGTTGGTGCATGTCCCCCGACGGCCGTGGCGACACCCCAGAGGGTGGCCGCAGCCTGGTCAGCGTGCGCGACCTCGACCGGGACCGCATCGATACGATCCTGGACGAGGCCGAGCGCTTCCAGAAGGCGCTCGACGGCGACGGGCCCCAGCAGACCGCCTCGAACCGCGTGCTCGCCGCCCTGTTCTACGAACCATCGACCCGGACGCGATTGTCCTTCGAATCCGCCATGCAGCGGCTCGGCGGAGACACGATCACCATCTCGGAGGCCTCCGCCTCGAGCATGGCCAAGGGTGAGTCGCTGGCCGACACCGTTCGCGTCGTCAGCGGGTACGCCGACGCCATCGTGCTCCGACATCCCCGCCAGGGATCGGCGCGCCTGGCCGCCCGCTTCGCCGACGTCCCGGTCGTTAACGCCGGCGACGGCGCCGGCGAACATCCGACGCAGACGCTGACCGACCTGCTGACGATCCGTCAAGCCTCCGGCAGCCTCGAGGACGCCACCGTCGTCGTGGCGGGAGACCTGCGCTACGGCCGCACCGTGCACAGCCTGGGCCTGGCGCTGGGCATCTACGGGGCCAACCTGCGCCTGGTGCCCACCGGCGATCTCGATCTGCCAGCCGACCTCGAGGAGGAGATCCGAAGCCGGGGAGCCTCCATCGAGCGCGCCGACGCCATCGGGGACGCGCTCCCGCAGGCCGACATCCTCTACCAGACGCGTGTGCAGGAGGAACGGATCGAAGGGACCGGCGCTCGCCCGGAGACCGTGACCCTCGAGACGCTGCGCGAGGCCCCCGCTGGCCTCAAGGTCATGCATCCGCTGCCCCGCGTGGGTGGCATCGATCCAGCGGTCGACGACTCCGACCACGCCGTCTACTTCGAGCAGGCGCGCAACGGGCTGCCGATCCGGCTCGCCGTCCTGAACCAGATCTTCGGTGATCGATCGTGAGAGAGCTCAAGGTCACTCCGATCCGCAACGGGACCGTCATCGACCACCTGCCGGCCGGGTCCGCGCTGGGCATCTGCCAGGTGCTCGGCATCCCGCGTCCCGGTTCGGCCTCGACGGTGAGCGTCGTCATGAACGTGCCCTCGGACGCGATGGGGCACAAGGACATCATCAAGGTGGAGGACCGGGACCTGCACGAGGACGCCCAGCAGCAGCTGGCCGTCATGGCGCCCAACGCGACGGTCAACACGATCCGTGACTACCACGTCTCGGAGAAGCGCACGCCCGAGGCGCCCGAGACCGTGAAGAACCTGGCCGCGTGCCCGAACCCCGGCTGCATCACGAACGACGAGGAGCCGGTGTCCTCGGAGTTCGACGTGCACCGGAACGGCGACGGCTACGAGCTCTCCTGCGCCTTCTGCGTGGAACGCATCGAGGACCCGATCGAGCTCGTCGGCTGAGCGCTATCCCTCGAGGTCCTCGGCGAAGCGCCGGGCCGCGCTCGCCGACACATCGTCGGCCTCGACCATCCGCTCGGCGACGTCGTCGATCTGGTCCGACCCGACGCCGGCTTGACGGGCGAGGTTGGCGGCGTGCAAGCGCATGTGGCCCTCTTGGATGCCCTCGGCGACGAGGGCTCGAAGAGCGGCGACGTTCTGCGCCATCCCGACGCTGGCCGCGATCCGCGCCAGCTCGGGTCCGCTCGGTTCCCCCATCAGCTCTAGGGCCGCCTGCGCCGAGGGCAACGACGAGGTCGCCCCGCCGACGACGCCGGCTTGGACGGGGACCTCGAGCCTGCCGTGCAGGTGGCCCTCCTCGGTGACCTCGTAGCGGGTCAACGCCTGGTAGCGGCCCTCGCGGGCGGCCCACGCGTGGGCGCCGGCCTCCTGGGCGCGCGTGTCGTTGCCGGTGGCCAGCATGACGGCGGTGATGCCGTTCATCACGCCCTTGTTGTGCGTGGCTGCGCGGCACGTGTCCGCGCGCGCGATACGGTTGGCCGTCACGATGTCCTCGACGACGTCGCGGCCGCCCAGCTCCTCGCGATCGAAGGTGGCTTCCACGCGGACCACGCGGCGACGGGCGAGGTTGGAGAGGATGCGCAACAGCGCCCGGCCGCCGGTGAGGTCCTCGAGCCGCGGGGCGAGCCGTTCGGCGAGCTCGTTCACGTAGTTGGCGCCCATCGCGTCGCGGACGTCGGCGACGAGGTGGACGCTCAGGGCCGAGTCACCCTCGGGCAGATCGTGGCGGTGCGTGGACAGCTCGCGGGGCCCGCCGCCGCGCTTCTCCATCGAGCCCTCGGGATCGCGCAGGCCGGCCACGAGCTCGTCGGCGTGATCCTCGACGGTGGCCTGGGCCTCGTCCACGTCGACGTCGACGAGGTGGACCTGGGCGACCATCTCGGGCCGGCCGCCCTCGGCCTGGAATCCGCCGTGGGGGCGGGCGGTCTTGGCGGCGTGGCTGGCCGCGGCGACGACGCTGGATTCCTCGGTTGCCATCGGGACGAGCACGTCGTCACCGTCGACGACGACGTTCGTGGCGACGCCGATCGGCAACGTGAGGCGCCCGAGCACGTTCTCGGACATCTCCTCGAGCACCGCGTCCTCGGGCGCCCGGTCGAGGGCCTCAAGGGTCTCGGGGTCGACGCCGGCCTCGTCGACGAGGCGCTTGCGGCGGCCCTCGCGGTCGTGTTCATGGAACCCGGGCAGGCGGCTGGTGGTCACCGCCGCGGCAACGGGGTCCCCGTTCAAGTAGCCTGAGGGTACGACGTGGGCAGACCTCACGCCTGCGTGGGACGAAGAGGGTCACGAGGGGAGGAGTGTGTGCCCGGGAACACCGAAGGGGCGAGGGGGCGAGGAGCGAGGGGGGCGATGTCCCCGGGCGGCGTGAAGGGACGGCCGGTGGGCCTCGGCTGGCCCGCATCCCATCCACACCGCATGCTCTCTCGTGGGGGATATCAAGCTCTCCGGTGGAGTGGTCGAAAGGTCGAGGGTGGACGGCCGCGGGAGACGGCAGCCGGCGACGCCGGGGCCCGGAACCTTGGGATTCGACGCAGACCGGTCCGTTTTTCCCGGCCGTCCCGGCTCCGACCGTTCGGGGTTGTACCCGATGACGGGACGCATCGCACGGATCGGAACCCTGAGCCTCGCGCTTGCCCTGGTCGCGATGACCGCGCCGGGCGAGCTGGTCGAACCGCTGGCCGACGAGGAAGCCGACAGCCTGGCTCCGACGGCCGAGGCCCACGTCTGCGTGCTCCAAGTGGGCACGGACAACTACGAGTGCCCGCGCGACGGGTGCGACGACGAGCGCTTCCACGTCCACGTCCCGCGCCACGGGCCGAGCTGCATCGGCGTGGGCCCGTTGAAGGGCTGAGGGTCCACCCTAGCCTGCCGGACTCGATGTGCGTAACATCTCGCGGCGGCCTGAGCGAGTCGAGGTCAAGGAGGCCGAAGCAGGAAACCCCTCTGCGGGTTTTCGATGCAGGCCGACGATGAGATCGGCCGCTCAGGCCGCCGCCCGACGGGCCGCCCTCAGCAGGCCGACGCCGACGGGAACGCCCTCGCCGCTCCCGCAAGCGTCGTCGCCGTCGACCTCGAAAGGCCCTCCGGGCATTCCTTCGTCTCGGCTCCTAGCTTTCGACCTGCTGAGGGCGGCGAGAGTTACGCAGATAACGTCCGGCAGTCTAACCCCGGGCCGGCCGGGGCCTTCGTCTATCTTCCCATCGTTTCGCGCGCGATCACCGTGCGCTGGATCTCGCTGGTGCCCTCGTAGATCTCGGTGATCTTGGCGTCGCGCATGTAGCGCTCGACGTCGTAGTCGGTCGAGTAGCCGTTGCCGCCGTGGATCTGGACGGCTTCGACGGCGTTGTCCATCGCGGCCTCGCTGGCGTTGAGCTTGGCGATGCTGGCGATCCGGGCCACGTCCTCGCCGGCGTCCTTGGCGGCGGCCGCCTTGTAGACGAGGTTGCGGGCGGACTCAGTCTTCATCGCCATGTCGGCGATCTTGTGCTGGATGGCTTGGAAGTCGCCGATCGTCTGGCCGAACTGCTCGCGCTGGTCGGCGTACTCGACGCTGTCGTCGAGGCAGGCCTGCGCGATGCCGACCGCCTGGGCGCCGATGCCGACGCGGCCGCCGTTGAGGACCTGCATGGCGATCTTGAAGCCTTGACCCTCCTCGCCGAGGATGCGCCACTCGGGGACCTCGACGTCGTCGAGCATGAGGGAGACGCTGTGGGCGGCGCGGATGCCCATCTTGTCCTCGGGTTGGCTCTTCTCGAAGCCCTCCATGTCGTCGTCGAGGAGGAAGGCGGTGATACCGCGGTGGCGCTCGTCGGGGTCGGTCTTCGCGAAGTAGATGAACGTGTCCGCGTGGCTGCCGTTGGTGATCCAGTTCTTCTGGCCGTTGATGACGTAGCTGTCGCCGTCCCTCTCGGCGGTGGACTTCATGCCCGCCGGGTCGGAGCCGGCGCCGGGTTCGGAGAGGGCGTAGGCGCCCAGGCCTCCGTTGCAGAGGTTGGGCAGGAACTCTTCGCGCTGGCGGTCGGTGCCCCAGCGGTGGATCGGGAAGGCGACCAGCGAGTTGTTCACGGACGCGATGACGCCGTGGCTGGCGCACGAGCGCGACAGCTCCTCGATCGTGACGGCGTAGGACACCGCGTCGGCGCCTGAGCCGCCGTACTCCTCGGGCACGAGCATGCCCATGAGTCCGAGGTCGGCCAGCCGCTTCACGTTCTCTTGCGGGAAGCGCTCCTCCTCGTCGATCTCGGCCGCGATCGGGTCAACGTGCTGGTCGGCGAAGTCCCGCACGGTGCGACGGATGAGCTGTTGCTCCTCGCTGAGCTGCCACGCGGTCCCGGTGCCGGCGCCGTCGTCCGTCATGGTTGCCTCCTGCGAGGCCGCTCGTTGCGATAAAGGTTTGCGTGGACCCACGACCGGGCTGTCTCGTTAAGCAGGGGCCGCGAAGGACACGAAGGATCGCCAAGGCCACGAAGGGCCTGCGACTCGCCGCCGGGCGGCGTTGTCACGGCAGCTGCTCCCCGTTGTGCCCTGGCGTCCCCTCGCGTACTTGGTGGTCCCCCCGTTTCTTATCCTTGCAGCCCGACCCACGACGGCCTGGGGCCGGGTTCGGGTTGGACCGCTACGGGCAGCCTCAGGGTCCTCGCCCGGCGGCGACGGCGCGGCTGCGGGTCGGTTCCTCGGAACCGAGCAGCGCGCGGGCATCGTCCCGGTCGAGTTCGACCGTGGCTCGGGCCTCGGCCCGAGCGAGGTCGACGGTCACGTGTTCCCACGTCGAGGAGACGTCGATCACGCGGAAGCCATCGTCGAGCAGTTCGTCGAGCCGGCGAATCGTCGCGGAGGCGGTCAAGACTCCCACCGCATGCGGGCAAGTCTCGGCGCTGTAAACACCCAGGCGAGAGGGCAGAAGGGCCGAAAGGGCAAGCTTTTAGAACCTCGTCCGAGGCGCGCGAGGATGGTTGCGAGCCACCCTCAAGCGTGACAGAGCGTTCACACGACCATCTTGGCTTCGCTTCGTCGCTCGGTCACCTCCTCCAGCACGCCGGCCGCCAGGAGGTTCCTCGTGTCATCTGCGTCCAGCCGGTAGCGGTCGGTGTCGGTCGTGCCCTCGAACACGAGGACGAGGCGATCGTCGGTGGAGTCGACGGATCGGAGTTCGGCGCCGTCGTTCACGGATCGGCGGATCTCTTCCACGATTCCGGTCGATGGCGTCAAGGGATCACCAACGGTCGAACACCCTCGAGGTAGAGAGGACCACGGGAGAGGACGGTCGACCGAGAGCCAGGCTCTCCCGATGACAGAAGGTGCCCGACCCCCGCCGTTCATACGGGAGGAGCGCGCCAGCGGTGCGTCAGGTATTTGAGCAGGGCCCCCGGTGCCGGCGGCGTGTCGGGGAACACGATCGAGGACGTGACGATCGTCGGCGGCGGCGGAGCCGGCCTGATCACCGCGTTGACCCTGCAGGAGCGCGTGCCGAGCCTCGACATCGACGTCCTGGAGCGCGAGCCCAGCGCCTACACGACGCTGTGCGCGGAGGGCATCAGCGACAAGACGCTGGACCTGTTCACGGCCTTCGATGCCGAGCCCTACTGCGCGGAGGCCTTCGAGGGTGCGCGCTGGTGGTTCCCCGGTCCCGTCGAGGTGCTCGTCAACGAGCCCTGCTACACGATCGAGCGTTCCTCGTGGTTCCCCGCGATGGCCGAGACCTTCGAGGACCGTGGAGGCACCTACGAGACGGACCGCAAGGTCCGGCCCGAGGACGTCGACGAGCTGCGACGCGACACCGACCTGCTCGTCGGTGCCGACGGCCCCGGCTCGAACGTACGCGAGGCGTTGGGTGGCACCGGCATCACGCGGCTGGGCGTGCAGGTCCGCCTCCAGGCCGACTGGGACGGCGACCGGCTGGAGTTCTTCACCCACGAGGACTTCTCGCCGGAGTACGCCTGGGTGTTCCCGAAGGACGACATCCTCAACGTCGGGATCCTCGGCGAAGAGGACGGCAAGGACTTCGACCGGATCGACCGGTTCCGCGACTGGCTGGGCCTGGACGGCAAGATCCGCAAACGCGAGGCCTACCCGATCGGGTTCGACGCCTCCTTCCTCGCGAAAGGCAACACCGCCCTCATCGGGGACGCCGCCGGCCTGACGAACCCGTTGACGAAAGGGGGCCTGGCCGCGATCATCCACAGCGCCCGCCTGCTCGCCGACGCGGTCGAGGAGGCCGACGAGGCGTCCAGCAAGGGACCCACGGCCGCCGAACGCTACGCCAACAGCGTCCGCAACCACCCGATCTCGCACCCCTCCTTCGAGGAGGGGTTGGAGATCATGCTCGACTGGGACAACGAAGACTTCGAGCGGCTGGCGCGGTTCGCCCCCGAGACGGTCGAGGCGGGCGGAGGGCAGATCAAAGAGAAGCTGTTGTTGGCTCTCGGCATGGGGACGAACCCGACCCTTATCCCCGAGATCTGGACGCTTTATCGGGCGATGGCCCTTTCGAAGGAGTACTCGTGGTGACCGTTCGCTCCCGTTTCGAAGCGTGAATGAATCCACGTTGATTTATCCGTCTCGTGCCCATGCATGACACGATGGGCGAGGCCGAAGGGGACTTGGAAGACCAGCTCTCCGAGCAGAAGGAGATCAAGGTCAAGATCCCGATGGAGCTGTACCTGAAGCTCCATCAGAACAAGATCATCAACGGAGCCCAGATCAAGGAGGTCGTCCAGGATGCGCTGGACGGCTACTTGGCGGAGATCGGAGACGAGGACGAGGGCTGACCGGCCCACCTGCGAAGGTATAAGGCCCTGGCCTCGTCTGCTTCGAGCGGGCCCCGATGGCGTTCGAACCCGACCTCGAGACCGAGGCGGCCGCGTTGCCGACCGAGGACGACGACGAGGAGAGCACCCAGGAGCGCCTGCTGACCGAGATGACGCAGGCCCTCCGCAGCCTCGAGGCGAACACGAAGGGCGTGTTCGGCTCGGCGGTCGTCGACGGTGACGGGTTCCCGATCGCCTGGGACCTCAAAGGTGGAACCCAGCAGTCCAGCGTGGCCCTCCTGGGCGCAACGCTGCGCGAACAGCTGGACCGGTCGTCGACGATCCTCGACCTCGGCGACTTCTCGTCCGGGCTCGTCAAGTTCGACAAGGGCTACCTCGGGATCTTCGACCTGAAGACCGACGACCTGTTCCTCGTGATCCTCGCCGGTAGCCAGGTGAACATCATGGATCTGCTGCTGGAGAACGACGCGGTCCTCCGCGAGCTGAAGGAGATCCTCGGAGGTGGCTGAGGATGGTCCTGAACGTCGGCATGACGGTCGGGTACGGCATCGCCGTCGTCTTCGGGCTCGCGACGATGCTGTTCGGCGGCCGCGCGCTCAGCGTGCTCCGCCGACCCCCCACCGGTGAGGCCGGGCGTGAGCTCGTGTTCCTCTCCGCCGAGGACCTGGTCGCCCCGATCGGGGTGACCCTGTTCGTGTTGCTCATCGAATGGGTGGAGTGGATCGTGATGACCCTGCGCGGAGCGGGCATCGTCACGCTCGCCAGCTTCAACTTCTACGCCAACATCGTGCAAGGTGGCCTGCTGTTCGTGGCCGCGATCATGCTGTACCGCGTGTTCGTGCCCTACACGCGCTCGCGGCGCGCCCAGCGGTCCCGCATGATCCTCGACCGCCTGGCCGCTCGCGTGGCGCTGCTGCGCGGGCGCAAGTAGCCCATGACCATGGATGGCGACGAGCCGGGCATCGGACCGGACGGCTTCGTGGACGCCTACGAGGGCCGCCCTCCCTGGGAGGTCGGCGATCCACAGCCGGCGGTCGTCGCCCTCGCCGACGCCGGACGGCTGCAGGGCTCGATCCTCGACGTCGGGTGCGGCACCGGCGAGAACGCGTTGATGCTCGCCGAACGCGGCTACGAGGTCGTCGGGATCGATTCGGCACCCAACGCGATCGAGCGAGCCCGAGCGAAGGCCCGCGAGCGGGGTGTGGACGTGGAGTTCCTCACGTTGGACGCCTACGAGCTGGCCTCGCTGGACCGAAGCTTCGACACGGTGGTCGACTCGGCCCTGTTCCACGTGCTCGCGCACGAGGATCCCGACCGGTACGCCGCGAGCGTCCGGTCGGCAATCCGGGACGGGGGCCGGTTGTTCGTGCTCGCGTTCGAGAGCGGCCAGGAGGCCGATGGACCCTCGATCCCGCGCGAGGCGATCCAAGCGACCTTCCAGGACGGGTGGACGGTCCAGAGCATCGAGACGACGACCTACGAGACGATCGATCCGGACGTCTACAAGCGCCGAGCCCTGTTGGCGACGATCGAAGCCACGTGACCGCCGCCGAGCCGTCGACAGCCGCGGTCACAGGCAGGCCATCTCTCCCATCGACCCGAGGACACACCGCCGATCGACGAACGATCGGCTGACCCGGTGGGGAAGAGGTTGACCCGGCGGGCTCGATGGTCGTGACGGGGAGCCCGCCGGAGGGGAGCTGAGCCCTCAGCTCAGCTTCTCGGTGATCGCCGGCAGCACGTCGTAGAGGTCGCCGACGAGCCCGTAGTCCGCGTGCTCGAAGAACGGCGCGTTCTCGTCGGTGTTGACGACGACGATGAGCTCGGAGTCGCGGCAGCCGGCCAGGTGCTGGATCTGGCCGCTGACCCCAGCCGCCACGTAGACCTCGGGCGTGACGACCTTGCCGGAGAGGCCGATCCAGCGGTCGTCCCCGAGCCAGTGCAGGTCGGCGCTGATCGGGCGCGAGCACCCGACGACGCCGCCCATCGACTCGGCCGTGTCGAAGACGAGCTCCATGTCGTCCTCCTCCTCGACGCCGCGACCGAAGGCGACGACGACGTCGGCCTCCTCGATGTTGACGCCCTCCTCGTCGCGCTGCTCGAGGCTGACGCGTTCGACGCGGCCCTTGCCGGGCGAGACCTGGATCGTCTCGACCGGGGCCGGGTCGCCGGTGGCCGGCTCGAAGCTGTGGGGGGCGATCGTGGCCACGACGTCGTCCGTCTGGGGGACCTCGTTGGCCATCGTCTTGCCGCCCATGAACTTGCGACGGAACGTCCCCTCCTCGGGGATCTCGAGCGCGGTCACGATGTAGCCGGCGTCGAGCTTGGCGGCCAGCTGGGGGCCGATCTCCTTGCCGCGGCGGTTGCCGCCGACGAGGACGCGGTCGGCGCCGACCTCGTCGACGATCTCGGACAGCGCGGTGGCGACCGGGTCGACGTGGTACTCGTCGAGACCGTCGCCTTGGGCCGTGTAGACCTTGGACGCGCCGGGAACCTCGGGGTCCTCGGCGGCCGGACCGAGCGCGGCCGCGACGACCTCGTCGCCGATCTTCTCGCCGGCGGTGACGAGCTCGGCGAACAGGTCCTCGTCGGTCGCGAAGACGAGCACGGTGCTCATCTAGATCACCCCTTCGGACTGGAGGTTCTCGACGAGCCACTCGGCCGCCTCGTCGGGGTCGTCGACCTCCATGATCTCCTTCTTGCGGGTCTCCTCGGGGGCCTTGTTCTCGACGATGCGGACGGTGGGCTCGGTGTCGACGCCCAGGTCCTCGGCCGAGAGCTCGGTCAAGGGCTTGTTCTTGGCCTGCAGGATCTCGGTCAGGGACGGGAGCCGCGGGTCGTTGATCGACTCGACGACCGTGATGACGGCGGGCGTCGGGGCGCGGAGGGTCTCGATGCCCTCGTCGATCTCGCGTTCGACCTCGACGGATCCATCGGTGAGCTCGACGTCGAAGACGTAGGAGAGCAGCGGGGCGTCGATGAGCTCGGCCACCATCGGCCCGGTCGAGGCCGTGTGGCTGTCGGCCGACTCCTCGCTGGCGAACACCAGGTCGACGTCGCCGGCCTCTTCGACGGCGCCGGCCAGCGCCTCGCACTTGCGAAGCTTACCGCCCTCGAGGAGCTCGGGTTCGTTGATGTGGAACGCCTCGTCGGCGCCCATCGCGAGCACCTCGCGCAGCGACTCCTCGGCCTGGTCGTCGCCGAGCGTGATCGCCACGATCTCCTCGACCTCACCGTCCTCCTTGAGCTGGACGGCGGCCTCGATCGCGTTCTTGTCGTAGAGGGAGATCACGCGTTCGGCGCGACTCGTATCCGGCTCACGGGTCGAGTCGTCGATCCGGACCTCCTCTGTGTTGGGGACCTGTTTCACGAGGACGGCGGCCTTCACCACGGGTTACACCTTGGCGGCGCAACCTGCAGAGGGTATAAATGCCTGACCCACGGGCGGCTAGGGGCCGGGCAGAGATGGGCGCCAGCCGGCGATCAGCGGCTCACGCCGGGCTCGGCCTCGTCTTCGCCGGAGGCCTGGCTGACGCCGAGCACGGCCTCGCAGGAGGGACAGATGTGCACCGTGACGAGGGATGCCTGGCTGGCCTCCTCGTCGATCCCGAGCATCGCGATCTCCGCCTCGCAGTGAGGGCAACGCGCCATACGCGGGGATAGAGCACCCGGTCCTTGAACGGCTCGGGAACGGACCAGTGCCGGCCGAGGGTGGGGACTCGGACCTGGGACGGGCTGGTGTCGGCGGCTCGCGGCTGCGCCGAGGCTCGTTGCGGGTCTAGCCTTCGACGACCTCGATCATCTCGCCGAAGGCGAGCGTGCCGGAGATGTTGTTGATCTTGGCCTTGACGACCTGACCCTTGCCGGCGCCCTCGACGAAGATCGTGTACTTGTCCTTGTGCGCGACGCCGTCGCCCTGGCGGCCGGTGTCCTCGATCTTGAGCTCGTAGACCTCGCCTTCCTCGACGGCGTCGGCCTCTTGCTCGGTCTCGGCCGTGGGCTTGCGAGCCCGGACGGGTCGGTGGCCACCGCAGGCATCGCACTGGAGGACCAGCGTGCGGCCTTCCTTCTGGAGGTGGGTGTCCGGTCGCCCGCACTCCGAGCACAGCACGTAGGTCTCGACGTAGCCCTCGAGCCGGGCCGCACCCATCTCACGCAGCAGGCGGGGCACAACCTCGTCGGGATCGCGGTTCAGGCGATCCAGCACGTCGGCAAAGTTCCGCACGACGGTGGTCTTCCCCTCCTTGCGGATGTTGAGATCCGGGAGCTGGAAGCGCTCCTGCTGGGTGATCGGCTCCGGGAGCTCCTCCTTGGCCCGGTCGAGCAGGGAATCGTAGTCGGACATGTTGACGACAAGTAGCCCCGGCTCCGGTAAAAAGGTGAGGCAAAGCGGCGGTCACGTGGCCATCAACCCCCGCTCCTCCTCGATCGCCTCAGTGATGGAAGCTGTCGTGACCCGACTACATGGGTTTTGGGTTTCTGCTGACCGCCAGCTCAGCGAATCCCTGCCTGTCATCGTTCCCCGCATGTATCGAGAAACCAGGCAAACGATCGGAGGGTTGACGCATGGATGGAAAAACCGGACTGTACGTGACCTTCCTTCTCGCCGCCTCGATTGCCTCCACGGGCATGGCTGGCGCGTACGAGGGTTATATCAGTTACATCAACGACTACCAGGACCCGGACTCCGACCTACCTGAATGCGAGGATAACGCGAACAACATCAGAGACGAACTGAACGCCGAAGGGACCTACACGGTCGACAAATACGGTGAGATGAACGCCAAGGAATCCCACTGGAAGAGCGGCGGGGATAGCTCCTACGCGGATTGGGGAGATCTTTCGTATTTCTGTGGGCACGGGGGAACCTACGATGCCGGTGATCAGATTCGGAGCTTCCAGGCTTTTACACCCCAGGGAGGCGAATCAGAGTACTTGTACGGAAACGAACTTAATCTCGGTGATACCGACGCAGAGTGGGCCACGTTCGATTCGTCACACAGTCTCTACATCGACGACGAGAATAACCTTGCGAACCTCGCCGAATGGCATAGTGGTTTCGACTACCTGAACTTGCTGATTGGGTGGCATACTTCTCCAGCCGACACTGACACAGGCGGAGAGTTCTACGATTCGATGTTCGATACGGGCAGCTTAGACGGAGGAGGCGAGAAGATCAAGGCTTCCCGGTTCGCCTCGGACGGGGGGTGTTCTGGAAATTCAGGCGAGTACCAGACCATCATCGGCGAAAAGGCGACCTTCAGTAATGATTACGCCTGGAGCGAAGGGGGTCCCGCTGCGGGCAGCCAGGCGAACGACGGGAGCTACGTCTATTGGGGGAACTCTTGCTAGGAGGTATCGATAATGATTGAGATTGCACCGAGAGGCATTTGGGTAACCGCCCTCGCCGTCGCCCTCTTGACCGTAGCGCTTCCCCCCTCGCTCGATCTGGGGGAAGAGGGTAGCGAGTACCAACTTCCCGCGGATCGCGGAGCGCAGGCGTCACCTTCCACCGAGTGGGCGCTCGGCAGTTTCGAGCCTCCCAACCGGATGGCGATTTACAGCCACGTCGACGACGAACGATCCGCCGTCGAGGCCCTACAAATCGCAGAGAACGTTGGGGTAAAGGTCCCATCGATCGACTACGACGCTTCTCGGGGATCCTACTACGTCGAAGATGGGGTCAGCTCGTACGAAGTTGTCGTCTACGAGACACCCGATAGCTTCCTTCTCCGGGACGAGACCATTTTCGACACGATTACCGACGGGAAGCAACCGGACCTCCCGACCGAGACTGAGGGCAAGGAACTCGCCCTCGAGTACCTGGCGGAGAGCGATCAGCTGCCGGCGGAGCAAGCCGTCGACACTGCGGCCCCGGACTACTACTGGAATACGCAGGTGGAGGTCAATACGACGACCGATGAGAAAACGGTGCTGAAGACGAACCTCCAGGTTCGTTTCGACCGTCAAGTGGATGGATACCCTGCATCGGGTGGCGGAAGCAAGCTCTATGTCCATTTCAGCGACGGATCCCACCTCGCTGGCGTGACCAAGGCATGGCCCGCCCTCGAGAAGGAAGGAAGCGAGGATCTTCGGACCCTCGGCGAGGCGATGGCGATGGTCAACAAGAGCAGTAGCAATATGAGGATGGATGTACCGCCAAACTGCGCCAACCTGAAGCTCACCTCTGGGCAGATCGAATACCACGTCCCCGGCCCTCAAAGCACCGAGACCCAAGCTTTCCCCGTGTTCTCTTTCCTCGGGTCCTGCGAGGGTATTGACGGTGACCCGATCACCGGAGAGAAAGCGCAGGTCCTCGTCCCCGCAGTCGGGTGAATAAGGAGATGGCTCGTTCACCCCCTCTTTTTCTGTTCCTTTCCTTGATGCTACTGTCCCAGGGATGCATCGGGTCTCAGAACGACCGCCAGGAGTTCGCCGATGATCTGGAACCTAGCGTCGAGAGCGTCGAAGTACGCGACCAGGGTACAACTGCGACGTATCAGCCCGAAGCGGCCAACGTGAGCTCGGTCATCGAAGAGATGCTGTTCCTCCTTTATGAGGTGCACAACGTCGAACGGACGTTCTATCAGGCCAACGGCACTGAAGCCATACTCAACAACAGCGAGTACGTCCGCTTGGACTTCGGTTCGCAGGAGAACATCACGTTGCCGAACTATCGAGGAACGGAGGTGAAGATGGACAAGGTCATCGCCATCCTCTCCTCCTCGCAGGAAACAGCCCCTATCGGCCGCCTGCTGTTATGCTCTGATCTCGCCTGCAGCCCTTATGCCACGGACCGTCCGTTGCACCCTCTGAGGTCCACCCTGAATGACATGCCCTGAGCGGCAACTCGACGAGTAGCTCCGAGCACAGTGGGCGAAGCCCTAAAGTATGAACGAGAACGGAAAGGAATAACGTGGCGGCGGACGAAGGAACGGATAGCGAGTTCGGACCCGAAGTCGAGGGGGATTTGACGGAACTCCTCGGCTCCGACCTCCTACGTTCAGCCCAGACGAAACTTCTGATCCTCTCGAGATTGAGAGATCGGCGTTCCACCGGCGCAGAACTGGCGAAAATGCTCGATGTCGACCGGAGTGCCGTGTACCGGCACCTGGCGGACCTTGATGAGGGAGGCTACGTCGAACGCCACGAAACTGGCCGGAAGTGGATCTACTACGAGCTAACGTCGAAGGGGAAGACACTAGCGCGGGCCAGCAACCACCTGTTCAAGATCTCCGTCCTTTTTGCGCTCGGAGGGGTCCTCGGCTACCTGATCCTTCGGTGGCTTGCCGCGCTCTGGACGTGGGAACCCGTAACTCGCGACGTGGGCCCATATACCCCCCGACCCGAATTCCCCCTTCTGCCGGTTCTCAGTGTCCTCGCCCTTGGACTCATCGTCTTCCTTGTATCGTACCTCCGTCGACGATGGAACACATCGTAGACCGGGCCTGGCCCCAACTCTGCGGGTGGCCACGTCACTGCCGGTCAATAGGATCGAGGCCGTGACCACCGAAGCTGGCCCACGCGAGGGGGATCGCCTCGCCGGTCGCCAGAAGGACGAGCACCAACAGCATCCCCTCGAGCGGGCCGCCAGTCGGAGAGAGATCCCCGATCGAGGCGTTGGGCGGGAACCAGGCGATCTCCGGTCGCCCCGAACAGCCAAGACCGCCCACGTGAGAAGCGCCAGCGGCGCGATCACGCCCTCGGGGACTGCGTCGAACATCGCGGTCATCAGGCCCACGAAGGCAGCCTGCAGCGCAGGGGCGAGCGCGAGGGTGCCGACCTTCGCGATGGGGCTTCAACGCGGCTCTATCGAGTGCGGGTGTGGTTCCACCACCACGCATGACACCGCAACACGTCCTGCAGCGAGGCCCGCGTATGCCAGGTTCCCGGCCTTCGCCATGCCCCGATGTGAGGCTCGCTATCACGGGGATCGTGCCACGTGATCGTCCCGTGGTCGCTGCTCTTATAGGCCACCGCCCCGCCGGCCATCGCTCCGACGCACCCCAAGCGGCACCCCGCCGGCGGTCAAGTGGCGGCGGCGTCGTGACCATCGCTGCCTTCGGCCGACGGCGAGCAGCCGGATCTCGAATCCGATCAAAGAGGGGCCCACGACGCTTTCCCTCAGCCCCAGCCCGCTCTCGACAACGATCCCCCTCCCGACCGGTCGCCCACTGACCGATTTCCTCCGCCCCATCTACCTCCTTCCTTCGCCGAGGCCGACGAACATCGGCGACTGAAGGGTCGGACCGAGCAGGAAGCCCCCGTAGGACCCGATCTCCGATCGAGTGGGCTTCCTGCGATGGGAGACTCTGAGGGAGCCGATGTGAGGAGGAGGACCCCGTTTTTCGCCCCCCTGTAACGTCCGCGATCATCGTGAGGCTGATGTGTCAGCCCACTCTGCGGATTGACCCTGGGGGCGGGCCGCCCGGGGGTACCGGGGGAGGCCGGGGGACGAGGTCCCCACCGGGGTCCTGTATGGCGGCGCGTTGCCCCGGCATCATCGACGGGCCCGGGAAGGGGGTCAGCCTCCCGATCGGCCCACTCGCCAGGCGCCCATCAGGCGCGCCGCCAGCGCGTGCTAGGTCGTCCCCCGTTAAGGATGTTGGCTGGTTGGGCGTGTCGGGGAGAGGGTCGGCGGCGACGGTGTTTAAGGCCCCTGCCGGCATGGCGGGCACGGTGCCCTCCGACCACCTGCTCTCGCTGCACGCGGTCGCGGACGATCGTCGAGGCCTGTTGGCCGAGATCTCGGGCTTGGTGACCTCTCTCCGTGGCAACATCGTCCACGTGGAGCACCGCCAGGTCCGCGGGATGTTGACGTTGCTGATGCTCGTCGAGGACAGCGAGGAGGGCGGCGACGAGCGCCAGCGGTTGGAGCGCATGAGCGAGGTCCTGGAAACCCGGTTGGATGGGCTGGGCGTGGAGGCCAACACCGAGGTCTCCGAGAGCCAGCCGGATCCGCCGGTGCGGGATCTGCGCGTGATGACGATCATCGGGGCCGACAAGGTCGGCGTGATGCACGCCATCACGCGCACCATCGCCGATCACGAGGTCCCGATCATCCAGACCCACCAGGTCGCCTCGGGCGAGTTCATGGCGTTCGAGATCGTCGTGGACGTCGGCGGGTCCAACGGCCACGGCCCCGTCGACATGGATGCCCTGCAGGAGGACGTCCGGTCGACGTGCGAGGCGGTCGGCGTCGACGTCGTCGTGCAGCCCCACGGCGTCAACCGGGCCCGGCGCCAGCTGGTGGTCTTCGACATGGATTCGACGTTGATCCAGGGGGAGGTCATCGACGAGCTGGCGAAGGCGGCCGACGCGGCCGAGGAGGTCGAGCAGCTCACCGAGCGCGCGATGGCTGGCGAGCTCGACTTCGAGGAGGCGTTGCGCGAGCGCGTCGGCATGCTGGAGGGCCTGACGGAGGACCAGCTCGAGCAGGTGGCCGGGTCGATGGAGCTGACGCCGGGCGCCAGCGACCTGGTGCGCGTGCTCAAGCAGATGGGGTTCAAGGTCGCCCTCATCAGCGGCGGGTTCACGTTCTTCACGGACCGCTTGCAGGACAAGCTGGGCCTCGACCACGCGTTCGGCAACGAGCTCGTCATCGAGGACGGCGAGGTCACCGGCGAGGTGCAAGGCGAGATCATCGACAGCGAGCGGAAGGGCAAACTCGTCGAGGAGCTGGCCGAGCGCGAGGGCGTCCCGCTCGAGCAGGTCGTGGCGATCGGCGACGGCGCCAACGACCAGATCATGCTCGACAACGCGGGCCTGGGCATCGCGTTCAACGCCGAGGAGATGCTCCGGCAGACCGCCGACGGCCAGATCACGCGCGACAACCTGGCCGGGTTGCTGTACTGCTTGGGCGCCAGCGACCGAGAGATCGACGCTGTGCGTCAGCCGGACGCGGGCTAGACGGCTGACGTCCCGCAGGCCTGGTCGGCGGCCCTCCGGGCGGCGTCGGCCAGCTGGCTCGTCTCGTACGTGGAGCCGTCGATGCCGACGCCGGACGGGAGCCGGTTGGCCGGCACGATGGGTGTTGCCGTCGACGACCAGAACCGAGGGCAGTTGTTCGAGAAGGTTTAAGACCTCGTGGCTGCCTGCGGCGCTCGGAGGCGGGAGGCCCTGCGAACGCAGTCCACGCTCGTCGTCGTGCTCGTTGCCGTGACCACCATCACCATGGGAATGGCCCCGCTGGGCGCCAGCCAGGGCACCGAAAAGACCCAACAAGAACCGGCAACCCCTGCACTCGCTCCCACCGAGGACCGCAGAGAACGCAACCATCGCCTGCCGCTGGACGCAGACCGCCCACACGACGGCGTGGACCGCCCCGACCGCTTGGACGACGAGGCTCCCGTGCCGCGGCCGAACCCCAACCAGCGACAGGCCCAGCCTGCGCAGGGGCTAGCACCCGACGACCCCGGCTGCCTCCCGCACCCACCGATCCGGATCGTCGACGACGCGATGTTTCAGCTCGGCCCCGCCGTCGGCGTCACCAACCCCACGGCCGCCGGCACCGCCGAGGACCCCTACGTGATCGAGGGCTGGTGCATCACACCCCAAGCTCCCGAGATCGTGGAGCAAGCGCCCTTCGGCCCCGTCGAGAGTGCCGGCATCGCGATCGACCACACCGAGGCCCACGTCGTCATTCGCGACAACCGCATCGACGGGAACGCGGTCGACAATCCACGAGTGGTTACCCAACAGCAAGTCGGCATCGACCTGGTCGACGCCGCCAACGTCGCGATCGCGAACAACACGATCACGAACAACGACGACGGCGTCGTCCTCGACGAGTCGAGCGGGACCACCATCGCGAACAACACGATCACGAACAACAACGACTGGGGCGTCTACTCCTACAGGTCGAGCGGGACCACCATCACCAACAACACGATCACGAACAACGACTTCGACGGCGTCTTCCTCGACGAGTCGAGCGGGGCCACCATCGCGAACAACACGATCACGAACAACGACTGGGGCGTCGACCTCTACAGGTCGAGCGGGACCACCATCACCAACAACACGATCACGAACAACAACGACGACGGCGTCGACCTCGGCGCGTCGAGCGGGGTCGCGATGCGGGACAACGAGTTCGGAAGCAACGGGGTCCGGATTGGCGGCTATGAGGCGAACCACTACCAGCACTCGATCCAACCCTCGAACACGGTGAACGGGGAACCGCTCGTGTACGTCCGCAACCAAGAAGACGTGCACGTCGAGCAACCGGCCGGCCAGGTAATCCTCGCCAACACCACCAACGCCACCGTCGAGAACGTCGACGTTTCCGACACCAGCACGGGACTCCAGCTCGGCTTCACCGACAACACCACGATCGCGAACAACACGGTCACGAACAACAACTTCGACGGCGTCCTCCTCTACGAGTCGAGCGGGGCCACCATCGCGAACAACACGATCACGATCAACGACGACGGTGTCCTTCTCTACAGGTCGAGCGGGACCACCATCGCGACCAACACGATCACGAACAACAACGACGACGGCGTCGACCTCTACGACTCGAGCGGGGTGGAGGTCCACCAGAACAACATCCACGACAACGACGACTTCGGCCTCGAGGTGTTCGCCGGCGACACCGTCCACGCCGAGAACAACTGGTGGGGCGCCGCCAACGGCCCATCTGGCGGCGAGACCGATGCCTGCACCGATGCCAACGCCGACGGCGACGGCGACGCGATCACCACCGACGACGCCGAGGTGTGCTTCGACCCGTGGCGAACCAGCCCGAACCCCGACGCGGGCGCAGGCGGCTAACGACGGGCTCCGCGAAGCTCGCCCGGCCGATCGACGAGGACGAGCCCCACGCCGTTGCCCACGTCGAGCGCCGCGAGGACGGGCACGGGCACGCAGCCAGCAAGCTCGAGGACGTCTTCGACGCGAAGGGCCTGGCGCTGACCCAGGCGCGCAAGGGCCCCACGCGGTCGATGGACCTATTGAGCGCGGACAGGGGGGAGCGGGGCGGGTGGATCCGTCGATCCCGGACGCCGGACGGGAGCCGGTTCGCGGAGACGGTGGGGTTGCGGTAGACGGTCTCAACCAGGGGCAGTTGTTGGAAAAGGTTAACACCCCGCTACTGTCTCCGGCCCTTGGAGGCGGGAGGCCATGCGAACGCAGTCGACGCTCGTCGTTGTGCTAGTTGCCGTGATCACCACCACCGGGTTCGTGCCCGTGGGAGCCTCCGTCACCACCGAGGACCCCCCCGCGGACGCGACCGCCACCGAGGACCCCGTGCAGGCCCACCAAGACCTGGCCAGCACCCTGCAAGCTGTTGACGGCGAGCTGACCGACCAGGCGATGCTGGAGGCCGCCCACGCCGCGGCCGAGGACCAGCCCACGCCTGGCAGCGATCGCGCACCCAACGACGACGCCGCGTTCCAAGCCGCGCGGTTGGCCCTCGAGCACCGGCAAAACCTCGCGGGCGACAAGCTCTCCGACGAGATCGCGCCCCTGCTCGACCAGCAACAACGCAACCTCGACCTGGCCGAGACGCTCACCACCGAATCAGACCCGTCCGACGACGACCTAGACACCGCGATCGCAACCGCCCAACGCGCCAGCCAGTGGCAAGCCACAACGCTGGACCTCGCCACCGCCGACCCCGTCCCGTTGACCGGGTACACCACGCCCAGCCAGGCCCTGCTCGAGCTCGCTGACCGCCATGATGCCACGCCGACAAGCCAACAGCTCGACGAGCTGCAAGGCCTGGACGAGCTCGCGGACCCGGTCCGCTCCGCCCTAGCGCGCACCGTCGACGCGTTCCTCGCGCTCGACAACGCCATCCAGCTCGCGTACGCGGACGCCGATCTCCGAGCCCTCGAGGAGTTGAGCAACGCTGACACGCGGCCAGGCGCAGAGTCCACGGCGATCCCCGGTAGCCTGGACGCCGACCCGGCCGAGCTCCTCACCCCCGCCGCGTCGGCCGACGTGCCCGCCGCGTCCCCGGCCGGGGAGCGCTTGGCCGAGGCCGGCGTGGACCTGGCCCCCGTGTTCGACATGCGCACCCAGTTCCTCGACGCCGTCCACGACCTGCGAAACGCCCTCGACGAGGTCGGCATCGCGACGGCCCAGGCCTGCGAGCCGGTGCAGGTGGGTCCCGCGTTCAGCATCGATCTAGCCGCCTGCGGCAACACCTACACCACCGACGTGGCCTTGCAACTGGATGCCGGCGGCAGCGATGTGTACCACAACAACGCCGGCGGCAGCAACCTCGCCAACGGCGCGTGCAGCCTCGAGGCGGGCGTGTACGCGTCGGCGGCCCTGGTGGACCTGGGCACCGGCGACGAGGCCTACGGCCACCCCGATGCCCCTCGGGCCTGCGGGGCCAACGGCGGCGGCTACCGCGGTGTGGGGTTGTTGCTCGACCAAGCCGGCAACGACACCTACACCGCCAACAGCCGCACCTTCACCGCCGACGGCTTCGGCACGAACGGCGGCGGCTACCTCGGCGTGGGGTTCCTGCACGATGCCGCCGGCAACGACACCTACACCGCCACCGGCGATGGCACGAACGGCGGCGGCGACTCCGGTGGTGTGGGGCTCCTGCTCGACGAGGCGGGGCACGACACTTACACCGCCACCGGCGATGGCACGAACGGCGGCGGCGACTCCGGTGGTGTGGGGTTCCTGCTCGA
>PXUB01000019.1:22985-74661 GCA_003009755.1 Thermoplasmatales archaeon SW_10_69_26
TGGGGTTCCTGCTTGATCAAGCCGGCAACGACACCTACAACGCCGGCAGCGGTGGCACGAACGGCGGCGGCGACGGGGGCGTGGGGTTCCTGCTCGATCAAGCCGGCAACGACACCTACACCGCCGGCAGCTCTAGCACGAACGGCGGCGGCTACCGCGGCGTTGGGTTGTTGCTCGACGCGGCTGGCACGGACCAATACGAGGATCCCGAGGTCCCCGGCGGCTCGTGCCAGGACTGCTCCCTCGTGCCCAAGGGCACCCTCGGCGCGCAGGTGGACAGCGACGACCTGCCCGACCCATCTGCCGCGGATTGCGTCCCCCACCCGCCGATTCGGATCACCGAGAACCAGGGCCTCAACGGGTTCATCCTCGGCCTCGAACCGGCCACCGGCGAACCCATCTATCGACCCGGCAGCGGCGTCACGGCTGGCGAGGGCACCCAGGAGGACCCGTACGTGATCGAAGGATGGTGCATCGCGGCCGGCTCCTCGGGAATTGGTATCAGTGGAACGAGCGCGCACGTTGTCATCCAAGACAACGTCATCACAGGACACGATCTCGGGGTGGAGCTGGATGGAGCCGAGAACGTAACCATCCACAACAACGCCATCACCGACAACGGCGACGGCGTGGTCCTGTCGGGGTCCAGCGACTACGTGGTGGAGAACAACGCCATCACCGACAACAGCTACGGCGTGCGCCTGTCCGAGTCCAGCGACAACGCGGTGCAAGACAATACCATCACCGACAACGGCGACGACGGCGTGCGCCTGTCCGACTCCAGCGACAACGCGGTGCAGGACAACACCATCACCAACAACGGCTTGGACGGCTTGGTCCTGTCCGACTCCGGCGACAACGCGGTGCAGGACAACACCATCACCCACAACGGCTTGGACGGCTTGGTCCTGTCGGGGTCCAGCGACAACGCGGTGCGGCACAACACCATCACCAACAACGACGACGGCGTGCGCCTGTCCGACTCCAGCGACAGCAACGTGGTGGAGAACAACACCCTCACCGACAACGGCGACGGCGTGCGCCTGTCCGAGTCCAGCGACAACGCGGTGCAGGACAACACCATCGCCGACAACTACGACGACGGCGTGGACATGTTCGGCTCCGGCGACAACGCGGTACGGGACAACACCATCACCAACAACGAGGACACCGGCCTCTACGCCGTGAACCTCGACGAGCCCGTGGACGCCACCGACAACTGGTGGGGCCACGAGACCGGGCCCAGCGGCGGCGAAGAGGACTGCACGACCGGCGAAACCGCCGACGGGCAAGGCGACACGATCACGACAAGCAACGCCGAGGTGTGCTTTGCCCCGTGGCGAACCAGCCCGAACCCCGACGCGGGCGCAGGCTAACCCGACCCGGGCCGGCAACGAACACGGCTCCCGTCTGCGTCCGGCGCAGCCGATGGGCTCGGGTGCTCCCCGAGGCCAACGGTCGGGCAGCTGAATCCGCCCCCAGGCCGCGGGCGCACCCGTACCCGCACGTGCCACGTTCTGGATCGCGCGGTGACCGGCTTCGATCACCGCCCCCTGGAGCACCGGGAACAGTCCAGTCGAAGGTTCGAACCACGAACGACGACCCCCATCGTTTGCTCCCGGCCATATGCGCTCGCCGCGAGGGTGCACCTGGACGTGTTCACGCCGTTCCGGAACGGGTGGGTGAACGAGGTGGGCTCGGTCCCGCTCCGCGTCGACAGCCACTACGCTCCCGACCGCAGCATCGAGGGGGACAGCGCACAGGTCAGCGTGCGGGCGAAGGCCAAGGGGTTGCACGTGCCCGGGCCGGGGCTGGGGCTGGCGGGGCTGGCGCTCCTCGCGACGGCGGCCGCCGTGCATCGACGCGCCCGACCGCGGGGTCGGGCGGGCTCGATGGGGTCCACCCGAGCGGCGATCGTCGCCTGGATCGCCCAGCGCTCAGGCGGCGCCGGGATCCCCGGATGCGTCGCCGGCCGTGGGCGATGCAGGCAACGCGATCGTGAACGTGGCCCCGCCGCCGGGCGTCTCCTCGTAGCCGAGCTGGCCGTCGGCCTCCGCGACGATGCGCCGGGTGATCGCCAGGCCCAGCCCCGTGCCGGAGGCCTCGGCTCGGGCCGGCGAGAAGCGGTCGAACAGTTCCCCGCGTCGGTCGGCGGGCAGGCCGGGGCCGTGGTCGACGACGGCCACGCGAACGGGGTCCCCGTCACGGAGTCGGACCGTGACGGTTCCCCCGCTGGGGCTGAACTTGATGGCGTTGTCGACGAGGTTCTCGAGGGCGCGGTCGACGAGGGGCGAGGTTCGCACGGACAGCGTTTCCGGGGCCTCGACATCGGCCTCGACATCGACGTCGACCCCATGGTGCGCGCGGTGGGCCGCGAGGCCGTCCACGACCCGGCGGGCGGTGGCGACGAGGTCGACGGCCTCGGCTTCGCGGTCTTCGCCGTCGAGCCGGGAGTACAACAGGGTCGTGTCGATCAGCTCGTCGGCCTGATCGAGCGCGGTCTCGGCGCTCGTCACGTGGTCGGCTTGGCCCTCCTCGTGCTCGTGCAGCTGGAGGTGGCCGCGGGCCACGGTCAGGTGGTTGCGGACGTCGTGGGAGAGGACGTCGAGCATGAGCTCTTGCGTGGCCAGCGAGTTCCGCAGACGCTCGCTGGCCTGCGAGAGCTGACGTGATTGGTGGGCGAAGAGGCCCGAGGTCCACGCGAAGACGCCGCCGGCGAGCGCTAGCACGAAGGCCAGCTCGGGGATCTCCACCCACAGCGGATGGTGCTGACGGACGCCGGCCTCCCGTAGGACCCGCCAGACGATCATGAGCAGGCCGCCCAGCGCCAGTAGGAGGGCGACCGAGAACCGCAGCGAGCCTTTCCGGAGATAGGCGGCTGACGATCCCATCAGTCCCAGGCCGCCGACGACGTACAGGCCGGTTTCCACGAGGCTGAGCACGGCCGGGTTCATCCTTGGGCCTCCTCGAGGGGGGTCTCCGCGTCCGGCATGCCGCGGGCGATGCCCCAGACGCTCAGGGGGAACAAGAGCGCGGCGACGCCGCCGACGGTCAGTTGGATCAGGCGGGCGCCGGATCCGAGGAGATCGGTGAGGTTCATGGTCAACCGGCCGGCGAACAACAGGAAGGCCAGGCTCAGCCCCAGCCAGCCCAGCCGGGAGCCGAGCAGCCGCGAGTCGGCCTCGATGAAAAGCAGGAAGACGATCAGGGCCGCGACGACGCTGGTGGAGATGCAGGCAACGACGAGACCGTGGACGAGTTGCGTCAGCGCCATCCGCCGGGCGTTCCTCGGGAAGGTGTTGATGAGGCTTTGGAAGTTGGAGGGTTGGCCTCGTCCTGCGCGTTCACCCCATGTACAACCCGCCGTTGACGTGGATCGTCTCCCCGGTCACATAGCTGGCTTGCTCGCTGGCGAGGAATCCGATCACGTCGGCGATCTCCTCGGGTTGACCCACGCGCCCCATCGGGATCGCCTCGCGGCGCTGTTGGCGTTTCTCCTCGGTATCGGAGGCGATCATGTCGGTCTCGATCGCGCCGGGACAGATCGCGTTCACCGTGACCCCGTGGGGACCCAGCTCGCGGGCCAGCGACTTCGTGAACCCGAGCACGGCGGCCTTCGAGGAGCTGTAGTGGGTGCCGTGCTTGCTGCCGCGGACGCCCAGGATCGAGGAGAGGTTGACGATGCGGGCCGGCTGCTGGTCGACGAGGTGGTCGACGAGCGGCTTGGTGACGTTGAACGCGCCTTGCGCGTTGACCTCGACCACGCGTTCGTAGTCCTCGGGCTCGACCTCGTCGATCGTGGACCGGGGGTACATGCCGGCGTTGTTGACGAGCGTGTCGAGGTGCCCGAAGGCCTCCAGCGCGGCCTCGACCAGCTGGCGGGCCTGGTCGGGGTCGGCGATGTCGGCCTGGTACAGCAGGGCTCGGCCGCCGGCGTCCTCGACGGCCTCGACGGTGGACCGGGCTCGGTCCTCGGCTTCGTGGTAGTGGACGACGACGTCGAACCCGTCCTCGGCCAGGCGGCGGGCGCTGGCGGCTCCGATGCCTCGGCTCGATCCCGTGACGAGGGCGGCGCGCGAACGCATCGGGTCGACCAGTCCGCGGCGAGGCAAAAACGCCTTCGCTCGGGGGCGGCGCCGCGCCCGCGTGTGAAGGGACGAAGGCACGTCCCTTTTCAACGGTGAGCGAGGGAGGACGGTCAGGCGCCTATGCCCTGGACGGAAGACGAGATCCGCGTCCTCCACATCGAGGACGATCCGAACTTCGCCGATCTGACGCAGGACTTCCTCGAGCGGGTGGCAGAGGACATCTCCGTGGTTTCCGTTCACCGGGGCCAGGATGGCTTCGAGGCGCTCGACGACAGCGTCGATTGCGTCGTCTGCGATTACGATCTGCCCGGCCTCACCGGGATCGAGGTGCTGGAGACGATCCGCGAGGCCCGGCCCGATCTGCCGTTCATCCTGTTCACGGGCAAGGGCAGCGAGGAGGTGGCCAGCGACGCGATCTCCTCGGGTGTGACCGACTACCTGCGCAAGGGGGGAGGCTCGGACCAGTTCGAGGTGCTCGAGAACCGGATCCGGAACGCCGTCGAGGCCCGACGGGCCGAGAAGGAGCTGGGCCATCGCAAGCAGGCGTTGGCTCGCGAGCGGTCGTTCATCGACCAGGCGCTCGACACGCTCGAGGACGTCTTCTACGTGGTGAACGAGGACGGCTCCCTCCGCCGGTGGAACGATCGCCTCCTCGAGGTGACCGGCTACACGGACGAGGAGATCGCCGACATGCACGTCGGCGACTTCTTCCCCGACGAGCACCGCAAGCGCGCGATGGCGGCCGTCGAGGAGGTCTTCGAGGTGGGCGAAGCCAGCCTCGAGGCGCCGTTGTTGACGAAGGACGGCGAGCAGATCCCGCACGAGTTCTCCGGAGCCTTGTTCGTGGGTCCCGAGGAGGAGGCCAAGGGGCTGGTCGGCGTCGGTCGCGACATCACCGAGCGCAAGCGTCGCGAGGAGGAGCTGGCGTCGTTCCAGCGCGCCGTCGAGCAGGCCGCCGACGGGATCGCTCTCCTCGAGAACGGCGAGTACATCTACGTGGACAAGACCCACGTCGAGATGTACGGCTTCGACGAGAAGGAGGACCTGCTGGGCGACACGTGGCGGCAGCTGTACGACGAGGAGGAGATCCGACGCCTCGAGGAGGAGGTGTTCCCGGTGCTGGCCGAGGAGGGCCGCTGGCGGGGCGACGTCGAGGGCACCCGGCCCGACGGGTCGACGTTCCCGGCCGAGCTCCAGTTGACGATCGTCGACGACGGTCGGCTGGTGTGCGCCTGCCGGGACATGACCGAGCG
Source organism: Thermoplasmatales archaeon SW_10_69_26 (assembly GCA_003009755.1). GTDB lineage: Archaea > Thermoplasmatota > SW-10-69-26 > SW-10-69-26 > SW-10-69-26 > SW-10-69-26. Next base: position 28,327 of record PXUB01000019.1, read on the forward strand.
TAAGGAGCAGGAGCGGCGCCTGCAGCGCCGGACGCGCCGGCTGGAGACCCTGATCAGCAACCTGCCAGGCGTCGTGTACCGGTGCCGCAACGAGCGCGAGTGGCCGATGGTGCACGTCGGTGGCGAGTGCGAGGAGCTGACCGGCTACGAGGCCGAGGCCTTCGTCGACGGGGGGAAGCCGTGGAGCGCGATCATCCACGAAGAGGACCGCGAGCGGGTGTGGGAGGAGGTCCAGGCCAGCCTGGAGGCCGGCGAGCCCTTCGAGATCGAGTACCGCATCGTGACCGCCTCGGGAGAGACGCGCTGGGTCTGGGAGCGAGGCCGCGGCCTCGAGGACGAGGGCGGGTCCGTGGTAGCGCTGGAGGGGTTCGTGACCGACGTCACCGAGCGCAGGCGCGACAAGCGCCGGATCCAGCGACAGTCCCGTCGCTTCCAGGCCACGCTCGAGGATCCCAACATCCTGGCTGGGCGCCTCGACGAGCGCGGCCACCTCAGGGAGGTCAACCAGAAGGCGCTCGAGTACATCGAGGCCGACCGCCACGAGGTCGTCGGTGAACCGATCTGGGAGACCCCTTGGTGGGACGACGAAGAGACCCGTCGGGAGGTCGAGGCGCTGATCGCCAGTGCTGCCGAGGGCAACTTCGAGGAGTACGAGGCGTCCTCGACGAAGCCGAACGGCGAGACCTACCACGTGGAAGGCTTCGTGCGACCGGTCGAGAACGACGATGGCGAGGTCGTCTCGATCGTGATCTCGGCGCGCGACGTCACCGGGCGCAAGCAGCGAGCTCGGGCCCTGGAGGAGACCCAGCGGCGGTTGAAGCAGATCACCGCCCACATCGACGCGGCGGTCTGGTTGATGGAGACGGACACCGAGGCCTCCGGTCGGCCCGAGGTCCTCTACCTGGACGGCGCCGAGGAGGTCCTGGGCGTACCATCCGAGGAGGTCGAGGACCTCTCCAGCGTCCTCGGTCCCGTGCATCCCGACGACCGCGAGCGCGTGAGGCAAGCGTTGCAGGACAACTTCCCCGCCGAGGGCGAGTTCTCGATCGAGTACCGGGTCCTGGATGACGATGGGACGGTCAGGCACTTGCGGACGAAGGGCGCAAGAGCCGCGGAGGGCGAGGACCGGGTCCGGACCGCCGGGTTCACCTACGACGTCACCGACATGCGAGAGACGCAGGCCGAGCTGGAGGAACGGCAGGTCCAACTGACCACGCTGTTGGAGACGGCTCCGACCATCCTGTTCTCGCTCGACGAGGAGGGCCGGTTTACGATGAGCACGGGCCAGGCCCTCGAAGCGCTGGGGCTCGAGCCCGGTGACATCGTGGGCGCCCACATCGAGGACGTGTACGGCGACGATCCCCAGATCATGTCCAGCGTGGAGCGGGCGATGGCGGGCGAGAGGGTCGAAAAGCGTCTCGAATCCGGTGGCCGCTGGTGGGAGGTCCGCTGCCGTCCCACCTACGACGACGGGGAGGTCGACGGTGTCGTCGGTGTCGCGGTCGACGTGACGCAAAGCCACCGCCAAGCCGAGGAGCTGGCGGAGACGAACCGCCGCCTGGAGGCGGTGTTGAACAGCGTCGACGCGGGGATCTTCATCAAGGACACCGAGGGGCGCTACCGGCTGATGAACGAGTCCGCTCGGGAGAAGTTCGACGTCGACGAGAGCCCGGTGGGTCGCAGCGACGAGGAACTGCTGTCCGAGGAGCTGGCCGAGCAGTGCCGTGCCAGCGACGAGCGGGTGATGGAGGACCGCGAGCAGGTGCAGGAGGAGGAGACGTTCCCGGGCCCGGATGGCCAGACGCGGACGCTGTTGACGACGAAGACGCCGCTCATCGACGAGGAGGGGGACCTGCAGGGCCTTTGCGGCATCTCCACGGAGATCACGGGCCGCCGGGAACGCCAGGAGGAGCTGGAGCTGAAGACCCGCGCCATGGAGGAGGCCCCGCTCGGTATCGTGCTGACCGATACGGAGGACGAGGACAACCCGATCCTCTACACGAACGAGCATTTCCAACAGATCACCGGCTTCACCGGGGAGGAGATCCTCGGGCGCGATTGTCGGTTCCTCCAAGGCGAGAACACCGACCCGGACAAGGTGGAACGCATCCGCGAAGCGATCGAAGCGGGGGAACCGATCACCGTCGAGCTGAAGAACTACCGAGCGGACGGCTCCAAGTTCTGGAACCGGGTCAGCATCGCTCCGGTGCACTCCCCCGACGGTGAGGCGACGAGCTTCATCGGGTTCCAACAGGACGTCACCGACCGCCGGGAGGCCGAGGAGCAGCTCCGTCGCAGCGAGCGGTCGCTTCGGGAGCTGTACGACACCACCTCCGATGCCGACCGCGATTTCGAGGAGAAGCTCGATGCGCTGTTGGCGATCGGCAACCGGCGGCTGGATCTGCCGTTCGGTTACCTAGCCGAGATCGATGTCGACGGCGGCTTGCACCGCATCCGCGCGGCCCACGGCGACCACGAAGGGTTGCAAGAGGGCGCCACCAACCCCCTGACCGAGACCTACTGCCGCAAGACGGTGGAACGAGGGGAGCTGGTGGCGCTTGCGGACGCCGGCGAGGATTACCGCGATGACCCGGCCGAGGAACGGTTCGGGTTGGGAGCCTACGCTGGCGCGCCCGTCCACGTCGACGGCGAGCTGTGGGGCACGGTCTGCTTCGCGGCCGACGAGCCGCGGGAGACCTCCTTCTCGGACGCCGAGCGCGTGTTCATGGACCTGGTCGCCCAGTGGATCAGCCACGAGCTCGAGCGCCGGCAACGCGAGGTCGAGCTGCGGGAGAAGAACGAGCGGCTCGACCAGTTCGCTTCGATCGTCAGCCACGACCTGCGGAACCCGTTGAACGTGGCCTCGGGCAACCTGGCGTTGGCTCAAGACGTCGATGACCTGGAGAGCCCCCGGCTGGAGACCGTCGAGGAGGCCCACGATCGGATGGCCACCCTCATCGAGGAGGTGTTGACGCTGGCGCGGGAAGGGGAGGACGCCGCCGAGCTGGAGGAGACCTCGCTTTCCGGGGCCGCGCAGACCGCCTGGGGGAACGTGGAGACGAACGGAGGCCAGCTCGCCGTGCAGGGCGACCTCACCCTGGACGCCGACGAGAGCCGCCTGGTGCAGCTGCTGGAGAACCTCCACCGCAACGCGATCGACCACGCCGGCCCGGCCCCGACCGTCGAGGTCGGTCTCACCGAGGACGGGTTCTACGTGGAGGACGACGGGCCAGGCATCCCCGAGGCCGAGCGCTCGAACGTGATGGAGACCGGCTACTCGACCTTGGACGGGGGCACGGGCTTCGGGCTGGGCATCGTCCACCAGATCGCGGAGGCCCACGGCTGGTCGGTCGACATCGTCGAGGGACGAGACGGCGGCGCTCGCTTCGAGTTCACCGTCGACGAGGGCTGAGACCGGCTGGCCGGCGGGGCCCGTTCAGTCCGCGCTGTAAGGACAAGAAACGGGGGGAACCACCAAGTACGCGAAGGGACGCCAGGGCACAACGGGGAGCAGCTGCCGTGACAACGCCGCCCGGCGGCGAGTCACAGGCCCTTCGTGGCCTTGGCGATCCTTCGTGTCCTTCGCACTTGCGGACGCTGCGACCGCCGCGAGCGGTGACCGCGATGACAGTGGGATCGAGATCGCCTCGCTTGGCCATCGTCTCCTGGACCTCCCACCCGTTCATCCCGGGCATGTTGATATCGAGGAAGACGAGATCGGGCGGATCGGCGTCGGCCGCGTCGAGGAAGCTCTCTCCATCCGGGTACGTTGCGACACGGTAGCCCTCCCCCTCGAGGGCTTGCCCGATCAGCGATCGGATGCCCTCTTCGTCGTCGACAACGCACACGAGGGGATCGTTGTTCATGGGAGATCTCCGCTGACCGCAGACAGCATCCCTTCTTCTCCCATTCCCCTCCGGATAAGCCTACCGCTAGGCCCACACCACTCCTGCCCGCGGCTCCGCTGTCCGATGGTCGTCCGGCAGAGGTCCCTCACCCGCGAGACCGGGTGGGGGTCGAGGCCTCGAGCGCGGGGAACACGCAGCGGAGACCGACGGCGCCGTCGGCGGTCCTGTGGACGAGCACGTCGCCGTCCTGGGCTTCGATCATCGCCTGGGCCAGCGGGACGTCGAGGCCGGGATCGCGGATGGAGGCGGGCTGGTTGAGCCGCTCCTGCAACGCGTGGCGGGGTTCGACGGGCGGACGGGCGCCGATGGAGACCGCCACGTCGTCCCCTTGCCAGCGGCACGTGACGATCGATTGCTCGTCCTCGGCGCGCTCGACGAGGGAGTCCACGAGGACGAGCAGCGATTCGCCGAACCGCTCGTCGTCGACCTGGGTCGGGGCCGCCGCGAGATCGGTCTCGACGGTGCCGTCCATGCCGGCGCGGGACAGGTGAGCTTCCATCTTGTCCGACAGCTCCACCGGCTGAGGGTCGACGTCGAGGAAGGAGCGCGTGATCTCGTCGCGGGACAGCTGGGCGTCGAGCAGCCTGCCTCCCTCTTGGATGGCTTCCAACAGTCGGCGGGCTTCCTCCCGCGCGAGGGGAGGTTCGTCGGGGTCGGTCTGCATCAGCTTGAGCTCGATGCGGTGCTGGACCGTCGTCAGCACCTGTCGAAGCTCCTGGTTCGCGCCTTACCTGATGGCCTCGAACGCGGCCCAGGTCACCTCGCGGAACGAGGCCATCTCGTCGAAGCAGGCTTGCTTGACGTGCGAGAGGACGCCGTCGGCGCGGTCCTCCTCCAGCGGGGACACGAGCTCGGAGAGCCGCTCCCAGGTCCCTCCCGGTCGTCGTCGGCGTCCTCCTCGAGCTCCTCGCCGTCCGGTCGGAAGTTGCGGATCTCGGGGCGCCGCGGTTGGACGCGCGGATCGCGTTTCACGGGTCCCCTTCCCGGCTGCTGGGATCACCGGCGTCGGGGGCGGGGGACCCCGGCATCGTGAGGTTCCCACCTCTCCGGTCGCGACGGGGGCCGGTCATCCCAGATGCTTCCGGACGATCTCGTTGAGCTCGTCGAGCCCGAAGGGTTTGCCGAGCACGTCGTCGAAGTGCGGTTCCAGATCGCTCGACGAGCGGATCTTCGAGCCGAAGATCGCCGTGATCGCGAGGAGCGGCGGAGCAGGATCGGTTCGCTCGCGGACGTGTTCGGCGACGGCCCAGCCGTCCATCTCGGGCATCTTGAGGTCGACGAACACGATGTCGGGTTGCGCCGTTTCGAGGTCCGACAGGAGCGCCGGGCCGTCGGCGTAGGTCTCGACGTCGTGCCCGTCCCGCTCCAGGGCATCCTTGACGAGGCGGCGGATCTCGGGTTCGTCGTCGACGACGTGGACGAGGGCGCTCACGATCGATCGGCCCCCGTGGGGATCTCCAGCTCGTACCCGAGGTATCCCGGTTGGCGTTCGGCCACGTAGATCGCGCCGCCGTGGCGCTCGACGACCGCGCGAACGTAGGGGAGGTCGATGGACAGGGCCTCGAGGCTGAACCGCTGCGCGAGGCGTTCCACCATGTCCTTGCGATCGAGCGAGCAGGGCTCGACCCCGACGAACACGCAGGCTTCCTCGGGACCGCCGTCCACGTGGACGGCCAGGCGGCCGTCGTCGGTGGTCGTCCGTAGCAGCCACGTGACGAGGTAGTCGAGCACGCGGGCGATCTTCTCCCGGTCGGCCTCGACCTGGGCGGGTTGCATGTCGGTGTCGACGGCCTCCCGGTCGGGGTCGAGGCCGTTGCGTTGGAACAGGCCGGTGAGCAACTGGGCGAGGTCGACGTCGCGGGTTTCCAGCCGGATCAAGGCCTTGGCGATCTCCTGACGGTCGAGGTAGGTCTCGGCGATCGCGCTGCCGCGATCGATCTCGCCCAGCATGCGGTCGACGGTGTCGGCGTCGAGCCGGGCTCCGGGTTCATCGCTGCGGTAGGAGGCCAGCTCGATCTGCGTGTACAGCATCGTGAAGATCTGCCGGAGCTCGTGGTTGGCTTGCTCGGTGAGGGGGCCCGTCACGTAGTCGAGAAGCCGACCCATGCCGCCATCGCGGTGGTCCCAGCCGCGGCTGAGCTCCTCGACGCGTTCCTGGAGCTTGTCGGGGTCGGTGCTCGCGTCGGCCGTCGACGCGGGCTCGATCGCGGACTCGTCGTCGTTCACCTCGCTTGCCCACCTCCCTCGGCTGCGGCCGACGGCTGCGGGCCTTCCGGCGTTGTCCTCTGATCGGCCAGGCCCAGCTCCTCGGGCGCGGCCTCCCGCTGCTCTCCGTGGCGTTCGAACAGCCACAGGAAGATCGCGCCGGCGAGGAGGAACCCGACCACGAGCTGGGCGATGGCGACGGACAGCTCCTCGCCGATCCCCAGCCGGGTCGGCTGTCGCCAGAGGATCGCACAGGCGCCGGCCAGGGCGATCAGGACGGCCCAGACGCGGTCGACGGTACTGGGGTCGAGCAGGAAGGCGCCGGTGAGCACGATCGACCAGCCGCCCATCGCGACGAGGAGCACGGCCTCGAGCGTGGCCAGGTCAACCGGCATCCGTCGTCACCTCGTCGGCGGCCCCCGCGACGGGCCGCCAGCCGACCGGCGAGCCGAGCACGTCCTCGCGAGCCCGGGAGGTGAGGGCCAAGAGCAGGAGAGCGCTGAACAAGGCCATGGCGAGGGCCGACGCCTCGACCAGGTCCACGCCGCTCCACGCCATCCTTGGATCAGTCCCCGCCTACCGACCTGGTTGCGGTTGGGCGCCCTCCCGTACATAACCCCTTGCCCATCACACCCTGACCCCCTCCGGCCGTCGGGAACGGGTCGAGCCAGGCGGCGAAAACCCTTAGGTCGACGCCTGGTTGGGGGTTCGTGGCGGTCGCCGACCTCGAGCAGCGTCTGGACCCGCAGGGCGAGCCGACCGGGGACCCTCCCTCGCTCGACGAGGACGAGCTGCTCCGCATCTACCGTGCGATGGCGGCCACGCGACGCGTCGACGAGCGCTGCATGAAGTTGCAGCGTCAGGGACGCATCGGCTTCTACGGCGCCTCGACCGGCGAGGAGGCAGCCGCGGTCGGATCCGCGGCCGCGCTCGACGAGGAGGATTGGGTGTTCCCGGCGCTCCGCCAAGGCGGCGTCATGTTGTACCGCGGCTGGTCGCTGGAGAAGTGGTTCCACCACCTGTTCGGCAACGAGGAGGCGGCCGAGAAGGGTCGCTCGATGCCGTGCCACTTCTCCGATCGCGACGTCAACCAGGTGAGCTGGTCCTCGTGCATGGCGACCCAGCTCCCGCACGCCGTCGGCATGGCCTACGCCGCCGACTACCAAGGCGACGACACGGTGGCGGCCGCCTACCTCGGCGACGGCGCCACGAGCGAGGGCGATTTCCACACGGCGATGAACTTCGCCGGCGTGTGGGACGCCCCGGTCGTGTTCATCTGCAACAACAACCACTGGGCGATCAGCGTCCCCTCCGAGAAGCAGACGGCCTCGGAGACGTTCGCGCAGAAGGCCGAAGCCTACGGGTTCGAGGGGCACCGCGTCGACGGGAACGACGTGTTGGCCATGTACGAAGCCACGCGCGAGGCCGTGGAGAAGGCTCGCCGAGGCGAGGGTCCGACGATGATCGAGGCGGTCACCTACCGCATCCGCGGCCACAGCACCTCCGACGATCCCAGCCGGTACCGGGACGAGGAGGAGGTCGAGGACTGGCGGCGCAAGGACCCCTTGCACCGGTACCAGAAGTACCTCGTCATGCAGGACGTGGCCGCGCCGGACGACTTCGAGGCCATCCACGAGGAGATCGAGGCCGAGATCGAGGAGGCGCTCGCGGCTGCCGAGGAGGGCAGCCCGCCCGACCTCGAGTCGACGGTCGAGGACGTGTACGACGAGGTGCCGCCGCACCTGGCCGATCAGATGGCCGCGTTGAAGAACCAGCTGGAGGAGTGAAGGCTTGGCGTTCGATTTCGAGCTCCCGGACGTAGGGGAAGGCATCCACGAGGGCGAGATCGTCAACTGGCTCGTCGGCGAGGGCGACCCGGTGGCCGAGGACGAGGACATCGTCGAGGTGATGACCGACAAGGCCACCGTCCAGATCTCGGCGCCCGTCGCCGGCACGATCGCCGAGCTGCGGTTCGACGAGGGCGACGTGGTCGAGGTCGGCGAGATCTTCGTCGTCATCGAGCCCAGCGGAGACGTCGACACCGAACCCCAGCCGTCCGACGAGACCGAGCCCGAGACCGCCCGGGCCGACCCCGAGCCGGCGCCATCGCCGACGGGAACCAACGGCCACCAGCCCCAACGCACGCCCGAGGGCATCCTGGCGCCGCCCTCGGTCCGCATCGAGGCCCGCAAGCGCGGCATCGACATCGCCGACGTCGAGGGCACCGGCCCGGCCGGGCGCATCTCGATGGAGGATCTCGAAGCCCACGCGAGCACCGAGCCGGCCGGCGAGGCCACCCCCGAGCCGACCGCGGAACCGACGAGCGCAACCGGCGGCGCCGGCGGCGTGGCCCAGGCGCTACCCTACGACATCGAGCCGGGCAGCGTGGACCGCGAGACGGCGCGTGCGGTCGAGCCGATCCAGGCTGCCACGGTCAGCCCCAGCGCCCACGCGGCCCGAGCGACGAGCCTGCAGTCGCACTTCACCCACGCCGTCCAGATCGATGCCGACGAGCTCGTCGAGGACGTGCAAGCAGCGGGGCAAGAGGACCTCGGCGAGGACACGCTCGTGACGGCGTTCGTCGTGAAGGCGATCGCGCGCGGCCTGCAGGATCACGAGCGCTGCAACGCCTGGGTCGACGAGGACAGCCGCGACCTGGTCGTGGCCGACCCGATCAACGTCGGCGTCGCGACGCCGACCGAGGACGGGCTCGAGCTGCGCACCGTCGCCGACGCCGACGAGCGCGGCGTCCTGTCGATCGCTGGCACCATCGCGGACGGCGGCGACGACGCCGAGGCGACGTTCACCGTGACCAGCTACGAGGGCAACGGTGGCCTCGTGGCGACCCCGATCCTGGTGCACCCGCAGATGGCGGGCGCCTCGATCGGCCGCATCCGCGACGTGGCTCGACTGGATGAGGGCGACGTCGTGCCCGGCAAGCAGCTGTCCCTGGCGTTCACGTTCGACCACCGCTACATCGACGGGTACGACGGGGCGCTGCTGGCCGACGACGTCGAGGAGCTGTTGTCCTCGCCGGGCTCGATGCTTCTGGGGTGAGCAGACCAGGGGCGTTGTTCCGAGAGGGTGGTAGGGCAAGCTTTATGCTCCAGCAGTCGGACCGTGGCACTGTATGACAGAGGGCTCCGACGTGACCGTCGCCGGCAAGCGCTACGAGAACGCGGCCGCCTACCTCCAGAGCTTCCTGGGCTCGATCCGTTCCCAGGCCACGCAGCATGGAACACGGCCTGTGCAGGTGACGGTGGAGCCCGACGCGGACCTGGACGAGGACGACCTGGACGCGCTCCAGTAGCTGGGCTCGCGGCTGCGAGGCTGGAGGCCGGGGATCGACCCGTCGGTCGAACCCCTAAGCGTTGAAACCCCAGCAGGGCGTTGGCTCGTCGTGCTGGATCGCCGCGACGTCGCGGCGTGGTCGGCCTTCGACCTCGCGAACACGATCTTCTCCTTCAACATCCTCAGTTTCTACTTCCCCGTTTGGGCGAAGGAGACGCTGGGGGCGGCCGACAGCCACCTCTCGATCGCGTTCAGCACCTCGATGGTACTGGTCGCCGTCGCCTCGCCGCTCGCCGGCGCGCTGTCGGATCGGCTGGGTCGGCGGATCCCGTTGCTGGCGGCCTCGACCTTGGTGTGCGTGGCCGCCACGATGGCGCTGGGGTTGGCCCAGTTGCCGGCGGCCTTGATTCTCTACGCTCTCGCGAACCTCGCCTTCCAGCTGGGGCTGGTGTTCTACGATGCCCTGTTGCCCGAGGTGGCTGAGGACGGGGACGTCGGTCGCGTCGGTGGGGTCGGCATCTCGGCGGGCTACGTCGGCTCGTTCCTGGGGCTGGGCGTCGGGGCGGTGTTGCTGGAGACGCTGGCCAACCCGCACCCGTGGATCTTCGCCGCGACCGGTCTGATGTTCCTCGGGTTCGCGTTGCCCTGCTTCGTGTGGGTGCCCGACACCGGCACCGGGCCCTCGCCGGAGGGCACGCTCGTCAGCGAGGCGCGCCGCACGATCGCCGACCTGCGGACGCGGCCGAGCCTGGCGCGGTTCCTGGCGGCTCGGTTCGTGTACACGGATGCCGCGAACACGATGATCGTGTTCATGGGGATCTATGCGACGCGATCCGTCGGCTTCAGCGAGGCCGCCAGCCAGGGCGTGCTCGCCGTCGGGATCGCGGCCGCCGTCCTGGCCGGCGTGGCCGTCGGCTACGCCGTCGATCGGGTCGGCGCCAAGCGAGCGCTCGGCTCCGTGCTCGTGGCCTGGGTGGCCGCGCTCGCGCTGGCCGCTGCCGTCCCGTTGGCGACGTGGCCCACCTGGACGTTCTGGCCGGTGGCCGCGGCAGCCGGCGCCTGCCTGGGTGGGACCTGGGCGGCCGATCGCCCCCTGATGCTGGAGCTGACCCCGGAGGGGCGGGTCGGCGAGTTCTACGGGCTGTACGGCATGGTCGGCCGGTTCGCGGCCGTCGTCGGCCCCCTGATGTGGGGAGCCGTGGTGGACGGACCCGACTGGGACCAGGTGCCGGGCGTGGCCGAGGGCCGACCGATCGCGGTGCTGGTGCTGGCGGCCACGATGGTGATCGCCGGCGCGCTGCTGCGCGGTGTCGACATCGGCGCCGGACCGGTGGAGGGGTGATTAGCAGGGTGTTCCTCCCGGTGGACTAGGCCGGTTCGGCACGAGCCACCAACGTTACCGCACCAGCCCGTAGCAGCGAAGAAAGGACGAAGGGAGCCGCGTGAGATTAAAGAGGAGCCGGCCAGTCCAACGGTACGGACTGACGGGCTCCTCTTAGCATATGACGATGGGTCGTGCTAACGCATAAACTCTGTGGCTCGGCCCCAACCCCGGCTCAGGAGAACAAGGACCTCTTTTCCTGCGAGCGCCAAACCAGCTATTGTCGCGTACCACGCAGTAGGATTGATGACCGCTAACCCAAACCACGCCAACGCCAATACCGCTAGAAAGGCCGCGTTCCATCCGACGTACCGGAAAGGGAGAGGATTCCGGAATTCTGCCAGGAACACGGGCACGAGGACCCCTCCTGCTAGCACAAAGAGATTCAGGAGTTCGCCAGTCCGAATACAAGGTTCACCCCCACATACACCGACTAAGAGCCGGGGAGCCAACGCTAGAAGACTGAAAAGGAAGAGGAAGACGAAATGGAGTGCCGAAGGCGTCTGAAATGAGCAGACTGCCTTCCACTCAGGGTCATCGGGATCAAGGTTCTCGGCTGCGTCCCATATCGGAGGCTTGTCTCGGAAGGGAAGATATATTCGCCAGGACGCCCCGGATTCGGTCGCTTTGCCTGTTCCATCTGGCCAATGATCGGGCGGACTACAGGCCTTGATGTCAGTCCCTGCCGGCGCGTGAATACGCAGATGAGTAGAGTGGAGACGTCCGATGGAAAATCGTTGCCTACTCTCAAAATGACCCAACAGCGGCCCTAAAATTATGGAGGAAGTTTTCCTCCCAGAACTCTTCATCCTCTCAAACTGAAGGGACACGAATCCTCCAGGCTCCAGAGGCGAAGGCAATGAGATGAAGGGCACATACTTCCCCTCATCCGCAGACGAAACGAGGTCATCGAAGAAATCTCGCTCGTTGTGTCGAAGGGAGCAATTTCGGAGACCATTTCTGGCCTGCCGAATCGTTTCCTCGCCGGGTGAATCCCCAGCCGAGAATTCTTGGCCTCCTTGGAGCAGAGAGTCGATAGCTTCCCTACCCTCGTCACTAATCCCGCGCGAGGCTAAGAGACCGACAAGCCTCCGCCGAACCTCCCCCGATGGGATAATCGTCGCCTTCCCCTCTCCATCAACCCGCGCCTCCATGTCCACCTGTATTTCCATGAGACGCGGCGGTAATCCGAGGACGTCTAGAGGCTTCTCGCTATTATTGAAGAGAAGAAACGTGGCCGATTCCTGAATGAGAGTGTCCGTTACGTAACGGTAGTCAATTTGGATTCGTTCAACTTTGGTCCCGTGGAGAGCTTCTACGAATAGTCCTGCATCTTGCCGGACCACCTCTACTTCACCCAGACGCCCGTCCTATCCGCTCGGCCACGGCCTCGCCGACCTCGCTGGTGCGAGCTTGCCCGCCGAGATCGTAGGTGCGCGGGCCCTCGGCCAAGGTCTCGGCGACGGCCTGCTCGATGCCCTGAGCGGCCCGGCGCAGCCGGTCGTCGCCGTGTTGGCGGCCCAGCCAGTCGACCATCATGCCGGCCGCGAGGATCGCGGCCGTCGGGTTGACCTCGTCCTTGCCGGCGTGCTTGGGGCTGGATCCGTGCACCGGCTCGAACATCGCCTGGTCCTCGCCGACGTTGCCCGCCGGCGCCATGCCCATGCCGCCCTGGAGGACGGCGGCCAGGTCGGTCACGATGTCGCCGAGCATGTTCGTGGTGACGCAGACGTCGTAGTACTCGGGCTCGCGCACGAGCCACTGCGTGAACGCGTCGACGTAGGCGAAGTCGGTCTCGATCGCGGGGAAGTCCTCGGCGACCTCCTCGAACACCTCGCGGAACAGGCGCGAGCCGTCGAGGACGTTGGCCTTGTCGACGCAGGTGACGCGCGAGGTGCCGTCCTGAGCGCAACCATCGCGGTCCTGGGCGCGCTCGAAGGCCCGCCGGGCGACGCGCTGGGCCCCTTTGCGCGTGATCGCGTTGTTGTCGACGGCGACCTCGCTTGTGCCGCCGCGATCGAGCATCCCGCGAGCCGGCGTGTAGAGGCCCTCGGTGTTCTCGCGCAGGATCTCGAGGTCGACCAGGTCGGCCTCCCACACCTGGTCGAACTCGCCGTGGACCTTGTGCGGCACGCCCTCGAAGAGCTTGGTCGGGCGCACGTTGGCGTACAGGTCGAGCCCGAAGCGCAGCCCGAACACGACGCCTGCGCCCGCGATCTCGCCGTCGTCGCGTTCGACGCCCGGCCAACCGATCGCGCCGAGGAAGATGGCGTCGGCCTCCTCGGCCGCCTGCTCGGCGCCGGGCGCCCACTCCTCGCCGGTGCGCTCGTAGTGCTTGGCTCCGCACTCGTGCTCCTCCAGCGAGAGGTGCACGTCGTGGGCTTGCTGGGCCGCCTCGAGCACGGTCGTGGCGGCCTCGGTGACCTCGGGACCGATCCCGTCGCCGGGCAGGACGGTGACGTCGTAGGTGTGCGCGCCCGTGGGCATCGTCGGGGCAGCGGTGGACGGGGATTTGAGCGTTGGCGTGGGGGTGTCCGTGACCTCCCGTGACAACCGACCGATGAACCGGCCCGCCTCCCTTGGGGGGTCGATGCCCGACCCGGGAGCCGGTCACGATGGACGGGTGGCCCAGCCCTTCGTCGTGCCACAAACTTTAAGCTCAGATAATCGGACCGGCGGTCAAGCGGGGTCGGGTAGCCCCGATCGGTGGTCGTCTATGCGAGGCACGTCACTGCTCGTCGGTATCGCCCTGGCCGTGGGACTGCTTGTCACTTCCGCGGCGTCGGCAGCCGTCCAGGTCGACGACCCGGGCGACACGCTGGACGACCAGATGCGCGACTCGCAGGCCACGATCGACAGGCTGTTGCCCAGACCCGTCGAGACCCCCGCCGCCACGGCCTTCGACGCTTCGCTGCCCGGCGAGGGGGCTCCCTTGACCGTGGACGAGGGCTTGATGGCGACGGCACCGGTGGCCCCGCAGTTGGCCGTCGACCAGGCCACGGGTTCCCCGGATGCGCCGTCCCTCGACGGCGGCGACAGCGGATCCCCGACGACGGCCGTGGGCGCGATCGAGCCGGCCGAAGCCACCGACGAGCGCCTCCCGGACTACGTCACCAGCGATGCCTCGGTGGACGAGGGCAGCTCCGGGGACGAGAGCGCCGCGACGCAAAGCCAGGCCGCCAGCTCGGCCGACACGCGCTCGAGCGCGGCCGAGGCCTGGGACAGCCTCGACAAGGAAGAAAAAGCCGCCGCCACCGCCGGCGCGCTGGGCCTGCTGTTGCTGGGCCCGCTCACGATGTACTCGCGCATCCAGCGCGACGACGCGCTCGAGAACGACACCCGGCGCGAGATCTACGAGATCGTCGAGGACAACCCCGGCGTGTGCATCCAGGAGGCCGCCGACCAAGCCGACGTCTCCTACTCCACCGCCTCCTACCACCTCAAGCGGCTCGTCAAGATGGACTACGTGACGCGGTGCGAGGACGGGAACAAGGTGCTGTACTACAAGAACGGCGGCACGTTCACCGCCGAGGAGCGCGACCTGATCCCGATCCTCCAGAACGAGGAGGCGATGCGCGTGTTCCACCACATCGTCGAGAACCCCTGGTGCTACCGCGCCCAGGTCGCCGAAGCGCTGGACGTCTCCCACACGACGGTGAACTGGCACCTGGACCGCCTGCAGGACGCCGACCTCGTCGAGGAACACCGCGAGGGCCGCAGCTGCCACCTCAACGTGAACGAGGACGCCCTCGACCGCGTCGTCTCGACGATGGAGAAGCTCGAGACCGAGGCCGGGACGCCCGTCACGGTCGAGCCCACCGCCCAGGCCGCCCCAGCTTAGGCAACGCCCCAACCGCGGCGGACAAGGCGACCCCCCACGGGCCTCCTCCATCCATCGCCTCACGGTTCCGCTGTGGACGGCCCGAGGCGCTGCGATCGCCCTTGGCTGGGTGAGGAATCCCGCTTGTTCCCCGCAAGCCTGCCCAACCCGGCGACCGAGCACCCGTTCGGTGTCTTTCCCCCAGCTCCTCGGCTCCTCTGCGCGTCCTCCCGCTCAGGCTTGGACCTCGTCGCGGATCTCGCGCACCGCCTTGACGACGTTGATGCCGCGGTGGACGAGGTCGGCGGCCCCGAACAGGGCCGGAGCCATCAACAGCCAGCCGACGTAGCCGACCCCGATGTAGTAGAAGGCCGTCAGCACGAGGGCGGTGCCGGCGGCGCGGGAGAGGGGCGCGTGCTCGGCGATCGTGCGCCGGAACACGAAGCCGAGCCCGATCATGACGGCGTAGGCGGAGAAGAACGCCACGATGACGCCGACGACCGCTCGGAAGTCGGGCACGAGCAGGTACGTCCAGACGAGCAACAGCGTGTAGAAGAAGAAGTCCGCCAGCGAGTCGAAGTTCGAGCCCCACTCGGTCTCGACCTGCCAGCGGCGAGCCAGGATGCCGTCGGCGATGTCGGTCGCGACCGCGGTGGCGCCGAACGTGACCGTGGCCAGGCTGTTCCCGTCGAGCGCCGCCCACGTGGCCAACAGGACGAACGGCAGCCGCAACGTGGTCAGGCCGTCGACGATCAGCCGCCGCACGCGGGCCTCCGCCGGGAGCTGGCGGGGGTGAGCGGGCCCGCTCACGGCGATCCCCCCGCAGGCTCGCGCAGCGGATCGAAGGGTCGGCGAGCCTTTTCGAGCCGGTCACCTTGGTACCCCGAGCTGAGGCGTGCGTCGGCGAACGGGTCCCCGGCCCGCGCCTCGACGCCCCAGGGCGCCGTGAGCAACGAGCGTCCGACGATGTCGGGCTCGCGGTAGCCGCCGGCCTTCACGACGTAGGCGCCCAGATCCCAGGCCCGGGCGACGAACACGCTCGTCCGCGCTTGCTGGGTCCGATCGGACTCGCGGTTGGGGGAGACGACGGGCACGGCCACCACGTCCGGGCCCTGGCGCGCCATGCGGGCCAACAGGTCGAGCGAGAGCACGTCGGCGCACACGAGCACGCCCAGCTCGAGGCCTTGGATCGTGGCGGTGGACAGCCTCTGGCCGGCCGACACGCCGCGTTCGCGTTCGCCCTCGGTCGGCAACAACTTGCGCTGGCGGAGCACGACGTCCCCGTCCTGGGCGACGAGCGCGGTGTTGTACACCTCCTCGCCATCGATCTCGGGCACGGTGGCGACGATGGCGCCCTCGGTGGAGCCGCTGGCCTCGCGGATTGCGTCCGCGACGAAGGTAGCTTCGTCGGCGACGTCGGCGCTGATGGGTTCGCCGGTGGAGCGGTAGAAGTACTCCGGCAGCACGGCGATGCCACCCTCGGCGACGCTGTCGGCGGCCTCGTCCAGGATCGCGGGCACGTCCTTGCGCGGCTCGTCGGGATGCTCGTGCTGGACGGCGACGAGCTCGGGCGGGCTCACCCGCTCACCTCCTCGAGATCTGGGCGGCCATGCCGCTGGTCCGCGGCCGTCCGCTCATCGAGGAGGTTCGCTTCCGCTGCGGTCGTCACGCGCTCACCTCCTCGAGATTCGCACGTCCACAACGCGTACTCACGGACGGGCTCTCATCGAAGAGGTTCGCTTTTGCTGCGGTCATCACGCGCTCACCTCCTCGAGATTCAGACGGCCATGCCGCGGTGCCTGCGGCCGTCTTCTCATCGAAGAGGCTCGCTTCCCCTGCGGTCGTCACGCGCTCACCTCTTCGAGATCTGGGCGGCCATGCCGCGGTGCCTGCGGCCGTCTTCTCATCGAAGAGGATCGCTCTCAGCGCGATGGTCACGCGCTCACCTCTTCGAGATTCACCCGTCCACGACGCGGTCCTAGCGGACGGGCTCTCATCGAAGAGGTTCGCTTCCGCTGCAGTCATCACGCGCTCACCTCTTCGATGAACCCAACGACGGTCTCCCAGTACCAATCCTGGTCGACGAGGTCGAAGCTCGCGTGGCCGCCCATCTCGGTCATGTGAACCTCGACGTTCGGGTTGCCGCGGGCCGCGCGAGCGAGGACGTGGGCGTGGAAGGCCGGGATCACGGGATCGTCGACGGCGTGCAGCACGAGCGTCGGCACGCGCGTGCCGACGACGTGGTTGCGGGGGCTGGCCTCGTGCACGAGCTCGAGCGGCGAGATGCCGATCGTGGCGGCGCTGGCCAGGAGGTAGTCCTCGAACGTGGTCGCCTCGTCGCCGGTCACGTGCCGCAGGAACGTCGCGAACGCGTGGTGGATGAACCGAGCCGGCGCCCATCCAGGCGGCTCGTGGGCCAGGCGGCGGATCATCCAGCCGAGGTCGGCGAACGGGTTCAACGCGATCACGCCGTCGATGGCGTCGGGCTCGTGCCGGGAGGCGCCCAGCACGGTCGAGGCGCCCAGGGACTCGCCGACGAGCACGACGTCGGTGATGCGGTCGTTGGCCTGGAAGCCCCGCGCGATCTCGGCGACGTCCATCGCCTCGAGGTACCCGGCCGTCGAGTGCAGCTCGGAGGAGTGGCCGAACCCGCGCAGGTCGATCGCGCAGGTGTGCACGTCCATCGCCTCGAAGAGGCCGACGACCTTCGTGCGCGTGTTGCCGGCGTCCTTGGTGGCGAACGTGCCCGGCGCGAAGACGACCATCGGAGCCTGTTGGTCGAGGATGCCGGTCCAGCAGCCGAGCTCGGCCCCAGCGTGCCCCTCGAGGTGGCTGAACACGAAGGGGTCGGGGTAGGGCTTGGCCTTGACCATCATCTCGCGCCCGGTCTCGGTGTTCAGCGCGAGGTAGTCGACGGCGGCTCGCAGCACGCGCCAGAGGTGGCGCGGGTGCTCGTCGAGCCGGCCGCCGGTGGGTTGGCCGATGCCCTCGTCCTCGGCCTCGTCCTCGTCCACGTCGGCCGTTAGGACGGCCAGGGTCTTGAAGGACGCGGATGGTGTTGCGATGGCCGGCGGGCACAACGCCCAGGCTGTATCTCACGGGCGGCGGCCTTCGGCCAGCGGGGCGAGGACGGTCGCGAGGAGCGCCGCCGCAAGCGCGGCCTCGAGCCCTACCGGTGTCGACGAGCGCGGCTCGTCGGTCCGCGGGGAACCGTTCTCCTCGCTCTCGGCGGTGTCGTTTTCCTCGGGCGTTGGCTCTTGCGTCTGCGCTGGTTCGACGGTCAGCCGGCTGTCCGCGCTTCCGAGGTCCGTTCGGGCGGTGAGGCGGTACTCGCCGGGTTGAGAGGGGGCCGTCAGGTTCTCGGCTCGGAGGGTGGTGCTCTCGCCGGGGTACAGGGAGACGTTCCAGCGATCGATGACCTCGCCGTCGACGAGCAGGCTCGCCTGCCCCTCGCCGTGGATCGTCCCGGTGTTGGAGATCGCGAACGTGAGGTCGAACGTGGCGTTCGCGGTCACCGTCGTCGGGGAGAGGGGACTGGGAGCGATCCTTGCTTCGGCGTCCGCGGGCGGACCGACGCCGGCGTCGATAGCGTAGGCTTCGCCCTTCGCGGTGGCGAAGGCCAGGATCCCGTCCTCGATCGTCGGCGGGGCGTTGACGCCGCCGGTGAACACGTGCCAGGCGGCCTCGCCCGCGTCGAGGTCGTAGGCGTGCATGCCGCCCGTGCCTGCGGTTCCTGAGGGTGATGTTTCCGTCACGGGGTCGTAGCGGCTGGGGGCAACCAAGACCGAGTCCTCACGGACCGGCGGGGCTCCGTAGGGGTGGGGAATCGGGAGGCTCGTCCGCGTCTCGTTGCCGCCGGGTCGGATCAGCGTCAGCTCCTCCTCGTCCTCGGCGGTGAAGATATCCCCGTCCCCGGCGACGAAGAGATCGCCGTCGCCGCCGACGGGTTCCAGCGAAGCGTTGGGAACCGTGCCCGAGCTGAGGGTTCCCAGCGTGTCGGCCGCGAGCACGTGGTAGCTCGACTCCGTCGCCAGGTAGAGCTGTCCCGACGCGAGGACGGGTTGGCCGACGGGTCGACCCTCGGTCAGGTTGCGACGCACGATGTCGCCCTCGGGTCCGATCGAGACCACGTGCGTCCAGACCTCGTCGGCGTTCCAGTGCTCGTCTGCATCGCTCCACTCCTGGTGGACGGCCACCACGCGTTCGGGGCTGGCGGCCAGACGGGCGCGGGGGCCGGTCTCGGTCGTGTCGGTGACCTCGCCGGTCCCGGGATCGAGGAGGTGGACGGTCCCGCTCTCGTCGGAGACGGCGAGGAGATCGTCCCTCGCGACCGGGGCCGACCGGTAGCCGAGCGAGCCCAGCGTGGTGTTCCAGCGGACCTGGCCGGTGGCCGGGTCGAGTGCTCGCGTGTCGTTGGCGTCCCCGCGAGTCGTGAGGACGATCGAGCCCTCGGGGCCCTCCACGATGCCGGCGACGTCGGCGGTGGTGTTCATCTGCCAGGTTCGCTGGCCCTCGGCCCGGTCGTAGGCGAGCACCGCGCCGGGGCCGTTCGTCGTCACGTCGCCGATGAAGCGCTGGAACGCGTAGACGATCGCGTCGTCTGTCACGATCGGAGCATCGGAGGCGGCCATGGCCGGGCCGATCCGGTCCTCGAGGAGGATCGCCCCGGATCCAGCCCTCGTGTGGTTCCCGCTCCAAGCCGGCAGCGCCAGGACGAGCAGGGCCGCGATGGCGGCGAGGACGAGCAGGTGGCGGTGCGGGAAGCCCACGCTGGGGCATCGATCCGGAGGGGGATGAAGGCAGCGAAGGCGTTCGGCTCACGCCGACGATCCAGCCGACGAAAGCCTATGGAGAGTGCCTGCGGCCTCACTAGCCGCCTCAGCGGTCCTCGATGTCCTGCCAGGCGCGGTCGAGGTCGCCGACGTACTCGGCGCGGGGGCGGATCAGCCTGTTGCCGTCGTACTGCTCGGCGACGTGGGCGATCCACCCGGCACAGCGGCTCATCGCGAAGATGGGCGTGTAGTACTCGATGTCGATACCCATGCAGCGGTACACCGAGCCGGAGTAGAGGTCGACGTTCGGCGGCAGCTCCTTCTCTTCGCGGATGAAGTCCTCGATGGCTCGGATCGTCTCGTACCAGCGCGTCTCGCCGGTGGCCTCGCCCAGGCGCCGGGACCAGTCCTTGAGGTGGACGGCGCGGGGGTCCATCGTGCGGTAGACGCGGTGGCCGAACCCGGGGATCTTCTCGCCAGCGTCGAGGCGGCGTTTCACGTGCTGCACGGGGTCGTCGCCTTGCTCCTCGATCGTCTCGAGGACCCTCATCACGTTGGCGTTGGCGCCGCCGTGCAGGTCGCCCTTGAGCGACCCGATGGCGCTCGTGACCGCGCTGTAGGCGTCGGACAGCGTGCTGGCGGTGACTCGGGCGCTGAACGTCGAGGCGTTCAGGCCGTGGTCGGCGTGGAGGACGAGCGCCAGATCCATCGCGCGCTCGGCTTCCTCGCTGGGGCGCTCGCCGGTGAGCTGTTGCAGGAAGGAGCCGGCGTGGCTGAGATCCTCGTCGGGCTCGACCGGGTCCAGGCCTCGCCGAGCCCGGGCGTGGGCGCCCACGATCGTCGGCATCTTGGCCAGGATGTCGGCGCCGGCAGCCAGGACGCCCTCCGGCGTGGCGGCCGGCTCGGGGCCCTCGCTGGCCAGGGCCGACACCGCGGTCCGCAGGGCGGCCATCGGGTGGGCCTCGGCCAGCGGGCCGGCGACGAGGTCGAGCACGTCGTCGGGGAGCCGACGGCGCGAGGCCAGCTCGTCTTCGAAGGCCTGCAGCTCCTTCTCGTCGGGCAGCTCACCGTGCCAGAGGAGGTGGGCGGTCTCCTCGAACGAGGCCCCCTCGGCGAGATCGTCGATGTCGTACCCGCGGTAGATCAGCCGTCCCTCTTCCCCGAACACCTTGGAGATGCGGGACTGCGCGACGACGACGCCAGCCAAACCTTCCTTGAGCTCCGGCATTCGTGCACCTCGACGTCACCGGCCATACGACACCTCCGGTTTAAGGTGTACCGGTCCGAGAGGTGCTCCCTCATGCCCGTCGCGTCAGGCGGGCCCCCAGACCGACGCCGGCGAGCACGGCGGTCAGCCCCAACGGGGTCTCCTGGGCGTCGGCGGTCCCGTTGGTCGCGGTCTCGGGTTCCTGTTCTCCCCCCTCACGGCTCGGCTCCGAGCGCTCCTCGCTGGCTTGCTCCTCGTCGTCGGGGTTCGACGTGGCCCGCGGCGGGTTGGATCCGACCTCCTCGTCCCCCTCGTCGGCGCTGGATCGCTCGAGGGACTCCTCCTCAGCGACCGTCACGTTGACGCGCTCGACGTCGGTCCCGCCGGGTCCGTTGGCTTGCACCGCGATCGTGGCGTCCTCCTCGGTGAGGCGGACCTCGAGGAACGTGTTCCGCGTCTCGTCGACGGCGACCTCGTCGACGGAGACGCCGAACGTGTCGACCGGGCCGCCGCTGGCGAGCCAGGTGACGTTCACCGTACCGGGCTCGACGACGTCGCCCTCCTGGGGGTTCGTGATCGCAACCTCGGGTGGCTCGGGCGGGGGCTCCTCGACGGTGAGGGTGACCGTGCCGCGGCTGGTGGCATCGGTCTCGTCGGTGACCTCGACCTGGAGATTGCGCTCTCCCGCCTCCTCGAACGTCCACGTCGTGTTCGCGGCCTCGGTCTCGCGGTCGGGCTCGAAGCTCCCGTTGGCCTGGAAATCCCAGGCGAAGCTCACGAGCTCGTGGCCGTCGGGGTCGGTCGAGTTCGCCAGATCGAACCAGGCCTCCTCGCCCACGCGGACGGGCTGGGCGTGCGTGAGCTCGACGTCGGGGGCCTGCGTGGAGGCCTCCTCGTCCCCGGATTCGGAGACGTGGATCGTGCGGACGAACGGCTCCGTCGAGGTTCGACCGTGGGAGTCGACGGCGACGAGCTCGATCTCGTGGCTACCGGTCTCGTTGAACACGCGGTAGAGGCGAGGCTGCTCGCGCGTCATCTCCTCCCTCTCGCCGTCGATCGTCCAGATGTAGCGCTCGATGCGGTCCCGACGGTCGGGATCGCGGCTGTCGGATGCATCGAGGGTGACCTCCTCGCCGGCCTCGGGGTCGGCGGGCACGGTCTCGAAGTACGGGTCCGGCGGCGTGTTCGTGGCCTCGACGACGGCCTCGTAGCCGTCGACGTAGCCGTACCCGGCCGCCTTGTCCCAGCCCTCCTCGCCGAGGTCGCTGGCGGTCTGGGTGAGCAGATCCTTGACACGCTCGGGCGTGGGTTGCTCCTCGGTGGCGCGGTCGAGGGCCTGCCAGACGATCATGGCCAGACCGCCGACGTGGGGAGCGGCCATGCTGGTGCCGGTCCTCGTGCAGTCGGTGTCGTAGCCGTCGACCGCCTCGGGGCAGGCGGCGGTGATGTTCGTGCCGGGGGCGACGACGTCGGGCTTGCGCCACGTCTCGTCGTCGGCGGAGTCGGCCGGGTTCGGGCCGCGGCTGGAGTACCCGGCGACGGTGTGCTGGGTGCGGCGCACGGTGTCGTTGCCGTCCACGGCGCCGACGGCCAGGGCTTCGGGGGTGGCGGCCGGGGCGGGGATGCGGTCCGCCTCGCCGCCGCCCTCCGTGCAGCCCCCGCTGACGTTGCCCGAGTCCGGGCCGCAGTTGCCGGCAGCGGGGACGACGAGGATGCCGGCCTCGGTGGCCTCCCGGACCTTCTCCATGAGCGGGGTGTACTCGCGCTCGTCTTGGGGTTCGACGTCGGCGAACGAGACCACGATCGTGCGGACCTTCGTGTTGCCCGTCCAGTTCGTGTCGCCCTCGTTGTAGTCCATCACCCAGTCGATCCCCTTCGTGAGACCGTTCACGGAGAAGCCGACGTCGTTGGAGATCTTGACGTCGACGAGCGCGGCCCCGGGCGCGACGCCGCGGGGGCCGGCGTCCCCCCCGCCGCGGCCGAGCGCGGTCGAGGCCACGTGGGTCCCGTGGCCGTCGCGGTCGTCGGGGTCGATCTTCTCCCGGCTGAGGGGCTCCTTGTCGCGGATGCACTGGCAGTCGCTGTCGTAGCGGGCGCCGGCGACGAACGCGTTCTTGAACGTGGGGTGGTCGTCGTCGACGCCGGTGTCGAGCACAGCGATAGCGCCGCCGCGCCCGTCGAGCTTGTTCACGTCCTCGAGCTGCTCGGCGTAGGATTGGACGTTGTCGGGGTAGGTGTCGCTGCCGACGGCTTTGATCGCCTTCGTCGAGACGTCCAGCGCGCTGGCGGCCGGGACCAGGGCCACGAGCACGATCAGGCCCAGGCCGAGGAGGCCGAGAGCAACACGCTTGGGACGCCTCACCGTCATCTCATCGTCTGGCACCCTAGGCACAACTTAAACCTTCCCGCACGCCGGTTCACCGGTCGACCGATCGAGGGGGCCACCACCGCCACGAGCCGGCGTCGTCGGGGATCTGCGGAGGCTCGAGCTCGTCCGCGAGATCGGCCCACTCGTCCTTGAGGGCCGCCATCGCCAAGCCCGCCTCGTGGGTCCGCGCCAGGCGAGCGATCGCGAGCTGCAGCTCGACCGGCGGACGACGGGCCACCAAGAGATCCGCGCCGCGGTAGAGGGCCCTGTGGGGATCGTGGACGTCGTCGACGTGGGCGTGGACGTCCCTGGGGGCACCCTCCAGGGCGTGAGGGTCGACGTCTACAGCGACCAGGTGAGCCTTGGGGAACCGCTCCGCCACGGTGGCGAGGAGGTCGAAGCGGCCTCCGACCCCGATCTCGACGACGCGGGGAGCCGGGGGCAGGGAGGCCAAGATGGCGGCCGGCAGCACAGGTACCTTTAGGGTGGGCGACCGGTTGAAGGCTTCGTGCGTCCCCCGGTCCAGTACCGGTTGTTCGACGACGAGGACCTCCACGAGGTCCTTCGGCTGGCCAACGACGCGTTGGACGAGGACTACGATGGAGGTCTGTTCCTTCATTTCGCACGCCTGCACCCGGAGGCCTTCCACGTGGCCGAGGCCGGCGACGAGATCCTCGGGTTCGTCATGGGCACCGTGCAGCGGGCCTACCAGGCCCGGATCCTGGCGTTGGCGGTCGCCGACGGTTGGCGTCGTCAGGGTGTCGGCACCCGGCTGACCCAGCGGTTCCTGACGGCGTTCCGCCAGCACGGCGTCAAACGGGTCACGCTCGAGGTGCGCGTGTCGAACGACGGCGCCAAGGAGCTGTACCGCTCGATGGGGTTCGAGACGGACGACGTCATCGAGGAGTACTACAACGACGGGGAAGACGCCTACGTCATGGTGCGGACGCTGTAGAAGAAAGGAAGACCGGGAGCGAGGGCAAGCCCTCGTAGGCGGCCAAGGCCGCAGGACCGTCGGCTTCGGCAGCCCTACGGTGTGGCTTTGGGCTTCTCGTGGTTGGTCGCGATCTCCTCGAGGCGGTTGGAAACCTGCGAGGGTTCGGAGAACTCCTCGTCAGACAGGCTCGACGCCAGCTCCTTGCCGAGCGTGAAGATCGCCTTCTTGTGGTCGGACTTCGACCGGTGGACGTGCGTGGGCTCGACCCCGACGTCCTCGTATTCGTCGAAGGCGGGAGCTTGCTCCTCGCCTTCCATGTGGTGCTTGATCTGGGCCAGCAATGTGTGCAACTGGATCAGTTCGTTCTTGTGCACAGGTCATCCCCTCCTGCATGACCGGAAACACGTCACCCCAATATAAACGTTTGTCAAGCTGACCCACCTGCGTTCGGCGATGCGACGGACGAGCCGGGCCGGAGCCGGATGCCCCGGCCCGGGTCCGCTGGAGAAGAAGGCCCCCGTCGGAGGGTCTGAAGGTGTCGGGATCTCGACGCGTTGACGAACGCGACGTCAGAGGTCGTCGCGGGTGTAGACGTCGACCCCGTCGGGCTTCTGGGTCACGTTGCCCATCTTCATCCCGACGACGGTCTGGATGCCCTTGTCCTGGGCGATCTCGAGCAGACGCTGCGTGATGACGCCGTCGAAGACGACGGCCTGCTGACCCTGGCCCTCCTCGCGCAGGGTCTCGGCGAGGTCGCGGACCGGGATCGGACCGTGGGTCACGTCGCCGGAGGGATCGAAGAGGACGCCCTCGAGATCACCGGAGAGCTCGCTCAGCTTGTCGCTGTACGTGGACAGCTGGGCCTTGGCGGTGTCGGCCGTGGAGGGGTCCTCCTTCTCGGGGGGCTCCTGGTAGCGCTCCTCCTCATCCTCGGCTTCCTCTTCGGCTTCCGGCTCCTCCTCTTCCTCGGGCTCGGGTTCGGGCTCCTTGGTCTGGGGCTCGGCGGTCTCCTGCGTCGTCTCCGGGCCTAGCTGCTGGAGGTCCCATTCCTCGAGGAACTGCTGGGTCGGCAGCTTGGCGCGGATCGCCTTCATGACCTGCTTCTGGGTCAGCTCCTCGACCTCGTGGGACTGGGGAGCTTTGGCGATGAAGTCGAGGTCGGCGACCTGTAGAAGCTCCTTGAGCAGCAGCTTGCCGCCGCGGTCGCCGTCGACGAACGCGGTCGTCACGCGCTCCTGCGTGAGCTCCTTGATCGTGTCCGGGATGCTGGTGCCCTCGGTGGCGATGGCGTTCTTGATGCCGTTCTCGAGGAGGTTGGAGACGTCGTTGCGGCCTTCGACGACGATGATGGCGTCGGAGGAGGAGACGTTGGGGCCGGCGGGGAGGTGCTCGGAGCCGTAGGCGACGAGCTCCTCGACCTTGACGTCCTTCTTGACCTCGGAGACGATGTCGCCGCCGGAGGCGGTGGCTTCGCCTTCGCCGATCGTGTCCAACAGTTCCTTGGCGCGTTCGCGGACGCGAGCCCGCTTGGACTCGCGGACGTCGTCGATGGCGTCGACCTCGACCTCGGCTTCGCAGGGACCGATGCGATCGATGGACTCCAGCGCGGCGGCGAGGATCGAGGTCTCGACCTTGTCGAGGCTGGACGGGAGCGTGATCTGGCCCTCCGTCTGGCCTCCTTCCGAGTCGGTGCTAACCTCGATCCGGCCGATCCGGCCGCTCTTCTGTAGATCGCGGAGATCCAGCTCGTCGCCGAGCAGGCCCTCCGTTTGGCCGAAGATCGCGCCGATGACGTCGGGTTTCTCCACGACGCCATTCGCGTTCATCCGGGCCTTGATCAGGTACTTCGTGGTGGTGGGATCGATGTCCATTGGGGGAGCTCCTGGACGTCACATAGCAGCCGGCATCGACCCCATCGAGGGGAGGAAGGGCCCCCGTTGGCGGAACCAGCCCCCCGCGAGAGGGTGCCTACCCAACGGAGGGAGGGAACGCGGGTGAAGGGTGAACGTGGACGGCGGGTGACGCGGGAACGGACGCCCTCCCCGTCGCCGATGGGGCCGGCCCGCTCCTATGTGGATGCCGAGAACATGCCGAGCCGGTAGAAAAAGGTTGAGGCCGACGCGTCTCGGCCCTGGGGCGTCATCGGACGCGGCCGGCGCGCTCCCGAAGCCGCTGGAGGACGCTGGGCATCTCCTCGATCGTCTTCGCCTCCGAGCGGGCCAGCCGGGCCATCTCCTGGCGGAAGTGCTCGTCGACGTCGACGGCGTGCGTCTCGAGCACCTCCTTGACGCGGTGGTGGATCGAGCCGCCGGTTCGGTCCCAGTCCAGCAGCAGGATCAGCGATTGGTGGTTGCGCGCCAGGCGATCGGCGGTGTCGATCAGGCGCTCTCCGTCGTGGACGAGCAGGATGACCCCGCTGCAGCCCAGGGTCTCGAGAGCTTCGCGGTCGTGGGCGCCTTCGACGAGGATCGGCGTGTTCGCGTTGGCTCGGCGCAGGTCCTCGATGAGGTTCTCGAGCTGCGTGAGCCGTTCGCGGACGGTCACGGTTGGCCCTCCTGCAGGCGTTCGAGCGCTTGCTCGGGGGTCAGGCCGCGGGCCAGCACCCGCTTGCGCGTGCTCTTGTGGCCTTGCTGGATGCCGACCTCGGCGGCCTCGATCCCCAGCCGGGCAGCCACGAGCTCGCAAAGGGCTCGGTTGGCCTCCCCGCCCTCGGCAGGAGCTTGCACGCGAACGTCGATGCGCTCGCGCCACTCGTTGTACCCATCCGGGAACACGTCCGACTTGGCGGAGGGGGTCACGTCCACGTCGAGGAGGATCCCGCCGTCGCAGGATCGCACGGCGCCCTGCACACCCATCCTGTTAGGTGCCCCCCTACAAGTCGGTTCCCCCGTCGTTCACCCCGGCCGCCCACGGTCCGTTCGACGCTGGATCTTCTACGCTTCAAGATTTCCCTGTACCTATGTCCCACTTTTTTCCGAGGGACGGAGGGAGGGGGCCCTCGAGTGGACCGATGCGAACGACGCTACTCGCCTTGACCGTGCTTGCGCTCGCGACGGTCGGTGCCGATCCGGCCCTCGCGCAGGACCCGTGCGAACCCTCGTGCGACGTCGATACGTCGGAGACGCCGGCAGCGAGCGGGCCGACGCTTGCCCCTGCCCTCCTGGCGATGACGGCGCTCGCAGTCGTTCTCCTGCGGGCCCCCTCGTTACGCAGAAGGTAGATGTTTCGCGTCGGAAAGGACTAAAAACCGCCGAGACGATGCCCTCTGACGCATGGTCGACCTGGGGGCGCTGGGCATCCTTGCCCAAGCCGGGACGGGCTTCTTCGTCCTGCTGGTAGGCCTAGTCGCTCTGGTCTCCGCGTCCCCCCGTCGACATACCGTTTCCTTCGCCCTTTTCCTCGTCCTCTGGGGGGGACTCCTGCTGGCCGGGAACTTCGCCACCCTGGCGGTCGACGCGGGGAACCTCGCGCAGGCCGAGGAGCTGTTGATCCTGCATGCGGTGTTGCAGGGGCTGGCGTTCCTGCCGTTGATCGTGTTCACGTTATCCTACCCTCCCTCGCAGCAGACGGACCTCGGCCGGTGGCCGGTGCTGGCCGCCGTCCTCGCACCGCCACTGGCGGTCCTGGCGACGGTCCTCGTCGATCCGGGCCTGTTCCACGAGGGCTTCGCCACGGACGACGGTGGGCTCGAGGGGTCGTGGGGGATCGGCAAGGCGGGCGTCTTCCTCGCGTTCCGGTTGGCCATCTACGCGACGCTGGCCCGGCTCGTGCTCGTGCGCGAGCACTTGACGAACGACCTCGAACGCCGGCAGGCGCTGTCCGTCCTGCTCGGCTTCTCCCTGTTCATCGGCTACGAGTCGATGCAGGATCTGCTGCTGTTCGCCGGGACGGCGACGGACCCGATGAACACCAGCCTGCCCTCGATCGTGTTCGCGGCGACCTCGGCGTTGGGCGTCGGCGTGTTGGCCTGGGTCGGCGTCCGTCTGCTGGGCCGGCGGGGCTCGGTGGCCGGCGTCTCGCGCGGGCTGACCGTCGGCTGCCTGGCGGGGTCGCTGGCGTTGGGCCTCATCTCCGGGGCCTCTTCCACGTGGTCGGCGATCCCCGAGATCTCCGGAGCCAGCCTGTGGCGGGTCGGCGCCGTGGCCTTGATCGTGTCGGCGGTGACCTGGTTCGAGCAAGCCGAGCCCGACCGAATCCTCCCCCGCTTGGCGGCGGTGTTCGGCTGGCTGAGCCTGGCTGCAGCTGTCTTGTTGACGATGCACCTGGGTCTGGCGAGCCTGCTGGGCTCGTCGCTGTATGCGTTCGTCGCGCTCTGGGGCAGCCTGGTGGCCGGGGCCGCGGCGGTCGCCATCCACCGGCCGGGTACCTTCGCCGAGGTGCTGCGCCGGCTTCGGCGCAAACGCTCGTCGGTGGGGCAGGCCCGACGCGACCTGGAGCTCTACGAGGCGGCGTTGCTGTCCGGCCGGGAGACGCAGACGCTCGACGACCTGCGCCAGCAGATGGGGATCTCGAGCGCCGAGCACCAAGTCATGGAGCGGCTCACGGACCCTCACTCGGCGATGCCGATCCCCGAGCGGGGACCGTTCCGGACCGGCGACGTCGTCGACGATCGCTACGAGCTCGAGGAGCTGTTGGGAGAGGGCGCCTCCTCGCACGTCTTCCGAGCCCGCGACCGGCCCGAGGACCGGACGGTGGCCCTCAAGATCCTCGATCGGCGCAACGCGGGAAGCCCGCAGGCGTTGCGGGAGTTCGTCCACGAGTCCCGCGTGTGCCTGCGGTTGCGGCATCCGCACTTCCTGGATACCTACGACCTCGGCGAGGTCGAGGGCCAGCCCTACCTCTCCTTCGAGCTCGCCGAGAGCGGCAGCCTGGCCGAGGCCATCGGCGACGACGGCCTCGAGACCGAGCACGCCACGCGGTTGATCGAGGGCGTGTTGGCCGGCCTGCAGCACCTGCACGAGGAAGGCCTCGTGCATCGCGATCTCAAACCCTCCAACCTTCTGATCGACGAGGACGGCCGGGCGAACATCGGCGATCTGGGCTTGGCCTACTCCTGGGACGCCGAACGCACGCAACAACTGGGGCCCGAGACCGGCGGCTTCCGGGAGGGCACGCCGGCGTACATGAGCCCGGAGACGCTGATGGGCCATCCTCCCTCGCCGGCGAGCGACGTGTACGCGGTAGGCGCGATCCTCGTCGAGGCGGTCACCGGCGCGCACTACCTCGGGCTCCAGGGGGCGCCCTATGCCACGGTCCGCAAAGCGGTGCTCGACACCCCGCCGCGCTTGCACAGGATCGACCCCGACCTGGTGCCGATCTGCCGACGAGCGCTGCACAAGGACCCGTCCCGGCGCTACGGGTCGGCCGCCGAGATGCGAGAGGCGATCCTCGAGACGGTGTCACCGAGGCGCGAGCACACCGACGAGATGATCTGGCGGGAGATCGGTCATCGCGGTTCGGGGCGAACCGCGTCCCCCCCCCCCCCCCCCCATGTCGCCGTGCTCGAGGGGCTGCTCGTTGCCCGGCTTGAGCCGTTCGTCGTTCAGCCGGGTCCCGTTCGTCGAGACCCGAAGGTCGACCAGCCGGAACTCGCCGTCCCCCTTGAGGATCTCGGTGTTCTGTGCCGACAGGTAGGGATCGTACTGCAGGCAGATCTGGGCCTCCGTGCTGCGCCCGATGACCCAGCCGCGCCCCTCCGACGGGTCGGGATCGATGTCGCGCAGGTGGTACACCTGGTCGTCCTGGGCTCCCTGCAAGAGGACGAGCTTGGGTCCCTCGCGCCATTTCGAGCCCGTCTCGTCGACGGAGCGCTCGGTGTTGAAGGGGTCGATCGCGCCCTCGGTCCCGGGAGCCAGCAGTTGGCGAAGCTCCTTGAGCAGACCGAAGACGGCCGGCTCGTTGACCATGTACTCACGCCGGTCGCGCCCCTGCTGGTTCGGACGGGTCGAGGACCGGACGAGGTCGGATTCCTCCAGCCGGGTGAGGTGGTGGCGGACGCCTTGGCGGGTGAGCTTGCGGTCTTCGTTCTCGTCCTCGGCCGACCCAGCCGGTGTGAGGTGGATGTCGTCGACCGTTCGCGGTTGCTGCAGCTCGGAGACCAATCGCAGACGGTTCGAGGAAGCCAGGGCCCTGAGTTTCGATCCCATCTCTTCCAAATCCTGAGTCCCAGATGAGCTCCCCCGCGACTGCATAACTCCGTCAAACGAGCGGCAGCATATAGGATTTCGCGACGGGAGTCGAACAGCGGTCGAACCAGCCTCGACCCGCTTCGCCGCCGACCCCGAGATGGACGATCGTGCCCAACCAACGACCGGCCGACGATGCGACGAGGGCGCTCGCGGCTGGCGGTTGTGCAGGTCACGAGAGGCGAAGGTGGACGCCGCGAGGAAAGGGGAGATGGGTGGGGGAGCGCCGCGGGGGGACGCGGAAAGCCGAGCCGTGGACACGCGAGCAACCACCGGGCGGTGGTCGCAAGACGAGGGAACACTGAGGGCTCGCTGAAGCGCCCGGTCCCCCCCCGCGACGGGACCATAGAGGAAACGCCCGGTCCTTCATCCAAGCGAACCACCGGTTTCGCTTCCCAAACGGTCGTTGCGACCCCCTGCCAGGGCAAGGCGAGCCGTGGGTCGACCCCGTTCAGCCTCGAAAGGTATTTGCCCCACGCGCCAATCCAAATCCACACACGAAGCCCTCCGCAGCTGACGGGACAGTAGTTCAGTTGGGAGAACGTCCGACTGAAGATCGGAAGGTCGCCGGTTCGAGTCCGGCCTGTCCCACTTAGGACCTGCAGGGGTCCTGCCCATCGATTCTCACCTAGCTTCCCCCCGAAGTTGTGGGGGCGTTCTGCCAAGCGCGAATCAACCAGTCATCGCCATGCGAGTGGTGCCACACCTCGACGTTCTTCGCGTAGGTGTTCCGTACCCGTTCCGTCGACTTGTGGCCCAGCCAGTTGGCGATTTGATCGAAGTTGTAGCCCGCCTTCTCGTCGTGTGTCTGGATGAGACGGGCCGTCGCGCACCAGTGTCGGCAGTGCCTGAGATCGAACCACTCGGCGTGGGGTTTCACCCGGCGCTTGATCGCCTGCCCTAGGGTCTTCTTCGACGCGAACTCCTCCCCCGTCTCGGGGTTGGGGAACATCGCGTCCGTCTTGGGGTCGAGCTTGGGCCGCCAGGTATCGATCCAGTTCGTCAGGCTGGCGTGCCGCCGACTGGTTGCTAGCCAGTCGGGCTCGACGTAGACGAGGTTCGGGCGTCCGCTCTTCTTGCGCTGGATGAACTCCAGCGTCTGCGACTCCGGGTCGAAGTCGTCCACTCGGAGCGTATACAGCTCGTCGGGACACCGTAGCCCGATGCCGTAGGCGAACGCCAGGGCGTACTTGACGAAGTGGTGCTCCGGATTCCGGTTGGGCTGAGGTGCATACTGAATCTCGCACAACAGCTCGTGCACCTGTTCCGGGCTGGGAACGTCGTTCATCGAGCCCGACCCCCCGCCCTTGGGGACGGAGGGCCAGATGTTCTCCGGCAACCCCATGAAGGCCGCGAACGCCTTGATCGCCTTGTCGTCGTTCACGAGGCCTCCACGGCCCGTGGTGTCGTCGTGGTCCCGACGGTACTGGAAGTACAACCGGTAGCTGGTCACGAGCTCCCAGGCCGTAGACCGGAACTCGACCGGCTGGGGCTCGTAATTCGCCATGAACTCCCAGTGGGCCAGGTACTTGCGGGTCGTACCGGGCTTCAGGTTGCGTTCGTTGCGGAGATACTGTCGGGCTTCCCATACTTCCCAGTCCGGGTTAAACCACTCTTCGGCAGGTTCGACCTTGGCTCGGAGCCTGTTCTTGTGGGTCGGTCCCCAGGCTCCGTCGTGCATACTGTCACCGTTCGATGGTCTCGTGTCGTGTGGCGCGGGAGTACCCTGGCTAGGGTGACCACCTCGACTGGGGCCAGTGTCGTCCGGAGCCTTGGACCCTTCGTCGTGACCCACGGAGGTCCCCAGGGTGGAGTTGAACCACCAGCCCCCGATCCAGACCCCAAGCTGGGCCAGCCTGGGGTTGACCAGGCCTAGGCCTGGGCCGGCCTGCTGGACGAGAGCCGTTCTCGCCTGGCATTCGCCTGGACAATCCAGCTCACCACCCGTGGCACGGACGGCTCTTCGCCTTCCAGGGTACCAGCCTACCGAAGGCAGGTAGGTGAGGGCCGTTCTCAGCCTGGAGTGTCAGGCTGAGGCCTGGTGTTCGGGGGTGCGTATGGGGAGGCCCCTATGGCGGGTTGAACCGCCTACCTGGGGATAGGGGCGGATAGAGGAGAGCCTCTACCCTGGGAGGGTAGGCATAGGATCTCTAAGCCGTCGGTTGACGGCCGATATTACGTCTCGCTCTCAGGGGTCGAGCTGGGAGCCTCCATTTGTTCTGGGGCTTGGGGGTGGTCCAGCTCGCGCAAGGCCTGGCCTACCTCTTCCAGGCCCTCAGCTAGCTGACGGGGCCGGCCCATGACCCAGAGGGCTTGACCGGTGTCCTCCCAGGTCTCGTTGCCAGCAATGTCGGTTTGCTGGCGGTGTTTCTGGATCGAGTACACCAGCCGCTCTTCCTCTGTGGGGTCCTCAGGTGTCACCCGGAAGAGCATCGGGACGAAGCCAACCCGTCCTGACATGTTGATCGGCTCACTCTTGTCGATGAGGTCGAAATCAGCCATCTCAGTTCTCACCTCCTCGCCGGTGCCCAGCCGGGGAGCTTAGGGCCGCCTGCCTGGCCCGGGCTATGGTTCGTCGTAGGTATGCAGGCGCTCTCTGGGGCGCTTTCTGGCCCCAGGTGAGGAGGATCTGACCGATCTGGTCATCGGAGAAGCCGGCCTCGGCCATCCCCTTGGCCAGCATGAACTCGGCTCCGCTCCGGTCCCTCACACGTCCCTCTCGGAGGGCCCGGACCTTCCTCCGGAATTTGGGGGCTTGTTCCCGGACGAACGCCTCGACGCGGCGGATGAGTTCGGGGGAGGCCCGGCTGTTGGCTTCAACACGGCCGGGGGGCGGCTGTGTTGCAGCCTGGAGGTCGAGATCGACGGTGAGATCGAGGTCAGCCAGGTCACAGATCCGCTCGGCATCGCCAGCGAAGGCGTACCGGGTGCCCGAGGGATGGATCGAGGGCGGGGCGACCACCAGGCCGCCTTGGCCCTTGAGGTCGCCTGCGCCGTGGGGGAGTTGACGGTTAGCGACGGGCTGCTCGGTCCGGGTGTAGACGTGGAATCCCCGACTGGTGGTCACCACGAGCGTCCTCTCGGCGATGGCCTGCGGAGGCTCGTGGAAGATCTCGTCCGTCCGTTCGGGATTGTCGAGGTCGAGGACGAGGAGGTTCTCGGATGGGGCTCCGGTCAGGACGCCCAGGTTGGCTTTGGGGCCAACGTTGGCCCACCGCTCGGGGTTGGGGTTCTGCCATCCTAGCCGTAGAGGCCTCTTGCTCTGGGCCCGGAGGGGGACCGTGGTTAGGTCAAGATCCTGATAGAGCCCCCGGAACCGGAGAAGCGTTTTTGATTCTGGAGCCTCGTGGCGTCTCTGCATGACAAGCCCGCTGGCCCAGCCGAGGGGGGTGGCCCCCGGCTGAGCGCATTCTATTCTATGGCCTGTTATGCGGGGTGTCAACCTGCAACGGAATCGACCGGGGGGTGCAACAGATAACCGGGGGGTTTGCTACATCCGACGAATTTGACCTGGAAAATCCGGAGGGAGAAGGCTTCTGCTTAGGGCGTGAGGCGAAACGGCCCGACTTAGAGCGGGACCACTGGTGGGAGTACAAGAGCCACGATACAGCCAAAGGGTTCTGGAAGGACTGGCTGCGCGGTCGGTTGTCGGGCGGCAAGCGAGCCCGCTATGCTTCTAAACGGGAACTTTTCGACGGAGCCTACAAGGGAAGTCCAGAGCGGGCACTCTCGGATCTCCAAGACGCGGGGGAGGTCGATAAGACGAGTGAAGGATGGGCTCTCCTGCTTCGGGGAGGCGAGGAATGCGTATTCTGCCAGGAGAGTCTGGGGGATCATCTACGGTGTGACTCGGCCGATTGCACCTCGCCTGTCCAAAGATTGCCGTGTCCAAACTGTGACCATAGGTTCCCGATTGACCCCGTTCCACCCCACTCAGGCCCCTTCCAGTGCCCCTCAGGTCAGGCGGTCTACCGCTACCGGCTCCCAGAGACAGGTCGAGTCGAGAAGAATCTTGACTGCCCAGATCTAGAATGCGAGGGCACCCTTCGTCCGGAAGCCGGGCGGTTCCGATGTTCGGACTGCGGCAAGTCAGGCAAACCCGTATCAATCGCCTCCGGAACCCTACCGAAATGTCCGGCTTGCTTCACATTGGTCCGGATTCATGGAGACATCTACTGTCCCAGTTGTGGCCGAGACTTTCATCGGCTTCACGCGGAAGCTCGTGTCCAGTGGGACAGCGGGGGCGAGACCAAACTCTTCGAATATGATCCGTGGACCGCCAAGTCGACGGACGAGCTACGGGCTGAGGTCCAGGAAACGCTTGATGGGGCGGGGGTCGAAGAGGTTGGGGATGTGGATCTGAGGGTGACCCGATCGATTCGTCGTCAGAAGTTCTTCCTGCAGCCGGAGAAAATCTCGCCGCAGTTGTAGTTGGAGGAGACGCGTCGGAGTTCCCGGCCTCTCCAATGGCCGACCCATGGTCGACATAGCCAAGTAGGCTTAGGAGGCTGGGCACGGATATCTGGGCTCCTGGTTGAGCGCTACGGTTGGGGAAATGCATGGCTGATGACAGAATAGATCAGTACCGCCACGAGGACAAGCAGAGGAAAAACAACCCCCCGGTGGGTCTCGTTTCTCCCGAAACCGACCAAGATGGGGGACCGACCCGCTACGAGTTCGACCCACACCTTGACCCCCAACTGATCTGGAGCGGTAAGAAGAGAACCGAGGACCTGGAAATCCCGACCGTCTCGCTGCACACGCATGAACGAATCGATCCGCAGACGATTCTCGAGAAGGTCCGGAAGGAGCCACAGGGACCCCAGCAGATCTCACTCTTCGAAAGCGTCGAGGAAGACCTCCCTCTCCGACAGGCGATTGATTTCTACGAACACGAGCACGGGTGGTCTAACCGGCTAATCGCCGGAGATTCACTGTTAGTCATGAACTCCCTTCTCCAAAAGGAGGGACTGGCCGACAGCATCCAAATGGTCTACTTCGATCCACCTTACGGGATTGATTACGGTTCCAACTTCCAGCCATTCGTAGGGGATAGAAGCGTCCCTCACGAGGATGACGAGTACCTGACGAGGGAGCCTGAGATGGTCCAGGCGTACCGAGACACCTGGGAACTGGGAATCCATTCTTATTTGACCTATCTAAGAGAGAGATTGCGGCTCGTTCGGGAACTTCTGCCGGAATCAGGTGGGATATTCTTCCAGATCGGGGTCGAGAACATGCATTTCGTCCGCTGCATTCTTGACGAAATTTTCGGCCCCGAGAACCATATGGCAACCATCATCATAATGAAACAACAAAGATCCAAGAAGGAAACATTCGACCAGGAAAACGACTTTATACTCTGGTACGCCAAGGACAAGGAGGAGGCTAAGTTCCGTCCCCTCTATAGAGAAAAGGACGAAGAGCAGATCGAGCAGCAATTCACGAAGATTGAGCTTCCCGATAGGTCAGTGGTCAGCAGAAAGAAATACCTCAAAGAACACGACAAGATACCCGAGGGCGCACGGCTATTCCATCCTCAAAGCATCTTCTCGCGTAGTGGCTCCGAGAGCACTAGCCAGCCCTACGAATGGGAGGGAGAGACTTACGAGCCTTCGAGCGGCTACTATTGGTCCACCAACCAGGAGGGCCTAGAGCGCCTTGATGAGCAGGATCGTCTGTTCGTGTCTAAGAGAGGGAGTACCCTTCGACGGAAGGTCTACCTTGATGAGCGTAGATACGAGCGCCTAACCAACGTCTGGGAAGATTCCGCACCTGGAGGTTTCAATTCAGAACGTATCTATGTTGTCCAGACCGCTTCGAAAGTGGTGGAGCGCTGCATCAACGCGGCGACGGAGCCTGGGGACATAGTATTCGATCCGACGTGCGGTTCGGGAACGACCGCCTTTGCGGCCGAGAGGCTTGGTCGGAGGTGGATCACCTGTGATACCTCCAGGGTTGCGGTGAACCTTGCGAAGCAGAGACTCCTGACTGCCACTTATGGCTACTACAAGCTTGCAAATCCCAAGAAGGGGGTGACGGGAGATTTCGAATATGAGATCTATGAAGAGCTAAACCTCCGCCACCTCACGACCGATGAGGAGCCGGAAGGCCAACCCCTCTATGACAAGCCGATTGAGGACAAATCAAAAGGTGCTGACCGTTGGCTCTCAATAGAGGCTGCCTTCCCCCTCTGGTCGAACTGACGCGATATGAAGCCAGCCAACGCCCGAGCTAGAGGAACTGAAACTCAGTCTCGGAGACCAAGGGGTCCCTTCAGGCCACGAGTTCTGACGGGAGTAGCATTGGGGGTGCAGAGGACGAAAAGGACCCTTGTCGTCCGTGACCGGACGGTCGAGCTGCCGATCGGCGGCACCGAGCGCCCTCCTCGTTCTCGGTCAACCCGCCTCTCCCGGTTGGCTTGATAGGGTAGATGGGCGGGTCACGGCCCGTTGGCCGCACGAAGCCCGATTGAAAGGCCGCGTTCAGCACCAATCAAAAAGGCGTATCTCTGGGCCCTTCACCGTGGAGGCAGTACCTTCTCCTCTCGTGAAATCCATCGATGAAATCGGAGGGAAGGAAAACCGGACAGTCCCCGTGAGTCACACGGAGGCTGAAAGGCAGTCCGAATGGCGTGACCAACTCTTGGCATCGGGTGTGAAAGGTCCGAATGGCCAGGAGATCTCCTTCTCGCACATCGAACCCGTCGGAGGGACGGACTACGTTCATGCCCGCGCTGAAACAGACGAGGAAGAGCCTAGGCAGGTCGTCGTTTCATTTGGGCCCCGCCACGCAGCCCTTGAACCCCGACAAGTGGAGCTAGCATGGCAAGAAGCTCGGCAGCTAAATCCTTCACCGGACATGATCGTTTTCGCCGCCTTCCAGTTCGATCCCGAGGCTGCGAAGGATATCGACGAGCTAACGTCAGAAAAGGCGGGTATGACGTTCCTAAAGGTCCAGATGGACACGGACCTGCTAACCGATGATCTCAAGACTGGCGATTCGGGGGGAGAGAGTTTCTGGTTGATTGGCCAGCCTGACGTTGAGCTGTCAAAGAATGAGGAAGGCTCTTACAAGGTTCGCGTCAAGGGGTTCGATTACTATAACCCGGCAACGGGGGAGATCGAGTCGGGAGGTACGAAGAAGATCGCGATGTGGATGCTTGACCCCGATTATGACGGACGGAGCCTCTATCCGAGACAGGTTTTCTTCCCGATCCAGTCAAAGAACTTCGGATGGCAAAACTTAGAGAAATCACTGGATGAGGAAGTCGACCCTGAACGAATCGAGGCGTACTCTGGAACAGAGTCGCTTGAATTCGAGGAGGGAGAGCACCAGCGGGCAGCGATCAAAATCGTGGATGACCGGGGCGTTGAAAGCCTCAAGATTTTGGACCTCGATTGATATGCCTCAGGACGAGATCAAGAACCTAATCATCAATTCTCCATACGAGGAGCCAGACGGACATTGGCACTATCTAAGGGAGACGAAGCAGTTCGAGAGGAGAGAGGGACGGCGACCTGCGGGTTATCATTACCGTGCTGGGTCAGAATCCTCGGAGGACCCGGGCGATTTCATTCCATTAGATACGGTGAACGAGCTGCGAGACAAGGTCCGAGACTGGAGGCAACGAGGATATCCCGGATCAACAGCAGTCACCCGCGAGTTGCTTGAGCACTGGCACGATGAAAGCCGGAGACCCAATCCGTTCTTCTTCTGTCAGATAGAAGCCATAGAGACTCTAATCTGGCTACGTGAGGCTCCTGAGGCTGAGAGGGAGAGCGTTCAGGTGCCAGGCGGACCGGGCAACTTCATCCGCAGATGCTGTAAGATGGCCACAGGAAGCGGGAAGACCGTGGTTATGGCGTTGCTAATCGCCTGGCAAGCTCTCAACAGCGCAAACCATCCCGACGATCCCCGCTATTCGAAGAACGCCTTGATCATCGCCCCGAATCTTACGATCAAGGAGCAATTGAAGCAACTAAAGCCGTCGGCCGACGAGAGCGTCTACAAGGAATTCCGAATCATCCCCAAGAGCCTGAAAAAACAATTCTATCAGGCCCGCGTGCTTGTCCAGAACTGGCACCAGCTAAACCCTGAACCTCCTTCCCCTGAGGCGAAGGTCGTGAAGGTCAATGAATATCCGGAAAGCGGGGAAGCCTTTGCGCGTAGAGTCTTAGGGTCTCTTGACCGCGCGGACGATTTGATTGTTATCAATGACGAGGCTCACCACGCTTGGCGGCCGGAAGGAGAGGACACCTCCCAGCAGGATGAAGAGGCGACGATTTGGATCCAGGCCCTAGACCGGATTGCCTCGTCAATGGGCTTGAAGACCTGCTACGACTTCAGCGCCACCCCCTATCCGGCCAGCAAGGCGTCCGGCGACGTTGAGCTCTTCGACTGGATTGTCTCTGATTTCAACCTCAATGACGCCATCGAGGCTGGACTCGTGAAGACGCCCCGAGTGGTCGTGCGGGACGATTTGGTCCCGGACGCTGACACCTACAAGTCGAAGCTATTCAACCTGTATAACCAGCCAGAGGTTAAAGACGACCTAGGAAGACGTGCCGACCCGGACGAGCCTCTTCCAGAGCTCGTCCGGAACGCCTACTACCTATTAGGGTTGGATTGGCAGGAAAAGAAGCAAGCCTGGGAGGAGGCCGGATATCCGACACCGCCTGTGATGATTACTGTAGCGAACTTAACGAACACTGCAGCCAGAATCTACAACGAGTTCGTGCAAGGGAAAATCCAGATCGAAGAGCTCGGGGACGAGGAACGGGTACTACACGTCGATTCCAGAGTCCTGGACGAAGCTGTCGAGGAGAACGATCCCCGTCAGCTACGAGCTCTCCCGACCGAGAGTGAGGCCCTCGAAAACCTCTCAGAGGATATGACTCGAAAGGAGAAAGCCGAGCTGCTCCGAGAGCTCGTCAACACTATCGGTGAGCCCGATGGCCTCGGAGGTCATATCCATAACGTCATCTCTGTCGGGATGTTGTCAGAGGGTTGGGACACGAACACTGTTACTCACATCATGGGCCTCCGTGCGTTCAGTAGCCAGCTCCTATGTGAGCAGGTCGTGGGCCGTGGACTGCGGAGGCGCTCCTACGAAGTCGATCCCGAAACGGGGCTGATGACGCCCGAATATGTGAATGTCTTCGGAATCCCCTTCACGTTCCTCCCTCACGAGACACACGAGGGGTCCGCTCCGGTTGAGGAGGAGCCAAAAACTGAGATCCGGCCGGTCCCGGAGAAGGTCGACCGAGAGCTGAGCTGGCCAAACGTAACGAGGGTCGAGCGACAGCTTCAGCCGAATCTAGAATTGGATATGGAAGAGATCGGCGAGCTCACCCTGGATGCCACCGAGATACCGAAGGTTGCCGAGCTTGCGCCGATGTTGGAGGGAAGACCCCACGAGCTGAATCAAGCGAAGATCGAGTTGAAGGAGCTCGGAGCCAAGAAGAGGCTCCAACGGCTCATATTCGAGACGTCTAGAGAGGTCTATGAGAGGGTTGACCCGAACTGGAAAGGGAGTAAGGAAGCTCTCCTCGCTCAGATGATCTCCTTCGTCGAGGACTTCATCACCTCAGAGCGTCTTGGCGTCAAGCCGGAGGCCTTGGGTAAAGATCCCGAGCTCCGCCGCGCTATCATCACCCTCCAAATCCGGACGGTCGTGGATCATCTCTGGCAGGGGATCAAAGAGGCTCATACCGAGGAGTTGATTCCAGTCGTCGACCAAGATGATCCCGTCTCCTCCACCGGGGATATGGACCCGTGGTATACGACGAAACCCACTGGAGAAGCGGAGAAGAGCCATATCAACCGGTGTGTCCTGGATAGCGGATGGGAGATGGAACCGGCCTTCATCCTCGATAACGAGGATGACGTGCGTGCCTGGGTGAAGATCGACCACCTGGGGTTTGAGATTCCCTATACGTTTGAGGGCGCATTCCACCACTATCGACCTGATTTCCTCATAGAACTGGCAGACGGGCGGAAGCTAATCTTGGAGGTTAAGGGCCAGAAAACGGACAAGGATGAAGCGAAGTGGGAGGCTGCACGGGAATGGGTCGAAGCCGTCAGTTCATCCGATGAGTTCGGGCAATGGGATTTCGTGGTGGCTTCTGAGCCTGGTGAGATTCACAATATCCTCATATAAGGAGCAGGTTTATATGCAAGATGGTTAGCCACGGGAGCTCTAGTTTTGAGTTCGTCGCTGTTCCTCTCCCCCGTTGGAGTGACTCTTGATCAATCTATAGGCGCCGGTACCGGTAGATTCCTTTCACGTTCTGGTGGAGGAATTCTCCGTGGGATTCAGCCCTCATCAGGCCCTCATAGACGTGCTTAGGGACATCAAAGTACTGGTAGATAGACCCGTCATTAAATTCAACCTCAAGCGTCATTTGATCGGCATCATAACCTACCGAATCGATATTGCTGGACTGGACACTATCCCGCTTCATCGTCTCCTCCAATCTCCTGAGAGGACCCCCGGCCCCTCCACTTTACGAGGACGCGCTCGTAGTCT
The DNA here is from genome assembly GCA_003009755.1 of Thermoplasmatales archaeon SW_10_69_26. Taxonomy (GTDB): domain Archaea; phylum Thermoplasmatota; class SW-10-69-26; order SW-10-69-26; family SW-10-69-26; genus SW-10-69-26. Next base: position 68,932 of record PXUB01000019.1, read on the forward strand.
TCGTCCTCCAAATCGGAATTCCATCCTGAAGTCGCTTTCTCGTTAACGACCAGCGGATCATCGCTAGTTGGACGCCGATTTTCGGCGGATTGGTGTATTTTGGCACGCATTGGAATCTGAACGATCTCTCCGAGAACAATCGCCTCTCCAACCCGAAGCGTTGGGAGGAGTTCAACAAGTTGTGAGAGGCTGTCGGTTGCTCGGGATTTAATCTCCCCGACATCCCCGCCTTTCATACGCATTGCAATGACCGATCCGCATTGTGAGAGCATGTCGGAATCAATATCCTCAGGTCGTTGGCTCACGAGCAGGACCCCTAGACCATATTTTCGGCCTTCTCGGACCAACCTGGACGCTGCCATGGATGCAGGGGACCCCTTCCCCACTCCCAGGTAACGGTGTGCCTCTTCTAGCACGACAGTTAAGGGTCGCTCTCTCCCGCCCTCGGGGAGTTCCTGCGACCAATAGAGTGCATCGAAGATTAGGTTCAAGACAGCCCCTACGACAGTATCGAGGACCTCGTCGGGAACGTCGGACAGATCCAGAACCGAGACCTTCTGTGGCCCACCGAGCCACTGCTCCAACAATGTATCCAAGTCCTCCTCCACCTCACCTTCGGAATCCGGCCCCCAGGGGCCTGGGCGGAACAGGAACTCGTATCTCGGATCGCGAAGCTTTCCCGCAAGGGAGTCCACATTCTGGCTGAGGTTCACGCTTGTCTTCGCCAGATATGGACCTTCGCCTCGTGGAGTTGCGGTGTGAGGTTTGTACTCGGGGGGTTCCACATCCATTGGATCACCTTCAAGCGGATTTCCATGTTGATCCTCTTTGATGGCCTCTGTCTCCCTGGTTTGGCCCCCAGCAACCGTGTGAGTCGCGTACACGTCTCGATGAAGCTGGTACCAAAGGTCGTGGACACTGAAGGGGACAGCTGAATCAACCGTCAAGGTCGATTCATCTATCCCGGCTAAGTCCTGGTTGTTGACGCTATCTTCCTTGAATTGGGCGACGTACTCTCGGACAAATTGGCGCTCTGCCCCCTCCAGATCGCCTAACGTTACGTTGAGAAACCGCTCAAACTCCATCGCCCAATATGGAACGTAGAGGGGTTTTGCGTCTTGCTGGCTCTCGTGGCTGATCGAGAAGGTTTCAGCACCCTCGATATCCAGGTCTGTATATTCTCCGTGGATATCTATTATAATGACGCGGGAGGAGAGGAACCTCTCATCGCAGGCGATTGACTCAGTAATTCTTGAGACTGTTGTCGACTTCCCGGATCCTGTGGCCCCTAGTACCGCACAATGGCGTGAGACGAGTTTGTTCAAGTTGATGTAGGCAGGAGTTTCCGGAGAGCCAGAAAGGTGGCCAATCTCAATCTCATCTTCGTTTCCGCTTGATGAATAGATTTTTGCGAGGTCATCTCTGGTAACGAGATAGGCTTCGTCACCGATTGTAGGATACTCGGAGACCCCTCTGGAGAACCCTGTGGGCCCCCTCTTCTCACCCAGTAGTTCGATAGACATCCACCGCTCACCGTATTCCTCGGCGTCCACGTTTTTAGGTGCAGATCCGGCCCCCACGCTGACGACAACTCCAAACAGCTCGTTGAAACCGAGGGGGATCTTTACGAAGCTCCCTGGTTGGCCCAGACGATATCCCCGCCCTTCGACGAACTTGAGTCCACCAGTTACGCTAGGATCTATCCGGATCCGGACTGTTGAGCCCTCAACATCGACGATAGGGCCAATATAGGTAGGATCGTCAGTTGTCACCCTGTTGACCCCCATTATTCGCTATATCGGAAAGGAATCCCCCCAGCTTCTCAAAGTCGCCAAGCGTACAGGTCGGGCCATCATCCGGGCTGGCACCTATTCGGATTTCTAAATCGCCATTTTCAGTGTCATCCCATGCTTCGACTTGGCTTCCGAATACGCCGTGTTCCGGTGCAAGGAGATTGAAGTTGCTAACATCCGTGGCTAGGTTCTTTGCCCCTGGGTATTCATCCAGGCTGTTGAACAACAGGCCAAATGCATTGGCGTTCTCATTATTCTGAAGGGCCCTCCGTAGTAGCGAGTTAATATGTTCATCTCCAAATGAGTACCCACAGATTACGAGGATAGCTCCCTTCGCCCTCAGAAAGGATTCCAGTCGATCGAACATGACCTGGTAGGGTTGTCGTTTACTCTGGTCGTATTTCCTCTCTGACGGGTGAATGACGCCGCTATTCTGGTGGTTAACAGATGTTCTGTAAATTTCTCCATCAATCTCAGCCCAATTGATAGAGCCGTGGAGCTTCCACAGGCGAGCCCAGTTTGTCGGAAGTGCGTTAAAATCTAGCGAGGTATCATCCAGGAAAGCCTGTTCCGTTCCCGTGAATCCGGTAAAATAGGGCACCCGTTCGTCTTCTAGGGCCTCCTCTATGAGTAAATCATAGTTCGTCGTGAAGATGGAGGCTGGATAGGTCCTTCTGGCATCACGCACCCATGCGGCGAGGTCATGATAGGGTGTTTGTTGGTCTGGGAACTCGGCGGCATCAAGTTCCTCAGTAATTTCACTAGAGAGAAGGCGCTCAAGAGCAGACAAGTCATCGTGGGAAATGGCCTCTAGGGCAGATCCGGGCGGGAGACTCTGGAGGAGTCGAAGGGTTTCGAGCAGCTCCTCAAGGTCAGGATTTCCAGCCTCAGCTTCATCTTCTGAGATGACCCCCTCACCCCAATCAAGGAGCTCTAAAACAGCTGTGAGGGCTGGTTCAAGCTCGGGGACATCCTGGATGGTGTTTATCGCCCCCCGGGTGAGATCCGGAGTAGGGGGGATAACTGGCTCACCATCTTGACGAACGGCCTGTGGACATCCAGCCCCCAGGAGGAACCCTAACGGGCGGTCCTTTTCCGAAAGAACATCTCTCAGATTATCCAACTTCGTTCCGAGACGGTGCAACCCTGGTACTCCCCAAGGAAGTCAAGAACAGGCCGCTACATATCATTGACGGCGTCAACAGCCGTGGCGAACCCTCCGGTTCCACGTGGCCACCGGCCGGCTGGGCAAAACCGCGCCAGGCATGGGCAAAACCGCGCCGTCACCGCAGGACCCATGGCCTTGACCTCTGCCCGCTCGCCGCTCAGTCGCCATCTCAGAGGCCGAGTCTGCGGCGAAGCGTCCGCCGGCTGATCCCGTGCTTCTTCGCGGCGGCTCGGATGCTCATCCCGGCCTCCAGATCCTCGCGGACAGCCTCGGTGTCCACCTCGACCCTCGGCCGGCCGCCTCGGCTCTGGCTATCCTCGTCGCTGGTTGTCTCGCTGTCGCTCACGTCGATCACCTTGGAGAAAACGGGGGGAGGCCCCGCCACCGAGGGCGGGGCTACGGGCTCCGAGCCCACCGATACCGGGGGTTCAACCGGCGCAAATCGATGGGCGATTCCCCTTAGGCCGGGAAGCGCACCCGGCCTGTCCCACTTCTCCGATAGTCTCCGACTGCCCCACAGCTTAGCGTGGGACAGGCCGGACGAGCACGAACGACCGCAGACACGGTGCCGATGGGCGTTCGTGCGAAGTTCGAGACCGCCAGGCCCACCACGCCACGGCGGTCTCGAAGGCCCGCAGAACACGACGCCTCCGCGAAGGCCGGACTCGAATGCACACGGCTCGCGCGATCGGTGTCGAGCCGTGGCAGCTCCAAGGCCGCCCGACCCCGTCGGCCTTGGACCCGAGTACGAACCGGCCAGCGGATGCCGTAGCGAAGGCCGGTTCGTGCGAAGTTGGAGGTCGCCGCGATGGTCGTGGAGGGCGACCTCCAAGAGTCCGGCCTGTCCCACGTCTTCGAGGCCGATACCTCAGGGAATCCCTTCGGCAGACGGCCCTGAGCGCTCGCGCTGACCGTGTCGGCCTGCATCGGAATCCCGCTTCGGGGATCCCTGCTTCGCCCCCCTTGTCAGCGACCGCTCAGGTTGGGCGGTGGCTGCGGGCATTCTGCCTCGGTCCGTCCCTGTCGGATCAGCCTCTCGAAGCGTTGAACCGATCGACGTTTGGCTCATCCCGCAGCGATCGCAGGCCTGCTCGTCGGCCGCCCCGCGAGCTGACGCCGCTGGTCCCCAGCTGGCGCCGGCCCGACACGATCAACCCCCCACTCCTTTCCTCTGCCTTCCCCTTCCGGTGCTTGCTTCGATGCGAACCGAGCACCGGATCCACGTCAGCGACGCGCGCGAGATGACCGAGCTGGAGGAGGGCTCGGTCCAGCTCGTCGTCACCTCGCCGCCCTACCCGATGATCGAGATGTGGGACGAGCTGTTCGCCGACCTGGATCCGGCCATCGGCGAGGCGCTGGCGGCCGAGGACGGCGAGCAGGCGTTCGACCGGATGCACGCCCTGTTGGCTCAGACGTGGAGCGAGGTCCACCGCGTGCTGGAGCCGGGCGGGATCGCGTGCATCAACGTGGGCGATGCCACTCGCAGCCTGGCCGACAGCTTCCGGATGTGGCCCAACCACGTGCGCGTGATCGAGGCGTTCACCGAGCTGGGCTTCCAGCCGCTGCCGGACATCCTGTGGCGCAAACCAGCGAACAGCGCGGCGAAGTTCATGGGCTCGGGCATGCTGCCGCCCAACGCCTACGCCACGCTCGAGCACGAGTACATCCTCGTCTTCCGCAAGGGCAGGCGTCGATCCTTCGAGCCCAACGCCGACCGCCGCTACGAGGCGGCCTACTTCTGGGAGGAGCGCAACCAGTGGTTCTCGGACGTGTGGATGGACGTCCGCGGGACCCTGCAGGACTTGGACGACTCTGAGCTACGAGAGCGCTCAGCGGCCTTCCCGTTCGAGCTCCCCTATCGGCTGATTAGCATGTACACAGCCTACGAAGACACGGTTCTCGATCCTTTCTGGGGGACCGGGACGACGACGATGGCCGCGATGGCCGCTGGCCGAAGTTCTGTCGGTTACGAGATCGAGGACGAGTTCACGAGCTACTTCGAGGAGCGCGTAACGGACATCCAGAGGCTTTCGCGCCAAGTCGGGCTCGACCGCCTTCAGCGCCATCGGGAATTCGTGGAGGAACGCCAGGCGGACAGGAAGTCCTTGAACTACGACGCTGAGAACTACGAGTTCCCTGTGACGACGAAGCAAGAGAAGAACCTGCAACTCTACGCGGCTGACGATGTCCGAGGATCTTCCGACAGGTACGTTGTAGAGCACACCCCCCTTTCGAGCCAGGATGGAGGGACCGTCCCCTCAGGGCCTAACGGGCGACAAGAGGACGGACAGACCTCCCTCTCGAGGTCGTTGTGATCCACGCCGCGGTTCTGCGAGCGGTCTGGGGCCGAAGACTGGGCGAAACCGCGCCAGGCATAGGCGAAACACCGCGTATCTCGCCTGACCTTCCCCTGCCGGCCGGCCGCTCGTTGCTCACTCACCATCTCAGGGTCTGAGCCTCCGCCGCAACGTCCGCCGATCGATCCCGTGCTTCTTCACGGCTACGAGCTCGATCCCGAGCTGGTGGCTTACGTCGACCGGCGCGTGGATGACGTCGACAGCCTCTCGCGCCGGGTGGCGGCCCAGGTCACACCCAGCCCAGCAGCGTGGCGGTGAGCAGCCCCAGCCAGAGCGCGCTGCCGGTCACCAGGGTCGCGTTGAAGCGGCTGATGCGGGCGGCCCGCCAGGCGCTGCCCTCCCGGCGTTGCTGGGTGCCGATCAACGCGAGCCCGGTCGGGAGCGCGAGCGCGAGCTCGATCACGGTGGCCCA
>PXUB01000019.1:74826-118105 GCA_003009755.1 Thermoplasmatales archaeon SW_10_69_26
GCGGGCGGCCCGCCAGGCGCTGCCCTCCCGGCGTTGCTGGGTGCCGATCAACGCGAGCCCGGTCGGGAGCGCGAGCGCGAGCTCGATCACGGTGGCCCAGCCGTCGGAGTCGGAGGCGCCGTCGTTGCCGAGGTGCTCGCGGTAGAGGCGCTCGACGTAGGGTTCGCCCATGAAGTCGGACTCGAGCCGGGATTGGGCGTCCTGGACGCCGTCCACGGCGTGGCGGAGCGTGAACCAGTCGAAGTGCTCGCTGTGGACTTGCAGCAGGACCCAATCCTCGTCGGCGCTGGGATCCTCGTACAGGCGGATGTGGTGGCGGTAGCCGAAGTAGTCGCCGTCGTTGAGCTGGGCGGACTCGCGCACCCACTGGCCCTCGCCGTCGTGGACGTAAGCGTAGCGGGCCGTGCCCTTGGCTTGCCCCCAGACGATGTTGGTGCCGGTCACGTTGAGCCCGCCGGCGTCCTCGCGGTCGGTCGTGTTCGCGTCCTCGAGGACGGTCTCGTTCCACTGCGTGGGCGAGCGCTCGCGCAGGGCTGTGAGGACCTCGGAGAGGTTGCCGATCACGACGACGTTCACGGGGCTGCGGTTCGCGAACGTCGGGTCGTCGTTCAGGTACGGGTAGAACCCGCTCTCGTGATCGTCGAGGCGGTGCAGATCCGCCTCGCGCTCCGGCTCGGGCGCCGGACGGTCGTTGGTGGGGGGCGCCAGCCAGCTGGTGGCCAGCCCGAACACCACGGCCAGGCCCAGGACGAGCCCCACGATGACGAGCGACCGCCGCATGCTCGGTGGTCACGGAGCCGCTGGAGGTTAAGCGTTCGGTGCTCGGCCCTGCTCAGCCATCGTCTTCGACGTCCGCTAGAGGTCGTTGAAGGGGTTGGACGGGCAAGGATGGGGTAGCCCGGTGACCCCGGGAGCGTGATACGATGGATACGCGGAAACTGATCGCAAGCGGTCTCGCGCTAGCACTGTTGAGCATCAGCGCCCCCGCCGTGGCCTCGGGCCCTGGCGGCCACGGACCGGACGAGGGGGGCGGCTTCGACGGGCTGCCCGACCAGGCCCTGTATGGGATCTGCAACGCGTTCGGGCACGCCGACGAGAACGCGAGGGCCGCCCATCCGTTCGCCTGGCTGACCTCGGGCATGTGCGAGGACGCCTCGCACCCCGCCGACGACCGCGACGAGGCCGGCGGCCCGCCGCGGTAACCGAGGGACAGATCGCCGGTTCCCCTCCCTTCTCTTCTCCCCTCCTCTCCTCCCGCTTGGCTCTTCTCTCCGATCGATGCAACGTTTGGGCATCTGCGTGTGGGCCAGCGGGGAGGAGGGGGTGCGTTCCTCGGCGCGGTCGGCCTCGCCCAGGTCCTCGGCGGAGAGGTCGGCCAGGTCGTCGACGACGCGGGCGCCGGTGGCACGGGCCAGTTGCTCCACGTCGGAGGACTCGACGCGGCGGATGGCGAAGATGGATGAGGGTTGCCTGAACGAACCTCTACCGGCGGTGTGGGAGCTAGATGTAGCCTCGGATGTTGTCGCCGGTCGTCGTCGACTCCTGCTCGGGATCGGCCGGCGCCTCGGGGCCCAGGTGCTGGTTGAGGACCTCGATCAACTCGAGGTGCTTCGTGTAGAGCGTGCGCAGGCTCTGGAAGAACCGATCCTGGCTGAGCCCGTCGTCGTAGACGGAGATGTCGAGCTGCCAGCGGGCGAGCACGTCGTCCTCCATCTGCGGGGCGAAGCCGACGTCGCCGCCTTCGAAGGCGCACCGGCGGATGGCGTGGATCAGGCCCTGCTTGTCGTCCTGGGGCAACGCCTGGAACGGTTGCTTGTGGTTCGGGGACAGCTGGACGCCGAGCATCATCGCCAGCACCGGGCGCCCGGGCGGGCGCACGACGTGGATGTTGGCGTCCCCGGTGGAGGCCGGGTACTGGATCGTGTAGTGGAAGTCAGCCTGGTCGTCCTCGGTGATCCGTTTGGAGGAGATGCCTTCCTGGTCGAGCCAGCGGCGGATCTCGTCGTCGAGCTCGTCCGAGGCGAACGTTTCTCCCACGTCGGCGTCCAACGTCATGGTCGATCCTCGCACCCGTAGGTGCAGAGAGGGATGGCGGCCATCCTTTGAAAGTTGGCCGACACGGGAACCTGTCAGTCTCCGCCTTCGGAGACCGGGTTGGCGTACAGGCGCGAACGCCGGCCCTCCCGCACCTTGTCGACGAGCCCGACGTCGACGAGCTGGCTGACGAGCTTGCTGGCGTAGGCCTTGGAGATCTCGGCGCGCTCGGCGAGCGTCGTCGTGTCCAGGCCGGGATCCTGGCGCACCGCCTCGTACACGGCCTCCGCCTTGCCGCGCTGCAGCGAGGCCAACGCCTGCATGCGTTTGGGGGAGTGCTGGCCCTGCACGAAGTAGTGGTTGTAGCCGCCGCGCTCGAGCTCGGCCAACACGTCCTCGCGGACGAGCACGTCGACGTGGTGCTCGACGGTTCGCTCGTTGGCGTCGACCTGGCGAGCGATCGCGCTCCCGTGGATGCCGGGCTCGACCTCGACGAGGTCGCGGATCTGCTGGCGGGTGTCGTGGGCCAGCACCTCGTCGCCTTGCAGGCGGCTGTACAGCGCCCAGACGGCGAGCGCGATCAGGCCCAGCAGACCGGCGCCCGTCGCGGCCCCGACGACCGGGTCGCCGCCGCCGAACGGGACGGCCTCGCCTCCCGGGCCGGCGCTCGCGGCCGACGACAAGGCGTCGGCCGGTTGCGTGAGGCCCTGGTGGGACTTGACGCCGGTGGTGTGCGTCAACGTCTCGCCGCTCCCCAACGCGAGGGCGACCGTGGTCGGGACCTCGGCGGATCCGGTGGCCCCGGCTTGGGCCTGGCCACCGGGGGTGCCGACGGCGAACTGGGCGGTCCGCGGGCCGCGCGGTTTCTCGTCGGCGAGCGGCTGGTAGCGGGCGAGCTCGAGGGGCGCGCTGGCGTTGTCGGGATCCAGCAGGCGCCAGCGGTCGAGGGCGGCGTCCCAGGTGGCGGCCTGGCTGGGCAGCGCCTGGGTGCCGCGGGCGGGCACCTGGGTCAGGTGGTCGGCGGCCTCGCGAGGTTGGTCGGTTTCGCGGCACTCGGCGGCGGGGGGAGCCAGGGCGTTGCCCTGGGCCTGGCCGACGGGGCGCTGGCACTCGACCAGGATCGGGCCCTCGTCGGGGGCGGTGTAGGCCAGGGTCCAGGTGAGCGTGCGAGCCTCGCCGGCGTCGGTGTCCTCGTCGGGCAGCAGTTGGGCGCCGGCGAGGACCGCGTCCTCGTCCTCGAGCAGGGCCTGCAGCTCGGTGAGCGTGGGGTCTTGCCGGGCGGCCTGCGAGGCGTCGGCGAGGGGGAACGGGACGGCCTCGGCGCTTCGGAGCTGGGGCCCGTCGAGCGGGGCCAGGGGGGCCCGGTCGATCGAGGCGGGCCCCCGGGGGGCCGCGTCCTGGGCGAGGGGCTCGCCGGCGCGGGTCAGGTTCGTCAGGTTGGCGGCGAACCGGTCGGCCTCGTCACCGTCCACGCCGACCGTGATCGTGTCGACCTGGATCGGGTAGGGGACGCCCTCGGCCCAGACGAGCTTCGCGACGATGCGAGGGTCCTCGGCGTCGTCGACCCCGTACTGGGGGACCGTGGTGAGCCCGCGCTGGGTCTCGGGCTCGCCGGTCCACCAGGAAGCGTCGAGGTCGGCCCCCGGGCAGGGGTCGCCGACGCGGGCGCCGGTCGCCAACGCGTCGCCCTGCAGGACGTTGCGGTACAGGCAGTCGACGACCGTGGGCCGGACGTCGTAGCGGATCTCCCAACGGATCTCCGCGCTGGCCCCCGAGGCCGAGGCCGACGAGGCCGAGCTGACGGGTCGCGTCTTGGCGACCGGGTCGGGATCTGCGGGGGCGTAGCGGACGCGGTCCTCGACGCCCTCGGAGCTGGCCTCGACCTCGAACAGGGGACCGCTGGACGCCTCGCCCTCCGCGTGCGAGGGGGTCAGGTAGGCGAGCTCGGGGCCCGTGAGCTCGCGGCCGCGTTCGTCGTGGAAGGTGGTGTTGGCGATCCAGGCGAACGGGACGGAGGCGGCCTCCGTCCAGTTGGGCTCGGCGACATCGGACCAGACGAGCAGCCGCCCCTCGCTGGCGTCGAGCGGCATCGGGACGTCGATCCGCTCGTCGGCGTCCGCCGAGCGGGCGGCCAGGGCCTCCTCGAAGAGAGCCTGGAAGCCCGGGACCAGGCCCTCGCAGCCGCCCCCGCGGACGGCGATGCCGCCGGTGTCGGTGATCCGAAACGGGGCCAGGGTAGGGCCGTGGCAGCCGGCGGTGTCGGCTTTGGTCGAACCGCGGGTCCGCGAGTCCTCGTCCTCGACGACGACCTCGACGCGGTACTCGCCGGGCTCGCCGGGGTGGCGGTGCGTCCAGGTCTCCCCGGCGGGCACGGTCACTTCCTCGGACCAGGGGTCGGGACCGTCGATCGCGACCTCGACGTCGCGATCCCGGTTGTCGTCGTTCGCGAGCTGGACGAGCACGTGGGGCTCGTCGTCTGCGACGTGGTCGCTGGCCTCGCCGACGTCGGCGAGCATCGGGGCGGCCAGGACCACGGCGAGGGCGGCCAGCGCGAGACCGCCCTTGCTCGGGACGCTCATCGGTCCGATGTCCATCGCGTCGTCCCCCTATGAAGCGTTAGGTCGAACCGCCGTGGGGAACGATCTCCCCGGTGACGTGGAAGTCCTGGCTGGTGTGGACGTCGGCGTACAGGGGGTCGGGCGTGGGGTTGGGTCGGTCGACGAGGATCCACAGCGACTGGCCCTCGTCGATCGAGAGGTCTCCGGCGGTGAGCGTCAGCGGCGAGGTGCCGCTGGTCTCGGCGATCGTCGACCAGGTGAAGCAGGAGCCGCCGCAGGAGCCGGCGCTGGCCAGGCTGATCTCCAGCTCGTCGGTGTCGGGCGTGTTGGCCTCCCAGCGGAGCTCGAGCTCGGCGTCCTCGGCCGAGCCCGTGATGCCGGTGTCGTGGCGGTCGTCGGCCTCGCCCACGCTCGTGCCTCGGCAGCTGTGGAGCCCGGAGGGCAGGCAGGCGTCGTTGTCCAACTGTCCCTCCCAGTCGACGACGAGGGGGTCAGCCTGCTCTTCGTCGGAGGCCTGGGCGGCGCTGGCGGCCTGCACGGGTTCGCGGCCCGTGTCGGCGACGATGCCGAGCCCGGCCGTGGCGGTCAGGCCGACGGCGAGCAGGACGGCGACGGCGGTCGTAGCGGCGTGGTCCTCGATCGGTCGTGTCCTCATGTCCTCGGTCACCTCGACCGGGACTCGGCTGGGGGACACTTGAGGTGATTGGGCCGATCGGGAAACGGTGTGGGTCGGTCGGTGAAACGCCGCTCGCTGGAGGCGGGGGACGCGGTAGATCAGGGCTGCGCGGTCGCCTCTCGGGTCGGGGCCTGGTGCTCGGCGTGGCAGTCCTCGTCGCAGAAGGCCCGCTGGGGCGGGTCGGCCCAGTCCTCGACCTCGAAGGGGATCGACTCTCCGCAGTGCTGGCAGGCGACCTCGATCGTTTCCCTCATCCTTGGATCACTCCGGCCCGCCCGTGGCACGGCAGGCCAAGCCTCCCTTGCCGGGCCAGACCTTCAGCTTTGCCCTTCCTTGGTGTGTCAGTTGTGCGCTACAGCGCACAGACCGTGCAGATCTGTGGGGTGTCGGCGGCGCGGCGCTCAGATCCGCTCCTGGATCGCCTCGCGCACGAGTCGGTTGACGGTCTCGCCCTCGAGCTTGCCTTTGAGTTCGCCCATGGCTTGCCCCATGAGGGCACCCATGGCGCCCATGCCTTGGTTCTCGACCATCTCGGCGTTGTCGTCGACGATGCCCTCGACGATCTCTCGGGCCTCGTCCTCGCTGACGCCGCCCAGACCCAGCTCCTCGACGGCGTCCTCGATCGCCAGCCCCTCGCGGGCGGCCTCGAGCAGGACGTCCTCGAGCGCGTCCTTGGTGAACGCGCCGTCGGTGAGGGCCGACACGGCCTCGCGGAGCAGCTCGTCGGGGACCTCGTGGCCCTCGTCCTCGACCTGGGGACGGATCTGGAGCACGCTGCTGGCGGCCACGGAGGCCTCGGCGCCCTCGGCGACGAGGTCGTCGAAGAGGCCGGCGTGCTCGCTGGTGGCGAGCGCGGCGGCGATCTCCTCGTTGAGCTCGAGCTCCTCCTGGTAGCGAGCCTGCTTCTCCTCGGGCAGCTCGGGCAAACCGGCCTCGATCGCCGCCATGCGGTCGGGGTCGATGGTGGCCGGCGGGACGTCGGTCTCGGGGTACATGCGGGCGCTGCCGGGCAGCGGGCGTAGGTAGCGCGTGAGCCCGTTCTCGAGGGCCTCCCGCGTCTCCTCGGGCACGCCCTCGAAGGCCGTGTGGGCCCGCTCGAGGGCGGCCTCCAGCGACCGTTGGGCGATGTCGGGATCGGCGGCGACGAGGCAGAAGGCGTCCTCGTCGGGGTCCGTGCCCAGCGCCTCGTGCACCTGACCGATCTCGTGCTCGGTGATGCCGTAGGCCGGCAACTCGTCGGTGTGGAACAACCCGCTGGCGCCCTGGCTGCGGGCGTAGCCGGCCAACTCGCGGCCCAGCCGGTGGTCGGTCTCCTCCCTGGTGCCGAGGTGCCCGTCGAAGCCGGGCAGGGCCAGGGCCCAGACCTCGCCGTCGGCGGCGAGCGCGTCCTCGACGACGCTGCTGTCGGTGTGCTCGAAGACGTCGCTGACGTCGACCGGGCCCTCGGGCAGGGCCTCGGGGCTGGTCGTCTTCGACAGGCGGTCGGCCAGCTCGACGAAGGTGCGCTGGCGCTGCTGCTCCTGCTCGACGTAGGTCGGAAGCAGGTCCAGATCCTGCACGCCCTTGATCTCGACGCGAGCGCCCTCCGGGACGCTGATGTTGAGATCCTGGCGGATCGTGCCGAGCCCGCGCTTGGCTTGCCCGGTGGCGCGGATCATCGTCCCGATGCGCTGGGCGGCTTCCCGGACGGCCTCGGGGCTGTGCAGTTGGGGCGCAGTGGCGATCTCGACGAGCGGGATGCCCAGCCGGTCGAGCCGGTAGCGGGCTTGCCGGGAGCCGCGTTGCATGATACGGGCGGCGTCCTCCTCGAGCGCCATCGCCTCCAGCTCGATCTCGCCCTCGCTGATCTCGATCGAGCCGCCTTTGGCGACGAGCGCGGTGCGTTGGAAGCCCGTCGTGTTCGAGCCGTCGATCACGATCTTGCGCATCGTGTGCACCTCGTCGGCGGGCCGGGCGTCGGTCATCGCGGCGATCGTGAGCGCGACGTCGAGGGCCTGCTGGTTGAGCGCGTGCGGGGGCTCCTCGTCGGCTTCGACCAGGCAGGCGGTGGCCGAGCTGGCCTCGTAGGAGAAGTCCCGGCCCTTGCGGGCTTCGGCGAGCGCGGCGCGGTCGACCTCGCCCATCTCGCTTTGCGTGGGGCGCAGCCGCCGCGTGATCGTGACCTCCTCGCGCTCGTCGAGCTCGGTGGGGCAATCGCAGAACAGCTTGCCGGTGTCGAGCTGCTGGTGGATCTCGAGCCCGCACACGAGGTCGGGGTCGCTCATCGGGCCTCCTCCCTGGGGTAGTAGAAGCCGGTCCGGGGGCTTTGCTCTCGGCCTTGCGGCTGGCGGAACAGCTCGCGGGCCTCGTCGGGATCGTCGGCGGTGGCCAGCGCCCAGACGAGCTTGACGTAGGCGGTCTCGGGCAGCATGTCCCCGGCCTCGATCGCTCCGGCCTCGACGAGCTGGCGGCCGGTCTCGTAGACGTGCATGTTCGTGCGGCCGTTGAGGCACTGGCTGGCCATGGCCACCAGCGTGCCCTCGTCGGTGAGCTCGTCGACGTCCTCGGCGAGGTGGCTGGGCAGGTGGCCCAGGCCGGTGCCGGCGACGACGAGGCCGTCCCGGGCGGCGGCGCGGATCTCGTCGGCGTCGATGCCGGGGTAGCTGTGGACGAGGCCGACGTCGGCATCGAAGCTGCCGCTGCGTTGCACTCGGTCGGCGGGCTCGCGGGGCTCGACGTTCCACTCGATCGCGTCGTCGGTGACGACGCCCAGCGGGCGGTGGTCCAGCGACTGGAAGGCGTCGCGTCGGCTGGTGTGCATCTTGCGGGCCCGGCCCGCAGCGTGGATGGCCCAGGTCTCGTCGCTCATGCCCTCGTGCATGACGACCATGGCTTCGCCGGCGTCGGTCTCGGCGGCCACGCGCACGGCGCTGGTGAGGTTCGTGGCCGCGTCGCTGGAGGGGCGATCGGAGGAGCGTTGGGCGCCGACGAGGACGACCGGTCCGGGCAGCTCGTCGAAGGCCAGTTCCAGCGCCATCGCGGTGTAGTGCATCGTGTCGGTGCCGTGCGTGACGACGACGCCCTCGACGCCACGCTCGAAGGCAGCCTCGACGGCGTCGGCCAGCTGGCTCCAGTGGTCCGGGGTCAGGTCCTCGCTGAAGGCCTCGAACACGACCTCGGGGTCCAGGCGAGCGTGCTCGAAGGCCTCGGGCACGGCCGCGGCCAGCTCCTCGGGGCTGGTGGCCGGGTGGACGGCGCCGGTGCGGTACTCGACGAAGCTGGCGATCGTGCCGCCGGTACCGAGCAAGGCGACAGTGGGCAGCTCGTCGACGTCATCCGGCATGGCCGGCGGTTGCTCGGGAGCCTCGCCGCCGGTCTCGAGCCGTTCGACCTCGTCCCCCTCGTCGACGCGAAGGCCGATGTTGTAGCCGCTGTCGAGCTTGAGGACGACGACATCGGGGTCGGAGAAGCCGTGGCGGGGCATCACGCGACCCTCGAGGGTGTCCTCGTCGCGATGGACGCGGACCCGGTCGCCGGGCTCGGCGTCGACGGAGGCCAACAGCTGGTCCGCCGAGGAGGCCTGATCGGTGCTCATCGTCGGCTGAGACGTCACCGGAGGGGAAAACGTTGTCGGCGGCCACCGGCGGATCGCTCGCGCACGATCGGCCCCGAAGGTTGGCTTTCCAGGGTGGGGGATGCTTCGGGGGGCCGGGGTGAACGGTTGGGCGACGGAGGCAGGGAGGCTGGGCAGGCCCCCGAAGCATTCCTTCGTCCCCGGGAGGGATTAAAGGCGTTGCCGGCAGGGCACGGAACCGGCCGTCCACCCCTGGCGACCGGCAGGCGTCCCCGGCCGATCGGCCGGTCAGGAGAGGGGCTTGACCATGTAGGGACCCTCGCGCTCGTAGCCGAGCTTGCGGTAGTACTCGCGGGTGCCGACGCCGGCCATCACGAGCAGCTTGCCGCGTCCGCGTTCGTGGGCGACGTCCTCGGCGCGGCGCATCAGCGCGGTGCCGTGGCCTTGGTGTTGGTGGGATCGGTCGTCGCCGGAGCCGGCGAGGGGAACCTCGCTGCCGACGACCTTCAGCTCGCGCACGATCGCCGCACCGTCAACCTCGTCGCGGTGGGCGTCCATGGAGGGGATGCGCACGCGGCAGTAGCCGACGACGGCGTCCTTGCTCGTGTCCTCGACGGCGAGGAACACCTCCTCGCCCCCGCTGGCCTCGTAGCCGTGCTGGGTCTCCTCGAGATCCAGGGGTTCCTCGGTGCGACGGGGGGCTTCCCGGCAGCGCAGGCACGAGCACTGGGCGCCCATCTCGTCCCACGCGAGCTCGCGCAGGTTCGTCTTGAACACGCCGGCGGCGATCTCGTGCGTGGGGATGTCGCGCTCGACGCGCTGCACGCGCACCCACGGTGGGACCATGTCGAGGATCTCGCTCACGAGGTCGGCAGCCTCCTCGTCACCCAGGGGCTCGAACTCGCCGCGCTGGTGTTGCTCGTGCAGCGCGGTGCCGGGCACGACGAGCGTGGGATAGATCTTCAGCATGTCCGGCCGCAGCCTGGGATCGTCGAACGTCTGGCGGGCCGTCTCGAGATCCATCTCGCGGGAGGACTCGGGCAGGCCCGGCATCAGGTGGTAGCAGACCTTGAGGCCGGCATCGCGGGCGGTCTGCGATGCTTCGTAGGTGTCCTGCATCGTGTGGCCGCGGTTCGTGGCCGCCAGCACCTCGTCGTAGACGGTCTGGACACCGATCTCGATCCGCGTGGTGCCCAGGGCCAGCATGTTGTCGACGTGGGGCTTTTGGCACCAATCCGGCTTGGTCTCGAGCGTGAGCCCGATCCCGCGGGCATCGGCCGTCTCGTTGCGGCGGTGGGCCTCGGCGAGGTCGGCCGAGCGCTGCTCCTCATCGGTGCCGTGGTCGTTCAGCGCGTCGTAGAGGCTCGTGACGAACCGCTGTTGATCGTCCCAATCGCGGGCCGGGAACGTGCCGCCCTGGACGATGAGATCGACCTTGTCGACGGGGTGCCCGTTGCGTTCCAGATCCTGCAGCCGCGAGCGGGCCTGGTCGTAGGCGTCGAACCCGTGGCGGTCGGCCCGCCGGGCGGCCGGCTCCTTGCCGGTGTAGCTTTGCGCGGTCCCCATGCGGGGCCCGCCGGGGCAGAACGTGCACGTGCCGTGCGGGCAGGCCTCGGGCGGCGCCTGCACGGTCACGACCGCCACACCGGACAGCGAACGAGTTGGCTTCTTCACCAGCAGCGGCTTGAACGCCTCGCGCTCGTCCTCCGGCAAGGCGTTCAACAGCTTGCTGTTCTTCGGGATCTTGGGGACCTCGTGGTCGCGCGCCGTGCGGATCTTGAGCTTTTGAACGTCCTCGCGGCTGTCCGGAGGGTCCTCCATCATGCGGTCAACGATGTCCTCGAGGTAGGCGTCCAGGCCCAAGGCAGGCCAAGCCAGGGGCATCGTCGGGAAGAAGGTTGCGGGGAGGGCGAGGTGGGGTCCAGGTGAGAGCCCGACGGGTCTCATCCTGCGAGCCTAGACCTGAACCCTGGAGGCCTTCCCTCGCTGGTACGCTCGGTCGACCTCCAGATCCGAACGTCCGGCCTCGCTCTGAGGTCTCGGCCGGACGTTCTCTGGGTCGGATGGTGAAGGCCCGAGACCGCTTGGTGACGCCGGTCTCGGGATCCGGACGGATCAGAGATCCGTCCTCTTCCGAGGCGAGCGCTGCGGTCCCCGTCTCGCCTCGGAACGCGCTCGCCGGGATCCGCGGACGAGCCTGGCGTAAATCACCGAACTCGTCCTCTACGGAGACCGTCCACCTTCACCGGTCTCCGGACGAACCCAAGGGTTCTCATCCCGGCTCGCAGCGACCCGGTCAGCGCGCTCGCCGGGATTCGAACCCGGGATCCTCGGCTTAGAAGGCCGATGCCTTGGTCCGGACTAGGCTACGAGCGCTCACAGGTGGCACTGGGCTTCGTCATATTAGTGGCCGGTTCCTGTGGGAAAGCGAGGCAGGCGAGACGCGGACCGCGGTCCGGATCGCCGGAGTCCCTGTCCGTCAGGCGGACTCCGGCGAGAGCACGGATCTTCGGTCCGTGCCGACCAGGCGACGGGCGCTCGGGCGGGCACTGACCTTCGCTGTATCCGTGACCGGTGCCCTCGAGACGCCACCGCACCCCATTCTTTGACGATCGTTGCGGCTCCGGGCGTCTCCGTCCGCCATCGGCGGCCACGGTCCGCCCCGTCGGTCGTCCGAAAACCTCACAACGATAAACGACGCGCGTGTTGGCGGGGGCGTGCCGGCGGACGAGCCGCCTGTGGATGCGGACGAGGGTCCGCCCGAGGAGCCGAAGCCGTTGGGCCGCCCGGTGCAGGTGAACCAGGCCGATCTCGTCCGTGGGATGATCTGCGTCGGCAAGAAGAAGGCGGTCACGCTGTTGCGCGAGCCCGAGCGCCGGACGAGCGAGGTGCACGGGCTGGCGAGCCTGCTCGATGCCTACGTGGCGTTCACGAGCGAGGGGCCGCAGACGTCGGCCTTCTACGACGAGCTCGACAGCCGCGAGAAGGCCTCCTTCTCCTACCGGGTCGGCATGGGGCTGGCCCTGCTGGCGGCCCAGCACGCGCTCGAGATCCCGTGGCTGATGCACGCCGCCTCGCTGGAGGCCAGCGGCGGCCCGCATCGAGCCCGAGGACACCGCGCGCGGACCTGATCGGGCTCTCGCTCGACGGGCGCTGGCAGCTGGTGAGAGCGCACGCGCGCTCGACGGAGATCACGGCCTCGATCGTCGAGGACACCCGTCGCGAGGTGGCCGAGGTGGCCTCGATCAACGACCGGGAGCCGGTCGAGCGGCGGGCCTGCGTGGCCGGGCTGGGCGAGGCGCCGTTCCGCGTCAGCTTCGAGCCCGGACTCCCGCCGGAGGAGGCCGAGGACGAGGGCCCCGAGGTGCGCTTCCGGATCGACCCCTCGCAGTACATCGCCGAGTACTACGCCCAGTTTTCGTTCTTCACGAGCCTCGACACGCGCGAGCACACGTTCGCGAAAGACATCGGATGCGGGAACCTGCCGCCGGCGGTGCTCTCGGATCTGGAGGGCACGCCATACGAGATCGGGCTGTTGAAACCGCTGCACGATGCCTTGCAACCGCCGGAGGAGCGGGTCGAGGAGACCCAGAGCCTGGACGAGGCGGTGCCGGGCAAGCGCGGCTGGGAGCCGGCCGATCCCCGCCGGGCCCGCCAGGCGGGCGTGAGCGTGGGCCGGGATGGCGTCGTCGTGACCGGGCCGGCGCCACCCGGGTAGCTGACCCGTAGGTTAACCAGGGCGAGCTCGCTGGCCGGGCGAGAACGGTGCGCCTGCTGGTCACGACCCGGACGGGGAACGAGTACCTGGCTGCCCGCATCCTCGAGGATCGCTTCCACGCGATCGAGGACACCGACGCCCGACCGACGGGGCTGAAGGGCCTAGTGATCCTCGAGGCTCGCGAGGGGATCGAGGCCGACGAGGTGGGCGAGGTCAGCGAGGTCGAGAAGGTCATCGAGATCGATCGCGAGCTGGAGGACCCGCAGGTGCGCGAGATCGCCAAGGCGGCCGGCGAGGTCGCCGCCGAGCTCCCGGACGGCACCCGGTTCGCGGTGCGTTGCACGCGCCGCGGGTCGCACGATTTCACGAGCCAGGACGTCGAGCGGTTGGCGGGCGCGGCGGTGCTGGACCGCGACGAGGAGCACGAGGTCGACCTGGACGACCCCGACCACGTGCTCCGGGTCGAGATCATCAACGACTGGACCGGGATCGGGCTCGTGGCCGGCGAGGACATCCACAAGAAGTACGTCGGCAAGCCCGACGCGCGCCGGCTGACGAAGAAGACGACGATCGTGCAGCGGATGTACGAGAGCCAGCACCCGCGCGGCACGAACCGCATCGGGGCCGCGCTGGGTCGCTCGGCCCAGGCCTTCGAGGTCGACCGGCTCGTCGTCGGCATGGCCGAACCGGCCGAGGCCGACGACCTGGACCGGTTCGTCGACGCCCTGCAGGAGGGCATCGGGTCGCGGCACGAGGTGCAGAAGAAGGCCTACGAGCAGCAGCGCGACCGCGTCCCGGTCGAGGTGGCCGACCTGCACCAGATGGCGCGCCGGGCGAAGGGCTCGGGCGCGCTCGTCGTCGCGACCGATCCGCGCGGCGAGACGGTGGCCGACGTGCGCGACGAGCTGGGCACCGATCTGCGCGAGGCCGACGAGATCTACGTCTTCAACGGTTCGAACGAGGCGTTGCCGACGGGCATGTTCTCGCACGCCGACCACGTGCTCGACCTGGCGCCCTCGATCACATATGGCACCGACCAGGCGATCGCGGCCTCCTTGGTGGCCCTGTTGACGGCCTGGAAGCCGCCCGAGGGCTAGTTCAGGAGGACGAACCCGGCGTTGAGCGCGGTGGCGTAGACGACCCACACGAGGTAGGGGACCAGGAGCCCGGCCGCGCGCTTGTTGACTCCCCGGAAGGCTCTGATCGTCCAACCGATCGCGGCCAGCAGGACGACGATCTCGATCAGCGCCCACCGGGGCCGCTGCAGGCCGAAGAACAGGCCCGACCAGCCGACGTTGAGCGCCAGCTGCACCCCGAAGGGGACCATCGCTCGTGCCCGGTGGGGACCGGATGTGCGCTGCCAGACGAGCCAGCCGCTGACGGCCATCATGGCGTACAGGGCCGTCCAGACGGGGCCGAACACCCAGGAGGGCGGCGTCCCGAGCGGCTTCTCGAGCGTGGGGTACCAGGTTTCGACGGCGCCGGCGGTCAGCCAGCCGCCGATGGCGGCGGCCGCGAAGCAGATCGCCAGGAAGACGCCCAACGAGACGAGAGTGCGGCCGAAGCTGGGCTCGTGCACGCCGTCGGTCTCGGCCATCCTCACTCCCCCAGGGCCTCGGAGGCCTCGTCGACGGTGCCGATCACGGCGTTGCCGCCGGCGTGGAACCCCTCGACGTAGCCCAGGCACAATCCCCAGGCACCCAACAGCCCGGCCTCGTGGCCGTCGAGCGGGAGGCCGCCGGGTTCAGCGTCGACGAGCTCGAGACCTTGCTCACTCGCGACCCCCTCGAGCACGGCCTGCGGGCGTTCGTCGGGATCGGCCTCAGGGATCGCGGCGAGGACCGCCTCGAAGAACGCGGCTTGGCCGTCGAGGTAGGCCGAGCGCTCCTCGGTGGCCTCGACCGCGGCGAGCAGATCCTCGACGCCCTCGCCCAGCGCCTCCAGCACGTCGATCTCGCGGGCCGGCTGGCTCATCGTGGACCCCAACGGGCCCCCGCTTGGAAACGGTTCGGTCCGCCCGACAGGCTTTCCCACGGCGAGCCGCTGCCCACGCGTGGCCGAGTGGGAGCTGTACCGGGCGATCGCCGACCACTGGCGCTCGCGCGGCTACCACGTGGTGACGTCGGTGACGGACCCCAGCGGCTCGCGCGTGGAGCTGGACGTGGTCGCGTTCACGCCGGAGCTGGACGACGTGCGGATCACGGAGGCCAAGGTCGCGGCCTCGAAGGCGTTGGTCGACCAGTGCATCGATCGGTTGCGGTACGCAGAGCGCGTGTACGCGGCCGTGCCGGCGACCGCGGCCGAGCGGTTGCGATCGCAAGCCGGCTCCGGGCCGGCGGACCGGCTGGGGATCTTGGCCGTGGCGGAGACCGGGGTCGAGGTGGTGCGGCAGGCCGAGCCGAGCGATCAGCGACGGGAGCCGGGCAAGGCGCACGTGATCGAGCGCCAGCTGCGGTCGGCGTTGGCGGAGGGCGAGGCCGAGGGGCCGGCGTGAGCGGCCGACTCAGCCCTGCAGCGCGATCCGCACGTCGACGTCCTTGACGGCCCAGGTGCGGGCCTCGCTGGTGTTGGCGAACGTGACCTCGATGCGGCCCTCCTCGGCCAGCCAGTGGGCCAATTCGTCCTCGACGAGGGCGAAGGCCTCGTCGAAGCGGGGGCCCTGGGGGAGCTCGATCGTGCAGGGCACGGTCTCCTCCATGTCGAGCTTAGCTCCTAAGGAGGGGTAGCCCCTCAGTCGCCGTGAAGGACGATTCGAATGGTCTCCTCGTCTCCGCTCGCCTTGTTCGTGATCTCCCACTCGGTGGCGGAATCGGAGACCCCTTCGAACGAGAACGAGAGGTTCACCCTGGCCTCCTCTTCGATCGCCTCTCGGAGGTAGGACTCGAGGTCCTCGAGCTCGCCCTCCCACGCCCTCGCGACGGTGGCTTGGGGATCTAGGCCGATGGTGCAGTCCACGACGGCCTCCATCTCCAGGTCCTGGCGCTTGCGCATCTCCTGGATCCTACGCAGAATCTCTTGGCTGAGACCTTCCTGCTCGTGCTCGGGCTCGAGGTGGGCGTCAACGAACACGCTGCCCTCCTCGAAGTCAGCACCGAGGATGCCCTCGGGGACCTCGGTCGTGAACGAGACGGCCTCGGGCGGGATCTCGAAGCCGTCGATCTCGACGGTCTCACCAGCGTCGACGCGCTTCTTGAGCGCCTGGGCGTCGGCCTCGCTGATCGCCTTCTTCACGGCGGGGGCGTCCTCGCGGAACTCGGGACCGACGACCGAGCGCACGGGCTCGGCGACGAGGTGCAGCTCCTCCCAGGTGGGGCCGGCGTACTCGACGCGTTTGGCGTTGCACTGGTCGGCCAGCACGTCCTCCAGCGTCTCGCAGGCGCGCTCGACCGGCTTGGGTCCGGCCAAAACGACGCGCGGGACCGGCCATCGCAGGGACAGCTTCTCCTGCTCGCGAGCCTTGCTGGTCGCCTCGACGATGTCGCGCACGAGCTGCATGTCCTCCTCGAGCTCGGTGTCGCGCAGCGTCTCGTCGGGCTCGGGCCAGGCATCGGCGTGCACCGTGTCGGCCTCGGGGTACAGGTCGCGCCAGATCTGGTCGGCGACGTGCGGGGTGTAGGGCGCCAGCAGGCGGGCGACGTCGGCGAGCGCGACGCCGAGCACGTCGTACAGGCGGGTCTGAGCCTCGCCGTCCTCCCAGGCGCGGTCGCGGGTCAGCCGCACGTACCAGCGTGAGAGATCCTCGAGCACGAAGGTCGTGATCGTGCGCGCGGCCTCGTGGTATTCGTGGGCGTGCAGTTCGTCGCTGGCCTGCTCGACGGTGGCGGTCAACCGCGACAGGATCCAGCGGTCGAGGGCGTCCTCGGGCGGGTCGGCGTCCCAGCCCGGGCTCTGGGCCACGACGTCGTCCATGGCCATGTACTGGGTGGCGAACCGGTGCACGTTCCACAGGATGTTGAGCGTGCGTTGGGCCTCCTCGGCCGTCTCCTCGCCGTACTTGAGGTCGTTCCAGGGGGCGGAGGGCTCCAGCAGGGACAGCCGCGTCGGGTCGACGCCGTAGGCCTCGATGACGTCCTCGGGCGCGATGATGTTGCCCAGGGACTTGCTCATCGGGCGGCCCTCGTCGTCGTGGACGAACCCGTGCATGACGACCTCCTCGTAGGGCACCTGACCCATGGCGACGGTGCCGGCGGCGAGTTGGGAGTAAAACCAGCCGCGGGTCTGATCGAGGCCCTCGATGATGAGATCGCAGGGGAACCAATCGTCGAGCTGTTCGTCCGAGCGGGGGTATTCGAGGCTGGCCCAGGAGGCCACGGCCGAGTCGAACCAGACGTCGAGCACGTCGACGACGCGCTCCATCTCGCCCTCGCACCCGTCGGCGGTGCAGCCGAAGGTGACCTCGTCGACCCAGGGGCGGTGCAGGTCGGGCACGTCCTGGCCGGAGCGGCGTTCGAGCTCGGCGTGCGAGTCGACGACGTGTCGGTGCTCGCACGTGCCGCAGATCCAGATCGGGATCGGGATGCCCCAGTAGCGTTGCCGGCTGATGCACCAGTCGCGCACGTTCTCGACCCAGTCGCGTTGGCGGCCGGCGCCGGCCCACTCGGGGGTCCAGTCGACGCGGTCGATCTCGTCGAGCATCTCCTGCTTGCGATCGGTGACCGCGAGGAACCACTGCTCGGCCGTGCGGTACAGGATCGGCGTGTCGCAGCGCCAGCAGTGGCCGTAGCTGTGGTCGGTGAGGGCATCGGAGAACAGCAGGCCCTTCTCGGTCAGGCGCTCGATCACGGCGGTGTCGGCGTGGTCCTCGGGTGGCTCGCCGTCCTCGCCGGCTTCCTTGCGGACGCGAAGCCCGGCGAGCTCGCCGGCCTGGTCCGTGTAGAAGCCGTCGGCGCCGACGGGGCTGAACGGCGGGATGTCCTTCTCCTTGCCGATCTCGTAGTCCTCTTCCCCGTGCCCGGTCGCGGTGTGGACGAGCCCGGTGCGGTCGGCCTCGACGTGATCGCCGAGGACGAGGGTGTACTCGTTCTCGGTGCGTCGGTCCCGGTGATAGGGGACCTCGTCCGCGAACGGGTGCTCGTAGGCCAGGCCTTCGAGCTCGGTGCCCGGGAGGTGCTCCATCACGGTGACGTCGCGGGCCACCTGGTCGAGCACGTCGATGCAGGTCTCCTCGATGATCAGCTCCTCGGTGTCGCCGGCGTGGCTGGTGGCGAGCACGCGGGCGTAGGTGAGATCGGGGTGGGCCGCGACGGCGTTGTTCGCCGGCAGGGTCCACGGCGTGGTGGTCCAGACGAGCAGCGAGGCGTCGTCGTCGACCAGCGGCAGGCGGACGTAGATGCTGGGATCGACGCGGTCGTCGTACTCGACCTCGGCCTGGGCGAGCGCCGTCTCGCAGCGGGGACACCAGGGCAGCCCGCCGCGGTTGTCGCGGTACAACAAATCCTGCTCGTCGGCGCGCTTGATCGCCCACCAGGCGCCTTCCATGTACGTGTCGTCGATGGTGCGGTAGGGGTCATCCCAGTCCAGCCAGACGCCGAGCTCGGCGAACTCGTCGTTCATCGTGTCGAGGAACCCGGTGGAGAACTCGCGGCACTTGTCGACGAAGTTGCCGACGCCGTAGTCCTCGATCTCGTTCTTGTCGGCGATGCCCAGCTCCTTCTCGACCTTGACCTCGATCGGGAGCCCGTGCATGTCGTAGCCGGGCTGGTCGCGGACGTCGTAGCCCTCCATCCGCCGGAACCGGACCAGCAGGTCCTTCATCACCTTGTTCCAGGCGGTACCCATGTGGATGTGGCCGCTCGTGTACGGCGGGCCGTCGACGAAGGAGAACGGGGGATCGTCGGCGTGGGCCTGGCGGACGGTCTCGATCGCGTCCTCGGCCTCCCACCGCTCGCGGACCTGATCCTCGATGGCGTGGGGATCGTACTCGGAGCGGGCCGGCTGGACGGGTTCACGTTCGCCCATCGGTTTCGCCCTCGGGAAGCGAGCCCCGTCTTTAAACCGTTCCGTTCGGCCGGAGGGCGTGCGACGTTCGACGACCGGTCATCCCAAGAAATTAGGGATGCAGGCAGATGGCTGCCTGCGGTATCATGTCGCAAATCAAGAACGTCACACGGTTCGCCGCCGCGATCGCGCTGCTCGTCGGGTTCGCCGTCGTCGCCCCGTCGGTCAGCGCCGCCGAAGAGGACACGGAGACGCCGAGCGCCGAGACCACGCAGACGATCCCGCCCTGCGCGACCTTCAACCCCGAGTACAACGTCGGCCCCGCCACGGCGGGCATCGACGAGTTCTGCAGCCCCTACGCCTCCGTCGATCTGGATCTCGACCCCGACGAGGACCCGACCGAGAAGTGCTCGGTCACCACCAGCGAGGACAAGCCGTTCGTCCTCGTCAGGTGCCAGCTCTCGACCACCTCCGAGCCGCATTGCTACCACATCTACTGGAAGACGGAGGTCGGCCCGGTCACGTGGGAGCAGCGGTCGAGCTGCGATGGCGATATCACGGTCGACAAGGACTGGCGGCCCGACACGGACCCCAGCACGACGTCCACCTGCCTGCAGATCTACTACAAGATCGAGATCGGTCCCGTCGTCTACGAGCGTAGCGGCTGCGACAGCCAGCTCTACGTCGACGAGAACTGGCAGCCCTCCGACGAGATCCCCCAGTAGGGCTCCCCCCTCCGACCGTAGCCTACGCCAAGGCTGCCGCTGGGCGTCTCCCCGTCTTTCCCTTTTCCCCTCTCGGACCCGACGAGCCGAGGCTCGCGCCCGGGACGTTTCGAGGCTTCCGCCTCAACGCTCAAGACCCCAAAGGCCACCTATTCCCCCGTGGACGAGGACCTCCCCTGGGTGACCGTCGCCGCGGTCGCCGCGGTCGCCTACGTCGCCTGGCAGGTCACTGGCTTCGTGCCGACCGAAGCCTCGCTGTCGCCGTACTGGTTCTCGGCCGAGGCGATGGAGGCCGGCGAGTGGCATCGGCTGATCACCAGCGTGTTCGTCCACGGCGGCCTGCTGCACCTGGCGTTCAACGTCTTCGCGATCGTGTCCTTGGCCGGCCTCGAGAAGCAGCTGGGCTCGCCGGCCTACGCGGTGGTGTTCCTGGCGGCGGGCATCGGCGGCAACCTCGCCCACGTCATGGTCAGCCCGACGCCCGTCGTGGGCGCCTCGGGCGCCATCTTCGGGCTGCTGGGCGTCCTGTTGGCGATCGCTCCCGGCACGCGGTTGGCCCTGATGGGCATCATCCCCGTGCCGGCGGCCATCATGTTGCCCGGGTACGCGGCCGTCGTGTTGCTCGTGCCGGGCCTCGAGCAACTGGCGCCCGTCGCCCACTTCGCCCACCTGGGCGGGTTGCTCGTCGGGTTGGCCGCCGGCGCCAGCTTGGCACCGACGAAGGCGCTGGGCAACCTCGCCTACGCCGCCGTCGCCTTCCTCGGCATCGGATCGCTCGTCGTCAACGTCCAAGCCGTCGGCCTGGGCCGCTTGGTCGAGGCCGCCAGCAGCCGAGGCCTGGGCGGGCTGTTGACGCTGGCGTGGCCCTCGCTGGTCGGGCTCGGGCTCGTCGGCCTCGTGCTGAACGGGTTGCCGGACGGTCAGCGCTCGCCGGCCGCCTAGCCCCTGGCCGCCGATCCCCGCACCAGCGTCTGCGCCGCCAGGTTCGCCGTCGCCGAGCCCAGCTCGTCGGTGGTGGTCTCGACGACGTCGAACCCGCCCGACGGGCCGGACCGGGAACGGCTCTGGTGGCTCGCGGGCACCAAGGCTTTCCCCGGAAGCCGACGTGGGGCCGGTGATGGAGCCCGCCGGTCGCTGGCAACTGGACCGCCCCGACGGGGCCGAGCTGTCGATCCACGAGCTCGGCAGCGGCCCGCCCGTCGTGCTCGTCCACGGCACGGCCTGCGATCACCGGGTGTGGGCGCGCGTGGCCCGCCGCCTGGCGCCGAGGTTCACGCTGCACATGCCCGACCGACGAGGGCGGGGCGACGGAAGCGAGGCCGAGGAGTGGAGCCTGGAGACCGACGCGCGCGACGTGGCCGCCATCGCCGACGAGGTGGGCGAAGACGTGCCCGTCGTCGGTCACTCGATGGGGGCGATCGTCGCGATCGAGGCTGCCCGTCACGGCGATCGGGTGGGTCCGGTCGTGGCCTACGAGCCGCCGGTGCACGGGGGCCAGGGGCCGCCGGTGGCCGCCGCCGACGAGCTGGCCGCCATCCTCGAGGAGGAGGGCCCCGACGCGGCGGTCGAGGCGTTCCTGCGCCAGGTCGGCTACGGTGACGAGCAGCTCGGTCAGCTGCGCCAGCACGAGCAGCTGTGGGCGGCGACCGTGGCGACGGCGCCGACGCTGCCGCGCGAGGTGCGGGCCGACCTCGCCTACGCGATCGACGACGAGCGGCTGGCCAGCATCGGGTCGACGGTGCTCTTGCTCGAGGGCGAGCAAAGCCCCTCGGACTTCGACGAGGGGCTGGATCGCCTGGCGAGGGCGCTGCCCGACGTCGAACGCCGCGTGATCGACGACGCCACGCACGCGATCCTCTACGAGGCGCCTGGAGCCTTCGCGGACGCGATCGAGGCCTTCCTCGCCGAGCAAGGCTAGGGCCCGACATGTTCGCGCTCTGGGGGGCTTTTCGGCTTCCTGAGCGTTGGCTGGGCCGCCGATGGCCTCCTCGTCCGCGTCCGGGAGCCTTGGTCCTCCGACGATCGCGGCGCTGGTTCTCGCCCTGGCCGGGACGGTCGTCTTGGCGGGCGCAGCCGGGGCCTACCACCTCAGCGCCGGCGTCAGCGACACCGCCGCCACCGGCCCCGAGGAGACGCCCACCGACCCCAGCGTCGACCGCGAAACGTACGAGCGCGGGCTGGCTCGGGACTGCTACGAGCCCGCCGAGGACGGGCTGGCACGGGCGGCCGAGGCGGACGGGTTCTGCGGGCGCCTGGTCTACCATCCCGGCACCGTCTTCGAGCAGGCCAGCCCGCCCGACCAGGATCTCGTCACCGCCGAGATCGGGGGCTTCGACGTCGTGTACGCCAACTACGTCGGGACCTACGGTGTCGGCACCTGCAGCCCGTGGTGCTTCCCGGGCGGCGAGAGCCTCTACCGGGCCGGGCACGACGCCGGCGCCCAGCTGGGCCTGACCCCGACCGGCGAGGAGGCCTACCGGGACGACCAGGGTTGGCAGACCTACGGCGGCGACCTGGCCCACCCGAACGCCGCCCGGATCGCCCAGGCCTCCACGGGCGCCTGGGCGGCCAACGGATGGGCTCAACCGATGCCCGACCAGAGCTTCGTCGGGTTCGTGGAGGACACGGAAGGTGACCCGATCGACGAGGTGCGTCTGGCGGCGCTCGCCAGCGACCACGAGAGCTTGCCCTCGCGGGCGGTCCCGGCCGTGTGCGGGTTCACCCCGGACGCGGACCTCGCCGACAGCGGTCCATCCCAGGCCTGCGAGGTCACCCTCCACTGGCGGGGCACCGGCTCGCAAGACGCCGCATGCCGGTCGCCGACCTACACCTGCGGGGCCCTGACGCCGGCGTGGCACGGCCAGGTCGCCTGCTGGCCCGTCCACGGGTGCCAGGGCACCGCTCTGGGGGAGCCGGCGGAGCCCTCGCTGGACCTGGGGCCCTCGTCCAGCGCCGCCGACTACGACGTCTGGCACTGGGTGCTTGCCCCCGCCCCCAGCGCCTGCGGCGGCGCCCAAGAGCCCGGCTTCGCCACCTCGCCCGACGCCGACCTCCCCTACCTCGCCCACGATCTCGACGTCTACAGCCCAGCCACGACCGCGGCCGGGATCGATCGAGGCCAGCCGCTGGCCGAGGCCGCCCAGACCGCGGTCGGTCACCGGCTCGGCCAGGCCCCGTCACCGCCCGAGCCCGCGAGAGAGCCCGAGCCGGCTGCTGCCGAGCTCGTCGCCAAGGACGACCGCGTCGAGCCCAACGCCCCCGGCGACTCGAGCCAGTCCACGATCGACGTCGACCGCGACCCGCTCGCGAACGAGTGCACCCTCGTCCGCGAGGACGCCGAGCAGGCGGCCTCCGTGGATCCCTGGGTGGACCTGATCGACGCCCAGGTGTACCGGAACCTCTGGCTGGACAGCATCCTGGGCGTCGACCCCTGGCTGGAGGGCCTGGACCGAGCCAGCTACCAGCAGGCCCCCGTCGCTGGGGCCTTCGGAGACGCCAACGACGCCTACCTGCAGGACGAGGACCACCAAGACGCGAGCAACCGGCCCGGGCCCTGGATGTACTCGGCCGGCGGCCAGGTGGGCGTGTTCACGGATCTCGACGACGACGGCCGCTACGACCAGGCCGCCAACGGTCGCCTGTTCGAGGCGATCGGGGACGTGGGCGCCTATCCGCTGTTCTGGGACATGCGCGTCACCGAGGACGGGGCGATCGACGGGGACGCCGGATGCACGCTCGCCGGCGAGCGGCTGACCCAAGCGATGGCCGAGGCCGGCTACGGCCCCCGGACGGGCCTGATCACGGCGGTGCACAAGACCGAGCCCACCGTGCTGTACGACTGGCGGACCTCGCAGGCGTTCCCCCAGCTCGAGGCGGGACAGACCTACGTGTTGCTCAGCCAGGCGCTGGCCGCCCAGCGCGAGGATCCCACCGTCCGCCAGGCGATCGCAGCCACGCTGGACAAGCTGCCGGCCGAGGTGGCCCTCGACGACGACCGCGTCGTGTTCCCCGGGGAGTGGACCACGCCGGCCAGCGACTTCTACGAGCAGTGCGGCTACCCGACCGGCGGTTTCCACACGTCCTGGAGCTTCACCCACGAGGCCCGAGCGCTGGCCGGCGACACGATCGTCACCGCCTACGTCCTCGACAA
The DNA here is from genome assembly GCA_003009755.1 of Thermoplasmatales archaeon SW_10_69_26. GTDB lineage: Archaea > Thermoplasmatota > SW-10-69-26 > SW-10-69-26 > SW-10-69-26 > SW-10-69-26. The sequence continues at coordinate 98,178 of PXUB01000019.1, forward strand.
CGCCGCCGCGGACGGCGTGCTCGGCGGCGACGGGCTCGTCCCGGCGTTCACGCCGCAGGGTGAGGCCTACGCGTTCGAACACGGCCTCTCGCAGTGGTTCGACGTCGACCCCATCGACGGGGACCCCGACCGGAACACGGAGACCTGCAGCGCCCCACCACACGAGGGGGATCGATGTTGAGGGAAGAGAGCTCCGCGGACACCCTCTGCAGCGCTCGCATCCTCCGGGGTGGGAAACCTACTTGACGGCCATCGACCTTGGCGGCTTGTGGCCCTCGAAGAGGTCTGGCTCGAGAAGTACCGACCCGACACGCTTGACGAGGTGCTGGGACAAGACCACGTGATCGACCGGCTGCAAGGCTACGTCGACGCCGGTCAGCTCCCGCACCTGCTGTTCGCGGGCCCAGCCGGTGTAGGCAAGACCACGTGCGCGATCGCGCTCGCCAAGCAGCTGTTCGGTGACGACTGGGAGAACAACTTCCAGGAGCTCAACGCCAGCGACGAGCGCGGCATCAACACCGTCCGCACGAAGATCAAGGACTTCGCCCGCACCGCGCCGCTGGGCGAGGCCGACTTCAAAGTCATCTTCCTCGACGAGGCCGACAACCTGACCTCGGACGCGCAGGCCGCGCTGCGCCGCACGATGGAGCAGTACGCCCAGACGTGCCGGTTCATCCTGTCCTGCAACTACTCCTCGCGCATCATCGACCCGATCCAGAGCCGCTGCACCATCTTCCGCTTCCGCCCGATCCCCGAGGAGGGGATCCGATCGATGGTCGAACGGGTCGCCAAGCGAGAGGGCCTCTCGATCGACGAGGAGGCGATGGAGGCCGTCGAGTACATCGCCGACGGCGACATGCGCGGCGCCGTCAACACGGTCCAGATGGCAGCCAGCGTCTCCACGGATATCGACAGCGACGTGATCTACGAGGCTGCCACGGCCGCTCGCCCGGAGGAGGTCGAGGACATGGTCGGGCTCGCGCTCGAGGCCGAGTACCTCGACGCCCGCGACAAGCTCGACACGCTGCTCGTCGACCAGGGCCTCTCGGGCGAGGACGTCGTCAAGCAGGTCCACAAGACGCTCGTCGACGCCCCCGTCGACGACGAGCTCAAGGTGCGGCTGATCGACCGGTTGGGCGACACCGAGTACCGGCTCGTCATGGGCGCCAACGAGCGCGTCCAGCTGGAAGCGATGCTGGCCCACTTCGGCATCGCCGACGACGAGGCCTGACCCGCGTCAGCGACCGTTCGGCCCGCCCGCAGGCTCGCAAGCGGGCTGCGGGAACCAGAACGTCGAGCCCTCGCCGTCCTCGGCCTCGTCGATCGCAGCGGCCAGCCCCTTGCGGCGCTCATCCAAGACGTCGGCGGCATCGACCGGTTGACGGTCGGCCTCGGTCCCGCCAGCCCGAGCATAGCAGAGGGCGTTGCCAACGAGGGAGTTCATCCGCTCGGCGCCGGACGGGGCGTCCTCGAGCAGCTCGCGCCGCTCGTCAGCGAGCTCGTCGCCGAGGTCGAGGCTTAGCAGGTCGAGGTTGCTGACGTCCTCCGTGATGGATGCGCGGAGGTCGGACCCGAGGCGGGGATGCGGGGTCGAGTGCGAACGCGCCCGACCCCGGAACAGGAGGGGGGATGCACCTCGGGAGGGGGGTCGAACAAGGTTATCGTCACTGGATGCAGTCGGCCGGATCGAGCACGGCGGTGAGACCGCTGGAGCCGGATGGCGAACCGAAGGACACCGGACCAGACTCGGGAAGGTCGGCGCCGCCGGTGGTGTACTCGAACGTTCCACAGCGGGAGCACTCGTAGGACTCGCGGGCTCGCCCGTTGGACCAAGCGTGCACGCGCTTGACTTCGGCTCCGCACCCGGGGCAGGAGCCTTCCGTGTTCGTCATGCCGCCGCGGATCGTCTGTTGGTACGCCATCGCTTACTCACCAACACCTGGGACCCCCCGACACGTAAGAAGCTCTCAGGCTAGGTCGTCGAAAGTACTCGGTGGCCCCCCTTGGAGCGGGTCAACCTACCCACGCTCGCGTCCCGCCCAGGGCGTCCGGGAGAGTCCGCCACCAAGGCCGCCGCGTTCCCGTATCAAGGGGTGAGCCTACGTCTAGCCTCGGCGGCCTGCGGCGATCGACGCACCGATGGTCGAGTACGGGAACGGGACCGCGCTGAGCCATCGTTTCGTTCGCTCTCGTGACGACCGCGCAATCCTCGCCGGTCGTCACTCCAAGCGTCGAGCCCGCACGGTTGACACCGGGCTAGCGACGCTCGAGATTCGAACGAGCCGCTCCACGGTTGGGCCGGCTCGTTCTCTTGCGTGACGACCGCGTGATGTATGTCGGTCGTCACGCAATCTCGCCGGCTTCGAGGCGCTCGCCGAGGTGCTCCTCGATCTGGTGGGCCGGGGCATCGGGCAGGCTCATCAGCGTCGTCGTGCCGACGACGCCCTCGCCGGAGCGCTTGGCCTCGATCAGGCCCAGCGCGTCGAGATCCTGGATGTAGGTCCAGAACTGCGTGTGGCCGCGCGGCTCGGCGTCGAACTCCTCGCAGGCGGCCTCGTAGGCGGACTTGACGTCGCCGGTCTTGGCGTAGGCGCCGCCGCGGTCGAGCACGCGAGCCACGCCCAGCAGCGTGAGGGCGTGTTGCTCGTCGAGCTCCTCCAGGCGTTCGTCGAGGATGACAGGGTGGATGTGGGCCTTGGCGGCGCGCACGTGCTCGGGAACGACCTGGTCCTCGCTGCGCTCGTCGGCGGCTTGCCCGGCCTCGTGCAGCAGCTCGATCGCGAACCGGGCGTCACCGTCCTCGCTGGCCAGGTCGGCCACCAGATCCACGACGCCGTCCTGCACCGTGTTGGGGTGGAAGGCCAGGTCGACACGTTGCTCGGCGATCGAGCCCAGCTCCTCGGCCCCGTAGGCGTCCAGCTGCAGCGTGTTCGTCTGCTTGAACGTGGACTTGGTGCCCTCGTCCATCAGCAGACGCACGTTCTCCTGGCTGACGAGGATCACCGAGACGCCGAACTCGCCGCCGCCGGTCTCCTCGTTGAACCGCGTGAGGTGATAGACGAGGTCCGCATCGTCGCGCTTGATCAACACGTCGACCTCGTCGAGCACGACGATCAGGTGCGAGCGGTTGCGCTTGAGCTGCTTGGCGAGCTGCTCGAGCATCTCGGTCGTCGAGAACCCGCGATCGGGGAAGCCCGGATCGAACTCGTTGACGATCTGCAGCAGCGCCGAGGAGGTCGTCGACCGGCGCCGACAGTTGACGTGCACCGTCTCGAGGTTGATCTCTCGGCTGTCGGCCGCGCGCTCGAACTCGCGACAGAAGCGCTTGCTGAGCGCCGTCTTGCCGGACCCGACGGGCCCACGGACGAGCATCGACTGCTGGGTGCCCTCCTCGAACACCGACCGCATCTGGCGGGTCATCTCCCGCATCTCGTCCTCGCGGTGCGGGAGCTCGTCGGGGACGTAATCGAACCCCAGCTTGCTCTCGTCCTTGAACACGGACGGGCCACGGAGGGTCTCCTCGATCACGTCCCGCATACGAGCCCTCGATGGGTGCCCTGAAAGTATAGGCTTTGTCCAGGGGGCGTACCGAAACTACTCACTGCTGCTGGACGACGCCTGCCTCGGATTCCAGCCGACCGTTGGTTCGCGAGAAGCAGGCGCCGCACATGAAACCATCCGAGCCCTCGCCCACCAGGTACCAGATGCCTGCGACGGATTTGGACTCGCCGCACGATGAGCACATGCGTGTTTCCATGGGGCGACCACGTTGGGGAGGCGCCGGGTGGTAGATAATGGTTTGCGCGGCGACTCGGCCCGGTGGCCCGATCGCGACCCCATCGAGCTGATGCATCTGATCCAGTCGAAAGAATGGTGGGGGTCCGGGTCGGTCGACGAGATGGACTAGGGCGCCGCCAACGTTCAACTGCGGGCAACGGGTGGCCCACCACGGCCCGCCGCCATGCCCGATCGCTCCTCCGGCCGTGTCCGGTCCGCGATCCTCGATCTGCTGTTCGGGTTCCCAGCAGCGCTCGCGAAGCTGGGGATCGTCGACCGCGAGGCCGGCGACCGCGCCTTCGATCTGGCGCTGCCGGTGATGCTGACCGCCGGCTTCCGCATCCTCCAGCAGGTCGCCGACTTCCTGATGGTCTCGATCGCGCTGGGCGCCAGCGCGGTGGCCGGGCTCGAGATCGGGTTCCAGTACTACTTCATCGGGTTCGGGCTCTCGCTGGCGGTCTCCAGCGGCACGATCAGCGTCGTCTCCCGCCTGGTCGGCGCCGGCGAGGACGCCCAGGCCGACGTCGCGCTCAAGCAATCGCTGTGGTTGTCCCTGCTGTTGGCGGTCCCGCTGACGCTGCTGGCGTGGCTGTACGCGGAACCGATGGTCGGCCTGTTGACCGACGACGGGGCGGTGATCCGCCAGGGCGGTGCCTACCTGCGGGTCGTGATGCTGGGTTTGGTGTTCCGCTTCTGGACGATGGTCGCCGCTCGGGCGCTGTACGGGGCCGGCGACACGCGGACGCCGATGTACGTCCGCTTCGTGACGATCCCGGTCAACCTCGTCCTGAACGCCGTGCTGATCTTCGGCTTGGGCCCGGCGCCGGCGTTGGGCGTCGTCGGGGCCGCCTGGGGCACCACGGTGGCCAACGCCTTGGCTGGCCTCGCGTTCCTGGCGTTGCTCGTGACCGACCGCTTCTCCGTGCGCTTGCGCCTGGGCGGCCCCCAACTGGCCCCCTCCATCGCCTGGGAGGTCGTCCGCGTGGGCTTCCCGCTGGGAGCGACCCGGTTGACGCGCACGCTGGGCCGGTTCCCGTTCCTGTTCGTGCTCGGCACGCTGGGCACCGGCGTCCTGGCCGCCTACGCCATCGCTCGACGGGTCATCCTGTTGGCGATCATGCCGGCCTGGGGCTACGGGACGAGCGCGAGCACGCTCGTCGGGCAGGCCTTGGGCGCCGGCGACGAGGAGGAAGCCAGCTACCTGGGCTGGCAGACGTTGCGGATCGGCGTCGCCACGCAGGCGCTCGTGGCCGTCGCGCTGGCGCTGGCCGCCGAGCCGATCGTGGCCGCCTTCGCCTCGCCCTCGCCCGAGCGGGCCGTCGCGTTCCTGCGCGTGTTCGCCATCGGCGTCATCCCCTACGCCCTGGCCCGCGCCGCCCGGGGTGGCCTGCGCGGCGCCGGCGACGCGATGTTCCCCCTGTACGGTGTCACCTTGGGCACAGGGTTGCGCCTGGTGGTCGCGTTCACCGCGCTGCCCGTCGGGTTCGTCCTCTCCTCGATGGCGGGGATCGAGCTCTCGCCCGGCATGGGTTGGGGGATGGCGGCCATCTATGCGGCGATCGTGAGCGACTGGACGGTGCGAGCCCTCGTCAACGTCGGCCGGTTCGCCGGCGGCCGATGGAAGCTGGTGGCGCGCGAGAGCGCGATCGGCGGCCGGCCGTGAGCGCCGACGATCCCCGAGCCCCCGACTCTCGACGTCGAAACGGTTATCAGGGGCCACCCGTACAAGTTCATCTTGGCCGGTCGTGCCTGCCTCCGGCAGGCTGAACCCCGAACGGAGTGACCCCCTCGTGATACGTCTTGGACCATCTGGAGTTCCGCTCTCCTGCAAAGGACGCACGCTCAAGGACGGCGTCGAGTTCACCCACGAGCTCGGTCTCGGTGCCATGGAGGTCCAGTTCTCCCGCGGGATCCGCATCGAGGAGGAGTACGCCGAGGAGGTCGGCGACCGCGCCGACGAGCTGGGCGTCCAGCTGTCCGTCCACAGCCCGTACTACACGAACCTCGGCAGCGACGACGAGGAGGTCGTGCAGAACTCGATCGACAAGATCGTCATGAGCGGCCACATGGGCGACGTCATGGGCGCCAACGTCGTCGTCGCCCACCCCGGCTTCTACACCTCCCTGGACCCCCAGGAGACGAAGGAGAAGATCACGCAGAACGCCAGCCTCACGCGGGACTTCTTCCGGGACTCGAACTACCAGGTCGACCTGGGCCTGGAGGTCATGGGCAAAAAGCAGACCTTCGGCACGCTCGACGAGGTCATCGAGCTGTGCGAGGAGATCGGCGAGGGCGTCGTCCCCGTCATCGACTTCGCGCACATCCACGCCCGCTCCAACGGTGGTCTGCGGGAGCGCGAGGACTTCGAGGAGATCTTCGAGAAGCTCGACAGTCTCGGCCTCGACCGCTACTACACCTACTTCACCGGCGTCGAGTACGAGAACGGGAACGAGGTCTCCCACAAGCCGATCAAGAAGGCCGACCTGGACTTCGACATCCTCGGCCAGATGCTGCTCGAATCCGGTCACGACGTGACCGTGATCAGCATCTCGCCGCTCGTCGAGCACGACGCGATCTACATGAAGATCCGGCTGGAGCGCATGCTCGACGACCTCGAGCGCGAGGGCACCTTCAAGGAGGTCGCCCAGCAGGTCACCGGAGCGTGAGCCGGGTGAAACGCTTCGAGCAGGCCGTCGACTTCCTCGTCGACGACGTCCGACGCACCACCCGCGAGGTGGACGTCGACGACCTCGACGTGTTGCTCGATCAGCTCGAAGCCGCCCGCCACGTCGTCATCTTCGGCCGCGGCCGTAGCGGCCACGTCGCCCAGTCCTTCGCCACACGCCTGGCGCACCTGGGCTTCAAATCCTACGTCGTCGGCGAGACGAGCACGCCCCCGGTCAGCGACGAGGACGTCGTGTTGCTCGTCTCCGGCAGCGGCGAGACGTTCAGCGTGACGCTCACCGGCCGCATCGCCCGCGACGTCGACGCCACCGTCGTCTCCGTCACGGCCACGCCCGACAGCGCGCTGGCCGAGGACAGCGACCACGTCGTCCACCTCCCGGTCGAGACCACCCCGACCTCGGGCGAGCTGGCGCCGCTCGGGACCCGGTTCGAGCTCGCGGCCCATGCCGTCTTCGACGGGCTCGTCGCCGAGCTGATGGAGCGCCTGGACGAGGACGAGAGCTCGATGCAGGACCGTCACGCCACGCTGGAGTGACCGTCGACATCCGCGCCCGGCCCTGTCCAGCGTGAAAATCTTAAAGAGGAGCGGGCCGCTGCCGGCGAAGGGAGCCGCCAATGGTGAACAGGGTCGACGGAGTCATCCTGGGCGTCGGGATCGTGGTGCTCGTTGCCTCGGTCATCGGCGTCGTGCTCTACGACGAGCAGAGCCCGCAGTCCTACAACCTCAGCTGGTCGGAGAGCGAGGCGATCGAGCTCGACGAACAGACCGACAGCGGCGGCCCCGGCGAGTTCACCTTCGCGACGAACGTCTCGGAGGAGGCGCTGGCCCGCGCCGAGTTCACGGTCGAGGTGACCGCCTCGGGAACGACCGTGGAAGACAGCAACGTAGAGGTCGAGGTCGAGACCTCCGAGGGCGAGACCGACACCTGCTCGTTCACCGTCGCTGGCGGCGGTCAGACGTCCTCGACGGGCGACTGCACGGTCGAGTTCGAGCTCAACCCGCGGCCGGCCCTGTCGACGGCCAACGGTGTCAACAACACGGCGGCCGAACGGCAGGCCCTCGACCAGGTCGCGTTCCCCAACGGGACCGGCGAGTGGGCCACCACGGTCACCGTGGACGCCGGCACCGGGATCTCGGACCCGGATTACGACGTCAGCCTGCAGCCGACAGTGTACAACTGGGAGGTCACCGCCACCCAGAACGCCCCCGGCGGACGCGCGGGTTGACGACGATCGGCCCCTGATCCCCGGCCGCGGTGGCCGACGGCTCGATGCCGGTACAGCAACGCCTTTCAACCCCGCTCGGCGTCCGGCGCCGTGGACCTTCGACGGGATCTGGGCCCGGTCGCCGCGACGAGCGTCGTCGTCGGCAGCATGATCGGCTCCGGCATCTTCTTCGGCCCCCAGATCGTCGCCTGGCAGTTCACCTCGAACGGGATCGACCCGACCGCGCCCCTCGTGCTGAGCGTGTGGGCCGTGGCGGGGTTCCTGTCCCTGCTGGGCGCTCTCACGTTCGCCGAGCTCGCCGTCGCCATGCCCGAGTCCGGCGGGCAGTACGCCTACATCCGTGAGGCCTTCGGCGCCAAGCTCGGGTTCCTGCAGGGCTGGTCGAGCTTCTTCATCGGCAAGGCCGGCTCGGTTGCGGCCCTGGCCGTCGCCTTCGGCAACCTGCTATCCGAGGTCGAGGGCGGCCAGTGGGTCGGTACCGGGCTCGACGTGACCTTCGTCGCCGTCGGCCTGATCACCGGGCTCACGCTCGTCAACTACGTCGGCGTCAAGTTCGGCGGCTGGGTCCAATCGTCCACGACGGTTCTCAAGGTGCTGGCCCTGGTCCTGCTGGCCGGCGTGGCCGTGTTCGCCGAGCCGAGCGGCGACCCGATCGCGACGGCCCCGATCGACGGCTCCGGCTCCCTGCTGGCCGCGTTCGGGCTCGCGCTCGTGCCCGCCCTGTGGGCCTACGACGGCTGGTACAACAGCACCCAGGTCGCCGAGGAGATCGAGAACCCCGATCGCAACCTGCCGTTGTCGCTGATCGGCGGCACCGTGCTCGTCATCGTCGTCTACGCGGCGACGAACTGGGCCTACTTGCACGTGCTCGGCGGCCAAGGGTTGGCTGGCATCCAGGAAGCCTTGGGTGACGTTGGCGCGGCCCAGGCGGCTCAATCGCCGGCCGGCTTGACCGCCCAGTTGCTCGGCGGCGACGGGCTGTCGACGTTCATCCTCGCCGGCGTGCTCATCTCCGTGTTCGGCACCTGCAACGCCGTCATCCTCACCGGGCCCCGCATCCCGTTCGCGATGGCGCGCGACGGCGTGTTCTTCGAGAGCCTCACCGGCGTCCACGACGATTTCGCGACCCCGCACGTCGCGCTGCTCGTCCAGGGGGCGTGGTCGCTGGTGTTAGCCCTGACCGGCACCTTCGAGCAGCTGATCACGCTCGTCGTGTTCTCGATCTGGCTGTGGGTCGGGCTCGGCGGGTTGGCCGTGATCGTGCTCCGCCGCAAACGGCCCGACATGCGCCGCCCCTACGAGGTGCCCTTGTACCCGTGGATCCCGCTGGCCTTCATCGCGCTGGCCGGGATCTTCGCGGCGAACCTGATCCTCGAGTCGCCCGTCGAGAGCATCGTCGGGACCGCGATCATCCTCGCCGGGTTGCCGATGTACTTCCTGGCTCGCCGGCCCGGCGCCGAACGCGACGTCGAACTCGAGGAGATGTAGGCCGGCTCAGAAGAGGTCGCTGCCCAGCCCGGCCAGCCCTTCCTCGCCGCCCATGTCCTCCATGGCGCGCGTCCAGACGTCCGGGTCGTCGAGGTCGACGGCCAGATCGAGGGTGTCGGCCACGCCACCTCGGTCGAGCACGAGCGCGCGGAACCGCTCGCCGAACCCGGTCGATCGGCTGGGGACGAGCAGCTGTTTGACCTCCTGCATGCGATCGCGCTGGCGAGCGACCTCGACGAGGCCTAGGTGGACAAGCAGGCGGTCCTGGCCGCCGTAGGCCGTCTCCGCGAGGCCGAGCGCGTCGGCCAGGCCCATGACGCGGGAGAAGTCGACGTCGGCGGTGAGGTCGACCTCGCCGGGATCTTCGAGCACCTCGGCGTGCTGGTGCTCGCGGAAAGCCCGCAGCGTGCCCGAGCTCCCCTGGCCCCAAAGGTCGTCGAAGCGGCCGCCGTAGTCGAAGACGGCGGCCACGCCGGGGTCCAGCGTCCCAGCGACCGACCGGAGCAGCTCCTCGAGGCCGCGGGACAGCTCGTAGCGGCCGCCCTCGGGCAGCCGAGGCGCGACCGGGGCGGCAGCTTCGGCCAGTGGGGGCTCGGCCGGCTGCCAGACCTCGACGAAGCCGTCCCCGTCGTCGAGGTCGACGTGCATCGCGTCCAGGCCGTCCTCGGTCTTCGCGAGCACGTCGACCGGCAACGCGTCGAGCACCTCGTTGGCGAGCAGGAACGTGCGTCCCGGCTCGACGGGCTCGAGGTCGCCGACGACGCGCGGGCGGTGGCCGGTGTCCTCCTCGACGCGGTCGGCCAAGGCCTGCTGGCGGGCCTCGAAGGGCTCGACGAGCACGACCTCCAGGCGCTGGCGGGCCTCCTCGCTGAGCTGATCGAGGACGTCGGTCACGAGCCGGCCGCTGCCCGGCCCGAGCTCGACCAGGCGCGAGCCCTGCTCGGCGAAGGCCTCGACGGGCTCGGCCAGCGTGGCGCCCATCAGCGGGCCCGTGTCCGGCGCCGTCGCGAAGTCGCCGGACCGGCCCGTCGTGAACGAGGGATCGGCGTAGTAGCCGTCCTCGGGGTCGTACAGGGCTGCGTTCATGTACTCGGAGAAGGCGATCGGTCCCTCCGAGCGGATGCGCTCGCGAAGGCGGTCGGCCAGCGAGGTCACAAGCTCACCCAGGGTGCCGGCCCGTAAAAGGCTGGCCCGCGGCCGGGCGGGCGCCGCCGGCGAGACCTCGGGCCCAACCCTTTAGCCCCCGATGCGGTTGCCGGCCGCGATGGCCGACAACGGCGCCACCGAGGACAGCTACCAGACGCCCTCGTGGATCGAGGTCCCCCCGGTGGCCGAGCCCGAGGACGCGGACATCGAGTACGAGGAGGAGCTGGGGTACCCCGGCGAGGCCCCGTACACGCGAGGCGCCTACGCCTCGATGTACCGCGGCCGGCTGTGGACGATGCGCCAGTACGCCGGGTTCGGCTCGCCCGAGGAGACCAACGAGCGCTTCCACCAGCTGCTCGATCAGGGCATGACCGGGCTCTCGGTCGCCTTCGATTTGCCCACCCAGATCGGCTACGACTCTGATGCCGAGATCGCGATGGGCGAGGTCGGCAAGGTCGGCGTCGCCATCGACTCGATCCGCGACATGGAGACCCTCTTCGATTCGATCCCGCTGGACGAGGTCTCCACCTCGATGACGATCAACGCGCCGGCCGCGGTGTTGTTGGCGATGTACATCGTGGCGGCCGAGCGTCAGGGAGTCGACGAGAGCGAGCTTCGCGGCACCGTGCAGAACGACATCCTGAAGGAGTACATCGCGCGCGGGACCTACATCTACCCGCCCGACGAGTCCCTGCGGTTGACCGCCGACATGATCGAGTACTGCAGCGAGAACGTCCCGAAGTGGAACACGATCTCGATCAGCGGCTACCACATCCGCGAGGCCGGCGCGAGTGCGCCCCAGGAGCTGGCGTTCACGCTCGCCAACGCGAGAGCCTACGTCAAACGCGTGCTCGACCGCGGCATGGACGTCGACAGCTTCGCGCCCCGGCTGTCGTTCTTCTTCAACGGGTACAGCGACCTGTTCGAGGAGGTCGCCAAGTTCCGGGCGGCCCGGCGGATGTGGTCGACGATCATGGAGGAGGAGTTCGACGCCGAGCACCCCAAAAGCAAGCGGTTGCGGTTCCACACCCAGACCGCCGGATCCTCGTTGACCGCCCAGCAACCGCTGAACAACGTCGTCCGGACGACGATCGAGGCCCTGGCGGCCGTGCTCGGCGGCACGCAGAGCCTGCACACGAACGCCTGGGACGAGGCCCTGGGCCTGCCGACGGAGCGCAGCGCCCGCGTGGCCCTCCGAACACAACAGATCCTCGCGCACGAGAGCGGCGTGGCGAACACGATCGATCCCCTGGCCGGCAGCTACCACGTCGAGTGGATGACCGACGAGATCGAGGAGCGCACCTGGGAGCTGTTGCACCGCATCGACGACATGGGCGGCATGCAGCGCGCCATCGAGCAGGGCTGGGTCCAGGAGAAGATCCAGGACGCCGCCTGGCGCCACCAGCAGGAGGTCGAGGAGGGCGAGCGCACGATCGTCGGCGTGAACGCCTTCGAGCTCGAGGACGAGGAGGCCCGAGAGGTGCTCGAGATCCCCGACGACCTCGAGGAGCACCAGATCGACCGCCTGCAGACGTTCAAGGCCGACCGCGACGAGGAGGCCGCCCAGGCGGCGATCGCCGACCTGGAGGAGGCCGCCGAGGGCACCGAGAACCTGATGCCCCACATCCTCGACGCCGTCCGCCAGGAGGCCACGACCGGCGAGATCTGCAACGCCCTGCGCCGCACGTGGGGCGAGTACCGCGACCCCGCCGGTGGCATGTGAGCCCGGCCGACGCCGACCGGCTGGGTCCCCTCCGTCCATCGACAGCGTCGACCGATGGCCCCCACCTTCGGGGTTCATAGCTGAGGGCGGCGCCAGTAGTGAGGGAGCCTCACCGTGTGCGGGCTCACCGATGAGGTGGCCTCACCATCCCGACCCCGACGGATCTCGCCGACGTCTTCTCGCGCTTCGGTCCGGCGTTCATGCGCTGGATCAAGAACGCCAGCGAGGCCGACGGGCTGACGATCGCTCGCCTGCGCTTGCTGTGGGCGCTCGAGACGCAGGGCCCGCTGATCATGAGCGATCTCAAGGATGCCCTGGGCGTCACGGCGCGCAGCGTCACCTCGCTCGTCGACGGGCTCGAGGAGGAGAGTCACGTCCGCCGCCGTGCCCACCCCGAGGACCGGCGAGCCACGATCGTCGAACCGACGGCGGCCGGCCGTGAGGCCGTGCTACGAGCCCAAGAGGGTCACCGCGAGCAGGCCGCCGTGCTCTTCGAGCACCTGGACGAGGCCGACCGCCAGTCGCTGCTGCGCATCATGCGTTCCGTGATCGAGCAGCTCGAAGCCCGTCATCGCGCGGAGGGATCGTCGTGAGCGAGGACCAGCTGGCGATCGAGACCCACGGTCTGTCGCGAACGTACGAGCGCGGGGAGGACAACGCCGTGGACGCGCTCGTCGACGTCGACCTGGCCGTCGAGGCCGGCGAGCGCATCGGCATCATGGGCACCAGCGGCAGCGGCAAGTCGACGCTGTTGAACCTGCTGGGCACCCTCGACCAGCCGACGACAGGCACCGTGTGGCTCGACGGGATCGATCCCTCCACCCTCGACGACGACGCCCGATCGCGGCTGCGGAACCGCAAGATCGGGTTCGTCTTCCAGCAGTTCAACCTCATCCCCCGGATGACGGCCGAGCAGAACGTCGCGCTGGCCCTGATCCCGCGCGGCGTCGACCGGGCCACCCGCCACGAGCGAGCCCGCGAGGTCTTGGCCGACGTGGGGCTGGGCGACCGGATCGACCACCACCCCAACGAGCTGTCCGGCGGCCAACAGCAGCGCGTCGCCGTGGCTCGTGCGCTCGTGACCGAGCCGCCGATCCTGTTGGCCGACGAGCCGACGGGGCAGGTCGACACGGAGACCAGCGAGCGTCTGATGGATCTGTTCGCCGACCTGAACGAGCAGCTCGGCCTCACGATCGTCATCGTCACCCACGACCCGACCGTCGAGGACCACGTCGACCGGACGGTCCACCTCAGCGACGGGCACGTCGTCGACGAAGCCAGCTACGCGGGGGCGATGCCGTGAGCCGCCGCTCCGCGCTGGCGGCCGTCGCCGTGGCGCTGGTCGCTTTGCTGGCCCCCCAGCCGGCGCAGGCCGCCTTCGACGTGGGAGCCGAGTTCGAGCGGGCCTACTGGGGCCAGACCCCCTCGGAGGTCTCGCCGGGCGATGGGGGCCGGCTGTTGACCGTGGAGATCCGCAACGGGGACACGATCGGGTTCTACGGCGTCGAGGCCGAGCTGCGTGATCACGCCAACCTCACCCCCTCCCCCGCGGGAGGCGACGAGATCAACCGCGGCGAGACGTTCGCCGCCGGCGACGTCTGGAAGGCGCAGTTCCGCGTCGACCTGGACGACAACCTCACCGTCGGAGACGAGCTCGGGCTCGACGTCCGCGTCACGATGCGCGCCAACGAGGGCGGCAGCGGGTTCGACGAGGGCGACATCCTCCGCGAGACGCTGGACGTGACCGTCACCGTCCCCGGCCGCACGGACCTCCGCGCCGAAGCCACGACGCCCTCGGTCCCCCGCGACACGCGGACGAGGGTCCCGATCGCGATCACCAACGAGGGCGACGGCGCCGCCGGGACGATCGAGATCAACGCCTCGCCCGGCCCCGGCAGCGGTCTGCGCGTGGCCTCCGCCGGCTCCATCGAGCGCATCCCGCGCTTGGGCCCCGGCGAGACGAGCACGGTGGATCTCACCGTCGTCACGCCGGCCGAGACCGGCCTGCAGGACCTGCGCGTGGGGCTCACGTACGCCTCGACCGTCGGTGAACCCGTTCGCCGGTCGTTGACGGTCCCGCTGAACGTGGCCTATCGCTCGATCGAGCCGGTGAGCGTGGACCTCGTCGGCGAGGCCACCGCCGGCCGCGCCAGCGAGGCCACGCTGCGCGTCACCAACGACGGCCAGGAGGCGCTGGGCGATTTGGAGGCCCCCGTCCAGCCGCAGGCTCCACCGCAGGGTCCCTCGCAGCTGACGACGCTCAACGGGACCGGCGTCGTCGCGCTGGGCCCCCTGGAGCCCGGGCAGACGACCTCGGCCGACGTCCGCGTCTACGCCTCCCGCCAGGCCCCGGATCTGGTGCCGGTGGACGTCACCCTCCAATGGCGGGACGACAGCGGGTTCGACCGCCGCCTTGAGCGCACGTTCGGTCTCGTCGTGCAGGGTGCGATCGAGGTGCAGATGACCGGCCTGGACGCCCGGCTGCACGGGGACGAGCGCGAGATCGTCGTCGAAGGCCGGATCACGAACACCGGCAACACCGAGGCCACGAACGTCTACTTGCGGATCGAGCCGGCCGAGGGCCTGGAAGGCACCGATCCCGTTTACCAGGGCGACCTGGACCCGGACTCCCCGATCCCGTTCACGCTCGCCTCGCCGGCCGACCCCGAGGACGCGCCGGACAGCGTGACGTTGACGCTGACCTGGACCGACGACCAGGGCCAATCGCGCGAGCTGACGCGCGGCGTCGGCGTCCGCCCGGCCAGCCCGCCGGCCGAACCAGCCGACGAGGCCGAGGACAACGACACGCCCGTGCCCGGCGTGGCGGCTGTGCTCGTGGCCGTGGCCCTCGGCCTGGCTCTGCGTCGACGGGAGGTCTAGGGTGGGCTGGCGCGCCCTGGCGCGCTTGGCCGCCGAGGCCCTCCTCGCGCGCCGCACCCGGACGGCGCTCACCGTGCTCGGCATCTTCGTCGGCGTCGCGCTGATCACCTCGCTCGTCGGGACCAGCCAGGGCATGGCGAACGCGATCGACGAGGAGTTCTCCCAGGTGGGGCCGACGACGATCGTCGTGCGCTCGACCACCGACCTCGTCGAGCCGCACGAGATCCGCGAGGTCGAGGGCATCCAGGGGGTGCAAAGCGTCGTGCCGGTCGTCTCGGCCCAGGGCGAGGTGACGGTGGCCGGCGAGGACCAGGACGTCTCCGTGATCGGGATCGAGGCCGGCCGCCTCGAGGAGGCCTTGCAGGGCTACGAGCTGGATCGCGGCCGCGATCTGACCAACGCCGGCCAGACGGAGGTCGTCGTGGGCACGGACCTGGCAACCGCCGGCGGCTCGAGCCCACCGATCGGGGACGTCGGCGACGTCTTCCGCCTCACCGTCACCCAGACCCAGGAGGACGGCGAACGCGGCGAGGAGTCGGGCACCTACCGCATCGCGGGCGTCTCGGCCCCGTTCGGCGGCTCGTTCCTCGTCGACGTGGACGGGGGCGTGCTCATGCACGAGCGGGCCGCCCAGAGCCTGCTCGGCATCGGCAACGACTACAACCAGGTGATCGTGATCGCCGAGGACCGGGCCGCGGTCGATCCGGTCGCCGCCGAGCTCGAGCAGACCTTCGACGACGAAGCCAACGTCCTGTCGGTCCAGCAGATCGCGAGCACGATCGACAGCGCCGTCGACGCGCTCACCGTGCTCGTCGTCTTCATCGCGGCCGTGAGCCTCGTCGTCGCGGGCCTAGGCATCGCGAACACGATGCTCGTCAGCGTCATGGAGCGCACCCGGGAGATCGGGGTGTTGCGGGCGCTGGGGTTCGAGCGCTCGGCGGTGCGGTGGCTGTTCGTGCTCGAGGCCGGGTTGACGGGGTTGATCGGCGGGCTCACCGGCGTGGCGACCGGGGTCGGGTTCACCTACCTCATCACGGCCGTGCTCAGCCCGATCGGCGGCGGAGGCCCCGAGGGCCCAGGTGCGCCCGAGGAGGGCCCGCCAGGCGGCGGCGATCCCTCGGGATTGGACATCGCGCCGGCGTTGCCGGCCGAGCTGTTGATCGGCGTCGTGGTGTTCGCGACGGTGGTCTCGATCCTGGCCGGGCTCGTGCCGGCTCGCAAGGCCGCCGACCTGGATCCGGTGGACGCGTTGCGCAGCGAGTAGCTAGATTTCGAGCACGTCGGCGGTGAGCTCGTACTCGACGGCGGCGTTGCCGTAGTTGACGACGCGCAGCGTCCAGGTGCCCTCGCCGATCGCGTCCACGTTGGCCTCGTGCAGCGCCAGGCCTTCGTCGGCCTCGGGCGTCACGCTGCGGGCGGCGACCTCGCCCGCGGGGTCGAGCAGCTCGAGGTCGATGTCGGCGATCCCGGCGCCTTGCAGGCGCTGGAGGCTGGCGGTGAGGCCGGCGTCGGTCTCGTCGATCTCGATCTCGTAGGCGTCGGCGGTCGTCTGTTCGTCGGCGCCCAGGGCGTAGGCGCTGCCGGCCAGCGTGCCGGTCTCGTCCACGACCGATATCGGCTGGGTCTCCTCCACGGTGGTCCCTTCGGCGCTGAGCTCGGCTCGCGCGGGGTGGTCGGTGCCGTTGACGAGGAACTCGATGCGGGTGTCCTCGGCGCTGCCTTGGCCTTGCACGGGCGCCAGCTTGACCACCGGTTCGACCCCGGCGGGCAAAACGAGCCCGCCCTCGGGGACGGCCAGGTCGGCGCTGACCTCGACGACCTCGCCCTCCTGCACGGTGTCGGGGCCCCCGACGCTGGCCCACGCCATCGGGGCCTGTTCGGTGCCGAAGTAGACGACGAATTCCGGGAACCCCTGGTCCTGGGGCCCGGTCGTGGCGGTCGCGGTCTCGGCGGTGTAGAAGAACGTCAGCTCGACGGCGTCGGCGTGTAGGCCGGTCGCGAGCGGCGAGCCCGTCCAGGTGGGCTGTTCCTCGCCCTGCGCCCACGCGGTGTAGAAGTTGCCGGCGGTCACGCGGGCGGCCTCGCCGCTGGCTTCCCGCGTGGTGAGCTCTTCGTCGCCAGTGAGGTAGAAGGTGGCCTCGTCCTCGCCGAGGGGGGCTTGCTCGGCTGCGTCGGTGTCGGCCCCCGAGCCGGTCTGGGGGGCCGAGGAGAGGCAGCCGGCGGTGAGCAACGCCACGGCGAGCAGGACGAGATGGGTCCGCATCGGGTTGGGATACGGCTTCGGGCCCTAAAACGGTGGCCGTGTCACCGGCGGCCGAGGCTGGAGAACAGCAGGTGCATCCGCTCGTCGTCCGCCATGGCGCGGATCGCCTCGATACCCTCCTCGCCGCAGGTCCATTCGACCAGCGGCTCCAGCGCGTCGTCGACCTTGCGAGCCGGATGGTCGGGCGCGGTGGGCGGCTTCCCGGGGCGGTCGGCGGTCCCGTAGGCGACGAGGTCGGCCAGGCGGTCGGTGTCGACCATCTCCTCGACGAGCGTGCGGGCCTCTTTCACCGGCATCTCGTCGATCTGTCGCCCTAGCGAGCGGCGGACCGGCTCCGGGTGGTCCTCGCAGGCGATCTCGAAGAGACCGTCGAGGGCTTGGCGGACCAGCTCGGCGTCCTCGCGTCCCGATGGGGAGGGCACGTCGTGCACCTGGGAACGTGTGAGCCGTGCGGGGTGATGTAAGTTTCGCCCAGCACCGTCGGCGGAGCCTAGCCATCGGTGGGCTCGACGGTGGGGGTGCCCTCCATCGTGGATGGCAAGCACCGGTCGCACTCGAACGTGCGGCGGGCCGAGGATGTGAGGCCTCGGCTGACGGTACGTTTTAGCGGGAACAGCGTGTGCCCGTCCTCGATGAACCTCGAACGCCTGGACCACGTCGGCGTGGCCGTCGAGGACGAGACGCAGGCGCGCGCCGTGCTGGAGGACGTGTTCGGCTGTGCGTCGCCGACGGAGGAGACCGTCGAGGACCAGCGCGTCCGCACGCTGATCTACCAGCTGGGCGACGCCAAGGTCGAGCTGCTCGTGCCGACGAGCGACGAGAGCCCGATCGCCAAGCACCTGGAGAAGCGGGGCGAGGGCCTGCACCACGTCGCGTTCGAGGTGGACGACGTCGAGCACGCCATCGAGACGGTGGACGCCTCCGAGCTCGAGATGATCGACGAGGAGCCGCGGACCGGCGTCGAGGGCAGCGAGATCGCGTTCGTGCACCCGAAGGGGACCTTCGGGACGCTGCTGGAGCTCGTCGCGTTCTCCGGCGGCCGTACCGGCTAGCCTGCCGGACTCGATGTGCCTACCATCTCGCGCCGGCCTGAGCGAGTCAAGGTCAAAGAGGCCGACGCAGGAAACCCCTCTGCGGGTTGTCGATGCAGGCCGACGATGAGATGGGCCGCTCAGGCCGCCGCCCGAGGGGCCGCCCTCAGCAGGCCGACGCCGACGGGAACGCGGTCGCCGCGCCCGCAAGCGTCGTCGCCGTCGACCTCGAAAGGCCCTGCGGGCCTTCCGTCGTCTTGGCTCCTAGCTTTCGACCTCCTGAGGGCGGCGAGAGGTACGCAGATAACCGCGACCACGTCCGGGGTGACCCCGAGGCCCCGGTCACGCTGGTCATGTACGGGGACTTCGACTGCCCGCATTGTGGCGACGTGTACCCGGTGGTCCAGCAGCTCAGGGAAGCCCTCGGGGACGAGCTGGCCGTCGTCTACCGGCACTTCCCGCTCGAGGAGATCCATCCGCGCGCCATCCAGGCGGCAGAGGCGACGGAGGCGGCCGCCGAGCAGGGAGCCTTCTGGGCCATGCACGACCGTCTCTACGAGCACCAGGACGAGCTCGCGTTCGAGGAGCTCGTGGATCACGCCCGCGCGCTTTCGCTGGATGTCGATCGGTTCCGGGAGGATCTCGAGCAACGCCGGCATCGCGACCGTGTGCACGCCGACTTCGACGCCGGCCTGGAGACCGGTGTCCACTCGGCGCCCACGTTCTTCATCAACGGCGACCTCTACGAGGGGCCCAACCGTTTCGAGGCGATGAGGGCCGCGATCGCGACACGGAGCCCAGGGGCGGCCGCGGTGGGTGCCGGTGCCGCCGTCGACGGGGGACCCTCGGCTGGGATTCGGGAGGCCATCGACCGGTCGAAGAGCGGCGCGCCCGCGGCCGGCGAGGCCGTGCGCGATCGGTTCTCGGCCGACGAGATCTTCCAGCGCATCGTGGCCACCGCCGACGAGGAGTTCGCCCGCTCGAACCGCCTGTTGTTCCTGTCCGGTCTGGCCGCCGGCCTGTCGATCACCCTGTCGTTCGTGGGCGCTGCCACCCTGGGCGCTGCCGTGCCCGCGAACCTCGCGCGGCCCATCGGTTACCTGCTGTATCCACTCGGGTTCCTCTTCATCGTGATGGGTGGCTACCAGCTGTTCACCGAGAACACGTTCACCCCCGTCACGCTCGTGCTTACCCGCATCGCCAGCCTCCCGGCCTTGTTACGGGTGTGGGGGGTCGTCTTCACAGCGAACATCCTTGGGGCCGCCGGCGGTGGCTACCTGCTGGCGAACACGGGCGTCTTCGGGCCCGAAGCTGCAGCCGTCGCGGCTGATCTGGCCCACCACGTGCTCGACCTCTCCTGGAGCGAGCTCTTCTGGAAGGGGGTCATCGCCGGCTGGCTGGTCGCCGGGCTCGTCTGGTTGACCCACGCCGCCCGCAGCGCGACGGCTCGAGTGCTGTTGATCTTCACCATCATCTACACCGTCGGCGTCGCCGGCTTGGCCCATTCGGTGATCGGCTCGGCCGAGGTGCTCTACCTCGTCTTCCAGGGGGAGGTCACGATCGCGCGCTTCCTGAGCGGCTTCCTCGTCCCAGCGACGCTCGGCAACACGCGCCCTCGCCCAAAACCCCAGACTGGCCTCTGATCCGACTCGACCCAGTAGAAACTGATTCGAAGAATAAACGGCGGGTTCGGCGACTTTTGTTTTGA
>PXUB01000020.1 GCA_003009755.1 Thermoplasmatales archaeon SW_10_69_26
GCGGATCCTCGCGAGAGTCCGGATCTTCGATCCGGGCGAACCTTCGTCTCGGCTCCGCGCTTTCACCGCCTGAGGGCGGCGAGAGCTTAACCCAAGCATAGCCGGCAGTCTAGCCGTCGTCGGCGTCCTCGTCCGCGTCGGTGTCCGCCTCGGTGGGGATCTCGGTCGCGATGACCTCGCGCACCTGGCGCTCGGTGCGGTCCATGACGGTGAACCGCCAGCCGCCGATCTCGACGGACTCGCCGCGGGCGGGGACCCGGCCCTCGACCTTGACGATGAGGCCGCCGACCGTGGCCACGTCGGGGTCCTCGCTGGTGAGGCCGATCAAGTGCTCGACGTCGTGCAGGGGAGCATCGCCGCGCAACAGGACCCGATCGCCCGGCAGGCGGACGTAGTCGGCCGGCTCCTCGTCGAAGGTGTCCTCGATCTCGCCGACGAGCTCCTCGAGCAGGTCCTCTGTCGTCACGATGCCCTCCATGCCGCCGTGCTCGTCGGCGACGATCGCCATCTTCTGGTTGGCGTCGAGCAGGCTCACCAGCGCTTGGTCGAGCGTCGCCGTCTCCGGGACGACGACGGGGGGGTGAGCCAGCGATCGGAGGAGATCGGGGTCCTCGTCCTCGGCCAGGAAGGCGATGTCCTTGAGGTGGACGACGCCGACGACGTCGTCGATGTCGCCGTCGACGACCGGGAAGCGGGCATGCCCGCTGGCCCGGGCACGGTCGAGGTTCTCGGGCAGCGGGTCCCCGAGGTCGAGGGCGACGACCTGGGTGCGGTGAGTCATGATCTGTCGAACGGTGAGGCGTCGCAGGAAGAACACGTTGGAGAGGACGTCCCGTGCCAGGGAGGAGGACATCTGGCTCTCACCGAGACGTGTGACGATGTGCTCGATCTCCGCCTCGCTGTGCAGCGACGTCGTGGCCGCTTCGGGATCGACGCCCAGTGCCCGCAACAGCAGCAGGGCCGATCCGTTGAACAGCTTCATCGCCGGCCACGACAGGTAGTAGAAGACCTGCATCGGGCGGGCGACGTGCCGTGTCGTGCCGACCGTGTGCCGGATGGCCAGGCTCTTGGGTGCCAGCTCGCCGACGACGACGTGCAGGAACGTGATGATGCTGAACGCGATCACGAATGCGGTCGAGTGCAGCACCGTCGGGTTCGTGATGCCGCCGGCGGCCAGCACGGGCTCGATCAGGCTGGCGATCGCCGGTTCGCCGACCCATCCCAGGCCCAGGCTGGCCGCGGTGATGCCGAGCTGCGTGACGCCGAGATAGGCGTCGAGGTTGTCGAGGATCGACTGGGCCACGTTCGCCCGAGGGTCGCCCCGACGATGGAGGGCCTCCACCTGGGTGGGACGGATCTTGACGATCGCGAACTCGGCCGCGACGAAGAACCCGTTGAGGAAGACCAGGAAGGCGGCCAGAGCCAGGTAGAGGGCGTCGATGCCGCTCAGGACCACGCGCCCATGTCAGGTCAGAACCCTGTGAAGTGCCTTCCCCTGGTTACGCGTGATCCGGGCGCGGGCCTCACGCATCGGGGTCGTCGGCCTCGTCGATCGCCTCGGCCATGTCGGCCGCGGCGCGGTAGGCCTCGGCGGCTTGATCGAGCGCGCTGGCGGCCTCGCGCAGCTCGTCGGCGCCGCGCTCGTCGCCGGCGATCGGGTGGTCGAGGGACATGTCGGCGTTCTTCACGCTCTCGGCCTTGCGCTGGGCGGTCTCGACGAGCGTGCGCGCCTCGTCGACGCCCTGGGCCCGCACCGCGCCGGCCATCCCGCCGACGAGCGAGTACGCCATGCGGGCGCTGAGACCGGCCTGCACGATCGCGTCGACGACGGCTCGGTCCTGCTGGGTCTCCTCGATCCCGGAGCTGGGCTGTTCGGGGGAGGGCATCGAGGCGGGCACGCGGCACGGGGCTGATAAGCGTTCATGCGGCGACGGACAGCGAACGTGCATCCATCGTTGGCAAGGCTCACAGAGGCGCAGAGGAGGCGAGGCAGGGAGGCAGAGGCAACATGAGGGTGGAGAGCCGACGGACCGACGATCGCGAAGCCGCTCTCGCCCACGGAGACGCCCGGCGCGATGGCGCCGCCCTCGAAGCGGACCGCGTCGTCGCTCGACGCCGACGACAGGGAGCGTTGAGTGCTCAGCTCTGCGTCGACGTCGAGTCGGACGTTCTCTCGCCTCTTCCCCCTCGGCTTCATCGACGGCGGGGTGCGGGTTAAGGATCACAGAACAGGCGGGCCAGGGAGAAGGAAAGGGGAAGACTCCGCAACGGGGATCCGCTGCGGAGCCGGGGGACCGATGGCACCGGTCAGCCGCGCCGCACGCGCAGCGCCCCGACAGCGCCCACGCTACCGAGGGCCGCCATCGCGACCAGCGCCGGGTTCCCGAAGAACGGGATCGCCGTCACCTCGACGGTGTGACAGTCCTCGGCCTCGCCGGCCCCGTTGGCCGCCGTGACCTCGTAGGTGTACGTGGTCTCGGCCTCCGTCTCGGTGTCCGTGTAGCTGGTATCGTTGACCTCGGCGACGTGGGTCATCTCGCCATCCGCCTGAGCACGGTAGACGTGGTACGCGCTCGCGTTGGCGGAGGCCTCCCAGTCGAGGCGGATGTTCTCGTTCTGCTGGGCTTGCGCCTTGAGGTTCTCCGGGCAGGCCGGCGGCTGGTCCTCGGCGGGCTCTTCGTGGTCGTCAGGGCATTCCGCGTAGTCGAAGGTGTGGGATTCGGTCTCGTGGGCGCGGGTCTCGCCGGCGGTGGACTGGATCCTCCACTGCCCCGAATCGTGCAGCGTGATCGGGCCGACCTCGAAGTCCCAGCCGCCGGATGCGTTCTCGGTACCGGTCCAGTTCGCGACCTCGTGCGTGTGGGCTGTCGGTCCACCCAGCTGGTGGTGGGCAACGATCGTCCCGTTCGGGTGGCTCATGTTGTACCCTCGGATCCAGAACTCGCATCCGAGTTGGCCCTGCTCGAAGGCTCCATCGGCCGTCTCGGGCTCGCCATCTCGGCTATCGTGGAACGTGAGCGTCCCGTGCTCGTCCGTCTCAGTGTGCGCGGCCGCTCCGCCAGCCATGGCTCCGAACGCCATCAGCGCCACGAGGGCGAAACCGATGCCCCGACGCAGTTCGTTGTTGATTCGATCGAACATCATCGCCACCTGCGTCACCCCGTCCCCGGACAGGTGAGATAAGGGTGCTGAGGGACAGAGATGATGCCCCTCAGGTCTGTCCACGACCTCGGGGTAACCCCTGGGCATATCTCGGAGAGGCAGACATCGTCGCGGGCGAACACGTTGGGACGCCCGCGTGAGGGTGACCTCTCACGAAGTCGTGCTGGCCGGGGTCTGAACCGCTGGGGTGGACGAGTGGGTCGAACCTCTCGACCCTTGGGCGCCCGTGCCAGAACTTTTGATTCTATGGCGCCGTGTACATCCTTTTGTGCGTCCCATCGCCAGTACTGCTCCTCGACCCCCTCGGGCTCCTTGATCCCGGTCTCCACCAGCGGCTTCGAGACGTTGGCGATCTTCTCCTCGTCCCGAGCGTCGACGGGGGCGAAATCGACCTCGACGTTGATGCCGAGGACGTCGTGGTACAGCTCGGGCGCGAACTGGCGCACGCGGCGCTGGTAGGGTTGGATCCTCTCGGCGAGCAGCATCTTGCGCTGGACCTGGCTGGTGGCGCAGTTGCTGTCGTCGGGGTGGTCGGCCGTGCCTGCGTGACGAACCGCCGCTTCAGGCCCGTACGCCCTCCTCCTCGATGATGCTCGGCAGCAGGCCATCCTGGCCCGCCTCGTACTCCTCGGGGGTGTAGCAGACGACGTCGAGGGGCACAACGCCGAGGGCCTGACGCACGAGGCGGCGGACGAGACGCTGCCGCTGGGGGAACCGCATCTCTTGGAAGTCGGGCGAGACGACCGCGACGTCCCAGTCGCTGTCCTCGTCGTGCGTCCCGCGGACGCGGGATCCGAACACGATCACGTCCTGGAGGTCGAGCTCCGTCGCTAGTTCCGCTTGGATCCGTTCGACAGCGTCTTCCGGGTCCAGGTGATCACCTCCTCGGCGGCGGCGACCAGCGGGTCGACGTCTTCGGCCGTCAGCTCCAAGTCCGTCGCGTCGGGATATCGGCTTCGGACGTAGTAGGGGGTGACGGTGTCGGCGGCGTCAAGGATCCCCTGGGGGGCCTCCAGCGTCTCGGCGAGCACGAAGCAGTCGTGGGTCCGGACGAGGTCCTCGCCTCGGTCCACCAGCCCCGCCTTCAACGCCTTCTCGACCGCCTGCTGGAGCAGGAAGGCGGCGTGCTCGAAGCGCCCCTCGCGGGCGAGCAGCTGCCCGACCTCCAGGTCGTCCTGGGCTTGGTCGAGCCACTCCTCGGCTCCGGTGGAGCTCACGGGCCCGAAGGCGGCCGGACCGCCCAAGAAGCCTTCGATGGGTCGCGACCGGAACAACGGACTCCCTTCAGCCATCATGTTCCCCTCCGCCGACCGCTCCCTCATCCTCCTCTTCCCCTTCGGCCTCCTCGAGCCTCCCGTCTTCCCCTTCCTCCCCCGCCCTCTGCTGCCCTCTGCTGCCCTCTGCTGCCCTCTACTTCCCTGCTCCTCTGCGTGTTCGCTTTGACGACGGAGCCCCCTTCCCCTCACCCCAACGCCACGTCGAGCACCATCATGATCGTGAAACCGAGCATGGTGGCGATCGTGACG
This sequence comes from Thermoplasmatales archaeon SW_10_69_26, assembly GCA_003009755.1. Lineage (GTDB taxonomy): Archaea > Thermoplasmatota > SW-10-69-26 > SW-10-69-26 > SW-10-69-26 > SW-10-69-26. The sequence continues at coordinate 4,689 of PXUB01000020.1, forward strand.
GTGTCCTCGTACCCGTGGCGGTGGGCCTCGGGGACGACCTCCTCGACGACGACGTAGATCATGGCGCCGGCCCCGAACGCGAGCGCGTAGGGCAACAACGGGTCGACGATGGACACCAGCAGGGCGCCGGTGACGCCGGCGACGACCTCGACGATGCCGGAGAACTGGCCCAGGCCGAAGCTCTTGGCGCGGGACAGCCCCAGCCGGCGGAAGGGGACGCTGACGGCCATGCCCTCGGGCATGTTCTGGATGCCGATGCCGATGGCGAGCGCGGTCGCGGCCGCGATCGCTTGCGGGTCCCCGCCGGCGGCGCCGAAGGCGACCCCGACGGCCAGGCCCTCCGGGATGTTGTGCAGGGTCATCGCCGCCCACAGCAGCGTGGTGCGCTCCCAGGTCGTCTGCAGGCCCTCGGCCAGCTGGCGAGGTTGGCCCAGGTGCAGGTGCGGGACGACCTTGTCGAGGCCCCAGACGAAGGCACCGCCGAGCAGGAAGCCGATCGCGGGCGGCACCCAGACGGGCAGCGCGCTGTCGAGGGCGTGCTCGAGGGCGGGCGCCAGCAGCGAGAAGTAGCTGGCGGCGACCATGACGCCGGCGGCGAAGCCCAGCGCTCCGTCGAGCAGGCGCGGGGAGAACTCGCGCTTGAGGAAGACGGTCGCCGCGCCGGCGGCCGTCAGCGCCCAAGTGAGCGTGGTGCCCATGAGGGCGAGCAGGACCGGGTGAGCGTCGGGGAGCCAGGCCAAGCATGCCGGGCAACCCGACCGCCTGGCATGAAGATGTGGGCGGGCCGGCGAGGGTCGCTGGCGGCCCGCAACGTTCATGCCTCGAGCGTGGGTCCCCGACGCGATGGACACGGCCAACGATCCCCGGCTGAGGGTCGTCGAGCAGGCGCTGGTGGACGTCGAGGAGCGGATCCGCCACGGTCACATCAAGGCGCAATACGACCGCGATGGCGCCCAGGCGGCGATCGAGGCGGGGTCCTCGGCGCTGCAGGAGCTGAAATACACCTACGCCGACCCCGACCAGCTGGTGTCGATGGAGGCCTTCGACCGGCTGGAGACCAGCGCCGACGAGCTGGAGGCAGCGATGGGCGGGGACAGCTTCCACGAGGAGATCGAGGAGGACGCGTTGGCCGTCGCCCGGCTGCGCTGGACGATCGACCAGATCCGGTCGCTGGCCGACCGGCTGTCCCTGGACAGCGACGAGCTGGAGACCGCCGTCGAGGTCCGCCCGGGCCGCGTGATCAGCGTGCGCGAGCACCCCGACGGCGACATCTGGATGACGCGCGTGGCGGCCGGGCGCTCGCTGCCCGTCGTGACCAACGATGGATCCGTCGACGACGACGATCAGGTCGGCGTGGCGCTGCTGCCGCCGACGGAGATCCACGGCGCCGTGAGCGAGGGCATGTTCCTCGGCGACGCCGACGGCGTCCTGACGGGCGTCGAGGAGGGGGCCGAGGGTCGGCCCGACGTGCCCGCGGGGGCCTACGCGGAGACGCGGAACACGCTCGACGGGTTCCTGCAGGATTAGGAGGCGTCCACGAACCCGGACGCGACCAGGTCCTGGGGTCCGAGGCTGGCGTAGTTGCTCACGAAGAACGTCGTGTCGCCGCTCGCGCCGGGCACGGCCACGATGGCTTCGTTCGGCGAGGCGCCGGAGACGATACCCACCCCGGTGCCGGTCCGAAGGTGGCCGGGCCACTGGGCGCCCCATTGACCGACGAACGTGGCCGGGATCGGCCCGAAGCAGCCCTCGCAGTACCCGTCGGTCGGGTCGACGTGGAGGTTGTAGAACCCGTTCTGGCCGGGCCCGATGGCGCCGAACACCTGCTCGTCGCCGGTGACGGGGACGGTCACCTCGCCGCAGCCTTGCCCGCAGACCAGCCCGTAGCCGGTGTAGGCGTTGCCGAGCGCGGTGTGCGTGCCCGCGGCGCGCATGTCGTCGATCCAGTGGGCGAAGCCGGCGTCGGTCACCTCGCCGGAGCCGACGGTGACGTCACCGCTGAGCGTGACGTCCAGGTTGGCGCTGATGCTGTCGGCGCCGGGCACGGTGATGTACAGGTGGTAGGTGCCGGCGTGGCGGAAGCTCTGGTGCCCCGGATCGTAGGACACGGTGACGCCGCTGAAGCTGTCGTGGTCGTGGCCGGTCTCCAGGGCCACGTCGAGGCCGGGCCCGGTGTCGACGCGCAGGTCACCGTTGCCGTCCGGGTCGGCCGCCACCGCGGCGTCCTCCATCGTCCAGGCAGCCATCTCCGTGAAGCAGGGATCGTCGCCGCCGCCGGGGCAGGCGTTCCCCTGGCTGTCGTGGACGAGGCCGCCGGTGAGGGAGACGCGTTGGGTCCCGTCGGGGAGGTCGGCTTCGGCGGTGAGCGAGCTGGGCTGTTTGGTGTCGAACTTGCTGGGCGTCGTGATCTCGAACACGACGGTGTCACCGGGCCCGCCGAGCGTGCGCTCGACCGTGCGCGTGCTGTTGTCGGCGGCCGCTGGCGGACCCAGCGCCGGCACGGTCGCGGTCACGAGAGCCAACGCCACAGCGATCGCCGTCCATCGAGAGCCTCGCACGGGGAACCTCCGATCGCGAATCACGCCCCGGCGGCATAAGGGTGGCGGGGCGCCAGCCTCGGGGTTGGTCGGATCGCGGGCACCGAGCCCGGCGACGCCGTCAGCCCGCCCTCGGGCCCCAGCGTTCTTATAGGGGATGGTCTATCCCAGGATACCACCCCGAAACCGGGGACCCAGACACGCTGGAGGAGAACCCCATGGCGGACGACAAACCCCACCTCAACCTCGTATTCATCGGTCACGTTGACCACGGCAAGTCGACCACGGTCGGTCGATTGATGCTCGAAACCGGCCACATCCCGGAGCACCTCATCGAGAACCTCAAGGAGGAGGCCGAGGAGAAGGGCAAGGGCGGCTTCGAGTTCGCTTACGTAATGGACAACCTGAAGGAAGAGCGCGAGCGCGGCGTCACCATCGACATCGCCCACAAGGAGTTCGACACCGACGAGTACTACTTCACGATCATCGACGCTCCCGGCCACCGGGACTTCGTGAAGAACATGATCACGGGCGCCTCGCAGGCCGACGCGGCCGTGCTCGTCGTCGACGCCAAGGACGGCGTCATGGCTCAGACCAAGGAGCACCTCTTCCTCGCCCAGACGCTGGGCGTCGAACAGCTCATCGTGGCCATCAACAAGATGGACGCGGTCGACTACGACGAGCAGCGCTTCGAGGAGGTCAAAGAGCGCGTCGGCAAGCTCGCCAAGGGTATCGGGTTCGACCCCAGCGGTCTCCCGTTCATCCCCGTCTCCGCGCTCAACGGCGCCAACGTGGCCGAGGTCCACGACGACATGCAGTGGGCCGACCAGACCCTGCTCGAGGCCCTGAACGACCTGACGGTCCCCGAGAAGCCGGTCGACAAGCCGCTGCGGATCCCGATCCAGGACGTCTACTCCATCACCGGGATCGGCACGGTCCCCGTCGGGCGCATCGAGACGGGCGTGCTGAAGGTCGACGACGCGATCACCTTCCAGCCCTCCGACGTCGACGGCGAGTGCAAGTCGATCGAGATGCACCACGAGGAGGTCCCCGAGGCTGAGCCCGGGGACAACGTCGGGTTCAACACCCGCGGCATCGGCAAGGACGACATCCGCCGCGGGGACGTCGCCGGTCACCCGGACGACCCGCCGCGCGTGGCCCGCACGTTCAACGCTCGCGTGATCGTGCTCAACCACCCGAGCGTGATCGCCGAGGGCTACACCCCGGTGTTCCACATCCACACCTCGCAGGTGGCCTGCCAGTTCGAGGAGCTGTTGACGAAGATGGACGCCAAGACCGGCGAGGTCAAGGAGGAGGACCCCGACTTCCTCAAGACCGGCGACGCTGGCATGGTGAAGATCCGACCCACTCGCGCGGTCTCGATCGAGACCACCGACGACAACCAGCACATGGCTCGCTTCGCCATCCGCGACATGGGGCAGACCGTCGCGGCGGGCCTGTGCACCGAGATCGAGGACCGCTGAACCTCGCTCCCACGGCCCCCTGAGGGGGGCCTGTTTCCCCTTCTTCTCCTCTTCTCCGCTCGCCGGCCAGCGGCGCCTGGGTCCGGCCCCGCGTTCCGCTGCCCTAGGCCCTTTCCGGGTGGTCGGTGTTGCAGGGCTCGATGCCGGAGGATGCGGACCCGTTCGCGTTGCCCGAGCGGTGGGTCCACGCCGACGCCTCGCCCACCTGGTCCCAGCTCGGCGAGGGCACCGTCGCCTTCGTCCGCTGGCGGTTGGATCGGTGGTCGAGCCTCGAACGCCTGCACGAGCTGGACCTGGCCACCCGCGAGATGGATCGGGAAGCCGTCACCGTCGGCCTCCACCTTCCCAAGCGAGGCGCCGATCTCCAACGGGTGCGGACCGTGCTCTTGGCTCGGGGATCGAGGACGCCGACCGGGCTCGTAGACGAGGCCGAGGGCGGCGGCCCGCCGGGCACCGTGACGTTGGTCGTCGACGGCGAGATCGTCGACACCTTCGGCCCCGGGACCCCCGTTGAGGCGATCGTCGACCACGTCCAGAGCCTCGACAGGTCGTCGTCGCCCCGTTGGGAGCCGAGAGGGGACGCCCCCGGGCCCTGGCCGCTGGCCTTCCCCCACGACGTGGACGTTGGCGGATCGCGGGTCGCGGTCGCCGACACCGGGCACCACCGCGTGCTCGTCGCCCGCCCCGGCGGTGACATCCTCCACCTCGTCGGCGACGGCGTCCCCGACCACCGGGACGGCGAGCTGTCGGCGGCGCGCTTCCACTCGCCCCGCAGCCTCTGCTGGCGAGGCGAGGAGCTGCTCGTCGCCGACACCGGCAACGACCGGATCCGCTCGGTCGACCCGGTGCACGGCGAGGTGACCACGATCGCCCACGCCCCCGAGGGAAGCCTGCCGGTCGGTCTCACCGAGCGGCCCACCGGCGAGGTGATCGTCGCCCTGCCGGGCGAGGGCCAGCTGGCCCGCCTCGAAGAGGATGACCTGGCCGTGCTCGATGAGTGTTCGGCCGTGGTCGAGCACCCTGTGGATCTGGCCCAGCGCGGGGAGCGGCTGCTCGTCGCCGACCTGGCCGGCCCCTCGATCGAGGCGATCGGTCCCGAGGGGTCAGCCGACACGCTAGCCGAGGGGGGCGAGATCGTCGAACCGCTGGGTGTGTTCGCCGACGACCGTGTGCTCGTCGCCGACGCGGGCCGGGGCGAGGTGCTCGCGCTCGCGGACCCAGGTGATGGCCCGCTGGGCCCCAGCCAGGGCGTGCAGGCGCCGGCGGCGCTCGACCGCGAGGGCGAGCGGTTCGTCGTCGCCGACGGCGGCGGCCACCACCTGTGGCGGCGGCTGGCCAGCGGCGAGGCGTCGCCGGCGCGCATCCGTCTCACTGAATCGCCGCTGTCGCTGGCCGAGCACATCCGCCTGGATCCGGTGGAGATGGCGCCGGGCGGCCGCCTGGAGCTGTCGATCTCCTACATGTTGAGCGGTGGCACCGACCCGGACGAGGTGCAACCGCCGACGGCTCGGGGTCCGGTCGTCGGGCTGTCCTCCCCCGAGGGACCCGTCAGGGAGGAGGGCCGGATCCGGACGGAGGTCACCGGCCAGGTGGCGGGCAGCGGCAACCTGCGCATCCGTTGGAGCCTCACCGAAGGCGAGCTCGGTCACGAGGCCGCCTGGGATCTGCCGATCGTGTTGCGGCCTGGCGCCGGGGATCGGTTGCGGTTGGCGTTGTCGACGAGTCCGCCGTGAGAGCCCATCGCGTGCCCCGACCTCCCGAGGGACGACGTCCCTCGCGCTCACAATCGGTCGAGGTGCGGACCCCTCAAGCATATGTAGAGGGCGCCCCTCCGTGACACCATGGGCAACGAAACCGAGGTCACCTGTTCCGATTGCGGCAAGGAGACGACCGTCCCCTTCGAACCGACGAAGGGACGACCGGTCTACTGCAAGTCCTGCTACGAGAAGCGCCAGCGCGGCGGCTCCGGCAACAAGCAGCAGAAGTGGGATCGTAGCGACTACGCCGGCTACGACCCGGACAAGCACGCCGCTGACGTCTCCTAGGCATCTAACCCACCCCTTGGGGGGCCACCACCCCCGACAGACTTCTCTCCTTCATCCAGCTCCAGCGGTGACCGACAGCTTCGGCCGATCCACCGCCCGACACCCCTCGCCGTCGTCCAACGCACCGAAGCACCGGTTTACGCGGGTGTGTTCTGCCACAGCTCCCCCGAGTGCCCCCAAGGCAGCGAGGAGGTACCGATGACGGAGTTCCTCTCTATGGCATGGGGCCCCCAGGGCGCTGTACACGGCCTTCACCGACGCGACGGTCGAGGAACAGGACGATGTGAGGGACCCTGACGTGGGAAGCCTCGAGGGCGGGCGGTTGACGGTTCGGCACCTCGACGTGGCGGGGCCCCGGCCGAGACCGGCGAGGAAGAAAGCTCCGCGCCGCGGGGGCCCTCGCTTCGGGGCCCGTCGACCGTTGATGCTCGAACGATCGTCTCCCGTCCCCCTTGCGGGCCTCCGGGCCCCACGCCCAACGCTGAAGAAGGAGCCCCTGCTACTGGGGGACAGTGGGAAGTTTCGACCTCCAGGCTCCCTACGAGCCAGCCGGCGACCAGCCCGAGGCGATCGACCAGCTGGTCGAAGGCCTCGAGGCGGGCTACGATCGGCAGACGCTGCTCGGCGTCACCGGCTCCGGGAAGACGTTCACGATGGCGAACGTGATCGAAGAGGTCGACCGGCCGACGCTGATCCTGTCCCCGAACAAGACGCTGGCCGCCCAGCTGTACGACGAGTTCATGAGCCTGTTCCCGGCCAACCGGGTCGAGTTCTTCATCAGCTACTACGACTACTACCAGCCCGAGGCCTACGTCCCGCAGTCGGACACCTACATCGACAAGGAGACCGGCATCAACGACGCGATCGAGCAGTACCGGCACTCGGCCACGCAAGCGCTCGCGATGCGCGACGACGTGATCGTGGTCGCCAGCGTCTCCTGCATCTACGGCCTCGGTGACCCTCACGAGTACCGCGACCAGCACGTGTTCCTCCGCCGCGGCGAGGCCTTCGACCGCGACGAGCTGCTGCGCAAGCTCGTCGACATCCTCTACGAGCGCAACGACGTCGAGCGCGAGCCCGGCAGCTTCCGAGCCAAGGGCGACACGGTGGAGATCGCCAGCCCCGACGGCGAGACCGTCTGGCGGATCGAGTTCTGGGGCGACGAGGTCGACCACCTGTCGCGCATCCACCCGGTCACCGGCAAGGAGCAGCAGGCGCTCGACGAGCTCGTCGTGCCGCCGGCCGAGCACTTCGTGACGCCGCCGGAGGAGATGGAGTCGATCCTGCACAACATCGAGCACGAGCTCGATCAACGGGTCGCCAAGCTGGAGTCCAAGGACAAGCTCGTCGAGGCCCAACGCCTGGAGAACCGCACCCGGCAGGATCTGGAGATGATCCGCGAGATCGGGTACTGCAACGGGATCGAGAACTACTCGCGGCACTTCACGGGGCGCGAGCCCGGCGAGCCGCCGTTCACGCTGCTCGACCACTTCCCCGACGACTTCCTGCTGTTCGTGGACGAAAGCCACGTCGCCGTGCCGCAGGTCGGCGGCATGTTCAAAGGCGACCGCTCGCGGAAGGAGACCCTGGTCGAGCACGGGTTCCGGTTGCCGTGCGCGCTCGACAACCGGCCGCTCACGTACGAGGAGTTCGACGAGACGATCGACCGGGCGGTCTTCGTCTCGGCCACGCCGGGCCCCCACGAGCGCGAGGTCTCCGAGCAGATCGTCGAGCAGATCGTGCGGCCCACCTACCTCGTCGACCCTCCGATCGACGTTCGGCCGCGCGAGGACCAGGTCGACGACTTGCTCGCCGAGATCCGCGAGAAGACGGAGGCCGGCGAGCGCGTGCTGGCGACCACGCTGACCAAGCGCATGGCCGAGGAGCTGACGACGTACTTCCGAGACGCCGGGGTCGACGTGCGCTACCTCCACAGCGAGGTCGACACGATGGAGCGCGTCGAGCTGCTGGAGGGCCTGCGACAAGGCGAGTTCGACGTGCTCGTCGGCGTGAACCTGCTCCGCGAGGGGCTGGATCTGCCCGAGGTGGGCCTCGTGGCGATCCTCGACGCCGACCGCTCGGGCTATCTGCGCTCGGATACGGCGCTCGTGCAGACGATGGGACGGGCGGCCCGCAACGTCCGCGGCGAGGTCGTCCTCTACGCCGACGAGAGGACGCCGGCCCTGCAGCGCGCCGTCGCCGAGACCAAGCGCCGGCGCCGCATCCAGCAGGCGTACAACGAGGAGCACGGCCTCGAGCCGCGCAGCGCCGAGTCGGGCCGCGACAGCGGCGTGTTCCCGATGCCGTTCGGCCGCGACGAGGAGATGGAGATGACCAGCGAGCCGGACGTCGAGCCGGAGCCGGCCCCGGGCGAGGAGGCCGTGGACCTCGACGAGGAGGAGCGCCGGGAGCTGATCGCCCACCTCACCCGGCGCATGGAGAAGGCCGCCGGGGATCTGGACTTCGAGAAGGCGGCCGAGCTGCGGGACCGAATCGGGGAGCTGAAGGCGGCCGGCGAGGACAAGGTCGAGGCCTAGCCTGCCGGACTCGATGTGCGCAACATCTCGCGGCGGTCTCGGGAGACCGGCCACGGTCTTCCGAGAGTACGGGCGCAAGCCCGTGCGAGGGAGCGAGGCAAGGTCAAAGAGGCCGACGCAGGAAACCCCCTGCGGGGTTTCGATGCAGGCCGACGATGAGATCGGCCGCTCAGGCCGCCGCCCGAAGGGCCGCCCTCAGCAGGCCGACGCCGACGGGAACGCCCTCGCCGCTGCCGCAAGCGTTGTCGCCGTCGACATCGAAGTAGCCTCCGGCTACGCCTTCGTCTCGGCTCCGCGGTTTCACCGCCTGAGGCCGATCGAGAGCTTAACCCAAGCACAGCCGGCAGTCTAGCCTGCGGCCTCGCCGCGACCCAGGCGTAGGCGTGGACCGCCCCGACACCCAGCCCCGCAACCGCGGCCCTGACAGCGGGCTGTCTCGTTAAGCAGGGGCCGCGAAGGACACGAAGGATCGCCAAGGCCACGAAGGGCCGGTGACTCGCCGCCGGGCGGCCTTGTCACAGCAGCTGCTCGCCGTTGTGCCCTGGCGTCCCGTCGCGTACTTGGTGGCCCCCCGCCCGTTTCATATCCTTACAGCGCGGCCCTGACGGTGCGAAAAAGTTTTCCTATTGTGATTTCCTATCATATCAGAGGAGGCCATGGTATGGCGAGGAGAGCAGTAGCGGTAGTCGCATGCGTATTGTTGATCGCCTCGGTCCTTCCGACGGCGCTGGGGAGGCACTTCAGCGTCGGGACGCGGGACTCGGTCGGAACCGAAGCGGTCGAGACACCGAACGAGAAGAGCGTCACCGACGCCAATCACGCCACGGGCGTGAGCGAGGAATGCTACGAGCCGGATGGCAACCTGACCCAAGACCAAGCCCAACGCTCGCTAGAGACAGACCCGTTCTGTGGGAAACTGATCTACCAGAGCAACTTCCCCGAGCTGGAGCACTCCAGCTCCCGCGACCAGGACCTGCGGTCCACGTCCGAGCTCACGATCGGGCAGTTCGACGTCATCGCGACTAGCGTGATCGACGAAGACGAGGAGCCCTGCGCGCCCTTCTGCCGGGACCAGCCGGCTGAGACGGGCAATCTCACCTGGCAAGCCGTCCACGAGTTCGGATCTGATGCCGGACTGACCGAGGATCCCGATTCGGCGGACGAGCAGAACGAGGGCCCGCGCGACCAGTTCTACGGGGCCTCCATCCACATCCCGAAGGCATCCTACGTCCTCCAGCAGAACACCGATGCCTGGCGGATGAACGGCTGGTGGTCGCCGGACGTCACGCACAACTACGTCGCGTACCTGTACGACAGCGAGGGCAACCCCATCGGTGACGACGACCTCCAGCAAGACGTCCCCAAGCTGCAGGAGAAGAGTGAGCTGTCCGACGCCGCCGAACCGCGCGTGTGCGGTTGGTCGGAGGACTTCGAGTTCACGTCGCTCAACTTCGAGGGCGCCAACTGCGAGATCCTGTTCGAGTACCGGGAGCCCGGGAACCGAGCTCCCGAGGACTCGGATTACGATGAGGGGTACAACGATCCGTGCAAGTCGCCGACGTGGGTCTGTGGCGGGTTCTCCGGCGGAGCCTGGTACTCGCAAGCGTACTGCCTCAATTGCCAGGCCTCGCAGGTGACCGGCCCCAGCGAAGGCACCTTCCAGTTCATCGAATGGCACTGGCTGGTGGCGCCTGCCCCATCGGACTGCGGCGGCACCGTCCAACCCGGCGTTGCCTTCGAAACCGATGCCGAGAACCCGTACCTGGCGCACGATCTCGACGTCTGGACGCAGCCGACGGATCTCAAGAGCAGCGGGACGGCTCGCTCGACCGCGAACGCGGAGGACTTCGCCTGGGACAGCGCGAACGCCGAGGCCGACCGGGCTGTGGAGGGGGTCGTCGACCAGCTCCCGACCATCCCCAGCGGACCGGACAACCCCGTGAACAACGCGACGGACGTCGAGGTCCCCTCCCAAGTCAGCAAGGCAGACCGCGTGGAGCCGAACGCGGACCCCGTCGCTGGGCTCGGCGACACCAGTCAGTCGTTGCCCGAGAGCGGCGGCACGCTCGACCGCAACCTGGAGAACGCTTGCCAGAACCTCAATAGCAACGAGGAGCCCGACACGGTCGATCCGTGGGTCGACCTCGTCGACGGCGAGGTCGACTCCCCATCCGAGCAAGGTAGCGACAGCGTCGCGCTATACGCCAACGGCGACGAGACGCAGGACAACGAGAACAAGCCCGGACCCAACCTCTTCCGGACCGAGGGCAACGTGGGCTTGTTCACCGACAAGAACGACGACGGCGACTACGACACGCTGAGCGGGAACCCGACCGTGCTCAGCACCCGATCGCCAGCCTCGCTCTCGAGCGACAAGTACGACGACAACAACATCAAGACGACCGGGGCTTACCCGATGCTCTGGGACGTCTGGCTCACGGAGAACGACAACGGTCAGACCGTCGTGGACGAGACCGGCGGCTGCCAGCTGTCCGACACGGTCACGATCTCCGGAGAGGCCAAGGCCGCTGGCTACGGCCCCAACACGGGTCTCTTCCAGGTGGTCTACCTGAACGAACCGACCACCGTCGTCCGCTCTGACACGGGGGAGACGCGGTCCTATCCCGGCGGGGACAACATCTACCTGTTCATGAGCCAGAGCGCTCGGCAGCAGTACAACCCGGACGACAGCTCGGCGAACGCCCTCGACACGGCGATCGAAGACGCCATCCGTGCACTGCGGCTCGACATGGCCGACGATGCCGAGATCCAGATCCCCGGGGAGGACCTCGGCCTGGACTCCGACTACTTCGGGCAATGTAGCGAGGACACGGGTGGCTTCACGCTCGAGTTCTCGTTCACGCACGACTGCAGCCTGGACTGCTCCGGCGACACCATCGTGACCGGCTACACGTTCGAGGTCGAGCGACTCGACGGTACCCTGGGCGGTCGCGACGCGAGCTCGATCCCGCTGTTCGAGGTCGACAACCAAGCCTACGACTTCGGTCAGGGCGCCCAGACCTGGACCGACGTGGACCCGTTCGACAACAACCCCGATCGACAGGACGACGAGGACGACAGCCCACCGACGTGATGGCCGTCCGCGGATCGTAGGGCCCCACGGGCCCCTCCCCTCTTCTCCGTTCTCTTCTCGACCCCACAGCGGCGGCTGGGGACGGACACCCGCGCGCCTCCGGCTCAGCGCTCGAAACGGGTTGCCGAGCACGGTGCCGAAGGCGAGCACGGCCCTCCGGGGTCGAGGATGCCGGTCAACGGACCCGGGACGAGGTCGAGCCCGATCGACAGCAAGGGGCCGGACGGGCGTCGCTTCGAACACCTGGCTGCCGACGGAGCCCAGCCCGATGACGGCAGGCAAGCCGGCGAAAACCGTCGTCGGATCCAAGGCCACGGCTGGTCGACGACGAAGCCGCGGAAACCCGCCGCGACCCTGCTCGGGCAGCCGGGGCTTCGGGTCCTAAGCGATCCCGAGGACCTCGCGGGCCTGATCCGCGTCGTCAACCTGGATCACGATCTCGGGCTCCTTGTTGGAGCCGTTGGCCGTGCCGTACATGTTCTCGATGTTGATCCCCTCCTTGGCCAGCCGCTCGAGCATGCCGTGGAGGGCACCCGGTTGGTTGGGCAGGCCCAGCGTCAGCACCTCGCCGGTGCGGATCTGGAAGCCGGCCTCCTCGAGGGCCTCCTCGGCCTCGTGGAGGGGATGAGCACGGATGCGGGCGAACCCGAAGTCGTGCTCGCCTTCGACCATGATCGACTCGATGTTCACGTCCTCGTCGGCCAGGACGGCGGTGATCTCCGACAAGGCGCCCGGTTCGTTCTCGATGAAGACGGTGAGCTGTCGGCCCATGGAAAACGCAACATCGAACGGTAGTTGCGCTTTGGCCTTGAACGCATCGGTGGTGGCCGCGTCTCGACCACCTCGTGCCCGGCGTCGGGACCTTCCCTCGGTCCCTACGTCAGGCCCTCGACCCGGAGTATAAGGACGGGTAGGCACTCGTCGTCGCCGATGGCGAAAGCTACGCTCGGCGGCGGCTGCTTCTGGTGCATCGAGGCTGCCCTCCAGCGGATCGAGGGCGTCGAGGAGGTCGTGCCCGGTTACGCCGGCGGCGAATCGGAGGATCCAACCTACCGCGAGGTGTGCGCGGGCGAGACCAGCCACGCCGAGGTCGTGCAGGTCACCTTCGACGGGGACGAGCTCGGGTTCCGCGAGCTGCTGCACGTGTTCTTCTCGATCCACAACCCGACGACGAAGGACCGGGAAGGCAACGACGTGGGCTCGCAGTACCGCTCGATCGTGCTCACGCACGACGACGATCAGCGATCGATCGTCGAGGACGTCATCGACGAGCTGGAGGAGGCCATCTACGACGACCCGATCGTGACCGAGGTCGAGCCCATAGAGACCTTCCACGTCGCCGAGGACGAGCACCAAGACTACTACGAGAAGAACCCCAGCCAGGGCTACTGCCGCGTCGTCATCGACCCCAAGATCGAGAAGCTGCGCGCCCAGTGGAAGGACAAGATCGTCGAGGGCGCGTGAGGGCGGACGAAGACGAGGTCACAGGCCCTCGACGGCGAGCCCGGGCACCACCTCGAAACGCTCGTCGGACGAGAAGAGCACCTCGTCGTAGTGCAGCGCCGTCGTGGCGACTTGCAAGTCGTGCCATCCGAGGGTCCCCCCAGCCCTCATCAACTCGTGTTGGATGCGGGCGCTCTCGTCAGCCATTTGGCGGGTGAACGGCTCGAAGCCGACCGCTGCCTCCAGCGTCTCCCGAGCCTCATCGCGCTCTCGTGGTGGGAAACCCGAGAGGTACTCCGTCCAGACCGCCGCGGGAACCCTGACCGGCTCTCGACCGGCTTGGAGATCGAGGTATCTCTCCTCGGCCTTCCCCTTGCCTTGCTCGAGGGAGACGAGAAAGGTGGTATCGAGAACGGCCATCCTCAGGCCCCCGGACGATCGAGTCGATCGGCCTCGCGGATGTTCTCGCGGGCGTCCTCGATCTCCGAGGGTGAGCGCAGATCCTGGAGGTCCCTCAGATCCCCTCCCCCGAGCAGCCTCATGACCGTGTCGCTGTAGCTTTCTCCCGGACGTTTGGCGTTCGTGAGTCGCCGATACGCATCGTCCGAAAGCTGGACCATCCGAGTCATTAGAGACAACATACGTTTACGCCGTATATTGGTTTTATGCGTGGTGTGGAACGGGCGCGGCAGGTCTGCTGCGGTCCGCCGCCTGCCTCGGGCCCCTCTACCTTTCCTGCTCGTCGTTCGTCGCGGCTCCCGGAGGTCTGAGGGGCTCAGCCGTAGGTGATCGTCTCCTGGGCCGGGAAGTGGTGGGCGTTGCCCGTCACGATCGGGAGACCACCGCGGTTCTCGGCCACTCCTCCGATCAGCACGTCGCTCCAACCCGGGAAGGTTCCCTCATCGAGCGTGCGCCCAGCGAGGGCGGCGGCCTCGCGGGCGTCCCCGGTTCGCAGCTCGACGACCTCACCGGCCCCTCGGAGCTGGTCGACGTCGCTTTGCGGATCCGAACAGCCGGCCAGGTACTCGGCGACCACGACCGTCGGGATGACGAGCAGCTCGTGGTCGGCCGCGAAGCGGTCGGCCAGGTCCCTGGCACCGTCGTTGCCTTTGGCGATGTCGACGAGGAAGGACGTGTCGACGACCACCGCCATTCAATCGTCTCCCTGACCGAACAGCTCGTCCAGCTTGGCCCGATCGGAGGCTCGGCCGCGGGCCCGCAGTTCCTCGAGGTCGAAGTCCTCGCTAGGCTCGCTGAGTTCCAACAGCTTGCGGGGATCGCGTCGCTCGGCGGCGATCCGGATCACGGTGTCGCTGTAGGACTCGTCCTCGCGCTTGAGGGCCGTCAGTAGGCCGTAGGCGTCCTCGCTGAGGTGAACGGATCGCGCCATTCTACACACCTGTGGTGTGTGGAACATCTTGAATGTTCTGACGGATCGGGGACGAAACTGCGACTGTTGTTCTCGGCGCGACGATCCGTCCTCCATCCCGCCGCCTCGACCGGCCTGTCGAAGAGCACGCCCTCCCGGGAGCCAACGCTCAAGTACGGGGGCCCGCTACCGGCGAGTTGCACATCATGGGTGAGGACGAGATCCGGGTCCGTGGGGCCCGGGAACACAACCTGGAAGGCGTCGACGTCGACATCCCCCGCGGCGAGTTCGTGGTCGTCACCGGTCCCAGCGGGTCCGGCAAATCCTCGCTGGCGTTCGACACGGTGTTCGCCGAGGGACAGCGGCGCTACATGGAGTCGTTGAGCGCCTACGCCCGCCAGTTCCTGGGCCAGATGGAGAAGCCCCAGGTCGACCACATCGACGGACTCAGCCCGGCGATCTCGATCGACCAGAAGTCCCGGGGCCACAACCCGCGGTCGACCGTGGCCACGGTCACCGAGATCTACGACTACATGCGGCTGCTGTACGCCAACCTCGGCACCCCTCACTGCCCCGAGTGCGGGGCCGAGGTCGCCGAGCAAAGCGCCCAAGCCATCGCCGACGAGGTGCTCGAGCTCGAGGACGGGACGAAGTTCCAGATCCTCGCCCCCGTCGTCCGCGCCCGCAAGGGCACCTACGAGCAGGAGTTCGAGGACCTGCTCGCCGAGGGTTACACGCGAGTCCGCGTGAACGGCGAGATGGGCCGCACCGACGACGACTGGGACCTCGAGCGCTACGAGAAGCACACGATCGAGGTCGTCGTCGACCGCCTGAAGGCCGGTTCGGCCGAGCCGGCGCGGGTCGTCGAGGCCGTCGAGACCGCGCTCGAGCTCGCCGAGGGCCTGCTGGTCCTGTGGACCGAGGACGGCGAGCGCACGTTCAGCGAGGAGCTGGCCTGCACCGAGTGCGGGATCAACATCCCCGAGCTGACGCATCGCTCGTTCTCGTTCAACAGCCCGCAGGGCGCCTGCGAACGCTGCAGCGGGATCGGCACCACGCTCGAGCCCGACCCCGAGCGCGTCGTCCAGGACGAGACGCAGCCGATCGGCGACGGCGCGATCCACGGCTACGCCACGCGCGGCACGTGGGTCATGAAGGAGATCGGCAATCTCGGCCGGCACCTGGGCTTCTCGACGGACGACGCCTTCGAGGATCTCGACGACGCCCAGCGCCACGCCCTGCTGTACGGCACCGACGAGGAGTTCCAGCAGACCTACGACTCCTCGTCCTCCAGCTCCACCTACCAGACCTACGCTAGCTTCGAGGGCCTGCTCCCCCAGCTCGAGAGGCGCTACAAGAACACGGACAGCGACAACGTCCGCAAGCGCCTGGACGAACTCATGGCCGATCGCCCCTGCCCGGCCTGCGACGGTCGCCGGCTGAAGCCGACGAGCTTGGCCGTCACGATCCGGGACGAGAACATCCAAGCGCTGTGCGAGCTGCCGGTCGGCCGCCTCGTCGACTGGTTCCAGGGTCTCGAGGAGGACTTCTCGGGTCGCGAACGTCAGATCGCCGGCGAGATCATCAAGGAGATCCGCTCGCGGCTGTCGTTCATGGACGAGGTGGGCCTGGACTACCTGACGCTGGCCCGCGAATCCGAGACCCTCTCCGGCGGCGAGTCCCAGCGCATCCGGCTGGCCACCCAGATCGGGTCCGGCCTCGTCGGCGTGCTGTACGTGCTGGACGAGCCCACGATCGGGCTCCACCACCGCGACAACCAGCGGCTGATCAGCTCGCTGGAGGGCCTGCGCGACCTCGGCAACACGCTGCTCGTCGTCGAGCACGACAAGCCCGTGATCCGGGCGGCCGACCACGTCGTCGATCTCGGCCCCGGCGCCGGCGAGCACGGCGGCCAGGTCGTCGCCCAAGGCACGCCCGAGGAGGTCGCCGATCACGATTCGCTCACCGGGCAAGCCCTCAGCGGCGACCTGACGGTGCCCGTGCCGGAGGAACGCCGCTCGCCGGACGCGGGCTCGATCACGCTGGAGGGCGCCCGCATGCACAACCTGGACGACCTGGACGTCAATTTCCCGCTGGGCGAGTTCATCGCCATCACGGGCGTCTCCGGCTCCGGCAAGTCCACGATGGTGCACGAGACCCTCTACAAGGCGCTGGCGCGCGATCTCAACGGCGCCAGCGAGATCCCCGGCGACCACGACGGGATCGAGGGCGTCGACCAGCTGAAGAAGACGATCCTCGTCGACCAGAGCCCGATCGGCCGCACGCCGCGCTCGAACCCGGCGACCTACACCAAGGTGTTCACCCCGATCCGCGAGCTGTTCGCCAGCACGCCCCAGGCCGAGACCCGCGGTTACGAGAAGGGGCGGTTCTCGTTCAACGTGAAGGGCGGCCGCTGCGAAGCCTGCAGCGGGAAGGGCCAAAAGCAGGTCGACATGCACTTCCTGGCCGACGTTTACGTCGACTGCGAGGAGTGCGAGGGCGCCCGCTACAACCGCGAGACGCTGGAGATCACCTACAACGGCAAGACGATCAAGGACGTCCTCGACATGACCGTCTCCGAGGCGCTGGACTTCTTCGAGAACGTCAACAAGATCCGGCGCAAGCTCAAGACGCTCGAGGACGTCGGCCTCGGCTACCTGCGCCTGGGGCAGCCGGCCCCCACGCTCTCGGGCGGCGAGGCCCAGCGCATCAAGCTCGCTCGCGAGCTTTCCAAGCGCCAAACCGGCGACACGTTCTACGTGCTCGACGAGCCGACGACCGGGCTGCACGTGGCCGACATCAAGAAGCTGCTCGACGTGCTGCACCGGCTCGTCGACCAGGGCAACACGGTCGCCATCATCGAGCACAACCTCGACGTGATCAAGACCGCCGACCACGTGATCGATCTCGGCCCCGAGGGTGGCGAAGACGGGGGCGAGGTCGTCGCTCGAGGCCGACCCGAGGACGTCGTCGAAGCCGGCACCTACACCGGCGAAGCCCTCGCCGAGGTGCTGGACGCCGAGCTGGGCGACCACGCCGAGATCGCGCTCGCGCGCCAGCGGTAGCCGGTCCGCTGGGTTCGGTGGACGCTCGGCTGCCTCCTCGCGGGTCCAGGGTTGTCCTCGTCAGGGACCGGTGTCGGGGTTGCAGCTTCGGCACACGCTGGCCGAGACCTGACGGGCGACAGCCTCGGGGACCCGGGAGATCGTCGCCCCGCACGACCGACATCGGAAGGTTCCGCTCACGGTTGCCTCACCGAGGCTCACCGCGTGGTCCCGGTTAACGAGGGCTTGGAGTGCCCCAGGCCCGCGCCACCCCCAGCGCCCAACCGACCCTCGCCCACGGACGGGCAAACAGACCATTTCCCCTCCGTAGGGGTCCACCTTGACGCTCATCCGTCCTGCCGGCGGGTGCCCATCCCCCAGCCCATGATGACCATGCCGAGGAGGAACAACGTGGCGCCCCCGACGAGGGCGGTGCGATCCTGGCCGCCGGCGGCCAGGTCCACCCCCTGGAACAGCCACCACATCCCGCCGACGGTCATCAGCCCGCCGGTCCAGAAGACCCAACGCACGCCAGCGCCAGCGCCCGGCCGAGGTTTCACGGTTTCGGCCCCGAAAGGACCCAAACGTGGGTTTGGTGGGGGCCAAGCTTGACGATGCGGCCCCCGTATGCGGGCGCGAGCCGCCATGGACGACGTCAACGAGATGTTCGAGGAGAGCTTGGACGAGCTGGCCGACGTGCTGGCCGCCGACAACGTGGTCGGCAAGCCGGTGGAGACCGAGTTCGGCGTGATCGTCCCCCTCCTGAGCGCGGGCTTCGGGTTCGGCGCCGGGGGTGCCAACGGCGACGGGAACAGCAAGGGCACCGGGGCCGGGGCCGGCGGTGGCATCAAGCCGGTCTCCGTCGTGGTGGTCGGACCCGAGGGCGTCCGCATCGAGCGCCTGGACGACAACCTCTGGGGTCGCCTGGGCGACACCGCCGCCCGCCTCATCGAACAGCAGCAGCGCCAGGCCGGTGGCTTCTCGATGCCCGGCGAAGGCGGGGGCTCCCCGGTCGAGGGCGCGGACTGAGCCGTGTCCGCCTGGCTCTGGCTGGCGGGCCTGGCCCTGTTGCTCGTCCTCCTGGCGGCGCTGGCCCTGTCCTCCCCGATCGAGGTGGAAGCCTACGCCGCCTACCCCGCCCAGCCGCCCGTGCAGGTCGACGTCCGATGGCTCTACGGCGTCGTCAATCTCGAGGGCCTGGGCCCCTCCGCCGAGGAGGAGCCCGAGGCCCACCCCGAGCCGGAGCCCAAGCCGCCGGCCGAGTCTGCCCAGCCGGCCCCCGAACGGCAGGCCCCTCCCGAGCCCGAGCCGGGGCCGGCACCGGAGGCCGAGACACGGCCGGAAGCCGAGGAACGCGGCCCCGAGCCGGGGCCCGAGGACGAGGACGAAAGCCGCCTCGAGAGCGCGCTCGACCAGGGCGTCGAGTACCTGGAGACGCGCAAGGACGTCGAATCGAAGGTCCAACGCGCCCTGGCCGTCCTCCGCACCGAAGACCTGCCGCTGGCTGTGACACGCATGCTGCGGGACCTCGTGCACGCCGTGCACGTCGAACGGATCGGCGTCCAGGCCGGGTTCGGGTTCGGCTCGCCGGCCCAGACCGGCAAGGTCTTCGGCCAGCTCACGGCGGCGTTCGCGTGGACGCACGCGACCGACAAGATCCACGTGGACCTGCAACCGGATTTCCACGCGGTCGGCTTCGAGGCCGGCGCCGACGCCCACGTTCACGCTCGCACGTGGAAACTGCTCCGCCCCCTGATCGTGTTCGCGCTGGCTCCGCCCGTCTGGCAAGCGATCCGGAACGCGCGAGGCGGCAGCGATGGATGAGGGCGATCTCGAGCTGGGCGACCCGATCGTCGCCGGCGACACCGTGCTTCGTCCGATCACCCGCCGCCGCACCCTGGCTCACACGGGGGACGAGGGCGGGGGTCTGGTGGCTCGGTTGGCGCCCGTGGGGATCCTCGTCGAGCGAGACGGCTCGATGCGGGCCCTCGATCTCGACGGGGACGTGTTGCCGGAGGGCGTCCTCGACGATCTGAGGGATCGCGAGAGCGGCTGAGTCACTCGCGGGCGCGGACGTGCTCGGGGTCGAGCTGGGTCCCCTCGGCCCACAGCGAGCGCTCATGGAGATCCAGGCGCAGCTCACGCAGCGTCAAGGCCAAGATCATCCGGTCCGGGCGCACGCTGCGGACGTCGTCGGCGGACAGCCAGGCCCGCCTCAGATCGGTGTCGAGCAGGGACCGGGCTTCGTCCTCGAACTCGATCTCGATCCCGAGACCACCGGTGGCGGGATCGGGGTGGAACCCGTCGCACTCGCCTAGCATGTGTCCGTGGCTGTCCAAGACGCGACGGGGTTGTTCGATGGAGGGGGCCTTGTACATCGACGCCACCGACCCCACTTGGGCAGCCACAGTATAAAGTCACACGGGCCATCGGCTGTCCTGGAACCCTCCAAGGTGAGGGTCCCCCCGCCCGGGACTGGTCGTCGGTCCTTCTCCCGGGGGTTCCTCGGTACTTCGACCTCCACCTGTGGGGATCACACGATGCCGGAGCTGGGGGTCGATCGATCGCCCGCGAGCTCGACCTCGATCTCCAGCTCGGGCTCGTCGCCGCCCTCGAACTCGATCTCCAGCTCGACCGGTTCGCGGTAGGTGAACGGGATCCGCCAGCCCTCGCCGGTGAGCTCGATCTCCCGACCGGCTTGCAGCTGTTCGCCGAGCTCGACCAGGAACGCGCCGACGCTGTCGGCGTCGACGTCCAGCTCCTCTTCGAAGGAGCCGTCGACGATCGTCTCGGCTGCGGGCCCGGGCTCGCCGATGGGCGGGGCTTCGACCATGGCCGGCTTCAGGGACCCTGGACGGGAAAGCCCCGTTGAAGGCGGGCATGTGAGGGACCCAGGCGTCCCTACCCCGAACGCCCAAGACCCCCTTTCCGTCTACCGGGAACCATGGAGATCCTCGGGGCGAGCCAGCAGGCGGCCGAGCGCTGCCAGGCGTTGGACTTCGACGAGCCGGTCACCTGCACGTACAACCCGCTCGACTACGCCTGGGAGGGCTACCGCGCCTACCTCGAGCGCTTCGCGGACGAGCCCAAGGACGTGCTCATGGTCGGCATGAACCCCGGCCCGTGGGGGATGGGGCAGACCGGTGTCCCGTTCGGCGACGTCGACCGCGTGCGCGAGGGCATGGGCATCGCCGACATCGAGGTCGACACGCCCGAGACCTACCTCGAGGACGAGCGACCCGTGCACGGGTTCGACTGCCCGCGCAACGAGCGCTCGGGGACGCGACTGTACGAGGGCCTGGCCGACCGCTTCGGCACGCTCGAGGACGCCTACGAGCACCTGTTCGTCGCCAACTACTGCCCGCTGTTGTTCTTCGACGACGAGGCCTCGAACATCACGCCGCCTCGGCTGCGGAAGGCCGACCGCGAGGCCCTGTTCGCCATCTGCGACGAACGCCTGTCGCGCTTGATCGACCACCTGGACCCGGACGCGCTCGTCGGCGTCGGCCGCTTCGCCGAGCGCCGGATCGAGGCCGTGCTCGCGGACCGCGGCGAGGACCGGCAGGTCGAGTACCTGTTGCACCCGAGCCCGGCCAACCCGATGGCGAACAAGGACGGCGGCGAATACTGGCAGGCTCAGCTCGCCGAGACGCTGGAGGCGTGCGGGCTGGAAACCGAGGCGGTCGAGGCCTAGATCGGCGGGAGAGGGTCCGAGAGCCATAGAACTATATATCTATAGATTCATCGATCACGCGATGGCAGCCACCACCGTGTCCGTCTCAGAGGAAACGCGACGCGAGCTGATGGGGCTCAAGCACGAGAGGGGCAAGGGCAGCGTGGACGAGCTGCTCCAGGATCTCCTCGTCGAGTACCGCAAGATGAGGTTCCACGAGGCCGCCGGTCTCTTCCGCGAGCGACTCTCCGAGAGCGACCTCGACGTCGAGGACCTGATCGAGTGACCGAACTCGTCGTCGACACGAACGTCCTCTTCTCGGCTCTCTACGATCCCGAGTCCCCGCCCGGTCGAATCGTGGAGTTCGCCCTCGAGGGCACGGTCGAGCTCTACGCCCCCGAGACGGTCCGAGCCGAGCTCCGAGACGTGCTGGTGCGGAAGCTCGACTATACGAAGGACGAGTGGAGCGAGACGAAGCAAGCACTGCCGGTCGAGTGGATCGACGAGCCCGTCTACGAGGGCGAGATCGAGGAGGCGCGCTCGGCGATCGCCGACGAGGACGACGCACCCGTAGTCGCCGCGAGCCTCGTGACGGGCGCTCCCGTCGTCAGCGGCGACGGCGACTTCCACCCGCTCGAGGAGGCCGCCGTCGAGACGTACCGACCGCGAGCCAGCGTCGACGAGATCGACGGCGGATAGCCGCCCTCCTCCGCCGCTCTCCCGCCCACGGGCTGTCTCGTTAAGCAGGGGCCGCGAAGGACACGAAGGATCGCCACGGCCACGAACCTGTGACTCGCCGCCGGGCGGCTTTGGCACGGCAGCTGCTCTCCTTTGTGCCCTGGCGTCCCGTCGCGTACTTGGTGGTCCCCCCGTTTGTTATCCTTACAGCACGTCCCGCCCACCCCGCAACCTTCTTGATGCCCAGGCCGGGATAGCTGTCCCACGTGGTGTCGGATGAGCTGGTCGAGCGGGCTCGCGAGCTGCCGACCGAGCCCGGCGTCTACCGGTTCGTGGACGCGGACGGCCAGGCCCTGTACATCGGGAAGGCCGCCGACCTGCGCGACCGGGTGACCAGCTACTTCACGGCGGGCACGCACGGGCACGGCCCCCGCATCGACCGGATGCTTGCGGAGGCCGAAGGGATCGAGACCGTGCTCGTCGACAGCGAGCAGGAGGCCTACCTGCTCGAGTCCAACCTGATCAAGGAGAAGAAGCCGCGCTACAACGTCCGCCTCACCGACGACAAGCGCTACCCGTGGATCCTGGTCTCCGACGAGGAGCACCCCCGGATCGACATCACGCGGGACAAGGCCGAGGAGGGCGACTACTACGGGCCGTTCCCCGACGTCGGGTCGGCGCGCGAGCTCGTGAACCTGCTGCGCGAAGCCTTCGGCGTCCGCGATTGCCCGCGCGAGCTGCCCGAGGGCTGCATCAAGCACGACATCGGCCTGTGCAAGGCGCCCTGCATGCTGGACATCGAGGAGACCTACGCCGAGGCGGTCGAGCGCGTCCAGCACGTGTTGAAGGGCAACCCCCAGCCGGCGATCGCCGTGCTCGAGGAGCGCATGCACCAGGCCAGCGAGGAGCGGCGCTTCGA
The DNA here is from genome assembly GCA_003009755.1 of Thermoplasmatales archaeon SW_10_69_26. GTDB lineage: Archaea > Thermoplasmatota > SW-10-69-26 > SW-10-69-26 > SW-10-69-26 > SW-10-69-26. The sequence goes on from PXUB01000020.1 coordinate 27,512, forward strand.
GCAGGCGGCCCGGCTGCGGGACGAGATCGAGGACATCCAGCGGTTGCTCGACGAGCAGGCGATCTTCGCCAGCGACCGCGAGGACCGGGATGCCATCGCGATCGAGGGCACGCCCGAGCACGGGGTTGCGGTCGTGTTGCCGCGCCGCAGCGGGCGCGTGATCGACGCCCAGGACTTCCGCCTGCCAGGGTTCGAGGAGGCCGACCGCGCCGAGCTGTTGGCCGAGTTCCTGGCCCGCTACTACGAGGATCGGCCCTCGATCCCGCACCGGATCCTCGTGCCCGAGATGCCGACCGGTCACGAGGAGCTGGCCCAGGCCTTGGGCGCCCAGGCGGGGCGCAAGGTTCGCTTTCGGGTCCCCCAGCGCGGCAAGGGCAAGCGGATGCTGGACCTGGCCGAGAAGAACGCCGGCTTCCAGCTCAAGCAGCTGCAGACCGAGCGCGGGCCCGACCCCGGCGTCGTCGACCTCAAACAGCGCCTGGCGCTGGCGGAGATGCCGCGCCGCATCGAGTGCGTGGACGTCAGCCACCACGGCGGCGAGGGCGTCGTGGCCGGCCTGGTCACCTTCGAGGACGGTCACGCCGACAAGTCCGGGTACCGGCGCTTCGATCTCTCGATCGAGAGCAACGACGACGTGGCCGGCATCCGGGAGGTCACCCGCCGCCGGTTGCGCCGGTTGACCGAGGAGGGCAAGGGCCTGCCGGACCTGTTCCTCGTCGACGGCGGCCGCGCCCAGGCCGACGCGGCGCGCGAGGCCGCCCGCGAGCTGGGGCTCGAGCTGGCGATCCTGGGCCTGGCCAAGGAGGAGGAAGCCGTGCACCGGCCGGGCTGGCGCGATCCCATCGATCTGCCCAACGAGGCGGCCGGGCTCAAGCTGTTGATGCGGGCACGCGACGAGGCCCACCGCTTCGCGAACCAGTACAGCTCGACGAAGCGGACGAACACGCTCACGGACAGCGTGCTGGACGACGTGCCAGGGGTGGGCCCGGAGCTGCGGCGTCGGCTGCTGCGGGAGATGGGCAGCGTGGACGGGATCCGCGAGGCCACGGCCGAGGAGCTGACCGCCATCGACGGGGTCGGCCCCAAGCGGGCCCGGCGCATCAAGGCCACCCTGGGCGAGGGCTGAGGGGCCAGCCCGGCCAAGGCCGAAACGCCTAGCCTTAAAGGTCACCTCTCGGCGGACTGGACCTGTGGCTACCGCCACCGGGCCCCCGGATCGCGGCGAGGGCAGCGGTGGCTCTCCCGCGAGCACCCTCTCGTCGGCGAGGCAGCGTCTGCGGGGCCGGTGCCTGACGCTCGTGTTCGTCGCGTTGGCGGGCTTCGGCTTGACCTACGTCTACCTCCGCGTGGTCGGCGCCGGCTCGAGGGCACAGGTCCTGGGGGCCCTCGGCGGGCTGTTCATCGTCTTGACGATCGTCGGGATCGGTCTCCTGGGCCCGGTGCTGCGCCAACAGCAGGACCGGGAGTCCGTCTACGAGTTCCCTGGCTCCTCGACCGGCGGGGGGCAGCTCGACGTCACGCGGACCTGGACGCCGGCGGACGAGGAGCTGCGGGAGTTCACGTTCCTCGTAGCGCACGATCTGCGGGAGCCGGCGCGGACGGCGGCCACGCACGCCCGCCTGGCGCAGCGGGAAGCCGGCGAGGAGCTGTCCGACCAGGCCAACGACGACATCGAGACGGCGGTCTGGGCGGCCAAGCGGGTCGACACCCTCCTCGACGACCTGCTCACCTACGTCAGCCTCGAGGATCCAAGCCCCGAGCCGATGGAGGTCGAGGACGTCGTGCACGACGTCATCGCCCGGTTGGGCGCCCGGATCGAGCGGTTCGAGGCCGAGATCGAGGTCGCCGGATCGACGACCGTGCACGGTGACCCCGACCAGATCGGCCGTCTGCTGGCGGAGCTGATCGACAACGCGATGAAGTTCGTCCCGCCGGGACAACGGCCCCGCATCGAGATCACCGGCGAGGCCACCGAGCAGGGCGCCCGCATCGAGGTGGCTGACAACGGGATCGGGATGGACCCCGATCACGTCGACCGGGCCTTCGCGATCTTCCAGCGGTTGCACGCTCCCCACGAGTTCCAGGGGACGGGCACGGGGTTGGCGATCTGCCGGCGCATCACCGAGCTGCACGGGGGCTCGATCGACGTGGAGAGCCCTCCCGGCGACGGCACCCTGTTCCGCATCCACCTGCCTGCCCAGGCCAGGGCCGCCGAGGCCGAGGCCTTGGACGCGTCCCGCGATGGCTCTTCGCCGTGATCACGTGCTCCAGGGGACCTGGCCGCGCTCGGGCGCCGGCTCGAACCCGGGATCGTCGAGATCCGTGAACGACAGCTGGGCCGGGTCCTCGCCGCCGAGCTGCACCTCGTAGGTGGGGCTGAACGGCGACGGGTGGATCCAGTCGGGCGCCTCGGGTCGCAGCTCGAGCCTCAGGCGGTGGTCCTCGGGCACGAAGCTGTTCATCGGGAAGAACTGCATCTCGACGGACACGAACTGGTCCTGCGGGACGGGGGTGCGGGCGTCGCGCGTCTGCCGGTGGGCCAGGTTGAGGATGGCGTGGCCCAGCCACTTGGGCCCGTCCTCGGCGTCCTCGTCGTAGAGGTCGGCGACGAGGTGGCCGTCGGGCTGGTCGATGGCGACGTCGAGCGAGAGCGTAGGTCGGCCCGTGACCAGCGTGTCCTCCGCGAGCGGGTCCGAGGTGAATCGCAAGGACTCGGGGCCGCGGGCTTGCTCGGCGTCGGTGGGCGCTTCGGTGGCCGCGTTCGAGGGGTCCTTGGCCATGCGGCGGACCTCGCTGGGCGGCGCCTCGTCCATCAGGCGGCCGTCGCCGGCGAGGAACAGCTGGCGGGGCTCGCGGTCCTCGGGCGGCCACGTGTCCGCGCGGTACCAGTGGCCGGCGTCGTCCTGCACGAGCACGGGTTCGCGCTCGGTGACGCCGTTGTCGACGCCCTTGAGCCATCGGTCGAACCAGGCCACCATCGTCATGTTCCAGTCGTGGCGCGACCAGTCCTCGTTGTAGGTGTTGGCGAAGGGGATGTTGTGCTCCCACTGCCCGATCCAGGTCTTCGAGTTCGCGGGCAGATCGTCGACGAGGGGGACGCCGTTGTCGGGGTCGACGTTCCAGTCCTGGAAGCCGTGGACGAGGAACACCGGCACGTCGACCTGGTCGAGCTGGGCCTCGTACTCGCGCTCGTCCCAGAACTCGTCGTGCGTGCCGACGGCCATCGTCTCGTAGCCCTTCTCGATGCGATCGGCGGCGCCCGGGCAGAAGGCGTCCAGGGGCGGGAGCAGGTGCTGGGGGCCCTCGGCGTTCCCTGGCACGAGGGTCCAGTCGACGAGCGCCGTGTAGTATGTCGGGAACGCGGGCCCGTGCGTGTACGAGGCCCCGTCGACGTGGTCGTAGCGGTACATGTCCGAGATGCCCTGCATCGGGACCACGGTCTTCAGCCCGGGCGGGTCGGTGATCGCGGCTTGCCAGGGCGTGGTGCCCGGGTAGGAGATCCCGATCATGCTGACGTTGCCGTTCGACCAATCCGCCTCGTGGTAGTGCTTCACGATGTCGTGGGCGTCCTGGATCTCGTCCTCGCCGCCGAGCTGGAAGCAGCCCTCCGAGTAGCCGGTACCGCGCACGCTGGCGTGCACGACGGTGTAACCGCGCTCGACGAGCACCTGGGTCCAGTAGGAGCCGTGCTGGGCCTGCGGTTCGGCGTCGAGGTTGCCGAAGTAGGGCGACAGCTGGATGACGACGGGCGTCTCGCCGGAGGCGTTGGGATGGTACTCGGCGGTGTGGATCTGCGTCCCGTCGTGGGTGGGGAGGAACGTCTCGACCATGCGATCGAGCTCGTGCACCGGCTGGCTGAGCTCGCCGGGCTCGACCGGGCCGGTGAACGCCCCGGCGGGATCGGTCGCCTCGACCGAGGCCTCGTCCAGCTCCCCGTCGGAGCTGGGCACCCCGATGCAGCCGCTCGTGACCATCGCCAGCGCCAGCAGGACCGCGAGACCGCGTTCGAGCACCGCGAGGCAAGGCCTCGCACGGGGCCATAAATCTTCTTGCGGACGAGGCGTTCGGTGGACGATGAGCGACGACGCCCAGCACTGGCTCGTGAAGGAGAGCCCGTCCAGCTTCTCGATCGAGGACTTCGCGGAGAAGGGCTCGACGCCCTGGTACGGGGTGCGCAACTACGAGGCGCGCAACAACATGCAGGCGATGGAGGAAGGCGACCTCGTCCTGTACTACCACTCGAGCGCGAGCCCGCCGGGCGTCGTCGGTCTGGCCCGCGTCGCAGAGGCGGCCTACCCCGACCCGACGCAGTTCGACGAGGACAGCCCCTACTACGACGAGGACGCCACCGAGGACGACCCGACGTGGTACCGCGTGGACCTGGCCTACGAGGCGACCTTCGACCGCAAGGTGCCTCTCAAGGAGATCAAGGCCGAGGACCAGCTGCAGGACATGACGCTGGTCAACCGCTCGCGGCTGTCCGTGCAGCCCGTCGAGGCCGACGAGTACGAGCTCGTGCGCGAGATGGCGAACGCGGATTGACGACCGGTTGCGCACTACCGAACGCGACGCCCAGCCCGGCGAGCCGCGATGTCGGCGGCGACCGCGACGACGATCGTCGCCAGCGGTGGAGGCGTGACGCGGAGGATGATGCACCCAGCCCCGAAGTATTTGTAGCGGGGGTGGGGGAGGTGGAGGAAGCGACCGAGCCCACGCTCGGCGCGAGAGGAAACCACCATGGGCCCAGGGACCCCGAGCGGACGAACGAAGCAACACGAGGAGCCGGGCGTCGAGTCGACGAAGGCCGCGCTGACCGGCGACCTCGAGGTCGACCTCGAGCCCGACGACGTGTGGACGCTCGGCCAGCTCATCGAGGCCGACGTGGCCAGCTTCCCCCCAGGGATCGCGCAGGAGATCGTGACCGGCTACCGGATCCTGCAGGGAGCCGGCTACCAGCCGGCCGGCGACACCGAGGTCCAGCTGCAGGGCGCCGGCGACGCGACCGGCCTGCCGTTGCCGGAGGGGGCCCTCGACGAGGACGAGGGTAGCATCTTCTCCCGCCAGATCGTGGTCACCGAGCTGACCGAGACCGAGCCGGCCGAGGAGGAGGCAGAGACCGAGCCCGCCGCGCCCACGCGTCAGGAGGCTGCCGGTGCCGGGGGCCAGCCGGCGGCTGGGGCCGCCCCCGTGGCCGGGGAGCAGGCCGAGCGCCTGGCCGACGCCGTCGAGCAGCTGGCCGAGGGACTCGAGCGCTCGGCCGCCGACCTCACGCAGGACACCCAGGCCGCCACCGACACCCAGGTGGTCCCAGCCACGGACACGCGGCTGGCGAGGGTGACCGTGGACTGGGCGTTGATCGGGCTGGGGCTGACCGTCTCGACGATGTTCGTCATCGCGGCCGGGTTCCTGGCCGATCCCGTGTTCGCCATCCTCGGCCTGGCGCTGCTCGGGTTCGCCGCCTTCCAGTCCTACCCCTACCTCGCCGACACCGACCGAGGTGATCGCCCGTGACGCGCGAGAGCCCAGCCCCCGAGCCGGTGGCCGGCACGGAGATGCCCCTGCGCCACGCCGGCACGTTCTTCGTGTTCTGCGTGGCCGGCGCGGTGATCGTCGCGTTGGTCACCGGTGATCCCTCGCTGCTGTGGGCCTACGTCGGCGCGTTCACGCTGACCGTGGCGATCGGGGTCGGGCTGGCGTTGCGCGCCGACCAACACAACCGATCGCTGGCCGCCCGCCGCTCACAGCCGCCGCTGCCGTAGGCGATCAATCGAGGCGCGTCGTGGTGGGTGACCCCACGTTGCCATCAAGCAAGGACTTATGTAGCAGCCGCGAGCGTCTTCGGAGCGTGAGCGAGGCGGCGCTCGAGTCCCCTGGTCTGACGCCGAGCCCTCCGGAGGGGCTGCCCCCTTCGTCACAGGAGGTCTTCGAGCTGCTGGCGCTGGAAGGCCCCATGACGCACCGGGAGCTCGTCGAGCACACCGAGATGCCCGCCCGCACGGTCCGGTACGCCGTGCGGCGCCTGAAGGAGGCCGACTGTCTGGGGGAGCGCGTCAACCTCAAGGACTGCCGCCAGCGGTTCTTCTTCGTGAAACGCGAGGCGTCGGCCGAGGGCGGCTCGGCGCGGGCCGCGATCTGAGCCTCAGCCGGCGACGGCGGTGCGGATCTCCGCGAGCGTGTCGAGGATCGTCTCGACCTCGTGCATCGTGTTGTAGGCGTACAGCGAGGCCCGGCACGAGCCGCCGAGGCCGCGAGCGTTGAACCAGCTGTCGAGGCAGTGCAGGCCGGCGCGCACGCAGACGTCGGCCTCGTCCTCGAGCACGACGGCCAAATCGTGGATGTCCAACCCGTCCATCGCGAAGGACACGATGCCGTTGCCCTTGGCCTCCGGCGCGCCGTACACATCGCAGCCCAGCGCCTCGATGCCCTCCTGCAGACGCCGGGACAGCTTCTCCTCGTGGTCGCTGACCGCGGCCCGGTCCATCTCCTCGAGGTAGGTCAGCGCGGCGTGGGTGGCTTGGATGCCGGCGAAGTCCTGCAGCCCGGCCTCGAAGCGGCCCGGTGCATCCAGCAGCTCGTGGTCGGTCAACGTCGTCGATTCGATCGTGGCGCCGCCGGCGACGAGCGGGTCCATCTCGTCGAGGATCTCGGCCCGGCCCCACAGGACGCCGACGCCGGTGGGCCCCATCGCCTTGTGGACGCTGAACGCGAACAGATCGACGCCCAGCTCGGCGACGTCGACGGGGACGTGGGGGGCCGACTGGGCGCCGTCGGCGAGCACGAGCGCGTCGTGGTCGTGGGCGATCTCGGCGACGGCCTGCATCGGGGTGATGTAGCCGTCGAGGTTGCTCATGTGCACGAGGCTGACCAGGGAGACGTCGCCCTCCTCCATGCGGGCCTTGTACGCCTCGAGGTCGAAGGCCCCCTGCTCGGTCGAGCCCACGGCCTCGTGGTGGACGCCCCCCTCGGCCAGTCGTTGGGCCGGGACCAGCCCGCTGTTGTGCTCGCGGTCGCTGGTGAGCACCGTGGAACCGGTGGGCAGGTCCAGGCCCTTCGCGGCGAGGTTCATCGCCTCCGTCGTGTTCCGGGTGAACACGCACTCGTCGGCGCTGTCGGCGCCGAGGAAGGAGGCCACGGTCGCTCGCGAGCGCTGCACCGCCTCGTCGACCTCGCCGGCCAGGCGGTAGGTCGAGCGGCCGGCGCACACCGGCGTCTGCTCGTAGTAGCGGTTCAGCTCCTCGATCACCGGGTCGGGCTTGAGCGTCATGCAGGCGTTGTCGACGTAGATCGGCGGCTCGTCGTCCTGCAGCAGCGGGATGTCCTCGCGGACGTCGTGGGGATCGAAGCTCACCGTGGGTCCCTCCAGGCCCCAAGGGGCCAGAGCACACGCCGGTTAGCGCCGCGGGGCCTTCAACCTGCTGGCGGGGCCTCAGCTCTCGGCCAGCGCAGCGAGGATGGCGCGGGCCGCCTCCTCGGCCTCGCCCTGGTCGTCGGTCTTGGCCAGCAGGCGGCCGGATTCGAACACGGAGACCTCGCAGGGGCCGGGATCGACGACGAGCAGCACGCCCGCGTCGGTCACGATCTCCACGCCGGCGTCCGCCAGCCGCTGGCTCTCGGTGGAGAGATCGAGCTCGCGGGCGTCCTCCGGGGTGACCTCGTAGCCGCCCTTGCCCGAGCACAGTTCGACCGTGTGACCGGCCAGCGGGTCGGGGCCCATCGAAGTCGTCTGAGGAGGCCATGGGCCTTCAAGCTACGGGGAGGCCTCGACCCGCGGAGCGCGGGCTACTCCTCGAGCTCTCTCACTCGCGCCGGACGAAAGCGCGGATCCCTCGGCCTGCGATAACAGCGATCGTCTGGGGGGCTACGACGGACACTGCTGCCCCCCTTTTTGATGAAAATTTCCTGGCCAACCGCTTGACGCGGATACCACGGAACCCGGAAATTTATCGAAGGAACGGGTTGCCCGGCGAGCGGGCCCCGACACGGGAGCGCTGGGGCTCGTAACCGGGGCTGTCGGCAGCGGCGGGCTCGCGCACGGCCTCGTCGAGATCGTTCACGCCGGGCATGGGTGGACTCCCCGTCCTCCCCCACCCCCTCAAGAACGGATATGGTACAGCCGTTCACCAGGAGTGGCGAACAGGCCACCTCAACGCTGAAGTACGCCCGTGGGTCTCCCTGGCGCGGGTGGCACACTGAGGCGAGCCGTCACCGTCCTCCTGGCGCTCACGCTCGTGACCGTCCCGCAGGCGCTTGCCGGCACGTCCGGCGGCCAGGACGGTCCCGCCATCGACTGGTCCCCCGGGCCGGTCGTCCTCGCGAACGACGAGATCCGGTTCACGACCTCCGCCGACGCCGACGAGCTCGTGTGGCGGTTCCCGGACGGATCGCAGGCGACCGGGGCGAGCACGACGCACGCCTTCGACGAGCCGGGCGAGGCGACGGTCGAGCTCACGGCCGTGCGCGATGGCGAGCGGTCCACCACGAGGGCGACGGTGCCCGTGCAGGGCTCCTACCGCCAGGATCAGATCGTCAAGGAACAGGTCTTCGTCGAGACCTCGGGCCGGATGGACCTCGAGGCCGAGCACGCGGGCGAACAGCACGCGTCGACGAGCGACGCGGCCCCCGAGGACACCCCATTGGCGAACGACGACATCCTGATCGACGCCACGATCTACCACCCCGACCCGGACGTGGCCGAGGGCCCGTTCCCGGCGATGATGGCCACGCACGGCTGGGGTGGCCACAAGTCCCAGTACGAGGGCTACGGCGGCTCGTTCGCCGAGGAGGGCGTGGGCGCCTACGCGCAGGAGGGCTACGTCGGCGTCGTGTACAACACGCGCGGCACCGCGAACTCGACCGGCTACCAGCGGGCCTACGACCCCCAGCAGGAGATGCAGGACGCCCGCGATGTCCTGACGTGGCTGGCCGACAACGACGCCCACGACGGCGACGTGTACTCCGGCCACGGGATGCGGTCGAACACGACCGTGGACTTCGAGGTCGAGCTGGACGGTCCCGGCGACCCGCACGCGGGCATGTTCGGCCAGTCCAACGGCGGCATCACGACGCTGCTGCTCGCCGGCCAGGACGACCGCCTGGACGCGGCCGCGCCCGGCGGTGTCTACCACAACCTCACGTTCTCGATGCTGCCCAACGGCGTGCCGAAGTCGGTGCTGATCGCCGGCATCGCCGCCGGCGCCGCTGCGAACGTCGGGGTCGAGCAGCTCCAGCGCGGCCACACCGAGGCGTTCGCGACGAACCCGGGTCTGTGGGGCACCGTCGACACCGAGATCCCCAGTTGGATGGTGCAGGGCTTCACGGGCGCCGAGACCGACGTCCGCCAGGACTTCCGCGACCGGTCACCGATGACGTACAACGACGCCATCGACGTCCCCACGTTCCTCTCCCACGGCTGGATGGACCAGTTCTTCGAGCCGCCGAACCCGCTGCACAACTACCAGCAGATCGCCGAGAACCCCTACTTCTCGCAGTTGGAGGAGCCCGAGCGCGAGCGGCAGCTCAAGCTCGTGATGCAGCCGATGGGGCACGACTTCTACGAGCACAAGGTCCAGGACATGCGCGTGCCGTGGTTCGACCACTTCCTCAAGGGCCACGACCTCGACGACACCTACCACGGCGTCGTCGACCGCTACAACGGCGACAACCCCGAGGACGTGATCGACGAGCCCGCGGCCACGTACAGCCACGTCGTCGACCAGCCGCCGATCCTCTTCCACGAGGACCACCCCGACGACGAGCGCTGCGTCTCGATGGGCGTCCCCCAGGGCTGCAGCCACCCCGGCACCGAGTACGCCTGGTACGAGGAGGCCAGCCTCGAGGGCTGGATCGCCGACAGCCCCGACCACTGGCAGGACCCCTACACGGGCTTCCACTACCGCGCCTACGACGACGCGATCTGGACACAGGACAGCCCCGAGCGGTTCCACCTGCGCGCCGACAACGGCCTCTCGCGGGAGGCCCCCAGCCAGTCGCTGCTCGCGCAACCCGACCGCGGCGACGTGATCGCCAACGTGCCCGGGCCCGGCTGGACGACGTGGAACCCGGCCAGCGACTTCCAGGGCACGCCCTGGGAGCAGCTCGACCACGCCCCCGCCGCCACCGTCAGCTACGAGAGCCCACCGCTGGCGGAGGATCTGACCGCGATCGGGCACGGCGAGGCCAACCTCGACGTCGTCGTCAGCGCCAACGGGCCGCTGGACTCCGGCACGGGCGACGTCCACTTCGTGGTGAAGGTCTGGGACGAGACCCCCGAGGGCGAGCGCGAGCTCGTGACGCGCGGCTACCAGGCGATCGGGCTGGAAGACCGGATCGAGGATCCCAGCGCCGAGATCGCGCGCGAGGTCACGGTGCCGCTGTACTCGATGGATCGCGTGATCCCGGAGAACCACCGCCTCGTCGTCCAGGTCACGCACTCCGACATGACCTACGTCGCCCCCTCGCTCGTGCCGCACACGACGCTGATCCAGCACACGCCCGAGAACCCCTCCTGGGTGGACCTGCCCACGCGGACCGACGCCGAGCTGGCGGAGGCCGCCTCGCCCGTCGCCGGGTGACCCCAAGCCTCAGGCGCGTGGGTGGCCTACCCCGATGCGATGCGCCGCCCGCTCGCGTTCCTGCTTCTCCTCGTCGTCGTGGCCGGCTGCACCCAGGCTCCGCCGCCGACCGACGGGGATCTGCCTCGCGTGGACGAGGCCGACCCGGACGAGATCGCCATCCTCGCTGGGGACCGCGACACGATCTGGGAGCTGGCCTTCGCGCCGGACGGGCGGGTGTTCTTCACCGAGCGCGGCGGCACGATCGGCGTGATCGCGAACGGCGAGGCGGAGACCTGGCGCGAGATGCCCCAGACCGTCGAGCGCGGCGAGTCGGGCCTGATGGGGCTGGCCTTGCATCCCGACTTCGAGGACGAGCCGTGGCTGTACGTCTGCCAGACGTACCGAGACGGAGACGACGCCTTGCGCAACCGCGTCGCCCGCGTCCCGGCCGACGACCGCGAGGCCGTCCCCGAGCCCGTCGTGCGCGGCATCGACGCCAGCCAGATCCACGACGGCTGCCGGCTCGGGTTCGGGCCCGAGGGGCTGTTGTACGTCACGATGGGCGACGCCGCCGACGCCTCGCGCGCCCAGGACGAGGGCAGCCGCAACGGCAAGGTGCTGGCCTACACCGCCGAGGGCGAGCCAGCCGGCGCCGGCGAGGAGGGCTGGCATCCGGCCGTGTTCACGATGGGCCACCGGAACCCGCAGGGCCTGGTCTTCCACCCCGACACGGGCACGCCCTACGCGAGCGAGCACGGGCCCGAGAACCACGACGAGGTCAACCGGCTCCGCGAGGGCGCCAACCACGGCTGGCCCGAGGTCCGCGGCATGGACGAGGGCGGGGGCGCCTACGAGCCGGCGGTCTGGACCACGGGGCCCGACGCCGACGAGAACGTCGCCCCGGCCGGGGCCGCCTTCGTCGACCAGCCCAACAGCTCGCTGCACGGGGCCCTGCTCGTGGCGACGTTGAAACAGGCCCAGCTGCAGGTCCTCGAGATCGACGAGGCGGACGGCGAGGCCGAGGTGGTCGACGAGCACGTGCTCTTCGACGAGCGCTTCGGTCGGCTGCGCGCCGCCGTCTGGGAAGACGATGCGCTGTACGTGTCGACGAGCAACCACGACGGGCGCGGCACGCCTGGGCCGACCGACGATCGGATCTTGCGCATCCCGTTGCCCGCGATCGAGGACGGGTAGCCCGGGCTGTCTGGTTAAGCAGGGGCCGCGAGGGACACGAAGGATCGCCAAGGCCACGAAGGGCCTGTGACTCGCCGCCGGGCGGCTCTGTCACGGCAGCTGCTCCCCTTTGCACCCTGGCGTCCCCTCGCGTCCTTGGTGGTCCCCCCGTTTCTTATCCCTGCAGCGCGGGGTAGCCGGCAGGCAAGCCTTTCCGGGCGACCGGGCTAGGCCATCCATGTTCACGAAGACCCAGAAGGTCTACTTCGGCCACATCGACAAGGCCGGCATCGTCTACCACCCCCACTTCATCGACTACTTCAACCAGGCCTACGAGGACTTCCTCGAGGAGCTGGGCTTCGACGAGAAGAACTTCCGGTCCGACCACGGGGTGCGGGTGCCGGTCGTGAACGTCGACGTGGACTTCGAGGAGCCGATGGGCAGCGGCGACCGGCTCGAGATCCACGTGACCGTCCGCAAGCTGGGTCGCTCCTCGATGGTGTTCCACTTCGACACGACCGACGCCCGCGAGGACCACACCGTCGTCGAGGGCGAGGTGACGCGGGTCACGGTCGACGACAGCTTCCAGCCGACCCCGATCCCCGAGGCGATCCGGCAGGCGCTGGAGCCCCACCTCGAGGACGACGACGAGACTGCCGCCTAGGTCGTCGCGGGGTTGAAGGCCTGCCGCGAGCCTGCCGAACCACCCCCGAGCATGCCAGAGGCCACCTCGCGCCGCGAGGACCGAGCCCCGTCGGGCGAGGGATCGTCCCGGGAGCCCGGGACCGAGCGCAGCCCGATCCTCGTCCCGCTTCTCACCTACGTCACGCTCCGGTTCTACCTCTACTACTGGGTGTGGACGGCGAGCGAGGAGGTCGAGCGCTTCGACCCGTACACGCGGTCCCCGCACGCGCCGGCCCGCTGGGGCGTACCCTTGGCGATCGCTGGCCTCGCGGTCGTCGGCACCAGCCTCGCCGTGGTGGTGCTGAGCGACGTGCTCGTGCCGGTCGAGCAGATCCTGCAGGGCCAGCTCGGGCTCTCGCTGGCGCTCGTGGGGATGGCGATCTTCCTCGGTGGGGTCGCCTACCTGGCGGGATCGGTCCTGCTGTGGGTGGCCTACTGGCGGATCTGGCGGAGCCTGGAGACGCACGAGCGCAACCTCGGGTACGAGCCGGTCACGCCCGGCGCGATGCTGGCCGTGTGGGTCGGTGCGATGTTCGTCGTGGGCCTGATCCCGTTGGTCGGGTGGGCCATCCAGCTGGCAGCTCGCTCCTACGTCCTCTACCGCACGCAACGCGGCCTCAACCGTGTGTGGACCGGCGCCGGGGGCGGTTACGAGGCTACGCCGCCCACGACGCCTTTGACGCCGATGACGCCGATCGAGCCGGGCTCGGATCCGCGCACGCCGACGCCGCGCTCGCCCGATCGGCCGCCGCTGCGAGCCGGCGAGACCGGCGTGGCCCCGCCCTCGGCCGTGGGCACCGACGACGGCCACGGCAGACCGCGCGAGGACCGGGTGCCGTTCACGTGCCAGGCGTGCGGCAACCACGAACGGATCCCGGCGCGTCGGCCGCTAAGGGTGAACTGTCCCAGCTGCGGGGAGAGCGAGGTGCTGCGGGAGACGGAGGGATAGGGGACGATCAAGGCACGAGGGAACGCGAAGGAACCACGAAGGCCCCAGAGACGGCGGACGGGAACAAGCGGGGGTCCCGATGGGACGGGGAGTTCCCTCATCGCTCCCGGATAGGAGCGAAGGATGCCTCGTCCGCCGGCTCGTCCACGACGGATGCCGAGAGCCCGGGCCCGCTGCCCGAGGCGGTCGAGGAGACGGCGAGCGACTGCCTCGAGGCCGCCTTCCGGGTTCAAAGCGACCTGGGATCTGGACTTCTGGAGAAGGTGTACCGGGACGCGCTAGCCGTCGAGCTCCGGCATCGCGGCCTCGACGTGGGGACCGAGGTGACCGTTCCGGTCTCGTATCGCGACCAAGCTCTCGGCGTCGGCCTTCGCCTCGACATTCTGGTCGCGGACTGCGTGGTCATCGAAGTGGAAAGCGTGGATGCTTTCGCGTCCGCTCACACGGCTCAGACCCTCACGTATCTGGAGGCCACGGGGAAGCGTCTTGGCTTTCTGCTGGGTGCTGAACGCGGCCTTTCAATCGGGCTTCGTGCGGCCAACGGGCCGTGACCCGTCCATCTACCCCATCAAGCCAACCGGGAGAGACGGGTTGACCGAGAACGAAGAGGGCGCTCGGTGCCGCCGATCACCAGCTCGACCGTCCGGTCACGGACGACAAGGGCCCTT
>PXUB01000021.1 GCA_003009755.1 Thermoplasmatales archaeon SW_10_69_26
GCGATGATACGATACCTTGCACGTTGTGGGGTTTCCTAGCGTTGTCGCCGTCGACATCGACGTAGCCTGTGGCTACTCCTTCGTCTCGGCTCCGCGCTTTCACCGCCTGAGGCCGAGCGAGAGCTGAACCCAAGCACAGCCGGCAGTCTAGATGGCGGGGGGCGACGGGAAGTAGGGCGCGATCGCCCACCCGGTGGCCAGCAGCGCCGCCACGAAGACCGCGATCCCCAAACCCACGGCCCGGCTGCGGCTCTCCGCGGGCCGGACGGCGGCCACGACCGCGGCCCCGACACCGATCAGTCCAAGCGGGGCCGAGAGCTGACCCACCGCTGGCCCTCCCCGGAGCAGGTGGCCGACGGCCACGGCGGCCACGGTCGCCACCGCGATCGACCCGACCGCCCGGCGCGACGGTCCGGGGACCAGCAGCGGGACGCTGGCGAAAGCCAGGGCGATGCCGACCTCGAGGCCCAGAAGGCCCGGCCAGGGGACGCGGTGTCGAACGTGGCGCTGAGCGTCTGGTTGACGCTCCCGCGCTGCTCCCGGTCACCGGAGAGGGCCACGCCCGGATCCAGCGGCTCGACCGTGACAGGCCCCTGGGTCGTCTGTGCCAGGATGAAGGGGCCGCTGTCCAGCTCGCCCCTGCGGTCGCCCTCGAGCGGAAACGCCGCCTTGTCGTAGCCGTGTCCGGCGCCGAACACCGTGTATGTGACGTCCACCTGCGGGTCGTAGCGGGTGGCGATCCCGTCGCCGAGCTGGGGCTGGCGGGCGGCCACGCGGAGGTCGTCCTCGGCGATCCCGTCCGTCTCGGCTTCGCTCGTGATGCCGCCCGACGCCTGGGGCGGTGGCGCGAGGAGGAGCGTCGCGACAAGCACGAGGGAACCGACGCCGAGGAGGACGAGGCCTACCTTGCGGCGCTGACTCAACCCCATCGCCCCTCGGACGGCTCTATGAAAGATAAACCTGTCAAATCTATTCGCTGCCGGCCGAACAGCGCGCGACTCGATGTCGCCGGGCTCGAGGCCGCCGTCGAGGGCAAGCCTTGCCCGCCCCGGCCCTACCCACAGCTTCAAACCCTCGACCCCGTATCCCTGCGCGACGGCCGATGACGTTCCTCATCCTGTGCGTGGACCGGGACGACGATTTCGGCGCCAAGACCGGCGTCACCACGCCCATCATCGGCCGCGAAGAGAACCTGGACGCCGCGATCTCGCTCGGCTTGGCCGATCCCGAGGACACAGACACGAACTCGGTGCTGGCCGCGGTCAACGTCTACGACGACATGGTGCGCCAAGGCCACGAGGCCGAGGTCGCCACGATCTGCGGCGACCGCAACGTCGGGGCAACCAGCGACCGCGAGGTCAGCGAGCAACTGGACGACGTGCTGGCCGAGGTCGAACCCAGCTCGTGCATCCTCGTCACCGACGGCGCCGAGGACGAGTTCATTCTGCCGCTCATCACGAGCCGCGTCCGCGTCGACGCCGTCAAACGCGTCATCGTGCGCCAGAACCAGGACATCGAGGGCATCTACTACGTCATCAAGCGCGCCCTCGAGGACGAACGCATCCAACGCACCGTGTTCGTCCCGTTGGCCTTGGCATTGCTGGTGTACGGGTTCGCCGCGATCACCGGCTACCAGACGATGGGGCTCGGCCTGATCGCGATCGCCGTCGGCGCCTGGTTCATCGTCAAGGGCTTCCAGATGGAGGACACGCTCGTCCGCCTGCTGCGGGACTTCTACGAAGGCCTGTCCAGCGGGCGCGTCACGCTGTTCACCAGCTTCCTCAGCGTCGCGTTGTTGCTGGGCGGCATCGTGTTCGCCTGGCAGGACGTGCAGAACCTCGGGGCCGCCAGCCAGGTCGGCAAAGCGATCGTGTTCCTCACCACCCTCATGTGGTGGGCGATCGTCGCCACGTTGCTGACCGCCGGCGGCCGCGTGCTGGACGCCTGGGTGACCGAACGCCGGATCCTGTGGAGCTACTGGCTGTTACCGTTCGGCTTGTTCGCCACCGGCCTGATCGCGACGAGCGTCCTCAGCATCGTCAGCCGCATCCACGCCGGCGTCCCCGCCAGCCAGCTCGTCGATCTGGGGGACTTCCTCTACCTGCTCGGCGGCGTCTTCACCGCCGTCGTCGGCTGGTCCAGCCACCACTACATCCAGAGCCGCATGCGATCGGGCACCACCGCCTCGCCTCAGGAGACCGAGAGCACATGATCGACGCTGAGAGCCACTACCGCACCGCCCAGGAGCTGCTCGGGCTCGACCGCGAGTCCGACCGACGGGTCGCCCAGCGCCTCTCCGACGCGCTCGTCGACCACGAGGCGATCCACCCCGAGGAGGTCGAACCCGAGCTCGCCGACGCCGTCGTGCAGGTGCTCGGTCCCCGCCCGGGCGGCGCCGAGGACCTGGACGCGGAGAAGCCGATCGTGGCGGCCGGCGGCGCCGTCCGCCAGGCGCTCAGCGCCGGCATCCAACCCACGTTGGTCGTCACCGACCTCGACGGCTCCGACATGGCGCACGAGATGTTCTCCCGCGCCGGCGTCCCGATGGCCGTCCACGGCCACGGCGACAACCGCGCTCTCGTGGACCGCCTGCTGCCCGAGCTCGAGGGCCCGATGTTCGGCACCAGCCAGACCGACCCGCCCGACGATCCGGTCCCCTTGCACCGCTTTGGCGGGTTCACGGACGGCGATCGCGCCTGCTTCATCGCTGCCGCGCTCGGTGCGCGCAGCGTCGAGCTCGTCGGCTGGGACTTCGAGGAGCCGATCGGCGGCGACCCCGTCAAGCAGAAGAAGCTCAACCTCGCCGCCCGCCTGCTCGAGGACCTGGCGATCCCGCTCCGCGTGCAGGAACCCCGCGAGCCGGAGGTCGCCAGCTTCGAGGAGCTGGATCTCGGCGACAGCATCCCGATGGACGTCGAGGACCCTGACCAGCCAGAGTAGGTTCGGTTCGACGTCGTATCGCCAACGCTTGACAGGCTCCCGCACGCTCGACCATCGATGGCTGGGAACCGATGGACCGGGCTGGCGCTCGTGGGCCTGTTGGCGTTGATCGCTCAGCCCGCGGCCCTCGTGGCCACGCCAGCACCGCACACGAGCGTGGGGGAGGATCCGGCCCGCGAGTGCTCGACGTTGGACAGCCTCGACGATCCCGAGCTGGTCGAGACCGTCCTCGCGGCCGAGGCCGACGTGGACCAGGCAAGCGACGTCTGCCTCGAGGACGTCTCGACGGTCGCTGACGAGATCCCCGGGACCGCCCTCGTCGACGCCGACCCCGACGCGCTCGGCTGAGGCCCGGGTCCGGGTCGGCGGGCTGGCGCCCGCCGCCGACGCTGGTCACCGGTCCCGCTATTCGACCGTCTCGGAGTAGCTCCAGCCGCCGGCCAGGGCGACGTCGACCTCGGCGTCGTTCTGCGTGGAGACGTCGATCGTCCAGTCGCCGGGCTCGAAGTCCCGCACGGTCTCGAACTCGAACTCGTCGCCCTCCGAGCTCGTGATGTCCTGGCGGCTGTAGATCTCGTTGCCTTCGCCGTCGGTGATCTGCACCGAGGCCCGGTCGTTGTCCGGGTTCGGGATCGAGACGACGACGTTGTAGGCCACCAGGTCGTAGGGCCCGTACTTGCCGTCCTTGGCGCTGGCACCGTCGACGAGCACCTGGTCGGTGCAGCCGGACGGGAACGAGCAGTCCTCGCTCGTGTACGACTGGTCGTGCAGCTTGTCGGGCCGCACGAAGTAGCCGGTGCCGGAGGTCTCCCGCTCGTGGTCCTGCAGGCGCAGCTCGTGCAGCTGCGTGCCATCCTGGTCGGTCACGATCAGCTTGCTGAACCACTGGATCTCGGGGATGTAGTCGTACGTGAGGCGGAACCCGTCGTCCCCCTCGGCCACGATCTCGAAGCCCTCGAAGGTGCCGGCCTCGGTCTCGATCGCGTCCGAGTAGGTGGCCTCGGCGTCGAGCTCGCCCTCGTGCTGGCGGACGAAGAACGACGTCGTCCACTCGTCGCCGTCCTGGATCGGGAAATCGTACATCGAGCGGGGCTCGCCCTTCTCGTACACGCCGAGGTTGCCCTTCTGCAACCGCCCCAGTTGCGGGTTGACCTCGAAGATCGCGTGCTGGAGGGCGGTGTCCTCGTCGGTGCTGCCGATCCGGTAGAGGTCGGCGGTCTCGTTGTAGACCATCATCGTCGTCTCGGTCTGCGGGAACCCGTGCGTGTCGATCGAGTACGTCCACGCGTCCCCGAGCTGCCATCGTGGGATCTCGGCCGTGAGGGGGGCCTCCTCGTCGGTGTCCGGATCCTCGGTCTCGGCTGGATCGGTGCCGGCGCATCCGGCCCATCCGACGGTGACGAGCGCCACGGTCAACACCAGGACCTTGCCCTTGGCTACCATCGAACCACGCAGCCCTTATGGGGCTCAAGAGCGTTGTGGAAGCCCCGTTGAAGGGCTGGGCGGCCGAAGCCGATCCTCGCGCCTCCCAGCCCTCCCCTGGGTCGGGTCGGAGCGAGCCTCAACTGGCCGGCACCGGCAGCCCAACCTCGACGTCCTCGAAGGCGACCGTGCCCGGCGTGCGGCTGCCGTGGTGGACGAACATGTCCGAGGTGGGCGAGACGACGAGGTACAGCGTCTCGTCCTCGGCCACCTCGGTCGCCACGCCCGGCAGCTCCATCGACAGATCCTCCTGCGCGACCGGGAGATCGCGCTGGACGGGCAACACGTTGTTGGACAGCATCTGGGCTTGAGCGGGTGAGGGACCCACGGCCAGGCCCAGGAAGGCGCGCTGGTCGACGCCGGCCGTGGTCAGCGTGGCGTCCAGCTGCGGGACCCCGGCCACCGTCGTGGGGCCCTCGGTCAACGGCAGGTAGACGGGCGCGCCGGCGCCGGAGGGCGTGGCGGCGACCTGGGCCGGGCCGGCGTCGACGGTCTGCGTCGGCTCGACGCTGTCGACGGCCAGGCAGCCGCCGTCGTCGGTCGCGAGCCGGTAGGCGGTGCCCGGCATCGGGTTGTCGGCGCCCGTCAGCTGGTTCTCGAGGAACGCCAGCCGCAGCTCGTCGAAGCCCTCGTGGTCGCCCACGGACGAGCAGGGATCGCCGCTGGCCAACGTGCCTGGCGGGTACGCGTTCGGGAGGGCGTGCCCGCCGTTGTAGCCGACGAGGTAGCTGTCGGCGCGAGCGTCCGCGGTCAGCGTCCGCTGGTAATTGTCGACGGCCTGGTTGAGGGTGAACAGGTTGTCGGTGAGGCCCTGGCGCATCAAGGTGGGCACGTCCAGCTGCACGCCATCGGAGACGAACCCGGCAGGACTGTTCTCGGTGAAGTCGGCGACCACGTCGTGGACGCCCGGCACGGTGCCGTCGGGCAGCTGGCCGGTCGCCAGCCCGTAGGCGAAGGCCTCGTGGATGCCTTGGTGGACGTTCGTGGCGCCGGCCGCGTACAGGGCGTCGACCCACACGCTGCGGATCACGTCGTCGGGCGCCAGGCTCTGCACGAGGTCGTACCACGTGATCTCGGGCGCCAGCGCATCGAGGCGCGTGTCGCCGGTCTCCTGGATCTCGGTGAGCGCCGTGATGAACTGGTACCCGCCGCCGTAGCTGCCCCCGATCGCGCCCATCACGGGGTCCTGGGGCCCCTCGGTCTGGACCCACGGGAGGCTGGCGACGTGGTCGATGACGGCCTTGTTGTCCTGCCCCTCCAGATCGGGGTCGTGGACGTGGGCCTCGCCCCCGGAGTTGCCGAACCCGCGCTGGGTGACGGAGACGACACCGAACCCGGCGTCGAGCAAGGCATCGAAGCTCGCGCAGTCGTCGGCGCGGCTGCCGCCCCAGCCGTGACTGTGCATGACGACCGGCGCCGGATCCTCGGCGCTGGCGTCGGCAGGCTGGCAGACCAGCGTGTCGATCTCGGTCCCGTCGAAGCTCTCGACGGTCGTGGTGGTTCGCTCGGGTTCGCTGGCTTGGGCGCCCGGCAGCGAAGCCAAGCCGGCGACCAAGAGCAGCGTGCTTGCAACGATCGCGGTCGCTCGTCGGCCCAACATCGTTCCTCCCATGACAGAGGAAACCACAGGGGAGGGATAGGCGTTGCGGGCAGCGGCCGGTCACTCGAGCTCGCGCAACGCCTGCTGGTCGAGCCCGCGCACCGCGCGCACGCCGACCACCGCCGACACGAGAACCGTCGCCGCCAACACCCCGACGACCACGAGCCCGGTCCGCACCAGCAACGCGCCCCCTTCGATCGGGAGCAGGGGGAAGGCCAGGCCCTCGAGCTGGTCGAGCTGCAACGCGACCGGCACCAAGGCCAACCCGGCGAGGGCGCCGACGAGGAACGGCATCGCGGTCTCGATGGCGATCCCGGCGGCCAGGTCCCGCGTCGAGGCGCCTTGGGCCACGAGCACGGCATCCGATGTCCGGCGCTCGGCGCGGGCTCGGACCCCCATCAACACGACGAGCAACAGCGCCGTGACCAGGCCCAGGCTCGCCATCGCCGAAAGGGTCGCGCCGGCGCGCTGTTGACCGGCCAGTTCCTCGTCGACGAGCGCCTGCGCCGTCGTGGAGCGCAGGCCGGCGTCCTTGTAGACCGCCTGCAACCCCTCGGCGAAGGCCTCCCGGTCGGTGCCGTCGTCGAGGATGAACCGCTGCTCGCCGGCGATCTGCGCGAACTGGGCCGGCACGGCCTCCTGGGAGAGGTACACCCCCTCGAGCACGCGCGTGTCGACGATGCCGACGACGTCGTAGGGCAACCGGCCCTGGGTGCCTTGCACGAAGATCCGCTCCTGGTCGAGGGCCTCCCAGACGTCGCGGGACACGACGGCGGCCGAATCGTCCTCGGCCACCCGCCGGAACGGATCCTCGACTCCGCCGACGGGTTCGACCTGGTGCTCGTGGCGCTGGGCGAAGGAGCGATCGATCCCGTAGATCCGGTCGGGATCGCCGTTGTCGGCCGAGTGCAACCCGGTGCCCTCCACCCGCATGAGGAACTCGGTGCCCAGCGAGGTGCTCGCCAGCTCGTTGCCCCGCTGGGCGAGGGGCCCATCCTCGGGGGCCAGCCCCTCCAGCGTCGTCACGTGCGTGGAGGTCTGGCTGAGCACCGGGTACCCGCCGGACTCGAGCTCGGGATCGGGGCTGGCCGCCTGGGAGAGGGCCGTGCCGGCCAGCAGACCGGCGAGCACGAGCGCGGCCGTGGCCGCGGCCAACCCCAACTGGGGATGCGTCGAGCGCGTGCGGTACCAGCCAAGGTTGGCGACGCTGAGCTGGGACACGCGGTCGAGCACGGCGTCGACGAGCGGCGCCCAGATCACGGCCAACCCGGCCGCGCATCCGGCCAGCGCGGCCAGCAGGTAGGTGCGCGCCGGATCCATCGTGGCCAGCCAAGCCGCGCCCGCCAGGACCCCGGCCAGGCCCGCCCAGCCGCCGGCCGCCAGCCAGCGGCGGGACCGCCGCGGCGGGCGGTCGCCCACGCGGGGATCTTGGCCCTCGAGGGCGCCCCGCAACCGCAGCCCGACCGCGGCCGAGACCGGGGCCGACGCGAGCAACGGGACCAGCAGGGCTGGCAGGCCGGGGAGGGCGGCCGGCGCCGAGGACAGGCCCAGCCCGGAGGCGACGAAGGCTCCGACCAGGGGCGCCGAGGCGACGGCACCGCCTGCGCCGACCACGAACGGCGGCCCCAGGTGCGCCGCCACGAGCCCCAGGCTCCGCAGGCGCGATTGGCCCAGCGCGGCCATGACACGGATCTCGGAGGCCAGCCGTCGGGTGTGCAACCCGGCCGCCCACGTCGCCAAGAGCACGCCCGCGGCGACGCCGGCCGGCAGCACCACGAACAGCAAGCGCGAGGTGCTGTCCAGCAGCGTCCGGCGCTGCTCGCGGCGGTCGTCGGCGTCGGTAGCCAGCTCGATCCCCGACAGCGGATCCACGCTGGGGGCCTGCTCGCGCACGCCCGCCAGCTCGCTCGTCAGCTGCTGGCGACGATCGCGGTCGAGCCCGTCGAGCACGTCCTCGCCCGGGCCCGCCATCACGTAGAGGCCGTCGGCGCGGTCGCCGGTGCCGGCCAGCGTCTGCAGGTCCTCGAGCGTGAGGACGAGCAGGCCCGAGGACCCCGGTCCCAGCACGTCCAGGTCGGTCGGTTGCACGCTCAGCGTCGTCTGGGCTTGGTCGGTGACGCCCAACTGGGCGCCGATCGCGGCGAAGCCCTCGCCCTCGAGCAGTCGCCCGAGCGTCTGGGCATCTCGGGCGTCGAAGACCTCCGCGATCTCCAACCGGAAAGCCACCTCGCGAGCGAACTTGGCGTGCACCTCGACGGTCCAGTTGCCGGCGGCCGGATCCTCGACCTGGATGCGCGGCATCACCGGCTCGGCGGCGGTCCCCTCGTCGTCGAGGTAGGTCTCGCCGGTCGGGCTGGTGGCCTCGAGATCGAAGTCGGTGCCGTTGTCGGCCGTCGACAGGGCAAGGTCCAGACCGATGGCGCCCTCGCGGACGGGGACATCGAAGCGGTACTCGTCGCCCTCGGCGTGCTGGTAGTCGTCCCCGACGCGGGTGGTCTGCTCGAGCTGGCCGCCGCGCGAGGACGTGAGCGTGACGTTGTCTTGCGGGGCTTGGGGGACGCGGATCTGGGCCTCGTCGGCCGGCAGGGTGGGGCCGCCGCTGGCCGCCAGCGCCTGCCCCGAGCCGGGCACCGGGAGACCCAGCGCCTGCAGCGAGGCCTCGGGCAGGCCGAGGACGCGCCAATCGGCGCTGGAGCCGGTGTCGGTGGTCACGATCGCGTCGCGTTCCAGGAA
Organism: Thermoplasmatales archaeon SW_10_69_26; assembly: GCA_003009755.1. GTDB lineage: Archaea > Thermoplasmatota > SW-10-69-26 > SW-10-69-26 > SW-10-69-26 > SW-10-69-26. Next base: position 8,756 of record PXUB01000021.1, read on the forward strand.
CACCGGCAACCGTCGCGCCGGGTCCTCGACGTCCGTCGTGTCCGCCAGGCGGGTCTGCACCTCGTCCAGGGCCCCCTCGGCCAGGCTGTAGCCGCCAGGCGTGCGCACCGTCGCCATCCGATCGCCCAGCGCCGCTCGATCGCGGGCCTGCTCGGCTTCGCGAGCGCCGTCGAGCGCCAGCTGGGTGCCGCTGGCCAGCACGGTGGCGAACAGGACGCCCAACGCCAGCAGCAGCGGTCCGGCGGGACGCTTCGTCCAGACGCGCAGCGCCGAGCGGAGAAGCGGCCTCATGCCTGTCCCTCGTGCAACCGGCCCTGCTGGAGCCGGTGGGTGCGAGAGGCGACCTCGGCCACGACCGGATCGTGCGTGACGACGAGCGCGGCCGCCTGTCCGTCCTTGATCGAGGCGCGGAAGACGTCGGCCACGAGCTCGGCCGTCTCGCGGTCGAGGTTGGCGGTCGGCTCGTCGGCCAACACGAGGTGGGGGTCCTTGGCGAAGGCGCGGGCCACGCTGGCTCGCTGGGCTTCGCCGCCGGATACCTCGCCCGGGAACCGATCCTCGAGCCCGGCCAGATCGACGTCGGCCAGGGCTCGGCTGGCCCGGTCACGGGAGGCCGCCGGCTCGATCCCGCGGATGCGTGCGCCCAGCGCCACGTTCTCGAGCAGCGTCAGCTCCGGCACGAGCGCCGGCTTCTGGAACACGAACCCGACCTCGTCGGCGCGCAGCGCCAGCCGCTCGTCGGTCGAGAGCGCGCCCAGCTCGTCGCCGAGCAGGTGGACGGTGCCCTCGTCGGTCCGATCGAGCCCGCTGACGACGTTCAAAAGCGTGGTCTTGCCGCTCCCGGAGCGGCCCTCGATCGCGACGAGCTCGCCCTCCCGAACGGTCAAGGAGGTCCCGTCCAGGGCGAGGCTGGCGTCCTCGCCCTCGCCGTAGACGCGGCGCAGCTGGGCGGCTCGGAGCAGGGCTTCGTCCTCGCCCGTGGCCTGGGCGGCGTCCGCCGGCATGGAGGAGCTCAAGAGCCCGTGCCGGCCAAGATAAGGGTTGCGGAGACGGCCTCGCCCAGTCACCTCGTCTCGGCCCGGATCCAGTCCGCGTAGGCCTCGTTGGCGTCCTCGCCGTTCAAGGGCACGATGCAGGGCACGTCGTAGGGGTGTTCGTCCTCGAGCCGGGCGACGAGGTCGTCGACGTGCTCGGGCCTGGTTTTGAACAGGGCCAGCGTCTCCTCGTCGGCCACGATCTCGTCCTCCCAGCGGTACTGCGTGCCGGCCTCCCAGCAGGTGAAGCAGGCGGCCAGGCGCTCCTCGAGCAGGGCCGGCGCGATCGCCTCGAGGCTGTCGCGGTCGGGGAACGTCGCGTAGACGAGCTGGACGGACATGGGCCCCCAGGCGGGCGCTTCGACTTGGGTCCCCCGGCCAGCCTTGGGGATGGGCCGTCAACGAAACGCCTATGCCGGGGCCGAGGTTTGGCTCGGCGTCATGGTCTCCCTGTTGGCGGTGTTCGCCGTCCTCACCGCGGGGTACATCGCCGCGCTCGTCTGGGTCTCCAAGACCGAGCCCGATCGCTTCCAGGTCGTGGGCCCGCTGTTGCTCGTCCGCACCCACGCCGGCAAGAGCCTCATCGACCGCATCTCGAAGCGGCAGTGGCTCGGCAAGGCCGCGGACCTGTTCATCGTGTTGACAGTGGTTTCCGGGTTGGCGATGGTCGTCCTCGTCGCCTGGCAGAACACGCTGTTGTTCACGCACACCGAGCAGGTCGCCCAGAACCCGCCCCAGGTCGAGCAGACGCTGGCCATCCCGGGCGTGAATCCGGCGATCCCGGTCGGCTACGGCCTGTTCGCGCTCGTCGTTGCGCTCGTCATCCACGAGGGCGGCCACGGCGTGATGGCCCGCTACGCCGACCTCAAGGTCAAATCGCTGGGCCTGCTGTTCCTCGTCCTCCCGGTGGGCGCCTTCGTGGAACCCGACGAGGCCGAGCTGCAGGGCGCCTCGCTGGGCGACAAGCTGCGCATGTTCGCCAGCGGGCCAGGCCCGAACATGGTGTTGGGTGCGATCACCGTGCTCATGTTCAGCCAGCTGATGATCCCGATGCTGGCGCCGGCGCACAGCGGCGTCGGCCTCATGGGTGTCAGCGAGGACCTGCCGGCGGCGAACCCGCCCGAGGGCGCGCCGCTGCCAGAGGGAGGCTTCGTGACGCATCTCGACGGGCAGCGCGTGGCGACGACCGACGAGTTCCAGACCGTGCTGAACAACACCCGGGCCGGGGAGAACCTCACCGTCACCGTGTGGCACGAAGGTGACGTCACCAACCACACGATCGTCCCGATCGACAAGTACGAGTACTTCGAGCGGAACTTCCCCGAGCAGAACAAGGAGTGGTACAAGGGGAAGGCCTTCCTGGGCGTCAACCCCGCCGGCCCCGACCGGCTGGACGGGATCATGGACCAGCTCGAGAGCCCGTTCGAGGAGATGGGCGCTCGCGGTGGTCTGTTCTACCTGGCGCTCCCGTTCGTCAACCTCCAACCGTTCCCGACCTCGTTCCACGACCTCTACGATCCCGGCGGGTTCGCCGCCGGGTTCGAGACGAGCTTCTGGATCGCCGCCAACGCCCTGTTCTGGCTGTTCTGGATCAACGTCGTCCTCGGCACGTTCAACGCCTTGCCCTTGGGGCCGCTGGACGGCGGCCACATGTTCCGGCACACCGCCCACTGGTGGTTCCGCCGCGGTGAAGACATCGAGGAGGGCGACCTGCGCGTCTTCGACAGCGAGGAGGGCGGGCCCTCCTTCGTCGGACGCACGCCCGAGATCCAAGACAAGCTCGATCGCGTCGACCGCAAGGTCAGCCTCGTCAACCGCACCGTCGGCATCGGCTTGCTGGTGCTCGTCGTCGCACCGTTGATCGTGCCACAGTTCCTGTAGAGGGCCGGACGCTTGCGGGCCCGAAAGGTCAACTTGAAGGCCCCCGGCGTGCTGACTCGACCGATGCCCGAGCCCGAGGGCTCCGAGAACGGGGACGCAAGCGGCGCGCCCGACCCGGTCGCGGACCTCGAAGGACTCACGCGCCCGATTCGGTCGTTCCACGCCGACCACCCGGTGTACTTCTGGATGAGCCTGCTGGCGTCCCTGGCCGCCGTCCTCGTCGCGGGCGCCTGGCTGTGGCCCGAACAGGTCGTCGACCAGTTCCTCTGGAAGCACTTCTGGGGCCCCACGGAGACCGACGCCCGCCAGGTCGCCTCCGCCACCCGCAACGGCGTGCAGGCCACGACCAGCTATACGCTGCTCTCCGAGCTCGTGTACGGCGTCATCCTCGCCGGCGCGCTCGTCTCGATCTACCAGCACCTGTTCAAGAAGCGCGGCATCCGCGTCGACGCGACGTTCATCGCCTCCCTGCTCCCCTACGTCTTCTTCGGCCCGCTGGCGCGCGCCATGGAGGACGCCAGCGTCTTCTGCACCGACGCGACGCTGTCGGCCTGCGATCCCGGCGTGTTCGCCTACCTCTTCATCAGCCCGATCATCTACATGGTGACGGCCGCCGCGGTCATCACCCATCTGTTGCTGGCGCACGCCTCCCGCGATCTCGGGCGCTCCCGCCAGACGCAGGTCGTGGGTGCCTGGCTGGGCGTGCAAGCCGCCGCGTACGCGTTCGTGTACTACGCGATGCGGGACCAGTTCGTCATCATGCTGAGCCCGTGGACCGTGCTCGGGCTCGGGGCCGCCGGCCTGGGCCTGTACCTGCTCGTGCGGTCCCGCGGCGGCTCGCACCTGCACTCGGCGCTGGCCGGCTGGGGTGTGCCGATGACGGGCATCCCGATCGTGCTCGTCGGCGAGTGGATCCGGTCGGGCCAGGAGCTGGCCGCCGAGGGCGCGAGCCGCGTGGGCTGGTTGGTCTTCGAGAACCAGGGTCAAGCGATGCGGGTGCTGGACAAGGCCACCCCGGAGATCTTGCTCACCACCGCGCTGCTGACGGTGGCCGTGCTCGTGCTCGTCGCGGGCATCGCCTACCTGCTCGAGGGCCGCTTCAAGGAAGCCGGCTACTTCCTGGTCCCGCTGAACCTGGGCCTGATCGCCGCCCACATGGTCGACGCCTGGGCCACGTTCGCCGCGATCTGCTCGCGCGCCGCCGGCACCGTGTGCTCGGGCGCGGCGTTCCTCGGCCTCGACATCCCACCCTACAGCGAGAAGCACCCCGTCAGCGAGGTGTTCTTGGGCTTCCTCGACGGCTGGGGCTTCCCGATGATGAAGCTTTTGCTCGTGGTCGCGATCGTGATCCTCGTCGACCGCGCCCAGTACGAGGACGAGGAAGACCCCGATCTGATTGGCCTCGTCAAGCTCGCCGTCCTCGTGCTCGGCCTTGGGCCCGGCCTCCGCAACGCCGTGCGCGTCGCGATGGGGCTTTGAACGGGTACGTCGAGGAGCGGAGGACAGAGGACAGGCGGAGCAGAGGAGGCCGCCTAGCGAGGGCAGGAGAGGAGAGCTTCAGCTCCGGCCCCGCAGGCCGGCGGCGCAGCCGATCAAGGCGACCACGACCAACGGCGCCAGGCTCGGGAGGTAGAACCCGCTGACCTTCGTCAGCGCCGAGACCTGCGCGCTTTCCCCTTCGATCGAGGGGTCGGCCGCGTACGCGGAGTGGATCTCGAGCGCCATCGACGCCGTCTCGCTCACGTACCCGTTGTGGAAGGGCGTGAACACGGTGAAGTTCACCGTCTCCGATGTTCTCGTGCCGCCCGTCGCCTCGCTCTCGAGCACGATCTTGGACGGCAGGACAGGCTGGAACCCGCTGGCGGGCGGGGAAGCCAGCTCGAACGTGAACTCGGTCATGCCGTTGCTGTGGTTCTCGATCACGATCGGGAACGTGACGCCCTCGTCGGGGCCCGCCTCGACGATCTTGGTTTCCATCCGGGCGTTGTAGAGGTTGAAGTACCCCGGCGTGAGGGTCACGTTCGCCCCGACCGGCCCCAGCTCGGTCGTCGTCCCGTTGGTGTGGTTCTTCTGCACGTGGACGTCGTAGGCCACCCCCGTAGGCTGGAACGCAGGCGTATCCGTGGTCACGTCGATCTCGACGGGCACGCCGACCTCGAGCGTGTCGTTCCGGTCGTGGCAGACCTGCGTGGAGCTGTTCTCGACGTGGGCCGTCGCCGGGTCGACGAACGGCTCCGAGGCCACCGGTACCGCCTGGCTCCACACGGTGGCCCGCTCGTCCTCCTGGCAGGGGATCCGCACGTCCAGCACGGCCCTCCCTGGGTCGCCGGCCGGCTGGACAGGTTCCGCGATCTCCGGGCTGGAGACCCCGAGGCGGCGCGGCGCATGATCGCCCAGGGTCGGCGCGCTCATCGCAAGCAGCGCCACCGCTAGCACCACCGGGCTCCATCGCATGCGCATGCGTCCCGCCACGGCTCGGGGGCGCATAAGTCCTTGCGGATGAACCCTTTGAGCGTGTCGGGCGGAAGCGAACGTGCACGGTCGTGGTTGGCATCTCTTTGCTGTCTCGACCGCCTCCGCTGGCCGGGTCGCTCCTGTTGAACTGTCCTCTGCTTGTCTCTGCTTTTCTGCTTCTCTGCGTGTTCCCTCCCCACCGGCGGTTGTCTCGTTTCATGCGGGTCACCGAACGGCTTGATAAGGACCCCTTTGGGAGTGGGGTGGTGGTGATTCGAGTGGTGTCGAAGACGAGCAAGCTGTCGACGGGTTGCGGGCTGTTGATCGCCTTGTTGATGATCGCTCCGGGCGGGGTTGCCCAAGCCAACGCTGTCGGGGA
>PXUB01000022.1 GCA_003009755.1 Thermoplasmatales archaeon SW_10_69_26
GGTTCGAGCAAGCGTTAAGCTCGTTGGTCTCGGCCAAGCCGGTGCGGTGGGAGGGGTTGGTCAGCGGGGTGAACTGAGACAGCTACACACCCTCCCCCTTCGGGCATTCCTTCGTCTCGGCTCCGCGCTTTCACCGCCTGAGGGCGGCGAGAGCCTAACCCAAGCATCGCCGGCAGTCTAGGCAACCGCCGAGGAACGGGTCCAACGGTCCGCCGGTCCTTCCGTCGGGCCCCTCAGCGTTCGATGACGTCGGGTTCGATCGCCTCGGACAGGTCCCAGGGCTCGGGCGCCGGCATCGGGGCCTCGTCGTCGTAGGCGAACGTGACCAGGCCCTGGTCGCCGGCGGAGCCGACGAGCGTGCCGTCGGGCTGGCCCAGCACCTCCTCGAAGGTGGGGGCCCAGCGGCCCGGCTCGGCCGGCTCGGCGGGACCATCGCGGTCCGGCAAGAACACGCCCTCCGAGTCTAGGGCGAGCACGCCGTCCTCTTCGGGTGGGCCGTCGGCCAGCGGGGACAGATCGACCGCCCAGACGCCGCCGTGGTACATCGAGACGAACAGCGTCTCGTCGACGACGGTGAGGTAGTGGTTGCTGAACTGGAAGGTGCCGTTCCAGTTGACCTGGGCGGGTAGCGTCCAGGCGCCCACCGGTTCGGGCTCGGTCGGGTCGGTGGTGTCCATGACCCAGATGACGCCCGTCGGGGCGCCTTCGGGGTGGCCGGCGTGCTCGGGGCCGATCACCGTGTAGTGGGTGCCGTTCCACAGCTCCTCGAGCGGGTAGGCGCTGTGCAGCGTGCCCTCCTCGGCCGGCGTCGCCGAACCCTCGACCTCCCAGCGGCCCAGCTCCTCGGGGTTCTCGGGGTTGGACATGTCCAGCGTCGTGAACCGGTCGCCACCGGCCAGGTAGGCGATCTTCTCGTCCGTCTTCGGGTGGATCTTCATGCGGCCGTCGTGACCGCGCGGGCCCAGCTGGGCTCCGTCGTCGTCGGGCAGGCGCTTCCACGTCGCGACGTGCTCGGCGTGGCCGCGGTCGGCCAGATCCTCGATCCGGTAGAACTGGTAAGCGGAGAAGCTGTTCTCCGACAGCTCGGGCACGCCCATGACGGGCACGCGCGTCGTCGTGACCATCGCCCAGTTCGTGCCGTCGATGTTGCGCGTGTAGACGCTGTGTCCGCTGCCGGCCAGCGGCTGCTGCTCCTCGATCACCGGCTCCTCGGGATCGGAGATGTCGACGACGAGGAGGCTCATCGGGCGCGGGACGGGATCGTCGGTCTCATCCTGCTCGCCGGCGCTCCACACCGGGTTCACGGGCTCGTCGGTGCACGGCGAGTTCCAGGCGATGCCCTCGTGGCGGCGCTCGTCGGTGCCCGGGACGACGTCGAGCTGGTCCTCGCGCGCCTCGCTCGTCACCAGCACGACGTGCTCGCCGTCGGGGACGACGGCCAGGTCGTAGATCCTCGTCGTCTGCATCACGAGCTCGCCGAGGTTCTCGATGTCGGTCGGGTCGGTGACGTCGGCGATCGTGAACCCGACCTGGCTGCGGGATTCGAACACGGCCAGCCGCCGGTCGTCGTCCACGGGCTTGGCGTCGCCGCAGAAGTACGAGCCGGCCGGCTGCCCGTAGTAGCTGGAGTTCAGCTGATCGTAGCCCAGCACATCGAAGTTCGGCGTGGACAGGTTCGCGTGGTCGGTCGGATCGGTGTGGTCGTGCGAGGGGCCGAACGCCAGCGCCTGCTCGTGCCAGATCGGCACCGGCTCGTCCTGCTCGGTCGATGCCTCGCTCAACTCGTCGCTCCCGATGCAGCCCGCGAAGCCCATCGCGAGCATGAGCGCTGCCAGTGCAACGGCGCCAAGCCTACCCATCGACCCCCGAGGAGACCTCGCCGGTGAAAAAGGTGTGGGCGACACTTCCCGGGGGAAGAACCGCTACACGGTCGCGGTTGACAGAACACGCAGAGGAGCCCAGATGCAGGGCAGCAGACCCGGTGCACTACATGCTCTCGGGCGCGTCGATCCCGAGCAGCGCCAGAGCGTTGGCCAGCACCTGCCGGGTCGCGTCGACGAGCGCCAGCCGGGCCTCGCGCAGCTCGGGCGAGCCGGCCTCCAGCACGGGGCAATCGCGGTAGAACTTGTTGAGGTCCTGCGCCGTCTCCACGGCGTAGGCGGTGACCGGGTGGACCTTGCGGTCGTCGGCGCACTCGCGGACCAAGCTGGGCAGCTGAGCCAGCCGGCGGACGAGCTGGATCTCGCTGTCGTGCATCAACGCTGTGAGATCGCCCGCGGGAGCCTGGCCAGGGTCGAGGCCGGCCTTCTCGAGGATGCCGCACGTGCGAGCGTGGCTGTACTGGACGAAGGGGGCGGTGGAGCCCTCGAAGTTCAGCGCCTTCTCCCAGCTGAACTCGATCGGCTTCTCCGACTGGACGCTGACGACGTTGAACCGAAGGGCGGCGGGTCCGACGAGGTCGGCGATCTCCTCCATGCGCGCCTCGGACAGCTCCTCGCCGCGGCGCTCGCGCACCTCGGCCAGGGCTCGGGTCCGCGACTCCTCGAGCAGGTCGTCGAGGTAGACGACGCGGCCCGAGCGCGTGCTCATCGAGCCCTCGGGCAGGGACACGAAGTTGTAGAACACGACGTCGAGGGGGACCTCGATGCCGAGCGCGGACAGGGCCGCCTGGATCTCCGTCGCGTGGAGCTTGTGATCCTCGCCGAGCACGTCCACGAGCTCGTCGGCTCGCTCGAGCTTGTCGAGGTGGTAGGCGACGTCGCGGGTCCCGTACAGGGTCGTGCCGTCGCCGCGCGTGATGAACATCTGCGGCTTGTCGGTGTCGACGCCCAGCTGCTCCATGTCGAGGTACTCGGCGCCGTCCTCGGTCTGGCAGGCATCCAGCTCGCGCAGGTCCGCGAGCACGCGCTCGACGCTGCCGTCCAGCACGAGCTCGGACTCGAACACGACGTTGTCGTGGTGGACGTTGGCGTCCTCCAGCGAGGAGCGGATGCCCTTCATCGCCCAGGTGACGATCTGCCGGAACTCGGTCGCCGTCTCCTCGTCGTCGGCCTCGAAGGCCTGGATCAGGTCGGCGATCTCGTCCTCGGGGTCGCGGTCGGGCAGCGCCCGTCCCTGGTCGTGCAGTTCGAGCGCGCGGTTGGCCGCCTGGTAGTACTGGACGAGCAGGCGGTCGAGCTTGCCCGCCTCGTCCGGGCCCGGGTCGAGCACGCGTTTCGATGCGGCATCGCGAGGCTGGGCGAGCAGGTCGAAGCTGAACGCCTCGGCCTCGTCGGGGTCGAGCTCGTAAGCGTCGCCGCGGAGGTCGACGTTCTTGGCGCCCCAGACCAGCGTGGCGGCTTGCCGACCCATGTCGTTGACGTAGTACTCGGCGACGACGTGGTGGCCGGCGGCGCGCAGCAGGCGCACGATCGAGTCGGCCAGCAACGGGTTGCGGGCCCGACCCACGTGCAGGGGGCCGGTCGGGTTCGCCGAGGTGTGCTCGACGAGCACGCTGGATCCGCGCTCGGGCAGCTCGCCGTAACCGGCCGAGCGCTCGCGCACGCTGTCCAGCGTGGTGGTCACGAGCGCCTCCGGCTCGACGTCGAAGTTGAGGTAGGGACCCTCGGCCCGGACCGTCATCTCGTCGGTGGGCGGGAGAGCGTCCTCGAGGTTCTCGGCGATGTCGGCGGGCGCCGCCTGGGCCTGGCTGGCGAAGGCGTGGCAGGGGAAGGCGAAGTCCGCCAGCTCGGCGTCGGGCTCCTCGACGAGGTGATCGATCTCCTCGGCGATGCCGTAGGCTGCGTGCAGGGCCTCGCAGGTCCAGGCGATCGCCTCGTCGCGGAAGCTGCCCCACGGATCGGGCTCGACCATCGCTTCCGGCAGGCCCCGCCCAGGGTTAAACGGTTGGGCCGAGGGCCAAGCGCGGGCCTGGCCTCACTCGTCCCGCCAGGGTAGGTCGTAGGCCTCCGCCAGCGCCTGCGCCCACTCGGCGAGGATCTCGGTCGGATGGTACTCGACGGCGCGCCCGAGGCGGAGCCGTTCGACGAGGTCGCGCTCCAACAGGGAGCGCAGGTGGTGTTGGACGGTGACCTTCGTGAGGTTCAAGGCGTCGGCGATCGCCTGGCTCGAGCAGCCCGGGTGCTGGGCGACGTGAACGCCGACCAGGCGTACGGGCTCCCGGCCGAAGAGGATGCGCGTGGCTTCCTCCTGCCACAGGTGCTCGTCGCCCTGGACGAAGCACAGCACCTCGCGACCCTGGGGACCGTCGACGGTCCGCACCAGGCCCCTCTCCTCGAGGCGTTCGAGGTGGAAGGTGACGAGGCTGCTGCGCACGCCCAGCCGGTCGCTGAGCTGGTTTTTGTTCTGTCCGGGCGTCCTGCGTAGGGCCTGGACGATCGCTCGCCGGGTCTCGTCCTTCAAGAGGACGGACTGGATCTCGGTCAGATCCCGGTCCGACGAGCGCTCGCGCTCGAACCGCGAGCTCGTGGCCTGGCATTGGGTTGACCGCGAGCGGACCTTCTCAGCCATGGCTCGTCCCTCCCCGGCCGCTTGCGCCTGTGCGCGGGTCCTGGGCCCAACCGCCGAGGTCGAGCAGATCGCGCAGATCCCGGGCTTGCGTGGGCGCGGTGCACGAGAGCTCGGCCAGAGCCCGGCGAGCTCTCGCCCGCTGGCCGGCCTCGACTGCGGCGGCGACCTCGACCTCCATCATGTCCACCGGGAGCGCAGGCAGCGATCGCTCGGCCGCCGCCAGCTCCGCAAGCGCCTCACCGTGCCGGTCGGCCTCGTGCAGGCACAGCGCTCGGCCGTACCAGCCGCGGACCCGCTCAGGGTCGAGCCGGCGCAACCGGCCATAGAGGGTGGCCGCCCGATCGAAGGCACGGTCGTCCTCGGCCTCGATCGCGGCCCGCTTCCACCGCTCGTACAGGTGCTCGCGCACGGTGGCCGGCAGGAGGGCGACCAACCGCCAGCGCGCCAGGTACGCCAAGCACGCCATCGCGCTCGTGAGCAACAGCCCGCCGAGCCACGGCGTCGCAGCCTCGCCGTCGGTCGCCGTTTGCGCCGCGATCGCGGGTCCCTGGGCCACGGTGAACGTGTCGGAGCTTTCGGCCTCGACCACTGGGCCGCCCGCCTGTCCGGGATCGATCTCGGAGGTGAACGCCCCGTCGCCGGCCAGGCTCAGGGCCGAGCCGCCGAGGTCGACGGTGCCCTGCGGCGAGAAGAGCGACCCCTGGGGCGCATCGGCCTCCACCGAACCATCCACCTGCGTGGTCATCGAGGAGGCGTAGACCGAACCGCCGGTCAGCAGGGACAGGCTCCCTCCGCGGATCGTGACGGTGACGACCCGCATCTCGTACTGGGAGGTCGGGCCGGGCTGATCCGTGTGGCGGTGGCCCGCCCAGGTCGACCAGGTCTCGCCGTCGGCCGTCTCGACCGTCAAGGTCGCGTTGTTGTAGAAAAGCTCGACGGTGCCCTCCACCTGTGCCTGATCGAGCTCCCGGTGTTCGACGAGCGGGTCCGAGAGACGGTAGACGTATGACGGGTAGGATTGTTCGTCGCCGAGGCCCTCGGCGGCCTCGGAGTACCCGCCCTGCGCGAGCAGGGTGCCAGCCGGGACCGCGAGTTGGCTGGAGACCCCAGCATCCTCGCCGGTCACCTCGGCGCGGGCGGACGGCTCGGTGAAGATCTGCCCGCCGGCCGAGCGGGGCTCGCCGATCTCGGCCTCGACGTCCGAGAAGGATCGATGGATCCGCTCGCGGTCCTCGATGATGTGCGTTTCGTGGCCCGTCGGGCTCTTCGTGGCGATCCCGACCTCTCGCGTGAGGGTCACCTCGAGCCGATCGGCCGAGATCTCGGCGCCCGATCCGACCGACCAGGTCGCGCCGAGGCCGCCCGAACCGGTGACGGTGGTCTTCCCGCCGACGTCGATCGGCTCGTGGGTCCACAGATCCCACGCGGTGGTGCGCGGAGCCTCGGCCTGAGCCGGTGCTCCGGCGAGGACGAGAAAACCCAAGATGACGATCGCCAGCCCTGTGCGCAGCGGTCCTCCCAGTCGTGCCACGGTATCCAACGATGACCATCAGGGACCTAAACCCCTCGGCTGGCCGGATCCCGAGACGAGAGAGCCTCAAGGCTGTCGGCGTACTAGCTGAGATCGGGCCAGATGGACCGAGGAAAAGACTGAAGCGACGGATTATCCATCGAACTGTTGATGGCGCCGGCCTGGGAGGCGGGAGCCCTCGCCGCGATGGCTCTCATCCAGTTCGCCGTAGGCTACTGGTGGTGGAAGGGACCCCACCTGAAGGGAACCCGGTATTGGATTGGCGGTCTGTTTGCCCTCAACGGGATTTCGAGCGCCCGCAAATCCCTCATGCTCCTGCCCGGGATCGAGTCCACCGTCCTAGACGTTATCGGAGCCCTTTCCGACAAGTGGACCAACTTCTTCCTGTTCGGCTTCGTCCTCCTCGTACTGGCACGAAAGCGGAATCTCCCCTCCCGTTTGTTGCTGTCTGCCGTCGGAGTCCTGATGGCCGTGGCAAGCCCGTTCTTCTTTTGGGACGGACTGAGTTCAGCAGCCTCGTTTCCTCAGGCCAGCAGTATGATGCACTTAGTGCTGAACCTGGCCATCATCGTGGGCGCAGTCGCGCTCGCCCAAGAGGCGCAAACGACCTCAGAAGGCCAGGATGCGATCTGGCTTTTCGCCCTGAGCGTGATCGGATTCCGATTCGCAGAGCTCAGCGCCTGGCTCGTTGGGGTCGATCTACTCGTGGATCTCCGTCAAGGCTTACCGGGCCTGGCCTCGAGCCTGCTTCAGACGGCTACCCTTCCCGCCTTGCTCATCGGGTTCGCTATCGTCGTGCGGGAAAGGTTCCGGACCACCGCGAGTCGGGATCATACGCTATTCGATATCAGCCTCCTCCTTCTCCTTGCGGGGTTCCTGTTCGGGTTCGCGAGGGCGATCTCGACCGGGAGGAGCTTTGCGGTCTTCTTCTCGATCGGGCTCGTCCGTCCTGCGGGCTTCCTGGTCACGCAGTGGAAGCTTGCTGATCGCCCGTTCCGCGACACGGCCCAGTGGCGCCAGCTCCGGCTCGGAGGCGCCGCTCTTTGCGGCGCTATCCTGGCTGTTCCCCTGGCCTCTCCCTTCGGCATGGGAACGGGTGGGACCGTGATCCTCGGCCTCACGCTGGCGGTCTTCGGTCTCGGCCTCGTCCGGTCTCTATGGTTTTCACGAGGGCCAGCGGCGGTTTCGGACTCCAACCCGACCCCGGAGGGCGACTGGCCTGTCGATCCCGAGAACGTCGCACTCCCGCAGGATTGGAAGGAGCAGTTCACGGAGAACCTGGCCGCTTTCGGGGACCTGCCGGAACCCGTCCAAGACGGTCTCGATCGGCTCTCACGATGGCAGCGCCTGGTCCTAGCCCTTTACGCGGCGCCCGAATCCGACCGCCTTCCCCCGTACGAACGGACTACACCGGGGCTGCACTTTCTGACCCACTGTCCGTACCCAAGCATCGGCGCGGAGATCGCGCGAACCAACGAGCGGTGGACAAAGATCCTCGAGGAGTTAGGGATCGACACCCCCTCCGCCCGCTCTCCCTCCGAAACCCCCCTCATCGAGTCCACGACAGGGCGGGCGGAGGGGCTCGACAGTCCCAGGGCCAAAGCCTACCACCTGACCCCCTTGGGCAAGCGAGTCGCCAAGCGACTGGTCGAGGAGAACGGGTTCGGCACGTTGAACGTCGAGAGGCTCAGGCGCGTCATCGGCGAGGGGTACGCGGACAACACGTAGTGACGCGGCCACTTCTGGCTTCTCAGGCCGTTCACCTTTCACTACCTTGCAATCCAACTTAGGCGAGTTTTGAAACCTCTAACCGCGGACTCTGGTCTCGATGACAGTCAGCCGATTGAGCGATGGACTTCCGACAGCCCCGAACGTCATAGTTTGTTTCATGGCCATGGTCGGTCTATCATTGGTTCTGTGGGCTCCGGGAGCGGAAGCCTCGGCTCAATTTCAGATCCACACGATTGCAGACGGCCTGGACGCTGCTTTTTCCGTTGACACCGGAGATATGGATGGAGATGGCGCGACTGATGTAGTCGTCGCGGAACGAGACTCTGATGCCATCCGATGGTACGAGAATGACGGTGGAGGGTCATCTACCGAGCACACCGTCACTTCTGACCTGACGAAAGCCAGGTCGGTGTCAGTCGCCGAGATCAATGGAGACACTCACCCTGACGTGGTGGGAGTCTCCCGGGAAGACAACCTGGTGAATTGGTACAGAAACGACGGTGGAGGGTCATTTACAGAGCATACAATTTCAACCGCTCCCGACGAGCCCAAGTCAGTGGCTACTGGCGATGTGGACGAAGATGGAGATATCGATGCCCTAAGTGCATCGCGAGATGACAGTCGAATCGCCTGGTATGAAAACGATGGCAGCGGCTCCTTTGAGGCTCATACCATCACCACGGACGCCGATGGAGGGACATCGGTGACGACGGCAGATGTCGATTCAGACGGGGATACCGACATTCTTAGCTCTTCCAAATTAGATAACCGGATCGCTTGGTACGAGAACGACGGCTCCGAATCCTTCACAACTCACACCGTCACGTCCGAGGCGAGTCACGCCAAAGACGTCACTACAGCAGATGTCAATTCTGACGGTCACCTGGATATCCTCTCTGCCGCCTCCGATGACAACGAAGTTACATGGTACGAAAATGATGGAACCGAGTCATTCTCCACTCAGATAATCACAACCGAAGCGGAGAATGCGAATACAGTTCGCGCCACTGATATGGACAGGGACGGGGATGTCGATGTCCTGAGCGCGTCCAACCAGGACGATACGGTCGCACTCTATGAGAACGATGGTTCTGAGTCCTTTACCACGCACATCCTCGACTCTAACCAGGAGAGCGTCAACGACTTGGCTTTGGTCGATTTGGAGGAAGAGGGGGACGTGGATGTCTTCGCACCCCCCGACGGACAAGTGACCTGGTTCGAGAATACCGTTTCGGCAAAGTTGCCGGATACCCCGCGAAACTTCGCAGTCGAACCCGGCCCCGATCCCACGGACATCGCCACGACCTGGGACCCGCCGGAAGACACGGTGTCGGTCCCGCTTGACCACTACAACATCTACCGTGGCAAGTCCAGCGACGGGCTCTCCAAGGTTACCGAAACCACGGACTCATCCTACCCCGACACGGATCTGGACTGCTCGACCACGTACTACTACGAGGTCACCGCGGTCAACGAGGACGGTTTAGAAAGCGAACCCACGGATACGAAAAGCATCACCATCGACTGCTCTCCCACACCGCCGCGAAACCTGGACCTGGAACCCGGGATGCGGATGAATGCAATGAAGCTCTGGTGGACGGAACCCCAAGATAGTGGCTCAGCCCCTATTGACCAGTACCCTGTTTATCGGAAGATCGGGGACAACCCGTTCGCGAAAGTCGGGACCGCTGAGGAGACATCCTTCATGGACAAGGGGTTGGAGTGTGACCAGACCTACCACTACCACGTCACAGCAGTGAATGAGGATGGGTTCGAGAGCGAGCCCTCTGCCTCGACAACCACCCAGGAGTCCACCGCGAGCCTGGACATTCCATGGGCGCCTGAAAACCCGAACTACGCACCATCCGCTCCCGCAACGCCGACCCTGGGGTACGAGGATTCCGCCAGTGCGGCAGAATTGAGCGAGTGTCCGGGTGAGGACAAGATGGTGGAGTTTTCGATTGACTCGGGCGCGTTCGACCATTACGACGCGGTGGACGCGAACACCGTCCCGCTGAACTTGGACTTGAACGCGCATCTCCGCATTCCCAGCGGGAACGTGACCTGGAACGATACGCCCCGGGACGTGGCCACGGTCCAGATCAACGACTCGGAGGAATGGACCACGCTGGAGACGCTAGACGCGAGGCCCGAAGACCCGAATCAGTCCACCACTGCCTGGAACGTGACCCGGCAGGATGTTCGCGTGCCGACGGAGTTCTTGTCGGACGGCGAGAACGAGTTCCGGGTCGTTTTCGAGGACTTCCCCGAGGAGAACAAGACTGGGTGGAATGGGACCGTGGATGCGGCCCGGTTGGACTTGGTTGCCCCACCGACGTTCATTCTGCATGGGTGGGATGCGAGCCCAAACGCGGCGTTGACATGGAACAATGAAGACCAGCAATCGGACTGCGCTCAACGCCTGGACCTCAATGGATTAGCCCAGTGGCAGTGTGATTTGCACAACAAGCTCCTCATCCGTAGTTTGGCCGCTTTCGGGCAAAACCCGTGGACGTGGGCTGCCGACGAGGACCAATCATCGAGAGCCGCGATGCCGTTGTTCGGATACAACCCCAAGCAGGGTATCAACCAGACGGTCGCCGACTTGCACGAGAATGTGACCCAGCGGCTGGATCGCTTGGACTGGAACGGTCAGGCCAGCTTCGTCGGCCACAGCATGGGCGGATTGGTATCGCGAACTTATAGCGTGTCTGATTGCCCATCAAGTCCCAGGCTCCCGACATGTCCGCTTGCGAGTGACGGGACGGACTTCCGTGCCAACCGCATCGTCACGCTTGGGACACCTCACTTGGGCTCGCAGCTTGCCGATATTTATACCTGTCAGCCAGAGCAGCTACCTTTCGGGATAGCGAACCACGACTATAGCTGGGGCCCCGCTGACTCGGATGCCGCACTGTTAGACTACCAAGAGGACAACGTGCTCCCGACAAGCGACTGCGGATGGCACGACTACTATGCCAGTGGGTTTGCGTATGATTCCCATTGCAGTGTGTTCGGCTGCGATATTCATTCCAGTGAGGATGCGGGCGCGTACAAACATACCACGCCAGGCGGGGATGGGTTGAGCTACCTGGCGGATTTCCAAATCCGCACCCAAGGCCCAGACCCGGCAACCACCAACACGTTCCTCCGCTGGCTAAACAAGGAGTACGCGACTCTCGCCGAGAATCAGCGAACCAGCTATTACGCGATTGCTGGGGATTGTGATGCCAACTGGCTGCTCCGGCAGTGTGATGGCTGGAAAAACGCGGAGGAAGCGCTCGGAACCAATAACGACGGCATCGTGCCCCTGGAAAGCGCCCTTAAGACCGTGAAAGGGCCCACTCTCGAAGAGGAACACCCGCACCTTGCTCGGAACGCGGATTCCTCCACGATGCTGTCAGCAGTGTGCACGGGCAGCCAATACGAGCATAACAATCTCCACTCGACGGGGCCAATCCAAGCGTTGTCCTTGGCGGGACTTGCGGAAACCGTGGGCGAGACCCGAGCGCTTGAGAATACTTACGACGAGGATTGCGGTTACGCGAGCACGTAGGAGCCGATTCCCGGGGTCGAGGTGGAGATTCGTCGGCCCCGGGGAGCCCTTTCTCACCCACGATAGGTCTGTGTTGGGTGCTAACCGCTGGCTCTCAATAGACGTCACAGCATCCTCCGGTCGAACTCACACCACACGAAGACTGGCAATACTTGGGTTGGAGGCCTCGAAACTCAGATGAGGAACTTCGAGAGCCCTCAGACCACGAGTTCAGCGGGAGGTGGCATCCGTGACCAGAGGACGACAACAGCTGCGATCGCCCTTGGCCGGATGATTGGGGTGCCGATCGGCGGCACCGGCCGCCTGGCTGGTTCCCTGTCACGACCGCTTTCACGCCTGGCTTGATGGGGTAGATGGACTGGTTAGGGCTGGTTGGCCGCACGAAGCCCGAGTGAGACGCCGCGTTCAGGATCTGATGAAAATTCCCGCAGATGCCGCTCGTCATCGGCGTGCAGTAGCGGCGATCATGTGGGGGTATCGGGGATATCGCGACCCCCGTTTTGATGAAAGTTGCCGGCGATGCCGCGCGTTATCGGCTTGCGATAGCAGCGATCGTTCAGGGGCTACGACGGAGTTGAGGCCCCCCATTTTGACGAAAATTTCCTCGCCCACCGCGTGATGCGGCTACCGTGGAATCGGAAATTTTCTTCGCCATCGGCTCACGGTAGCGGCGTTCGTCCGGGGGGCTGCTGCGGATATCGAGGCCCCCCTTTTTAGTGAAAATTTCCTCGTCTACCGCGTGACGCAGACACCGTAGAACCGGAAATTTTCAAGGGGTGAGTCCCGGGCGCAGGTCGGCTTAGTGGGGCCCACGAGGGACCCGCACCATCCCAATCCCGAGTTCGTCCGCCGGCTCCCGCGAGGGAGCCCAGCAGGACATCGACCGGACTGGACAGGGCCCCTAAGCCGTTTTCTGCGAAAGCCTCAAGCCCCGTGAAATCGCGGTCCCAACGCCTTTAGTGAAGAAGGTTCTCGTGGAGGGCGTGACCGGGTCGCGAACGCTCGTGCTCGTCGCCAACCACGCCCGCCCCGAGCCGGACCTGCCGCTCGACGATCTGCCTGGGCTCGGCGGCCGCTTCGACCTCGTGGCCCGCTTCGTGAACGCCGCCCTCCTCACCAGCCACGGCATCCGCGAGGACACCGACGCGATCGTCGTCTTCACCCAGCCCGGGGAACCGCTGGCGATCCGCGTCCGCGGCGACGAGGTCACCGGGGTCGGCCCCGACGAGCGCTCGACCGCCGCCCGCCTGCTCGGGGCCCTCGAGGCCACCCCGATGCCGGTCTGGCAGGCGGTCGCCGAAGGCATCGAGCTGCGCACCGGCGCCCTCTCGGACCTGTTGACGGATCTGGCCGACCCGCTGGTGCTCGTCCACGGGGATGGCGAGCCCCTCGCAGGCGACCGCGGCGCGGGCACGTTCGTGATCGGCGACCACGCGGGCTTCACCCAGGCCCAGCGGGACCGGCTGGTCAAGCAGGCCGGGGGCGTCGCCAGCCTCGGGTCCACGGCACTGCAGGCCGACCACGTCGCCGCCGTGCTCCACCACGAGCTCGATCGCTGAGGGCGGCCGCGGCCCGTGGACGCGGCGGTCGAGCCGTGCGGTCGAACCCTAGGTTGTAGACTGGGTAGGCGTGTCGGAGATCGAGGTCGAGTGTCCACATGCCGCACGTCATCGTCGACGAGGAGCCGGATCTGCGCGCCGTTCTCGAGGCCTTCGAACCCGACGTCCACCAGGAGGAGGGCCGCGTGGCTCGGACGAAGGAGGCGTTCGTCAGCGCCGACGAGACCGAGCTCGTGATCACCGGGCTCGCGATCGACCAGGGCGACAAGGCCAACGTCCTGCTCCGCGTCACGCGCCGCGAGGGGGACGGCGTCGTCCGTCTCGACGAGCAGTTCCGCCCGGAGGTCACCGAGCCGGTCAAGCGCCTGGTGGCTCGGATCGCGGACCTCGTGCTCGAGGTGACCGGTGCCGGCATCGAGCGCACCAACGTCCAGGCCCAGCTCGACGCCGTCCGGGCCTGATCTCGCGCTTCAGCCAGGCGCGGCCTCGATCGGGTCCGCGTCGGCCGCCCGAGCCTCGGCCTCCTCGGCGATCGCCTCCGCCATCCGCGAGAACACTGGGCCGTGCAGCGGGTACAGGCCGTACCAGTACAGCGCCCCGGCCAGGCCCCGCGGAGCGAACAGCGCCTCCTGCACGAGGCGGGAGCCGCCGCCGTCGGCGGGCTTGGCTGTCCACTCCAACCACGCGCGGCCGGGGACCCGCATCTCGGCCCGCAACCGCAACCGTCGGCCGGGTTCGACCTCCTCGACCCGCCAGAAGTCGATGGCATCCCCGACGCGCACCTCGTCGTGGGCCCGCCGGCCGCGCGAGAGGCCGGGACCGCCGGTCAGCCGATCGATCCACCCTCGGATCTCCCACAGCGCGGACAGGCCCGGCCAGCCGCGCTCGCCGCCGAGGCCCGTGAACACGTCGAACACCGTCTGGGGCGGAGCGTCGACGTCGACCGTGCGGGTCTCCCGCGCCAGGCCCTCGTCTTCGGTCATCTCGAAGGCCGGCGCCGGGCCTCGCGCCGAGCTCCAGCGCGTCGGCACCGAGCCGGTGTCCACGACGACGAGGGCCCGATGGACGGCTTCCCGGTACCCGATCGGGTCAACGTCGTACAGCTCGCGCGCCCTGGTCGTGTCCGCGACGACCGGCTTCACGATGCCCTTGATCAAGGGCAGCGCCAGGGCGTTCGGGATCGGCGTGACGAGACCGACCCACAACCCGGCCAGCCGCGGCGTGAGCACGGGGACGGGCTGGATGCGGCGCTCGAGGTCCCGCACGTCCGCGTAGACGAGCATCATGTCGCGGAACGAGAGCACGTCCTGGCCGCCGATCTCCACGATGCCGGCGGGGTCGTGTTCGATCGCCGCGGCCAGGTAGGCCTTGACGTCCCGGATCGCGATCGGTTGCACGTCGTTCAAGATCCACTTGGGCGCGACCATGACCGGCAGGCGCTCGGTCAGGTAGCGCACCATCTCGAACGAGCCGCTGCCGGACCCGATCACGGGGCCGGCGCGGAGCTCGGTCGTCGGCAGCGCCTCGCGCAGGATGCGGCCGACCTCGGCCCGGGAGGCCAGGTGCTCGCTCTCGGTGCCCTCGTCGGGCAGCAGGCCGCCGAGGTAGACGAGGTGGTCGATCCCCGCGGCAGCCTCGGCGACGTTGCGCGCCGCCTGCCGGTCGCGCTCCGCGAAGCCCTCCCCGGCGTGCATCGAGTGCACGAGGTAGTAGGCGGCATCGACGTCGTCGAAGACACCCTCGAGGCTCGCCGGCTCCAGCAGATCGCCCTCGTGCACCTCGACCCGGGACCCCCACGGCCGGTCGCGCACCCGCTCGGGTCCCCGCGTGAGGACGCTGACCTCGTGGCCGCGATCCAGCAGCTCGGGCACCAGGCGACCGCCGACGTATCCCGTAGCGCCAGTGACGAGGACGCGCATATCTCCAACCGGCAGGTGATGGTGGATGAAGGCTTCGCCGTCGGCGCCGTCACCGGTAGCGGACGGCCCACAGCATCAGCGACGCCAGCGAGGTCAACGCGCCGACGAGCAGCGGGCTCACGCTGCCGGTCGTCGTGGCCGACTCACCGTAGGGGCGAACCTCGGCGTCGTCGCCGATCGTCTTCTCGCCGGCCGAGTAGGCCGCGTCCCGGGTCTCCGCATCGTGCTCGTGCCCGTGGCCGTGGTCGCCCACGTCGAGGGCCTGGTTCCCGTTCGTGTCCTGGTAGAGGGCCGCGATCAACGGCTGCGGCTCGCTGATCGGGGTGCCCATCGTGACCGGCACGTCCTGGTGGAAGCCCGGCCCCAGCAGGTTCGAGGCCCCGACGACGGGGCCGAGGGCGCCCCCCTCGGCCAGGCTGGGATCGTGCACGGCGACGAAGCCGCCGTCGGGGAGCTGGACCGCGTCGACGAGCAGGACCTCTCCGCTCGTCCGCTGGTCGTCGAACACGATCGCCGGATGCGGCTGGGCGCTGGCTGCCGGCACCACCCCGGCCCCGAGGGCCAGCCCGACCGCTGCAACGACGAGCACCCGTCGCATCAACCCCACCATCACGGTCGGAGGTCAAAAGCTCTTGCTGGACACGCGCCATCGATACCGGCTGGCCAGGGAAGGCTATGGGGCCGCGGTCGGGGAGCCCCCGGGCGGGGACCGCACCCGGGCGACGAGCAGCACCACGGCCGCACACGTCGCCGCCAACGATCCCAGCGTGCCCATCCCGATCGCCCACAGGGACAGGCTGGGCCCGTCGGCGACAGCGCCCGGCACCCGGCGGCCGAGGCTCCAAGCAACGTACAGCGAGACCGAGGCCGCGATCGCGGCATCGGCCGGTCCCAGTCGCTCGACCCATCGCATGGGTGTGGGGACCGACCGGACACGGTCGAAGGTGATCGAGGTGGTCTCCGTAGGGCTCGGGAACCTCCGGAGCCACGAGGGCCGCCGCTGACCGGCGACGAGGGAGTGGGGAGGGCCCGGCCCCGAGGCGAAGCACCACACACAGGCGAGGCGGAGGAGGGGAGGCAAGGGAGGCAGGGAGTCCATGTGGGGGCCGGGCGGGTTGGGGAGCGTCCTCCGCCACCTCCACTCTCGGTTGGAACCCACTTAACCGCTTTCGCGGAACCGTCGAAATGGCCGGCTGCCGGAGGCCAGCGCCCGGCCCAGCGGGGGTCGGCGTGGACCCTGGGCAACGTTCATGTGGCAGGTTCGCCTCCCTGAGCGTGGATGGCCACCTGCGACTCCTGTGGGACCCTTCTCGAGATGGTTCGCACGGGTGACAGCGTCGAGCATCGATGCCCCGACTGCGATCCAGGCTCGGCCACCGAGACCAGCTACGAGGGAGCGGTCGACGCCGACGTCGAGGCGGCCGGGGTCCGATCGGGCGATGCGCCCGCCGGCGCCGGCCGGTTCTTCCCCTTCGAGGACACCCGGCCCGGCCAGGCACGCTTCCTCTCCGACGTGCGCGACACGCTGAAGAGCGGCGACGTGCTCGTGGCCCAGGTCCCGACCGGGGTCGGCAAGACCGCCGGCGTGCTCTCGCCGGCGCTCGAGGTGGCCGCCCGCTCCGGCTCGACGGTGTTCTTCCTCACCAGCAAGCAGAGCCAGCACAAGGTCGCCGTCGAGACGTTGAGCCTCACCGAGCAGGTCTCCGGGACCGACATCGTCGTCTCCGACATGATCTCCAAGAAGGCGATGTGCCCCCGGCCCGAGTCCGAGCAGCTCGGAGCCCGAGCCTTCGGCGAGTTCTGCTCGAAAGCGATGGCGCAGGGCACCTGCGACTACTACGAGACCGACGAGGAATCGGTGTTCCGCGAGCTCGCCCGCGACATCCACCACGTCGAGGATGCCGTCGAGCTCAGCGAACGCGAGCACGTGTGCCCCTACAAGGCGCTCACCGAGGTCGCCCGCGTGGCCGACGTCGTCGTCCTCGACTACAACCACTTCTTCTCCGACCTCGTCACGACCACGATGGATCGGTTCCAGATGGACCTCAGCGACGCCATCCTCGTCGTCGACGAGGCCCACAACCTGCCCGACCGGATCCGCTCGCACCTCACCTGGCGCCTGACGCCGGGTTTGCTCGGCGAGGCTTCCGACGAGGCCCGCACCCACGGTGCCCACCCGCTGGCTCGGTTCCTCGACCGCCTGGCCGACCTCGTGCAGCGCCACGATGGCCAGGAGGAGCAAAAGCTGGAGCCCGAGGCCCTGCTGGATCCGATCGACGAGCTGCTGGAGAAGGCCTTCCGCCTGGCCCAACCGGACCTCCACGAACTGCTCGACGAGCTGCACGACGTCGCCGAGGTCGTCCGCAAGGAGGAGGCCGTTAGCGCCTGCGGCGAGGTCACCGAGTTCCTCGAGCGCTGGCCCGGCAAGCGCGACCTCGACGAGGATGCCGTCCTCCGCATGTGGGAGCCCGAGGCGACCGCGTTCACGTTCAAGGTGCTCGACGCCGGCCGCCTGGCGGGCCCGATCCTCAGCCAGGTGCAAGGCGCCGTGCTCATGAGCGGGACGCTGTACCCGATGGGCATGTACGCCGGCATCCTCGGCGTCCCCAACGACCGCGCCCGGCTGGAGCGCTACCAGAACCCGTTCCCCGAGGAGAACCGCAAGGTCGCCATCGATCCCGGCGTCTCTTCGAAGGCGACCGAGCGCGGGCCCCAGATGTACCGGCGGATCGCGTCCACGATCCAGGACGTGGCCAAGGCCACGCCCGGCAACGTGGCCGCGTTCTTCCCCTCGTACAAGATGATGAGCAACGTCGAGACGAAGCTGGGCCGCTCGAGCCGGCGCCGCCTCGTCGAGCAGCGCTCCTTCGACAAGGAGGAGCGCGAGAGCCTGGTCAACCGGCTCGAACGCGCCGACGGCAACGCGCTCATGCTCGGCGTCCAGGGCGGCTCGCTGTCCGAAGGGTACGATTTCGAGGCCGACGGCGAGAACCTGCTCAAGAGCGTGCTCGTCGTCGGCGTGCCCTACGCCCCACCCACGACCGAGGTCGAGTCGCTCCAGTCGTTCTTCGACGAGCGCTTCGGCGACGGCAAAGGCTGGCAGTACGGGTACCTCGCGCCGGCGATCCAGCGCACGCTGCAAGCCGCCGGTCGCGCCGTGCGCGCCGCCCACCACGAGGCGTTCGTCGGCCTGCTCGACCGCCGATTCAGCCAACGCCAGATCCAATCGTGGCTGCCGCCGGACGTGAACCCCCACGTCGAGCAGGATCTGCCCGCCGCCGCCGAGCGGTTCTTCAGCTGACGATCAGCTGGGCCCACCCAGCTCGCCGGTGCCCAGTTCCTCCTCGGGCGCGTCCTCGTGCTCCGCGCTGGCCACGCCCGAAGCCCTCGGGACCCTGGACCGATCCGTGCCGGCGTCGGCGCTGCGAGGGCTCGGCCCCTGACGGGTTCCACCGGGGGGAGACATGTCGACCCCCTGGAGATATGTTTAAGAGCCTCCAGGGGTGGGCCGGGGCGTGGTGGCCGCAGCGCGCCCGCTGGCGTTCGCCCTCCTCGTCGTCCTGACCCCCGTCGCCGGATGCATGGGGGACACCGGCGAGCCCGAGGGCGTCATCGTCACCAGCCAGCCCCTGGTCGACGCCTTCCACGAGCTCGATCGGGCCGACCAGCTCGCCGGCGTCCCCGATTGGGCGATCGTCGACGAGCCGCCCGCCGCCGACCGGGTCGGACGCCCGTTCGTGATCGAGGCCGAGGAGGTCGTCCGACGGGAACCGGCCCTCGTCCTCGACCAACCCCATCCCCTCGTCACGGGGCCCTCGCGCGAGGCGATGGCGACCGGCGTCCAGCAGGCCGGCATCGGCTACGAGAAGCTTCCGAGCGAGCCCGCGCTGGGCACCGTCGAGGCCACGCTGGCGGCCGCCGGCGAGGCTACCGGCACCGATCACACCGACGCCTGGCAGCAGATCCGATCGGACCTGGCTGACCTGAACGAGACGCTGGCCGACCAGCCGCGTCCCAGCGCGCTGTTCCTGTTCCCCGCCGGCCTCGTCGCGGGCACCGACACCGACGTCGACCTCATCCTCGAGCTGGCCGGCATGGAGAACGCCGCCCGCGAGGCCGGGCTCACCGGCTACGCGCAGATCACCGACGAGGCCGTGCAACGCACCGACGTCGACCTCGTCATCGCGACGGCAACGATGCACACCACGCCCGAGGAGATCGCCGGCCGCCCGATGTTCGCGGACACCGCGATCGAGGACAGCCCCGAGCGCGTGCTCGTCGTCGACCCCAGCCGAACCACGCGCCTGGGCCCCCACGTGGCCGAGGCCGCCTCCCAGCTGGCCGCCTGGAGCCACGAGGAGATGCCCGGGCCGCGCGTGAGCCCGACGCTGGACCCCTACGAGGTCCACGCCTGCGAGCCGGTCGACGTCGACGTCGACGCACCGAACGCGACCGTCACCCTCCTGGGCGAGACCCACGACCCCGGCACGGTCACCGTGCCCGACGTCGCGGAGGGCCACTACCGCCTGACGGTCGAAGCCCGCGACGACACGGGCACGGCCACCACGACGACGATGCTCACCGTGGAGGGATCGGATTGCGCCTGACGCCGCTCGTGCTCGCCTGCCTGCTCGTCTCCCCGCCCGCCCTCGGCCAGGCCTGGTCGCAGGAGAACGCCGACCCGGCCAACACCGGCCGCCTGGACAGGGCCGGCCCCACGAGCCTGGAGGACGCCCAGTTCACGCCCGTCGACGACCAGGTGCTCACCCAGGTCACCGAGGGCCCGGCCGGGCTCGCCCTGGCCGGCTCGCTGGGTGGGACCGTCTACGCCGTCGACGCCAGCGGCGAGGTCGTCTGGCAGGCCGACGTCGCCGACGAGATCCGCACCGCGCCTCTCTGGACCGGCGAGGTCGTCGTCGTGGTCCCCCGCGGCGACCGGGTTCACGCCTTCACCCCCGAGGGCGAGGAGGCCTGGACGGTCCCGATCGCCAACGACCGCGGCGCCACGCTCGTCCGCATGGCCAGCCCCGTCGAGCACCCCAGCGGCGACGTCATCGTGGGCACGATGGACGGGACCGTCTACCGCCTCACGCCGCAGGGCTCGACCGTCTGGACGACGACCATCGGCGAGGACGACGCCGTCGAGGCCACTCCCGCCATCACGCCCGACGGCGACGTGATCGCCGCCGCCTTCGAACCCGGGCGAGAGGGGCGAGGCTTCCTCGCTCGCCTCGACGCCGACACGGGCGAGCGCACCTGGCAGCTCGACATCGGGTCCCAGGTCGTCGGCGCCCCCGCCGTCGTGGCCGACACCGTGCTCGTGCCCCTGCGCGACGGCAACGCCGTGCAGGCTCGCAGCCTCTCCGACGGCTCGCTGATCTGGGAGACGGCCTTCGACTCCCGCGTCCCCGCCTCACCCTCACTGCACGAGGGGCTGGCGATCGTGGGCGACATCCGCGGCACGGTGCGCGCCCTGGAGGTCTCCGGCGGCAAGATCGCCTGGGAGTTCAACCCCCTCAGCGACGATCCCGACGTCGAGCTGGGCGGCAGCGGCCGCTACACGATCGCCGACAGCCTCGCCGTCGACGACGAGGGCGTCGCCTGGGTTCCCTACTGGGTGTTCGAGGCCGGCTGTTGCCCCCCCTCCGACTCGGTGCGCAGCCCCATCTACCGCCTCGACGCCGACGACGGCGAGATCCTCGACCGGCGCTCGGACGCCAAGGCCAACCACGGACCCGCCCTCCACGCCACCGGCGTCTGGACCGGCAGCGACGAGCAGGGCGTCCGCTCGTTCCCGCTGGATCCCAGCCTCCAGCTCGACGCCCGCACCGACGCGGGCCAAGCCCGGTTGATCGTCAACACCGACGCGACCGGCGACTGGCGGGTCGCGACCGGGGACCGCTCGCTGGACGAGGGCCAAGGCCGCCCGCCGACGGTCTCCGGCTACGATCTCGACCCCGGCCAACACAACCTGACCGTCACCGTCGACGACCTCGCCAGCCAGGCCACCGTCGAGATCGAGGCCGACGACGGCGACGACGATCCCGCCCGCCCCGAGGACCAAGACCCCTCGGCGCCCACGGACGATGCCGAGCCGGAGCCCGAGCCCTCAGGCGAGGACGAGGAGCCCAACACCTCCGAGGGCGGCGCCGAGGACCCCCAACCGGCCCCGCTGGCCGCCTGGGCCGCCTGGCTCGCCATCGGGCTCGCCGCCGGGGTGCGACAACGTGCGTAGGCGCTGGCTGGCCGGCCTCGTCGGCCTCGCCATCGTGACCGTCGGCACGCTCGTCGCCCGCGTCGTCGTCTTCCCTCGGCCCCTCTCGATCGAGGTCGCGGGCACGATCGTGAACCTACGAGCCCGCATCGCCGTCGCCGGGCTCGTGATGGGTGCCGGGTTCGGGCTCGCCGCCGTCGGCGCCCAAGCCCGCGCCCGCGAGATCCGCATCGACGCGACCCTCGCCGGTCCCGCCTGGGGCGCCCTGCCCGGCCTGTTGCTCCCCGTGCCGGTCGCCGGGCAAGCGATCGCGTGCCTGGTCGGCGCCGGCCTCGTCGCCTGGCTGACGCGCCGCTCGGCGGGCCTGTCGGCCACGCTGACCCGCGGCGTCGCCGTCGCGGGCGCCGTCGTCGGCCTCGCCGCGCTGGGCCTGTTCGTCGGGCCCGGGCTCACCCCGACGACCGCGACCGCGTTCCTGCACGCCTCCCTGGGCGGCGCCCTCACCCAAGCGACCTGGCTCCGCACCGCGATCGGGGGAGCGCTCGTGCTCGGCGCGCTCGGCCTCGCCTGGGCGCGCTGGCGCCAACTGGCGCTGGCCCGCGCCGGCCTGGACGAGGAGGCCTCCGCGGCCGCACTCGTCACCGTGCTGGCCTCCGCCGGCGCCGTGCTCGTCGCCGGCGTCGTGGCCGGGCTGGGCCTCATCGCGACCGCGATCGCCCGCCCCATCGTCGGCGAGGATCCCCGCTTGGCGGCCCCAGGCGGCCTGGCCGCCGGCGCCGGCGTGGGGTTGGCCCTCGACGGGATCGGGCAAGCCCTCGCCTGGCCGGGCGAGCTGCCCGTCGGCGTGTTGACCTTGATCGTCGCGAGCCTGCTGCTGGCTCGGGAGGTGGTGCCCGCTGATCCGCGTTGAGGAGCTGGGCGTCCGCCGCGGCCACGAACCCGTCCTGTTCGCCAGCGAGCTGACCGTCGGCGACGAGGTCGTGGCCCTCATGGGCCCCAACGGCGCCGGCAAGACCACGCTTTTGCAGACGCTGGCCGGTCAACTGAACCACAGCGGCACCCTCGAGCAGGGTCCGACGGCGTTCCTGGGAGCTCGCCCGCCCGAGCCCGTCGACATGCAGGCCGTCGAGCTCGTGCGCGCCCACGGCGCCGAGGACCCGCAGGCGTGGCTGGATCGCGTCGGGTACGAGGGCCCCGAGCTCGTCTCCCGCGGCAGCGCCGGCGAGCGCGCGCTCGTGGGTCTGGCCGGCGCCCTCAGCCGCGCGCGCGACCTGCTCCTCGACGAACCCTTCGGCCCGCTGGACCCACCCCACACCGCCCGCGTGTGGCCAAGGCTGGCCGACCACGCCGAGGACCACGCCGTCCTGCTGGCGACCCACGACCCGACCGTCGCCGCCCGCGCCGACCGCGTCGTGCTCCTCGCCGGCACGATCGTGGCCCAAGGCCCGCCCCGCGAGGTGCTGGCCGAGGAGCCCTTGTCCGACTGCTATGGCGCCCCGGTCGACGTCGCCTGGACCGATCTGGGGCCCGTCGTGCGGGGCCGAGAGCGCTCCCATTGACGAACCCGACCACAGAGGCACAGAGGCTCAGAGAACACACAGAGGATGGAAGGTAGCGGTGGGAAGGGGGAAGACGAGAGGAGGGAGGGAAAAGACAAGATCGAGGAGAGGGCATGAGGGGCCGGTGGGGTCACCGGTCACCGGGATCACCCCAGGTCGACACCACGCCCACCGCATCGAAGGAGGCGGGGAGGGATCCGCCGGTCGGCGGGCTCGGCCCCAGCCCTCCTGTTGCCTGCGCCTTCACGGCGCCGATCGTCGGTCGTCTGCTCCGAGCGGCCCGATCGGCCCCTTCTCCTCTGCGTGTTCGCTGCCAACCGCGATCGTGCCGTCTCCGGTTCAGTCGAGGCGGGGCTCGAAGGGATCCACGTCCCACCAGACGTGCGTGGCGTGCGTGGCCGACCCCAGCGGGACCGGGCTGGCGGGCACGGCGGCGTCCCCGCCGCCGAGCTGGTCGTCCGCGACCGTGACGATCGCGGCCGCCGCCAGGCCGTCGCCCTCCAGCGGCTCGCCGGCGATCTGCCAGCTGCTCGTGAAGCCGCCCGTCGGCTCCCCGCACTGCGGCTGGAAGGCGTCCTCGATCGCGACGACGGGTCGGTCACCGGCGGCTCGGTCGATCGCATCCTGGACCACCGGGTCGGCCTGGTCGAGACCCTCGGAGAGCATCACGACGGCCGTCGGCTCGGCCACGACCCGCGTCTCGCCGGTCTGCGGGTTGGACAGCACACCGTCGGTGAGGCGCAGCGTGATGGCCAACCCGGTCGGGTCGGCGTAGCCGGCCCCGGTCGCGAGGTCGCCGATCGTGGTCCCCGACCGGAACGAGCAGCCCTCGCCCGCGGCGTGGTGGTCCCACAGGATCGGGTAGGCGCCGTGGTCCTCGATCGAGAAGACCTCCGAGCCGGGCGCCTGCTCGTAGTCGCCGTCGTCCTCGACGTCGGTGAACAGGCCCACGTGCCCGGTGACGCGCATGCTGGGGCGCGGCTGGTGGTCGGGCTCGGGCTCGGCGCCGGCAGGCGTGCCGAACCCGGCCGCGGTCCGGGTGACGTGCGCGTCGATCACGTTCACCCACGGGTCGGCCTCCTCCTCCCCGGTGGCCAGCGTCTGGCAGTCGGTCAGCGTGCGGTTCTCGGAGACCTCGTGGCTGGATTCGAGGATGCCCATCCACTCGTCGGCGTTGGGCTCGGGCTCGTGCGAGGTGACGGCGGGGCTGGCGGTCACGTTCTCGCCGGCCGGCGTGTCGGCCACGTCCGGCGCGCGTCCATCGCGCAGCGGACCCAGGCCGGGCACGTTCTCGGAGGCCTCGTCCCAGACGAAGGGCACGCCTTGGGCCGGCGTGTCGTCGCTGGGCGGCTCGTAGATGTCGAGATCGTGGGCGAGGAACGCAGTGGAGCTCGTATCGAAGCCCGGTTCGGCGGCGCCGCACTTGTCCGGCGGGCTCGGCGCGACGACGCCGTGCCAGACGGCGAAGTGGTGGGCGCTGTTCCAGGCGTCGGACAGATAGCAGGCGGCGTGCCACATCGGGCACATCGTCGTGCCGCGCCAGGCCGGCTGCGCCTGACCGCAGACGTAGGTCTCGGCCTCGCAGGGCTCGTTCTCGTCCTCGCCGGTGCCCATCCAGTCCAGCTCGACCTCGCAGCGGCCGGCGTCGGGCGCGTGCGTGCCGAGGTGGGCCTCGGGCGTGAACGCGCACACCTTGGCGGTAGCCGTCGGGTCGAGGCCGCCGCCGTTCTTCTCGTCGGTGACGATCGTCGACAGGCGGTCCTCGTCGACCGGGTCGCCCTCGTCATTGGTGACGAAGGCGACGAAGCTCGTGTCGGTGACCGGCAGCAGCCAGCCTTGGCCGGCCGCGTCGTAGGCCTGCATCGGCGAGACCGCGTACAGGTTGCCGCCGTAGGCCTGCGTGCCGCCGTCGTCGACCTCCCCGGGAGTTGGCGTCAGGCCGACGCTGGCGCCGGCCTCGTGCACGGCGTCGTAGGTGCCCGGGCTGTTGCACCAGGGCTCGCACGCCGTCGTCCCGTACAGGCCGACGTAGGTGGCGAACTGCAGGTCGACGGTGATGGCCTCGTCGGCGCCCGCCGCCTGGTCGGGCGGACTCGTCGTATTCATCTCGGTGCCCTGGTTGTACACGAGCTCGCCGCAGAACCCGTCGGCGGTGAGCGTTCGGGCGCCCTCGGGCTCGGCGCAGCCGGTGTCCGTCCCGCGGTCCCAAAGCTCCTCGTCGGTGTCGGCCGGCGGCTCGGCCTTCGAGAGACCGGCGGTGTCCTCGGCGCCGGCGCTGAGGTGGAAGGCCACGCCGGTGGGGGCGAGCAGCGCAGCGACGATCGCAGCCAGCAGCGCGAACCGGATCGGGGATCGGTCTCGGGGCATCAGGTGTCAGTCTCCGTCTCGAAGAGGGGGTCCATGGCGTCGACGATCGTGTCGACTTGGGCCTGAGCGCGCGTCTCGTGACCGAACGCGCTCGAGGTGATCGTGATCTCCACGTTCTGCCGGGTGAGGTGGGTCTGGTAGTCGGCGTCGTAGTGGGGGGCCTGGCGGGGATCGAGGTCGTAGCTGAGCCGGTGGTTGACCAGGTTGTCGAACCCGTCGCCGGGCAGCTCGTAAGGCACGTCGAGCAACAGCTCGTGGCCCTGCTTGCTGGCGTTCTCGACCGCCTCGGTCGGCGAGTAGATGCCGTCGTCGGGGTCGTCGGCGCCGGCACCGTACACCTGGTGGATCGAGGTGTTCGGCGCCAGCGAGCGGTTGTCGAGCGCGGCCTCGACGTTGGCGAACATCGCCATCGTCTGGTTCACGTAGGGATCCTTGCGGTCCCGGCACTGGCTGTCCAGATCGGGGTCGGCACCGTGATGGGTGAGGGACAGCCAGACGTCCTCGCTCTGCGGGTAGGCGGTCAGCTTGTCGGCGATCGCGTCGGCCATGCCCTGGGCGAAGGTGTCCGTCAGGCCGCTGGGGCCGGCCTCGAGCACGCGGCCCTCGTAGCCGTGCTCGTCGAGGGCCTCGTGGAAGGCCTTCTCCTTCATGCACTCGTTCATGATGTCGCTGTGCAGGTGGCTGGTGTAGGCGTCGACGATCACGTCGACGTCGGCCTCGACCAGCTGCTCGGCGCTGGCGGAGACGCTCTCGTCCCTCGGATCGACCATCGGGCGGATGTGGTGGGCGCGCTCGACGACGAGCTCGCCGTCGAAGCGCTCGTCCAGCGTCTGCTCGATGCGGTCGAGCACCTCGGTCTTGGCCTCGTGCATCTGGCTGGCGTTCTCCATCTGCCGGTAGTCCTTCCACGCGCCCAGACCGGCCGCCTCGAGGATGTCGGGCTCGCCCAGCCCGGGGCCGCCGGGCATCACGTACATGCCGTCCACGGCGGGCACCTGCTGACGGTCGGGGACCGGGCTGCCGACGTAGGTGGCCGGCCCGGCGTGGTGCTCGAGCCAGGCGTCCATGTAGTCCGGCATCGGGCGCGGCTCGTTCGCGTGGGGACGGTCCTCGTCGACGAGCACCGTGCCCTGGTCGATCGCGAGCAGCTCTTCGAACCCGAGCTGGATCAGCAGGTTGCGGGTGAACTCGGCGAACTCCACGTACGTCGTCGCGTTGTACTCGAGGGGCTCGCCGTGGGAGCGAAGCATGACGCCCACGGTCGCGTCGTCGGGCAGCTCCTCGCCGGTCGGCGCCTCGTCGCCGTGGGCGGAGGGACCGTGGTCGTGGCCGGTCGCCGCCGTGCCCAGGCCCTCGACGGGGTCCTGGGCGGCCATGCCGACCGTCGAGAAGGCGAGCACGAGCGCGAGCGCGACGGCGCCGACGCGGCCGGGCCGCAGCTGGCGGCCCTGCGTCGTCGCCGTGGTGAAGAAGCCCTGCTGGTAGAGGAAGGCGCCGCCGGCGATCGCGAGGTACCCAAGGTAGGCCAGCGCCTGGTACAGGGTGGGCGCGGCCGTGTAGCCGACGGCGGCGTGAAGGATGCGGCCGAGGACGGAGTCGGGCGCCAACAGCCACGAGGTGTCCCACAGGGCCGCCTGCGGGGCCAAGAAGCCGAGCTCGGTGAGCGCTTCGACGGCGTGCGTGAGCAGCATCGCCGCGACGACGAGCAGGAAGGCGCCCGTGACCTGGAAGAACCGCTGCAGGTTCACGTGCCGGCTGGCGCGCAGCACGAGGTACACGAGGCCGGCGCTGACGGCGAAGCCGACCGCGCCGCTCCACAGGAGGTCGAGCATGGCGTGCTCGGTCGCCAGCGTCGCGTAGAACAGCACGGTCTCGAGGCCCTCGCGGACGACGCTCAGGAACGTGATGGCCACGATCGTGGCGACCGATCCCGCCGTCAAGGCCTCGCGGACCTGCTCTTTGGCCTCCGAGAGGACCTGGGTGGTGTGGCTCCACATCCAGAAGACCATGTAGGTCAGCGTGCCGACAGCCAACAGGATGGCCACCAGCTCGAACCAGGCGCCGTAGCCGCCCTCCTCGAAGGCCGTGAACAGGTGCTCGTAGATCAGCCAGCCCGCGCCCACGCTGGCGATCACGGCCGCGCCGAACCCGGCCCAGACGTGCTTGCGGACGTCGGGCCGACCCAGCCGTGACACCAGGCCGAGCAGGATGCCGGTGATCAACAGCGCCTCGAGTCCCTCGCGGAGCGCGATGAGCGCGGCCTCGGTGACGAACGCCATGTGGGGGTCCTCCCGGGATCCATGCTCCCGGCTTAGGCTGACCTAAACCACGGGCCGATATAGTCTTTGTGGACGAACGCGGTCCTATTTGGGTCGCCCTCGCTAGGGTGACCCTCACGCCCGTCGATCGCCGCCAGTGCCTCATCGCACTGCCGACGCATCCCCCCGCCTCGGCAAATATGTAACCTCTTAGCGTCGACATGTGTATCCCAGGGGTCTTGGTCGAGTGGCTCCCTGGGCATAGCGATGGGCGAGACCGTCCGCACGGAGCGTCGGGGGCCGGTGCTGGAGATCGTGCTCTCACGGCCGGACAAGCGCAACGCGATCGACGGCGAGATGGCCGCCGAGCTCTTCGAGGCCTGGGCCCGCCTCGGTGACGACGACGTCCGCGCGGGGGTGCTCGCCGCCGACGGTCCCGCCTTCTGCGCTGGCGCCGACCTCGAGGCCCTCGAGACGCTGGGTCCCGGGGACGGCTTCCAGTTGGGGGACCCCGAGCGCGAGGCGTTCGTCTCCGGCGAGGAGGGCTATTTAGGCCCGACCCGCCAACCGTTCCCGCCCGTCCCCGTGATCGCGGCCGTCCAGGGTCCAGCCCTGGCCGGCGGTCTCGAACTGACCTGCCTTTGCGATCTCCGCGTCGCGGGCGAGGAGGCGACCTTCGGCGCCACCAACCGCGAGTGGGGGGTCCCGCTCGTCGACGGCGGCAGTCAGCGACTCCCGCGCATCGTCGGCCTCGGTCGCGCGCTCGAGCTGGTGCTCACCGGCCGGGTGCTCCGGGCCGAACATGCCGCCCAGATCGGCCTCGTCAACGATCTCGTGCCCGAGGGCGGCGAGCGCACCCGGGCCGGCAAGATCGCCGACCGGATCACCCAGCTGCCCCAAGACGCGCTGCGAGCCGACCGCCGGTCGGTCTACGAGGGCATGGACCGTCCGATGGCCGACGGGTTGGAGATCGAGGCACGCAACGGGCAAGAGGTCGTCGAGGCCGAGGGCTTCGAGGCCGGCCCGCGCCGGTTCGCGCTGGACGAGTAGATCCTCAGATCGACTGCGCCCCCCAGCGTCCGATCAGGGCGCCGGCGAGGCAGGCGACGAGCGTGAGCGCGAGGTACCCGATCGCCCAGCCGAGGCTCCCGTCGCTGCCGAGGGCGACCGTCTCGTAGCTGAACGTGCTCATCGTCGTGAACGAGCCCAAGAACCCCACGCCCACGGCGGCGGTAGCGGCCGGCGTCACCCACTCCGTGCCGGGCTCGGTACCCAACAGCAGGCCGAGCAGGAAGCTGCCGAGCACGTTCACCGTCAACGTCCCCCAGGGCAGATCCCCGCGGGTGAGGAGCTCGCTGATCCACCAGCGGGCGAGACCGCCGCCCGCCGAACCGGTCGCAACCCAGGCTGCCACGTGCCAATCCATCGTCGTCTGCCTCGTGCCCTGCGGGGTCGGGCCTCGGCCGGGCCGGCGGTTCCCTCGGCCCCATCGCCCGACTCGTCGAGGCCGAGCAACGGCCTCAACGTTGCGGTCTCCGACGAGCTGCCCCGGTGGGTGACCGAGGCCGACACGCCCTGTCCCTGCTTCGTCGGAGGTGGCGGTCCGGTCAGCCGTCCTCGGCCAGGGCCTCGTGTTCGGCGAGCAGCGCGCGGACCCGCCCTCGGATCTCGTCGCGCGTCTCGCGGTACTCGTCCAGCGAGTCCGGGTGGTCGAGGCTCCAGTCCGCCACGTCGTAGGGCTCGAACACCGGCATGGCGGCTTGCCCGCAGCCCATCGTGGCGATCGCGTCGGCGGCCTCGAGGTCCTCCTCGTCCACGGGTGTGCTCGCGTGGTCGGAGAGGTCGAGGCCGATCTCATCCATGACGGTCAGGGCCTTCTCGCGGACCCGACCCAGCGGGTCGGTGCCGCCGCTGAGGCACTCGACGTGGTCGGCGCCCACCTCCTCGCAGAACGCCTGCGCCATCTGGCTGCGCGCGCTGTTGCCGACGCACGCGAAGTACAGGCGGACGGGTTCGGGGCTCATCCGGCCACCTCCGGCTCGGTGTCGGCGGCGGTCTCGCTCGGTCGGGCCCGCGGCGTCCGCACGTCCTCGTAGTCGACCGTCCGCACAAGCTCGTAGCCGAACATCGCCGCGATCGATCCCACGACGGGGGCCGCGAGGTAGATCCACACCATCGACCAAGTGCCGGAGACGACGGCCGGTCCGAGGGTGCGGGCCGGGTTCATGCTGCCACCGGTCAGCGGACCCGCGAAGAGGGCGCCGATCGTGACGGCCAAGCCGATCGCCAGCCCGCCGGCGGCCTCGGGCACGCGGTCGTCGGTGGCGACGGCCGCGATGACGAACGCCAGCAGCGCGGTTGCCAGCGTCTCGGCCAGCACGGCGCCGGTCACCGAGAGCTCGGCGGCCGGCACGGTGGCGCCCAGCTGCCCCACCGGCCCCACCATGACGAGGAGCGTGCCGGCCGCGGCGGTGGCCCCCGCGAGCTGGGCCCCGATGTAGGTGGGCACCCGCCGCCAGGGGAAGTGCCCGATGGCGGCGAACCCGAGCGTGATGGCCGGGTTGAAGTGGGCGCCGCTGACGTGACCGAGCGCGTAAACCATCACGGCGATCGTCAACCCGAAGGTCCAGGCGACGCCGACGTGGGAGACGCTCGCGCCCGCCACGAAGCCATCCGCCACGATCGCCCCGCAACCGGCGAGCACGAGCGCGAACACGCCGATCGCCTCGGCCAGCTCGGCCCGCGGGTGCCGGCCGCCCATCAGCAACAGCCCTCCGCGCGGCAGGCCTCGGGGTCGCTGGCTTCGATGTGGTCGACCAGCCAGGCCCCCTCCTCGAGGAGATCGGCCAGCCGAGGGTGGGCCAAGCGGTACAGCCGC
The DNA here is from genome assembly GCA_003009755.1 of Thermoplasmatales archaeon SW_10_69_26. GTDB lineage: Archaea > Thermoplasmatota > SW-10-69-26 > SW-10-69-26 > SW-10-69-26 > SW-10-69-26. The sequence goes on from PXUB01000022.1 coordinate 30,082, forward strand.
CGCTTGCCCTCGCGGTCGGCGACGGCCAGCCCGCAGTCCCGCAGCTCGGCCAGGTGGTGGCTGAGGTTGCTCTGCTCCTGGTCGGTGGCGTCCGCCAGCTGGGACACCGAGGCCGGGCCCTCCCGGGCCAGGTGGTGGAGCACCGCCAGCCGGGTCCCGTCGGCGAGGCACCGATAGAATGAGGCCTCGTTCATATCAACGGGTATTCATTCGTCTGGTATGAGTGTACCGGCGGGGGATCGCTCCCCGCCGGACCGGTCGGCCTACAGCTCGCCCAGCAGGCCCAAAAAGCGCGGGTGGTCGCGCAGGTTGGCCATCTCGTCGTCCTCGCGCAGCCGGTCGCGCAGCTCGGGGACGCGGGGGGCCAGGCGCTCGAGGGCGTCGAGGGCCTGGCTACAGCGGCCCAGGCGGGCCAGCACGCTGGCGTGGGCGTAGGCGGCCATCGGATCGTCCTCGAGCTTGCGAGCCTGGCGCAGCTTTCGCTCGGCATCGCCGAGCCGGCCCTGCTCGTCGAGGCAAAGGCCCAGGCAAAAGCGGGCCACCTGCAGGCCCGGCGCCAGCTCGATCGCGGTCTCGAACCAGCCGATCGCCGCCTCGATCTCGCCCTCGTCGAGGGCCTGCTGGCCGGCCGTGATCACGCCCACGATCCCGCCCTCGGTCGCCGCCGCGTCCATCGTCGCCCCCCGATCACCGTCGCCGGCATCGGTGCAGGTCGTCGGCTCGGGCTCCTCGAGCTCGTCGACGGGCTCGGCCGTTTCCGGCTCGGGGTCGGGGGCCTCGGGTCGTCGCCGGGTCCGGTGGGGCTGGTGGTGGACGGCCAGCGCGAGCACGCCGATCGCACCGATCAACGCCCCCGGCACGAGGCCGGTCACGGAGGTCGGCGCGGTGGCGTCGTTGGCGGTCGCCTCGTTCGCCGAGCCGCCGGAGGACGGGTCGACGTCGTCGCCCGCCAGCGGCCGGTCCACCTCGTCCTCGGGCGCCGGCTGCTGCTCGACGGTGGCCTGGACGGCCAGGCGGGCGGCCGGCTCCTCCCGGTCGTGCGTCAGGTCCTCGACGCTCTCGTCCGCGGTCCTCGTCTCCGTGGCGTCGGAACCGCCGGCGGTGTCGTCCCTCGTCCCGGAGCTAGCGACGTCCTCGGCCGTCGACGGTTCCGGTTCGCCCGTGTCGGATCCCTCGGCCGTGGCGGCCTCGCTGCTCGTGTCCGCCGCCGATTGGGTGGGATCGTCGCCGCTTTCCCCCTCCTCGGTGGCCGCCTGCGAGCTGGCGGCGTGGGCCGGGGACCCGCGCTCGGGTCCCGGATCGGGCGGACCGTTGCCCGCCGCGTGCTCGGGCGGACCCCCCTCGGCGAGGGCGGTCGTGGCGGCGGCTCCGAACACGAGCACGAGGGACGCGACGACGAGGCAGCTTGTCCGCATAGCGGCGACGCAGACGGTGGGAAGCGGTGGGAGGGGCCCGGCGTTGGGGTCTCGGTCCTCTCCCGCGAGCGGCCAAGGCCCAACGTGGACCTTCCCGAAGGTTGAACCGACGGTCGGCTTCGCCGGCTGGTCCTCCCGACCCCGTCGACCGGCCGAGGCCGAGGGCTTGATGAACCCGCCAGGCGTGGTCGACCGCGCCGGGCATGTCGGCCGACAGCGATCGCCCCGACCCCCGACCCGCGTCGAGGTGGGCCCAGCTGCGGGCCCGCCTGGCCGGGCTTTGGGCCGGCGTCCGCCGCCGGTTCAGCGTCGACCTGCGCGCCCTCGCCGTGATGCGCATGGTGCTGGGAGCGGTGATCGTCGGCGATCTGATCCACCGCGCCCAGCACCTGCGGTTCTTCTACACCGACGAGGGCGTCTACCCGCTGGCGGCCTTCACCTCGACGTACGTCAAGTTCAACGACCTCTCCCTGCACGCCCTCTCCGGCGAAGCCTGGGTCCAAGCGTCCTTGTTCGTGCTCGCCGGCGCCCTCGCGGTCGCCTTCGCCCTCGGGTACCGCACCCGGTGGACCGGTCTGGCGTCCTTCGTGTTGCTGGTCTCGCTGCAGGCGCGGAACCCGCACGTGCTCAACGCCGGCGACCGCCTGCTGCGCATCCTGTTGCTCGTCGCGCTCGTCACCCCGCTGGGCGAGCGATGGTCGCTGGATGCCCTCCGCCGCGAGGACACGCGCCAGACGGTCGCGAGCCCGGCGACCGCGGCCCTGCTCGTGCAGCCGATCGTCGTCTTCACGGCCAACGCGATCCTCAAGCACCCCGGCGACCACTGGTACGCCGGCGACGGGCTGCAGATCGCGCTGGCCAACGACGCCGTGACGCTCCCCCTCGGCAAGCTCCTCGCCCGACAAGAGCTGGTGACGACCGCGCTCACCTACGGCTGGGTCGGCCTGCTCGCCGGCTCCTCCCTGCTCCTTCTGGCCACGACCGGCCGCCTGCGCGCCGCGGCCGCCCTGGCCTACGTGGGTGCGTTCGTCGGCATGATGGCCACGATGGCGGTCGGCCTGTTCCCCCTCGTGCTCGTGGCTGCGCTGGTCCCCTTCCTCACGACGCCGGTCTGGGAGGCAGTGACCGCGAGGGTTCCCCCACGCTGGCGGGACCGGTGGCCCCCGCCGGCGCTCGTCGACCCATCGAGCAGGCCCTGGCTGAGGGACCGGCTGGCGGCTCGCCTCCCGGTGGGCGACCGAGGCCATGTACAAGGGGGCCTGGCCCGCGTCGGTCGACGCCTCTGCGCAGCCGCCGGCCTCGCCTTGTTGGCCTGGATGCTCGTGTTCAGCGGCGCCCACGTCACCGACACCGACCTGCCGGACGCGATCGACGACCCCAACCTCGACGTCCAACGATGGGGCGTGTTCGCGCCCGACCCCGCCACCGCCTACAGCTGGTACGAGACCGAAGCCCAGCTCGCCGACGGACGCTCGGTCGACGCCCACGACGGCGGTCCCCTCGGCTTCGAGCGGCCCGCGCACGCCGGGGAGGCCTTCGAGACGTTCCGCCACCGCAAGTACATGGGCCACGTCAAGGACAGCGAGGTGCTCCCCGGCCCCTACGTGGACTGGGCCTGCCAGCACGCCCAGCAGGTCGTCGACGGCGACGTTGAGCGTGTGCGCCTGCACCGGTCCTACCAGCCCAGCCCGCTGGATGGGACCTACGAGGACCCGACTCGGAGCGTCGTCGCCGAGCGGGCGTGCTAAGTAGGACGATATTCCTCCCAGTGTTCCTCAAACTCTGCCTTCGCCTTGCGGAGCTGTTGAACGTCCCCGACCGGTTTCGTCACTGCCGCTCCCACGAGGGCCGCCGAGAGGACAACGGCATTTTCCGGGATAGCAACCTGGGAAAAGAGGATTCCGAGGGCGAAGGAGAGGATTCCCAGCCCGAGCATCCATCTCCTCAATGAGACATTCTTTTCCCTTATTGTCTCCTCCAGAGACGTTATCTCCTCCCTCGCCTGAAACTCCTCAACGAAATCACCAAGCCTTTGCGGCTCGTGGTCAATCTCGATGAGGTTAACAATCATCTCTTCTTGCCCGGCGTCTTCGAGGTCGGCTCCGTCCTCGATCTCGTTCGTGATCTTGTCGCCCCAGTCGTTGATGGTCTGACTGACATAATGGCCAAGCTGTTCGCTGACGTTGCTCCATCGCCAGTTACGGAGCGTTTCGCTACGATCACCTATCTCATTATGGTGGTTATCCACTCTGTTTTGAAAGTAAAGGAAGGAAGCGAAGCAGGCTGCCGTGAGGGTGAAAAAGAGCTGGCTTGGCAATTCTACAGACAAGGGAAGTCCTCAGGCGAGATAATCGTCCGCGATTTCCGAGTTAGTGGCCATTGACGGGTACTCATTATAAACAAAACTGAGTAAACTATGAAGAGATTGGGATATATGGCGATATTTCAGCCAGGTCACCATTTCCCTAACCTCGGAAGCGGTGTCTCGCCATAGCTGTCTAGCTATATCCGTGCCTCTGTTGGTAAGCTGTATTTTCTCTACGGACTGTTCGGGTTCTTCGCCTTCAACGATGACCAACAGGCCTTTCTCAGAGAGGTCTAAGACAGTCTGCCAAAGTTCATCCGCGTAAGGGCCGTATTTGTGGGGTCGGAAATCGAAGCCGGTCTCTCTTCCAAATTCTTCCTTTAGGTGCCGGTCTAGCAGGAAGACTGCCTTCATGAGTCGGGTCCGCCCGTAAATCCAAGTGTCGTGATCTCTCGAAGGGTTGTTGGGGGCGTAGATTAGGCGTAAGACCCATTTTTCTTCCTTCGAGAGGTTCTCTGGCATCTCTTTTCACCACTTCGCAGGCGGGAATGACACAACTCTATTTACCTGCTTGAGCATTTAAATTCGACGACATGGGGTGGAAGTACTGACGGCGCCATTTTAGATTAGACCTCGACGACGGCCTCGCCCCGCGCCGCCTCGGCGAAGCCTTTGCCCTCGAAGAGGACGACGTCCTTCTGCACGTCGTGGAACGCGCGCGGCTTCTCGGTGTGGATCGGCACGATCCGGTCGGCCGCCATCGAGCGGTAGAACTCGGCCAGGTCGGGGCCGGCCGCGTGCCCGCTCACGTGGGTGAGGCCCGTCAACGCGCCCGGCGGACCGCCCGGCGTCTCGGGCAGATTGTGGTCGAGCCCGAAGCGATCCAGCCAGTTGCGCTGGCGGTCGATGTTGAGCGCCATCTCCTCGTTGAACGGCTCCGTGAGACACCGGATCCAGCGCGACCCCGGCGGCGGATCGACATCGATCAGGTCCTGGATCGACCAGTACGACAAGTGCAAGAGGTAGTCCTGCGGGTTCTCGCGGATGTCCGTGGCGCGCACTCCCCCCTGCAGGTGAGCCAACGGATCCCTCAGCGTCACCTGGTCGTTGGCCTTCCAGGCGGGCTTGATCGTGTCCCGATCCCACTTCGTCTTGTAGCCGGCCTCGTGCTTGCGGCGGGTGTAGTCGCTGGGGTTGTAGCGCATCGTGCCCCGGCGCAGCAGGTAGGGCTCGACGTGATCGTAGCGCTCGGGTGAGCGCGAGGGCACGTCCTGGCGGTGGTCGAGCTGCTTGAGCAGGTAGGCCAACCGCGGGTCGACGACGAGCGTGCGGTCGGTCTTGGCGGCGACCTGCTGCATCGTGTCGAAGCGCGTGGTGTCCTTCCAGCCGAACTCGACGACGCCGAGCCCGGGGCAGTTCTCCAGCAGTTCGGCCACGTCGCGCTCGACGCCGGCCTCGTCCTCGGCGGCCGCGTCCGTGATCCGCGTGCCCTCGGCGAGCAACAGGTCCGGCTCCAGGCCCTCGGCGTACTCGCGCAGGCGCTGGGTTCGGGTCGTCAAGCGTCCGTGGAACCGGAGATCGCCGGTGTAGAAGATGTCGGCGCCGCTCGGCGTGCGGACGTGGAAGGCGACGGCGCCCGGCACGCTGTGGTCGACCGGGACGGCCGTCACGTCGAAGGGCCCGATCGTGAACGCGGTGCCGACCGGGCACGTCTCGATCGTGCGCTCGCGCCGCTGGGTCTTGACGTCGTCGTCGCCGGGGAAGTAGGCGCCCGAGCCCAGCTGTTCGATCGAGCGCTCGCGCACCTCGACGATCTCCTCGCCGATGCCGCCCGAGCCCAGGTGGTCGATCGATTCGAGCATGCGTTGCGTCGTCGCTGTGCAGTGCACCGGGATGTCCGGGTCCAGGAACGCCATGTCGCCGAAGTGGTCCAGGTGGGCGTGCGTGAGCAACGCGCCGTGCACGAAGGGCTCGCCGGTGCGCTCCTCGTAGGCCTTGGCGCTCTCCGGCGGCTCGCTGTCGAGCTCCTCCCACGCCAGATCGACCAGATCCTGCCGGTAGAGCCCGTCGACGTCCGGCAACAGGTCGAGATCGATCAGGTCGGTGAGGATCGTCGTCGTACGCGGCTGCAGGTAGGAGTCGAAGTACGTCTTGCGCGCGCCGAAGCTCATCCCGAAGTCCAACAGGACCCGGTCGTCGCCGTCCTCGACGAGGAACTTGTTCCCGCCAATCTCGTTGAGGCCGCCGAGCAGGTGGACGCGGACGGAGGACACGGTCGACCAACGCCTCGCTCGGGATTAAGGATGCGGGCCCCGTCCCGGGTGCGAGCCCGAGAGCCGCCCCTCGCGGCGGCAACGGCGCGCACCCGTGGCCCCTCCCAGGTACCCCACAGGCTTCCGAGGACGCCCTCGGGCGGGGCCTCCGTTCGAGGGGGCCTCGGCCCGTGCACGGACCTCCCGGCCCCCGACCGTGATCGAAGCACGCTCTCCACGCCGGTGCACGGGCCCTCCGCTGGTCTCCGTCTCCCCCTACCGATTATAACGAGAGGCGACGGTGCCCCGCTGATGATCCTGTCCGACGGGGACATCCGCGAGCGCTTGGCGGAGGGGGACCTGGTCGTCGATCCGCTCGACGACCCGGAGCTGCAGATCCAGCCCTCGAGCATCGACCTCCGGCTGGGCCACGAGTTCGTCACGTACCAGACGACCCACGTCCCCTACATCGACCCCGAGGACGCCAACACCCAGAACGAGTACACGAACCGCGTCGAGATCGAAGAGGGCGAACGCTTCATCCTGCACCCCGGCGAGTTCGCGCTCGCCTCCACGCTGGAACGCATCGAGCTCCCGCCCGACCTCGTCGCGTTCGTCGAGGGACGCTCGAGCCTCGGCCGTCTGGCCATCGTCGTGCACGCCACCGCCGGCCTCTGCGATCCCGGGTTCGAGGGCAAGATCACGCTCGAGCTGTCGAACCTCGGCAAGGTGCCCGTCGCCCTACACCCCCGGATGCGGATCTCGCAGATCGTCGTCCACGAGATGAAAAGCGAGGCCGAGGTCCCCTACGGCGCCGACCGCGGCTCCAAGTACCAGGGCCAAGACCGGCCCGAGCTCACCCGCATCGACCAAGACTTCGCCGACGGGGAGTAACGGTCGACGCAGGACCGGTGGGCGCCGAGCACCCAAGCTACAGAGGCCCACAGGCCCAGAGGATCGACCTGGGCAGCGATACCCTCTGGAGGGGCCGGCGGACGAGGGGAAGACGACGGACGATCTCGACCGGGCGAGCGGGCGACATGGTTCGACGATGGGTGCCTCGACACCCGACGATGAAAGGGGTCCCCACATGGGCTTCGTGGGCCGGTTCTCTCGACCCTCGCCCCCGGACGCCATAGCTACATCGTCGCCATCCTGGTCCACTCAGCGCTCTGGGCGGCCTCCGAGCCTCAGCCGGATGCCCGGCTCTGTGGCTCTGTGTCTCCGCGTCTCTGTGTGCCCAGCTCCCACCGCGCTCGCGGAGCCCCGCCGTTGGCCCGTTCCCCTCGGGATTGAAGAAGGACCCCCACCGTGGCCTGGACATGTTCGACGGCGGGAGAGCGGCCGGGCTCGGCATCGTGCTCGTGGCTGCCGCGTTCGCGGGCTGCGCCGGCACCGGCCCCTCGGACGCCGAGCACGCCCGGTCGATCGCCCGCGAGGCCGCCGACGGCCTCACCACGCCCGACGCCGCGAAGGCCGCCGGCTACGAACCCGATCCCTTCTGCGCCCCCGACGAAGGCGTGCACTGGATCGACCACGACCGCGTCGACGGCGAGCTCGATCCCACCGATCCCGAGGCGTTGGTCTTCCTGCCGACGACCGACGACATCGAGAGCACCGCGCCCGGCGACCAGCGGTTCCTGGGCGTCGAGTACATCCAGGCCGTCGAGGATGCCGACGCCGAGGCGCCCAGCCTGATGGGCGTCCCGATGAAGGGTCCGATGCCGGGCCACACGCCCGAGATGCCCCGCCACGCCGAGCTGCACGTCTACCAGGCCGACGAGGCCGACGCCTCCGACACCTTCGCATCCAGCGTCGCCGGGATCGACTGCCCCGCCTCCACCACGCCCCCGGGCGTCCAGGACGAGGGCAACGGCGACACCCAGCGAGCGCAAACGGAGCCGGCCTCCTGCAGCGAGACGCTCGACGGCCAGCGCACCCACGACCACGCCCGCATCGAGCTGTACCTGGACAGCGAGCGCCCCTTCGACCTCTCCCCCGAACGCTACCAGCTGGCCGACCGTAGCATCCACTTCGAGGCCGGCGACCGCGACGCCGGCGGAGCGATCGTGCACCTGCACGAGGGCGGCGCCACGATGGGCTGCATGCTCGAGGCCCTGGGCTGGAACGTCGACCACGATCGGCTGATCCTCGACGACGGCACCACGTACCAGACGACCGACGACACGCCCTTCGAGGTGTTCGTCGACGGCTCACGCAGCCCCGACGGCTTCGACACCCGCCTCGAGCACGGACGAACCTACGTGCTCCGCTACAACAGCACCGCCGCGGTCTCACCCTGCCCGGACGTCGGCGGGACCGCCGTGCACGAGCACGCCGAGCTCGACGTCCGGCTCAACAGCTCCGAGCCGTGGGACTTCTCCCCGTCCCGCTACCAGGACCAGTCCAGCGCGGTCCGCCTCGAGGACGGCTCGGCGGACGCCGACGGCGCCCGCATCCACGTCCACGAGGACCGCCCCTCGCTGGGCTGTTTGTTCGCCACGCTCGGCTGGGAGACCCACGAGCAGCGGATCGAGACCGACACCGGCGACATCTACGAGGCCGCCAACGGCACCGAGATCGAGGTCCTCGCCGACGGCGAGCCTCTGCAGGAGGGCTTCGATGCCCCGATCCAGCAGGCCAGGACCTACGAGATCCGCTACAACGCGACCCCGGCCAATGCCTCGGCCGAGTGACGCTGGGCCCGGCCGGTCTCGAGAGTCTCTGCAGGGAGACGGAGATATCCGGGCCAGCATCTATGCCCGATCGCCGGGTCCAGTTTCCCCGGAGACCGCGATGGAAGCGTTGCAGACGTGGGAGGAACGAGCCCTCTCGCAGGGCGCCCACCAAGAGGTGCGGATCCGCCCGATCCCCGAGGCCCACCTCGTCGACCTCGGCTACCGGCGCTCCCTTGGCACCCCCAAGGGCCAGCGCGCCGACTACCGCAAGCCGCTGGACGACGGCCGCGGCCTCCACGTCCGCGAGTACGAGGACCACATGCGCGTGCACTGGGACCGGACCGCCCCCTCGGTGGACCTCGTGGGCCACCTCGTCGACGACGCGCGCGGCGTGACGCTGACCGGCGGCCTGACGCTTGTGGCCCTCCTCGTCTGGCCGCTGCTTTGACTCGCGCGGCCGGCCGGGACCTCGGCCATTCTTGTCCCTCAACCGTGAAACCGCCACCGAGGGCTCGGCCGACCATGGCTGCCCGCGAGCTCCGCCACGTCACACGGGAGACCCGCGAGGTCCTCGACCGATACCTGAGGGCGGCGATGGCCGCCGAAGACGCGCTCGACCTCTGCCTGGATGAGGATGGACCCGAGGGTGCCCAGGCCGCCGCGGTCTGCCGGGACGTCGCCGCCCTCGCCACGACGACGGCCCGACTGATGGCTCGAGGCTCGCCTCACCTCACCGGCGTGGCGGCAGCCTGCGCCGACGCGTGTTGGGTGGCCAACGACGCCCTCTCTCGGATCGACGCCGAGGAGCTGGACTGGTACGACGAGGTGTTCGGGCGGTGCGCCCACGCCTGCGAGACCCTCGCCGGGCAGGGCCCGGCCCGCGTCGACACCTCCGGAGACGTCCCCGACGAGGCCCCGCCCTGGTCGGGCGCCGGCGGCTAGGGAGACGATCGATCCCCCGCGGCGGCGGGCGAGGGAAACCCTCACGCCTTTCCCTCACCTCTCCTGTCGAGTCACGCAGCCGTGGACGAGAGCATCGTCGACAGCGACGAGACCCTGCGCCATCCGCTCACGGCGCTGACCCTCGTCGTGGCGTTGACGATCCCGTGGACCGTCGCCCGCCTGACGGGAGCCGCCGGCAGCCTGCCGACGGTCGCGGTGATCGCGCTCAGCGGCACCGCCGTGCTCGGCGCCGCCTTCGTGCTAACCTGGGCGGCCGAAACCGCCGAGAAGGACGTCCCGCGCGCCTTCGCGCTCGCCGTCCTCGCCGTCATCGCGGTGGCGCCCGAGTACGCCGTGGACGCGCTCTACGCCTGGGAAGCCGGCCTCGTCCCCGGCTCGCCGGCCTCGGAGGCCGCCGCCGACCTCGCCGTCGCCAACATGACCGGCGCCAACCGGATCCTGATCGGTCTCGGCTGGTCCGGCATCGCGCTGTACGCGATCTACCGCGCCATGAAGAACCCCGACCAGGCCGTCGAGCGCCGCGAGGGCCTGCTTACCGACCAGGTCCGCCTCAACGACCGGATCAGCATCGAGCTGATCTTCCTCGCCATCGCGACGGTCTACGCCTTCTTCATCCCGTTCAACGACGGCATCGACGTCTTCGACGCCCTGTTCCTCGTCGGGCTGTACGTCACCTACATCGCCGTCATCTTGAAGGGCGACGCCGGCGAGGAGACCCACCTGGGCGTCCCCGGCTACCTGCAAGGGTTAGCCCGGGGTCCACGCATCGCCTCCGTGCTGGCGCTGTTCGCCTTCTCCGCGTTCGTCATCCTGATCGCCGTCAAGCCCTTCGCCAAGGGCCTGGAGACGTTGGGGCCGATGATCGGGCTCTCCTCGTTCTTCATGATCCAGTGGGTCGCCCCGCTGGCCAGCGAGAGCCCCGAGTTCATCGCGACCGCCTACCTCGTCCGCAAGGCCCGCACCACCGCCTCGTTCAACACGCTGATCTCCTCGAAGCTGAACCAGTGGACGCTGCTCATCGGGACGCTGGTCATCGTCTACAGCTTCTCCCTGGGCTACTACGACTCCCTGTCCTTCAGCGCCCGCCAGGCCGGCGAGATTTGGCTGACGGCCGCCCAGAGCTTCTTCGCCGTCGTCCTCCTCGTCGACCTCACGATCAGCATCCCACCCGTACTTCCACACCTACGAGGGCCTGCTCGTCGTCTCGGGCATCTACCTCGTCATCGGGCTGGGCCTGCTCGTGGCCCGCCTGGGCCACCTCCCGGACCTGTGGGCCAAAGCCCGAGATCACGCCAGCGAGGACCAGAGCTCGCCACCCCACGAAGGCTAACCCGGCGAGTTCGACCCCACCTTGATGCCGGCTGAGCCCCTACGTCGAGGCAACCATGGCCGAACGAACGCCCACGATCCACGTCTTCTTCGACTACGTGTGCCCGTACGCCTACATCGGCAAGCACCGGGCCGATGCCCTCCAGCGCGAGTACGACGTCGAGATCAACTACCTGCCCTGGGAGATCCATCCGAACGCCATCCCCGAGGGCCGCGAGATCGATCACGAGCCGCCCGAGGCCAGCCGAGACTACCTGCAGCGGCTCGCCGACGAGGTCGACACCGACATCGAGGGGCCCGACGTCTCGATCAACGCCAACCTGGCGCTACGCGGCGCCCTGTACGCCCGGGACCAGGGCGACGACGTCTTCCAAGCCTACCACAGCGAGGCCTTCGAGGCCGTCTGGAGCCGCGGCGAGAACCTCGGCGACCGCGACGTGCTCGCCGACGTGGTCGACGAGGCCGGCCTCGAGGTGGAGACCTTCTTCGAGCAGATCGACCACCACAGCTACCAGTGGCGGCTCGACCGCATCGACGATGTCGCCCAGAACGACGTCGGCGTCACGCGCGTACCCACGTTCGTCTTCGGCGACCAGCGCATCGTCGGCAACGACCCCTTCGAGCCCTCCCTCAAGCGCCCCCTCGAGGCCCACCTCGAGCGCCGCAAGACGCTCGGCGAGGGGACCTCGACCCTCGAGGCCGATCTCGGCATCGGCCGTCTCGGCTAAGCGGCGCCGAGGTTGCCGACGGGCGGTCCGTGAGAGGTGAAGGGAACCGCGGGGCCCCACCAGGGACCCCGCGGGTGGTGGTGTCGTCGCCATCACGGGTGCCCGAGCCGACGGCAGGCTGGCGGTCTCGCCAGCAGGCCGCTCCGCTCGAACCCCGCGCCAGCGCCGCCACCCCCGACCGTGGAGCCCGGCGCCCGCTGCGTGTGCGACGACACCATCCCCAACTTCGTGCCCGGTCGGTATCAAGCATTGTGGTGGCGCGCGTGGAACCAGCCCCGAGCGCGCAGCTCGAGCCACGCGGAAGCCTTTAGGTCACCGTCGCCTTGCTGGACGCGTGACGGGGACCAGCGTCATCATCGGCGCCCAGTACGGCGACGAGGGCAAGGGCAAGATCACCGACGTCCTGGCCGCGGACGCGGACGTCGTCGCCCGGTTCCAGGGCGGCAACAACGCCGGCCACACCGTCGTCGTCGGGAACACCGAGCACAGCCTGCACCTGGTGCCCTCCGGCATCCTCCGCGAGGACGTGACCGCCGTCCTCGGCAACGGGACCGTGATCGACCCGGTGGCGCTCGTCGAGGAGATCGAGGGCCTGCAAGCAGACGACGCGCTCAGCGGCGAGCTCGTCGTCGCCGACAACGCCCACGTCGTCTTCCCCCACCACCGCGAGCTCGACGCCGCCCACGAGGAGGGCGAGGACGCGATCGGGACCACCAAGCGCGGCATCGGGCCCACCTACGCCTCCAAGATGTCCCGCTTCAACGCCCGCATCGGCGACCTCGTCCGCTCCGGGCCCGACGGCGGGACGATGGAGCGCGCCCTGCGCGGCCTCGAACGCCGCTGCAAGGCCGAGGGCGTCGAGGCGCCCAGTCGCGACGAGATCCGCGAGTGGTTCGACAGCTGGCGCGACACGCTGGCGCCCCACATCGACAACGCCAGCGCCCGCCTGCTGGATGCCGCCGAGGGCGATCAGACCCTCGTCCTCGAGGGCGCCCAGGGCTCCCTGCTCGACATCGACCACGGCACCTACCCCTTCGTCACCTCCAGCTCGACGACCGCCGGCGGCGCCGCCACCGGCACCGGGCTGCCCCCGACCGCCATCGACGAGGTCGTCGGCATCGCCAAGGCCTACGTCTCCCGCGTCGGCGACGGCCCGTTCCCGACCGAGCTCGACGACGAGGTGGCCGACCACTTGGTCGAGGTCGGCAACGAGTACGGCACCACGACCGGGCGCCGACGCCGCGTCGGCTGGCTGGACCTCGTGTCCCTGCGATGGACGGCCCGCGTCAACGGGTTCACCAGCCTCGCGTTGACGAACGTCGACGTGCTCGAGGGCCTCGACGAGGTCAAGGTCTGCACCGCCTACGAGCTCGACGGCGAACGCCGCACGCGCCCGCCGCCGTCCGCCAGCCAACTGGCCGAGGCCCAGCCCGTGCTCGAGGCGATCGAGGGCACCTTTGCCGACGCCGGCGAGGCCGACGCCTTCCGCGAGCTGCCGCCGGGCGCGCAGAACCTCGTCGAGCGCGTCGAGGAAGCCATCGACGTGCCCGTCGACATCGTCTCCAACGGTCCCCACCGCCGGGACACGATCGACCGTACGTGAGCGAGCCGCGCGCGGGGAGCCCCCGCGCTTGGATGAGGCTGTGTCACGGTCGTGACAGGCCACCCTTGATGAGGGGCTAGATATAGCGGGGGGTCAGCGGGAGACGTCAGGCGCCGCACGTCCGCTCAGCCCCCCACCCTTTCCCCCCGCGGCACCGATCGGCTTTCCCCCGCCGAAGCCCTGGCGTCTTCCCCTTCTCCCTCTCGTCGACCAGGGTCGGTGCCGGCACCTCAGCATCTAGGAGACGCGGAGGGGTTGAGGGTCTGTCCATCCGCCGGGAAGCGTGGGATTCATGCCGACACGGGGTGAACCTTTTGTACAGCGGCAAAATGCTTAAATACAACCTGTTTCTTATGTTAAAGATACCCCGAACCGTCCCCGGGCGAGCCCTCTCATGTCCACACACACCACCCGTGACCTGCCCCCTGTCGGCACCGTGCTACGCCCTGCCCCCGACGGCGACCTGCTCGTCGAATCCGACGGCGAGCCGGTCGAACCGGGCACGCGGTGCGAGACCGACAGCGGCCGGATCGCAGGAACCGTGGAGGACGTGATCGGGCCCGTCGACCAACCCTTCCTCGTGGTCTCCCTCCCGGGAGATGCCGAGGGAGCCTCTGATCTCGAAGAGCTCGCCGGTACGCGGCTCTACCCAAGGTGATACCATGAGCCAAGAAGAGCAACCCGCTGACATGGACGACGTCGAGGAGATCAACGAGTGCCCGGAATGCGGATCCGAGCACCTCACCCAGGACTACGAGCGAGGTGAGCTGATCTGCGAGACGTGTGGCCTCGTCCTCGACGAGACGTACATCGACCAAGGGCCCGAGTGGCGGGCCTTCGACGCCGAGCAGCGGGAGAAACGCGCACGCGTCGGTGCGCCGATGACGTACACGATCCACGACAAGGGCCTGTCGACCGAGATCGGCTGGCGTAACAAGGACTCCTACGGGAAGAACATCCCCACGAAGTCCCGCGCCCAGCTGTACCGGCTGCGTAAGTGGCAACGCCGCATCCGCGTCTCCAACGCCACCGAGCGCAACCTCGCCTTCGCTCTGTCCGAGCTGGACCGCATGGCCTCGCGGATGGGGCTCCCGCGCAACGTGCGCGAGACCGCCGCGATGATCTACCGCCGCGCCGTCCAGAAGAACCTGATCCGCGGCCGCTCGATCGAGGGCGTCGCCGCCGCGAGCCTGTACGCTGCCTGCCGGCAGTGCAACGTGCCGCGCACCCTCGACGAGATCGCCGAGGCCTCGCGCGTCTCGCGCAAGGAGATCGGCCGCACCTACCGGTTCATCGCCCGCGAGCTCAAGCTCAAGCTGTTGCCCACGAGCCCGACGGACTACATCCCGCGGTTCTGCAGCGAGCTCAAGCTCTCTGGCGAGATCCAGGCCAAGGCGGTCGAGATCCTCAAGCAGGCGGCCGACAAGGAGCTCACCAGCGGCCGAGGCCCCACCGGCGTCGCCGCCGCGGCCCTCTACATCGCCTCGATCCTGTGCGGTGAGCGCCGCACGCAGCGCGAGGTCGCCGACGTCGCCGGCGTGACCGAAGTGACGATTCGGAACCGCTACAAGGAATTGGCTGAGAAGCTGGACATTGACATCATCCTGTAGAGGGATCACAGCTTCGAAGCCTCGGCGGTAGCGGTTCCGAAGAGTACGGGTCCGTCAGGACCCGTACGAATCTGGAGACGACCAGGGTCAGCCGTGTCAAGGTCGTCTCCAGAGTAACCGCTACAAGGAATTGGCTGAGAAGCTGGACATCGACATCATCCTGTAAGCGCGACGACGACCGCACGCGCTTGCAGGAGAGTACGAACGGCGCGACGTCCACGAGCGCGCGCCGTTCGTACGAATCGCCAGCGTCGTTAGCCCGGGAGCTACCGTGCGGGCTCGACGCTGGCGAGAGCCCGAACCGGCACCGGAGGCACGGTTCGGGCGAATCGCGGGCATCGCTAGCTCGGTCGATACCGTGCGAGATCGATGCTCGCGCCTTGGTTCTCCTCGTCACCGGGCCCGCATCGTCGGCCAACGACGGTTCTCGCAGTGGTCGGCACCCCTGGCCTGGCGGGCAGTCCCCACCGGGCGGAGTGAGGTCGGGGCCGAGGACGCGTCATCGGTCGGCGATCGGCACCTCCACGTTCCCGGCGGAGAGAGCTTAACGGTGAGCCCGCCGGCACGGGAACCGTGGACATCGCCATCCTCTCGCTTCACGTGGAGATGTGGATCGCCGTAACGGGCAGCATCACGCTGGCGGTGTTCAGTGGCATCTTCGCCGCGCTCGGTTACGGCGTCCACGAGATCCGTAAGGTCAGGAACCTCATCCACGAACGGAAGATCGAGCACGAGTCGCTGCGTCGAGAGATCGAAGGCGAGCTGGCCATCCGAGATCTGGAAGAGCCACCGGGCGAGCCGAACGTTGAAGATGGAGGAGCAACAACCGTAGGGGGAGATGGTCCCCCGCCCGAGGGGGACGACAGCGAGGGTCCCTGATGGCGTACCGGTTGCAACGAGAGGAGTTGGACCGGGTCCGCGAGCTCCTCGACCAACTGCGTCGGCGGGAGGGTTTCGGGGAACGTGAGCGACAGGAGCTGCGGTCGCTCCTTTCCAAACGAGATGCTCGCGTCGAGTCCATGCGTCTCCACACGCTCGTCCGCTTCGCGAAGAAGCTCCTCGATCAGCGCGAAGCAAGATAGAAGCGGACCGTCAGCTCCATCCCAGGCCGCCAGCGGGCCACCGCCTGGCCTGCCAGCCCGCAGGCCGTCCATCCGCGTCCTGGTCATCTTCCGGTCTTGATCCCCGCCACGCCTTGACGTCCGTGAAAGTCGGCTCCTCGGTGCAAAGCGGGTAGAGCGTGTCGACGAAGGCCTCGACGTGGTCGCTGGTGCGGGGGGCCTCCTTGGCGGCTTCGTTCTCGAACGCCATCACGTGGGTGAACCGGGTCGGCGTCTGCTGATCCTGGTAGGAGGTGTAGGTGAGGGGTCCCCGGCTCCTCCTCGACCGCGTCGACGAACGTGCGGATGGCAGCCACCGCCTCGTCGATCGCCTCCCCCCGGACCTCGAAGCGGGCGATCTTCCGGATCACACCGCCGGGGATGGCAGAGCCGGTGGGAGAAGCTTGCCCCCGACGCAGACATGCGCCTCTTCGCGAGGCCCGCGAGCGGAGAGCCGGAGACGTCGAACGCTGGCCCTTTCCCGGGGTCGATGCAATGTCGGCGCGTGGACGGCCAGGCCTCCCGCTCCGTCGCCATCGTCGGCGCCAACCGTCCCCTTCGCTCGACAGAACACCGCCTACCACGACCTGTCGAACCAGGAGATGCCGACCGACACCCTGCAAGGCCTCGTCGACCGCTGCGGGCTCGAGGGCGAGCGCCTGGGGGAGGTCGCCGGCGGCACCGTGATGAAGCACGCCCGCGATTTCAACCTCGTCCGCGAGTCCGTGCTCGGGACGACCCTGGACCCGCACACCCCGGCCTACGACGTCCAGCAGGCTTGCGGGACAGGGCTCGAGACGGCGGTCCTCGTGGCCAACAAGATCGAGCTCGGACAGATCGAGGTAGCCGTCGCCTGCGGCACGGACACGACCAGCGACATGCTGGTCAGCGTCAGCGAGGACAGCAGCGGGCCCTGATGGACCTCGCCGACGCGAAGGGTCCACGACAGCAGCTGAAGGCGCTCGCGGGCGTGTTGAACCCGGCCCACCGCCTCCCGGAGATCCCCGAGAACGCCGAGCCACGCACCGGCATGTCGATGGGCGAGCACGCCCAGCGCACCGCCGACGGCTACGGCATCACGCAAGAGGAGATGGGCGAGCTCGCCGTCGCCAGCCACCACAACCTGGCCGAGGGCTACGACGAGGGCTTCTTCGACGATCTGGTGATGCCCTACGAGGGCCCGGCACGCTCACGGCCGCCAACTCCTCGCCGCTCACCGACGGCGCCAGCTCGGTGCTGCTCGCCAGCCAGGCCTGGGCCGAGGAGCACGACCGGCCGGTGTGGGCCTGCCTCGTCGACGCCGAGACCGGCGCCAGCGACTACGTCGACGGCGAGGGGGGCCTGCTGATGGCGCCCGCGCTCGACGCCGTGCCCCGGCTGCTCGAGCGCAACGACCTCACGCTGGAGAGCTTCACCCTCGTCGAGGTCCACGAGGCCTTCGCCAGCGTCGTCCTCTGTCCCCGCGATCCTCGAAGCCAAGGGCCAGGCCCGCCGCTCCGCCGCGCCCGCCGCGGCCCGCTCGCGACCCCCACATTCTTCTCCCCGACCCTCCTCGCCTCGCTGATGAGCTCGGCCCGCATCGAGCTGCGCTCGGCCCGCCCCGAGGAGACCGAGGCGATCGCCTCGCTCGTCAACGACGCCTACGGCCGCACGCCGACCGAGAGCGGCTGGACCAGCGAGGACGACATCCTCGAGGGCCCGCGCGTCCAGGCGGCGGACCTCGAGGCGATGATCGACGAGGACGACGCTCGGCTGCTCGTCGCCGAGAGCGACGACGGCGAGGAGCTCGTCGGCTGCGTCCACCTGCAGCGGATCGACGGGGGCGCCGTCGAGCTGGGGCTGTTCTGCGTGCGCCCCCACCGCCAGAACGGCGGCCTCGGCCAGCAGATGCTCGCCGCCGCCGAGGAGGCGGCCATCCGCGAGTTCGGCGCCGAGCGCATCGTGCTGAAGGTCATCACCGAGCGGACCGAGCTGCTCGACTGGTACGACCGCCGCGGCTACGAGCGCACCGGCGAGACGAAGACGTTCGAGCCCGAGGCGCCCCAGCGGTCGCTGGTCGGCGAGCTGGCGTTCGAGGTGTTGGAGAAGCGCGTGGCCTGACGACGGCAGCCGGAACGATCGCAGGGCATCGAAGAGAAGCTGAGGGAGAGCGAGATCCAGAGAGTCCGGCGCCGGGACGCCCGCCCGGGGGATAGAGCGCGGGCCCCGTGCGCCGTCGCCCCTGGTACGCGGTGGCATGGGTGGGATGGAGGAAAGGGTTGCGTTGTCACGGGCGGGAGAGGCTCGTAGCCCACCTATCCGCGGGCCAGGTCCTCCCCGAAATACCGCTCCCAGTGCTCCTCACACCCCTGGTTGAAGCTTTGCCCGCACTCTGGACACGCGTGCTCGCTCCCGACGTATTCCTCGATGCTCATCGTCGCATGACACGCGCCGCACAGCACGGCGTGCTCGTCGACCTCGCCTGACCCCCAGGTCTCCGTGGCGTGGTCGGTCGACTCGTCGTGGCAGGCGCGGCACGGGTACCAGTCGCCGCAGCAGGCGAACTTGAACGCGACGACGTCGCGCTCGCTGGCGTAGTGCTCGCAGCGCGTCTCGTCGTCGATCGTCGCGCCCTGCACCTCGATGTCGTCGCCGCGTTCGCTCATCGTCGCTCCTGCTCGGCGCGTTTGCGGTGCCCGCTTTCCTGCGTTAGTCGCTCGCCGGTCGGATGTTCTGGTTGACCGAGAAGCGGTTGTCGGGGTCCCAGTTGGCCTTGACCTGGCGCAGGCGCTCGTAGGTCTGCTTGCCGTAGGCGGCCTCGATGCGGTCCTGGTCGTCGCGGGCGAGGTAGTTGACGTAGACGCCCTCGCGCACGTGCTCGGCGACGTCCTCGAACAGCTCGCGCACCCAGGCGATGTTGGCCTCGTCCTCGGCCGGGTCCTCCCAGCGGCCGTTGATCTTGAAGATGTGCTCGGCCCAGCGGCCGCTGAAGGCGCTGGCGTGCTCGTCGACCTCGGCCATGGCTCCGCCGGCGTGCTCGAGCTTGACGTCCATGATCGTCGAGGGCATCTCGTGGACGCGCTCGACCATCGCCTCGAGCACCTCGTCCGGCAGCTCGTCGAGGTAGCAGGACTTCCAGTAGTCCCGGTAGCCGGCTTGCCAGGCGTCGTCGCTGCTGGACTGCCACTCCGTGAACGGGCGCTCTCGCACGTCCTCGTGGATCGGGTCGCCGAAGCTGGTGAGCGGCTCCAGCACCTTGCGGCCGCGGTCGGGGTCGCCGGCGTAGCAGGCGGCCAGGGCCACGACCGGCTCGCCGCGGTGCTCGGCGGGGATCTCGCTCGTTTCGGGCGCGGTCTTGACGATGGCGGCCGTGACGACCTCGGTGGGGGCCCGGGCCGTCCACTCCTCGTAGAAGTCGAGGACCTCGCCGGCGTCCCGAGCCGGGTGCAGGTTGGCGCCGGCGTAGACGGTGGGCCCGAGCTCGACCGTGTCGTACGTGAACCGGGTCACGATCCCGAAGTTGCCGCCACCCCCTTGCAGCGCCCAGAACAGGTCCGCGTTCTCGTCCTCGCTGGCGCGCACCAGCTCGCCCTCAGCCGTGACGACGTGGGCCTCGGCGAGGTGATCGCAGGTGAGCCCGTGCTCGCGCATCAGCCAGCCGACGCCGCCGCCGAGCGTGAGCCCGGCCATGCCGGTCATCGAGACGACGCCGCTGGGGACGGCGAGGCTGAAGGCCTGGGTCTCGTGGTCGACGTCGCCCAGCGTGGCGCCGGGCCCGACGTGGACGCGCTCGGTCTCGGGGTCCAGGCGCACCTCGTCCAGCGCCCCCAGGTCGATCACGATGCCGTCGTCGGTGGTGCCGTCGCCGGCGACGCTGTGCCCGCCGCCGCGCACGGCGACCGGTCGTTGGTGCTCGCGGGCGAACTCGACCGCCGCGATCACGTCGGCGGTGCCGGTGGCCTCGACCACGAGGTCGGGGCGTTGGTCGATCATGCCGTTCCAGACGCTGCGCGCCTGGTCGTAGTCGGGGTCCGTCGGTCGGACCAGGCGGCCGCGCAGATCGTCGGCGAGCTCGTCCACGGCGGGGGCTGGGGGGTCGGCCATCAGCCGAGCCAAGCGGGATGGGGTCCTTGGCGTTAGGGTTCAACGGATGGAAAGCGACCGCGGGCCGGGGGAGCTACCCCCGGCCGCGGGCTTGCCTCCCCGCAGGGCACCGCGGTGGACGCGATCTCGCGCCCGACGGCACCTGCGAGCGTCAACAGCGTCCCATAGCGACCTTGTCAGGCCGCATCCCCACCGTCCGCGAGTGTCCTTAAAAACCTCATCGTGAGGGTGGCTTCGCGACCTGTGTCACGCGTGGGTGGTGAAGGCCGCTCTCGCTCGGCGTGACGGCCAAGCGAGCGCTTGCAACGCCTCCGCGTCCGGTGGACGAGGGTGGGGCGATCGAGGGTGTCGGACGGGAGAAGATGAAGGGCCACCGGCCGGGGCCTCGAGCCCGGCCGGCGGCGCGTGCCTTGCCTCCTCGCCGTCAGCCGCGATGGACACCCGATGGCGTCCGACGGCACCGGCGAGACGAACAGCGTCCCATAGCGACCTTCTCAGGCCGCATCCCCACCGTCCGCGAGTGTCCTTAAAAATCTCATCGTGAGAGCGGCTTCACGTCGCTGTCACGGGGCGTCGTGACACGGCGCCGGGGAATCGCTCGCACCTCCACGCTGCGGGGCGAGGCCCTAACCGGCAGAGACCGCCTTAAGCGGTTCCCCTGCCGCGTTGGGGTCCGAGAGGTCGTCGGAGTGCCAGCATGTGCAGGACCTCTCCCCTCCCCGGTACGCGCTCGTCGCCGTTCCACTGTTCTCAACCCGAGGCAGCGCTCGGACTGGCACTCCGGCGGCGGCCGAGCGTTTACCCCTCCCGCGGACGCGGATCCTGGCCGGGCCCTGGAAAGGCTCTTGGATGGGATGCCTCCGCGGGAGGATCCCCTTCACTCGATCCAGATCCCCACATCGAAAAGCAGCCCACCGTGCCGGCGAGCCCCTGCGTGGGCGGGGGCGATGACCCGGCCTCATGTTCATCCCCTGCTGCTCCCGCGATCACTCCGCGGGACCTCCATCCATCTCCGCCCGCCGGCTTGCCTCGCAGGTACCCACCTGTCCCTCTTGAGCGAGGGTGCATCCTGCCGGCGGGCGCATCCACTCTATGGGTGTACACACCTTCGTCATCGAGACCGATAGCACGATCGCGGACACCGACGCCCTCGAAGACCTCGTCAAGCTCCTCGAGGACCACGACGACGTCGGCGCGATCAAGGACGCCGGCGACTTCCACGACACCGTCGCCGGTCACCTGCTCGGACGCGACGGACCGCCCGAGCTCTCCTGACGGTCCCGGTCCTAGCCCCGGCCCGACCGGGCCGGGAGCCTTCCCCTCCTGCTCACACAAGCGGGATCGCGTAGCCGTGCCCGCGGATTGGACGCCGCGGCAGGCCACGCGCAACCGGTCCCGCATCGGCCGCTTCCACCCTCGATCGTCTTACTCAGTCTACGGGAACCTCGACGGTGGTCTCTCTCAGATCGCAATCCACGGGAGCGGCCCCTCCCCCCTCTCACACGTCACGACCCGGGTGCCCCCTGACCTTCTCCAACAGCCTCCCAAGCCTCCACACTCAGGGGCGCCCGGGTCCGACCCTCACCCCTCAGAGGGAGGCTCGCCATGACGAAACCCGGCCCCGACCCCGGGCACGGCGGACGCCCACGCCTACCCTGCGAGATTTGCCACCGCCCGAGAGACAGCGACCGCCCGGCGCGAGCCCTCCGGATGAACCGTCACGGTCACGAGATCCGCGCCTGCGAGCGCTGCCTCGAGGCCGCTGAGACCACGCGAGACCGCCGCCGGGCCGACCCCAGCGGTCTCGGCCCTGACTCCTCACGAGAGGAGATCATCGCCGACCTGCGAGCCAGAACCCCCATCACGATCGCCAGCGGCGACGCCGAGACGATTACCGTTCACGAGGCCGATCACGACGCCGTCACCGAGACCGACGACGGCGTCCTCGTCGATCCCAGTCCTTCCCATCACGACAGGAACGGACAGGAGGTGAACGGCGGAGCGCCGTAACGCCCAACGAACGCGTCACACCCATCCGTAGGGTGTGAAGAAGAACGAGGGAGGGAGCGGGCACCGGTCCCCTACCCGGGACCGGAGCAGAGAAGGCCCGCCCCATGCCCCCTGCCATCCGGGGCGTAGATGAGCGTATGCAGCCCGAAGGTAAAGAAGTTGCGATGCGCGCGCACGCGCGCAGAAAGCGCTCGGCCCTCGTTACGCGTTCGTTACGCGTAACGTGCCACAACGCCGCATACGATGTTCGTCGACGATCGAGACAACACACCGAACCAGGAGACGAAAGCCGCGCGCGCCTACGAGACCGACCTCGAGAACATGGCGGAGGAGATGCCGAACATGACGACCTCTGACCGGATCCGCGCCGCCTGGCGAGCCTACCAGAAGCAGGAGGCCGACCACCCGTACGCGGGCGCGGTGAAGAACCTCGAGGACCGGATGCGCCAGCAGGGCTACACCGAGGAGGCCGACGTGTTCGACCTCCTGTTCGCTCTCTTCCAGCAATGGGCGCGGAACCCGGGGCGGCGCGAGCACGCGGTCGGCATCGTGACGGAGGCCATCATCGACGCGATCGAGCACGAGAGCGAGACCAGCTGCGACGACGCTGGGGAGGGTTCGTCCCTCAGCATCCGGCCGAACCCTGCGGCGGAGGTGGACTCGTGACCTCGTGCGTCGCGTGCGAGGACGGCGACGGGACCGAGGTCCCGGCCGAGCTCGGGTTCCTCGAGGTCCCGTTCCTGTGCGCGGACTGCCGGCAGGCAGCCCAAACGCCACCCATGGATGGGTCCACGTTCACGCTTCCTCGGGAACGCGAGGCGTTCCTCGAGCATCGCGAGAACGTTCTGGGCGTCCAAGACGAGACGGACGCGGAGGTGGCCGCCTGATGCCCGTCTGGCGGCGCCGCATCAGTCCCGGTGAAAGCCCAAGCCGCAAGCTGCCCGGTCCCGAGGAGAGCCTCGAGAATCAGGACATCCCGCGGCACCGGACGTGCAGCACGACCGACTGCTACGAGATCCCCGTCATCCCGACGGAGGACGGCTACCGATACAAGCGCGAGGGCGAGACCCGGTACTGCGAGGGTTGCGAGACGGCAGCCGACCAGGCCGAACGCGACCACGATCGCGCCCAGCACCTCGAGATGACGCAGGGGGACTCATTGTGAGCCTGGTTCCGCCGCAGGATCAGCGCTCGCTCGCCGAGCTCCGGGAGACCTGCGGGAATAGGCTGGACAAGCAGAAGATCGCCGTGCTCGTCCTCGACGAGCATGACGATCCCGTGCCGGCCCGCGTCATCGCCGACCAGGTCCACAGGTACGGTGGCATCAGCTCCTGCGAGGCCGCGACCGCGCTCCGCACGCACCCCAGCGTCGAGCACGAGACCTGCCCAGACCGGGGCGTCCACGTCTACTGGACCACGGAGGGGGAGACGTGACTCTCCTCGGCATCGACCCCAGCCTGCGGAACACCGGCGTCGTCAGCCTCGACCCGTCGATGGGCACGATCACCCGCGTCGAGGTTATCCGCACAAGCAAGCAGGCCGACCGGAAGAACCTGCGCGTCGGCGAGGACGATCTCCGCCGAGCCCGACGCATCGCTCGCGAGCTCGAGCAGCTCGTCGACCAGGAGCAGCCCGTCGCCGTGTTCGGCGAGCTTCCCGGCGGCTCCCGATCGAACCGCGCGTCCAAGGGCTTCGGCATCGTGCTCGGCGCGATCGGCGCCGTCACCGAGCTGCGCGACCTCCCCACCGGATGGGAGACCCAGTTCGCGCTGAAGAAAGCCTGCACCGGCGACGGGCAGGCGACCAAGACCGCGGTCGCCGACCACGTCCAGGACCACTACGCCTGGGAGGACGAGCTCCCGGACGCGAAGACCCGCCGGCAGCACGTGTTCGACGCGGCCGCGGCCCTGTACGCGAACCGCGAGTGCGACCTCTACCGCATGGCCGTCCAGCAGTCCACCCCTCACGCTTCAGCCGCTCAGCAGGAAGGTGAACACACGTGACCGAACAGACCGACCAGCGCGGCCTCGGCGCCTACGCGCCCGAGCTCGCGCCCGACCTACCCGACGCGACCACCGTCCGGATCAGCCTCAACGAGCTGCATCCGGGCGACGAGAACCCGAGAGAACAACTCGACGACATCGAACCCCTCGCCCAAAGCATCGCGAGCGAGGGCCTCCAGAACCCCATCGCCGTCCGCCCGAACGGCGACGGGTTCGAGATCGTTCACGGCCACCGCCGCTACGCTGCCCTCGACCAGTTAGGCGTTGAGGACGCGCCTTGTCTCGTGCGCGAGGACCTGGACGATGAGGGCACCGCGCTGGCGCGCACGATCGAGAACCACCAGCGCGCCGACCTCACCCCCTACGAGGAAGCCCACAGCTTCCAGGTCGCGCTCGACACCGGCCTCACCCAGGCCGAGCTCGCCGAGCGCGCCGGCGTCAGCCCGGACACGATCCGCCGACGCCTCAAGCTGCTCGACGTCCCCGAGGACGTCGCCGAGAAGGTCGGCACAACGACCGGGTACTCGATGGAAATCGCCGACCTCGTCCGCGACCTGATCCTGGCGAAGGACGACGTCGACGACGGGTTCCAGGACCACGTCGACACGATGATCGAGCACACGATCGAGAAACTGCCCGCCGTCAACCACAACGGCCACACCCAACGCGTCGACAGCTGGGCGCGCAACGTCTCCCACAAATGGGCCCAAGCCGGCCTGGTGGTCGGTCACTCCTTCAAACGCGACGTCGGGCTCAGCCACCAAGAGAAAGCGTGGTTCAACGAGACCGACCACCCGCGTGTCCAGGAGCTCCACGAGGAGCTCGACGAGCTCGAGTCCATCTCTTGGATGGACCACCAGGGCGAGGAGTACCAGGAGGTCATCGACCTCGACGGTTACGCCCGCATCATGGGGGAGGCCGCTGGCCTCTACGAGGACGCCCACGAGGACGATGACGACGACGGGAAGACTCTAAGACAGCGCCGCAACCGACTGAAGCGAAAGCAGCGAAGCGCCGTCAAGAGCGCCACGAAGCAACGCGTCCGCGACACCGTGAGCGAGAAACTCGCCGGGCGTGTAACCACGTTCGACCAAGCCCGAGACAGCCTCGCCCGCATCCGCCTTCGCTCCGCGTCCTGGTGGAACCCGGACAAGCGCGACATCGCCACGATCGCCGAGACCGTCGACGTCGATGTCGCCCGCCTCGAAGACGTGTTCGGGGGTCGAGCTGGGAACGAGGAGGCGATGGACGAGCTCGTCGACGGCCTGCTCGAGAGCGATGATACGGGCGCCGCCTTGGCCCGGTTCTGGCTGAGCGTCGAGATTCTCCGCCAGGAGCCCGCGGACCCGACTACGCCCGAGGTCAACACCTGGTCCGAGATCGCGAAGGAGTGGCTCGGTGGAACGCCTGCCCAGCTGGCACAGTGGAGCCGTCAAAGCCTCGAGGCCAACGGCGAGCTACCGCCGTCGTCGCCGACGGTCCGCCTCGCCCGCGAGTCCACGCCGAACGAGGACGGCGAGATGGAGCACCTCGCGCAAGCCGTCTCGAAGGGGTCCCGTGCCTTGTGCGGGCACCGGTTCGAGGACGTCGAGACGGCGGACGAGACCCAGGCCGGCCAGTGCGAGGCGTGCTGGGACATGGCCGACGAGTACGACCTGACCATCCTCACCGGCGAACGCGCCACCAAGGAAGACCTCGAGGCTGTGCTCGACACGCTCGGGGAGTACGTGGACCCGGGCATCCCTCTCGATCGGACCCTGCCCGACCTCGCGCCGAGCGATCTGCGGGACCTGGCCGACGACCTGGGCGTCCCCGACGACGTCGACGACGAGGACATCATCGTCGCCGTGAAGGAACAAATCCCCGCGGAGGCCGACATCGGGGAGGAAGGTGGCGACGATGGCTGAGACGGTCAAAACGGTCAAGACGGTGCACTCTGAGCGCGAGCCGGTGGCCTCGTGCAAGATTTCGAGCGCGAACCTCCAGTACCTCCTCGACTGGGTGTCAACCATCAACGGGGAGGTGAAGCTTGAGCTCGACGGTGGCACGCTGTCGTATCGGGAGATCGGCGCGGCGCACGTCTGCATGGTCACCGGCAGTGCGCCCGTGCTTGAGCAGGAGGGCGAGGCCGAGATCGGGGTCGACGTCGACCTCGTCACGGACCTGCTCAAGCCGGTGCCGATCGCGGCGCCCGACCCGTTCCGGCTCGAGGTGTACGAGGCGGGCCCGCTCGTTCTCGAACACGCTCGCTATGAGTACGAGCTCCAGGTCCTCGACACGAGCGGCATGACGGATCCGAAGGACCCGGACCTCGAGCTCCCCTGCCGGTTCACGATCACGGCGCGGGACTGGAGCAACTTCCTCCGCCGCGCGGACAAGGCCAGCTCCTACATCAAGCTCGCCGGGCACCCGGACGGCGTCACAGGGACTGCCGAGGGCGACCAGGTGTCCCTCACGCACAAGCTCGACTGTGACGAGCACGAGTTCGACAGCGGGCACGAGGACCAGGTCGCCAGCCTGTTCAGCCTGGACTACCTGGACAGTTTCCGAAAGGCGCAAAGCTTCCAGGGAGACGTCCGCTTCCGGCTGGGGAACGACTACCCGATCGACTGGGAAGCTCGCCCCGGCGAGTGCGTGCTGACGGGTCAACTGGCGCCGCGCATCGAGGACTAACCATGTCGGACGTCACCGACGAGGACGAGGACGGGGGTGAGGCGTGATGGTGGGTGGCCTGTCGAATAGCTTCCAGGAGCACGTCAGCGTCGGCGAGGCCGCGTTCGGGCTATTCCAAGAGCACCTGCCCGTCGACGAGTGGGCCAAGGAGGCCGCCGACCGCCCCGCCAAGCGCGAAGCCGAGGGCGAGGACCACGAGCCGGACGAGCTGTACGAGGTCGCAGAAGACCATCGGCACGTGTTCATCGAGGCGTGGAGCGAGGTCCGCGCACTCCTCGAGGAGGAGGGCTACGAGACGAAGGAGTTCCACGAGCAGGTGATGGGCCACTCGTCAGGTGCGACGTGCGCGTGGTGCCACCCCGACCTCGACGGCACCTGGCAGATCGTCGGCCCCGACGGCGACCCCTGGTTCGGCGAAGGCAGCCCGAACCCGGTGTTCCAGGCGTTCTTCGACCAGGCGCGCGAGCAGCTGCCGCAGCCGGTGTTCGAGGCCGCGTTCCCGATGAGCGACTACGAGACGGACGGTGAGGCGTGATGGCCAGCCGACCGAAGACACTTGAGGAACTCCTCGACCTCCTCCACGAGAGGGCCGGCGCGGACGGGCTCGACGTCCGCATCGAAGCATCAACGGAACACGACGAGTTGAGCGAAGTCACGCCCGTCGAGGTCACCGTCTCCCTTCCCGCTGGTGGGAGGACTGTGGCTGAGGAGTCCAATCCCTGCCGGGAGATGGATCTCAGCACGGCGCTCTACCGCGTCGTCCGTCGCGTCCTCAGAGAGCGCGAGCGGGGACACTACGAGGACTGGCAGCCCGACGGAGACGACGTCCAATCCGTCGAGATGGGAGCCCTGCTTGAAGAGGACGAGGACGGAGGCGAGGCGGATGGGTAGGACCATCCGCATGGCCTGCCGCTGCCCGACCGGGAGCAGCGCCATGCTCCAGGACCACATGGACCGAGAGGGCGAATGGCAGGTCCGGCTCTGCCGCTACGGAGGTGACGCCTGATGGATCTTACCGGCGCCGAGACCGACGGGGACCGGCCGGGCGTCTGCGATACCGACGGTTGCGGGCGCCCGGCAGCGTTCGGGAGATGTCGACCCTGTCAGCGCGCCTGGAGACGCGGCAAGGAGTACGCGACCGACCGCATCGAGGCGCGGATCCGAGAGAAACTGCTCGGCGGGGTGGTCGACCGTGCCTGACGGCGAGCCGCGCCCATCTCAGGCCCCGCCGCGCGTCCAGCCGGCGCCCGAGGGCGACTACGAGACGACCGAGGACGACGCGCCCGGGAAGCACGTGTGCCCGTTCTGTCCCGAGGACAGCCAGTACAGCAGCTACGCGAAGGCGAAGATCGTGCAGCACGCGACGACGTGGTGCGAGCACGCGTCCGACGAAGTGACGCGCGCCGATGTCGAGGCGATCCTCGACCCCGACGACGAGACCACGGTCGACCAGATCCTCGCCGAGTACGACCCTGACCACGAGCCCTCGCCGGACGCCGTCGACGAGGACACTTCCCACGAAGACGACGAGCCCGCCGAAGAGTCCATCCTGGCGAAGGGTCAAAACGAGCCGCCGCACCCCGTCGACGAGGATCCCGACCAGGACGACGGCGAGGCGGACGATCTCGACCGGGCCGACCTGCCCGCCCTCCCCAAGGACCTCGAGCAGCACGTCAAAGAGCAGTCCTACCAGGGCGACACGGTGCGCGCCATGCTGCACCTCGCAGACCGGGGAGAGCCCGTCTCCACGAGCGATCTCGATGACGTGCTCGGCCAAGTCTGGGACCTCGACGACCCCAGCCAGCGCCGGTCCGACGCGGTCAAACTCGTGAACAAGAAGGGCTGCCTCGAGGATGAGGGCTGGGGAGAGTGGAGCCTTGCCCGGCGACACCAGCGCCGGCGGCGACGTCGACGATCCGGATCCCGGGGACCCCCCTCCTCCGAGCCCTCCTCCCCAACCGAGGACACCAAGCCCGACCCGGAACCCGTGAGGGAGACGACCACCACCAACGAGGACTCCCCCGACAAGGACGAGCGGGCGGTCAGGCTCGAGCTCGACTCCGAGGAGGCCGAGCTCGCCGAGCAGGCGCTACGCGAGATGCTTGCCGGCATGAACCAGACGCCGTCCGGGCAGCGCACCGTCCTGAAGCTCTGGCACCGCTTAGACGAGCAGCGACAGGAGGCCGAGCCATGACCCCCGACACCGTCACCCACGAAGATCTCCTCATCGAGGACAACGCGGACTGGTCGGAACCGCGCACGGTCACTCAGGAGGACTGCGCGGCATGCGGCACCACGCACGAGATCCGATACTACCCCATCGAGGACGCTCCCGTCCCCGTCGGTGAAAAGACGATCAACGG
The DNA here is from genome assembly GCA_003009755.1 of Thermoplasmatales archaeon SW_10_69_26. GTDB lineage: Archaea > Thermoplasmatota > SW-10-69-26 > SW-10-69-26 > SW-10-69-26 > SW-10-69-26. Next base: position 59,197 of record PXUB01000022.1, read on the forward strand.
GCGTACCGGAGAGTGCTACCTCTTGGCCGCGGGACCGTGCCCGGAGGCCGACCGGCTCGTCCACGTCTACGCGACCCGGGATGGGTGGGACTGCCCGCCCGAGTGCAGCATCGACCACGTGCAAGACGGTCCAGACCCATGAGACGGTGACACCCATGAGCCAGGACGCAGACCTCCCGCCCGACGACCGCCGCTGCACGGCCACGAACAACCGCGGCGAACGCTGCCGCAAGTACGCCATCAAGGGCGGGAACGTCTGCGAGGTCCACGGTGGTAGCGCCCCCCAGGTCAAGAAGAAGGCCGGGGAGCGGATGAGAGAGGCCGCCGCCCCCGCAATCCACGACCTCGACACCACACGGCAGGAAATCCGCGACATCCTGGCAGACCTCCTCGACGGTCTCGACGCCGCCGACCTACTCGAGAGCGAGGACGTCGACGACGAGGACCTCCTCCACCTGGCGATGAGCCTCAGCGGCCACCACGAAGACCTCACCGCTGACATCCTCGACCGCGCCGGATACCCGAAGGCCGAACGCCGCGAGATCGCCAGCGACGAAGCCAACCCGCTCACCCTCCTGATCGACAGCCTCCGCGACGATGAACCAGCTTAAGACCGCAGCCGAGCACCTCCAACGCCTCCGACACGAGCGCGACGTTCGCGCCCTGTGCCAGCACCTCCTCGGCTTCGACCCCAGCCCCCGCCAACAGGAGATCATCGAGGCCATCGCCTACGAGGACCACGACCGCCTCGCCATCACGGCCCCGACCCGATACGGGAAGACGCTCGCCGTCGCCGCCGGCCTGTGCCTGCTCATCCTCCTCAACGACGAGCCGATCGGGATCGGCGTCATCAGCGCCACCAAGGGCCAGGCGAAGAAGATGCGCGACTACGTAGCCGAGTTCGTCGTCGCCTGCCCGTTGCTCGAGGAGCTGCTCGAGCTCGATGTCGGCCAGAAGGACGTCGAGCGCCTCACCAAGGAGGTCAGCCGCGAGAAGCTAACCTTCCAGGACGGCAAGACCTTCGAGATCCACTCGGCGCACGGTAAGGCCAACCGCGTCATGGGCGAGGGCGAAGAGGTGCTCGTCATCGAAGAGTGCGCCCTCATCGACGACGACACCTACCGCGAGAAGGTGCGCCGCATGGCCGAGGGCGCCCTCTACGAAATCAGCAACCCCTGGAGCAAACACTCGGAGTTTTTCAACAGCTGGCAGAGCGACCGCTACCACAACATCCAGGTCCTCCTCGAGGACGCCCTCAAGGAATACGAGACGAACGAGGACTGGGGCGTTGACCCGGACCTCGTCGAGGAGCAACGCGAGCGCCTCGACGAGATCACGTTCACCGTCCAATACGAATCCCGATTCCCCGACGACGTTGAGGATACCCTCGTCAAGTGGAGCTGGATCGTCGACGCCGTCGAGGCCAGCCCGCCGGACCCCGACGATCACCCTGTGGACCAGGTCCAGTACGGCATGGACGTCGCCAACGAGGGCACGGACTCGACCGTCCTCATCCGCGTCGAGTGGCGCAACAGCGTCGCGACCGTGACGCACGTCTGGTCGTGGCAGCGCGCCGACACGCAGGAGAACGCTGACCGCGCGGAGAAACGGATCCGCGAAACCGACGGCCTCGAGGACTGGGACCTCGGCGTCGACGCCGTCGGCGAAGGCAAGGGAACCTACGACGAGATGGCCGACCGGTTCCCCGACCAAGTCCACGACTTCAAAGGCTCCCGGAAGCCGTCGAAGAAGGAGCGCCGGGAACGCGAGAGCCTCGACGCGGACGAGTACCGGTTCAAGAGCATCAAGCACGAGGCGCACTGGCACACGCGCGACCTGTTCGAGGACGGCGCCATCCGGATCCCCGACCACGCCGACCTGAGGCAGGACTGCTCGCGGTCACGCTACGAGATTAAGCGCGGCAAGGTCCACGTCCACTTCGAGGACGAGGACAACGACAGCCCCGACCACTTCGACGCCCTCACAATCAGCCTGTTCCCCACCGACCGCTTCGCGAGCGGGATCCAGGTCGAGCCCGCCTGGACCGCCTGACTTACAACTCCCACTCCATGTCTATGAACAGCGTGCTCTACCGGGCCCGCGTCTGGCTCGCCCGCCTAGCAGCCCGTCTCCTCTTCCTTCACCCGAACGAGGTCGCGCTCACGCCCTACGAGGTCGTCCCGGACCTCGAGGACGAGCCCGACCAGGTCCACGTCTGGGTGTGCCCCGACGCCACTGACGAGCAAGAGGTGGACCTGCTCGAGGCCGTAGAGCGCGCGCACCGTGCCCACTTCGGGCGTGAGTCACGAGCGTTGAACATCGTGACGAACGAGGCCGCTGAGGTCAGCGAGCTGCGGCGGGAGGAGGTCGAAGCCTACGTGGACCCCTGGACCAAACGCACCCCTCAGCAACGGAGGAACGGACGATGACGACCTCAGCATCGACATCGACGAACTCGCGCCCCAACCCCCGCTGCCCGATGCACGGCGACGACGAAGAGCCCATCATGGGGATTCGCGTGGATGCCGACCTGACCGAGGACGAGCTCAACCAGCTCCGCGAAGAGCACCGCCAGATGAACGACGACGTCGACGTCACGCTCCAGGAGGATCGCTGATGCCCACGACCACGCTGAAGAAGCAGGCCCAAATGGCCGCGGCGAACGCAGACCCCGAAGCCCCGAAGGCTCTCCGCAACACGCACCTCTGGGACACACAAGGATACGGCAGCCCGCGCTACCAGGACCTCGTCACCGCGCGAACGCTCGAGCAAACCCACACCTTGCAGATCCCGATCGGGACGATCAAGGAGCAGATCGCGACCACGCCCATCACGGTCCGCCCCACCGTGGACGACCCGACGGACGCGCACTGGGACGCCGCCGAGCAGGTGCTGGAGTGGCTGCAGGGCAACTTCAATCCGAACCGCGAGAGCTTCAGCCACTTCCTGAAGCAGATCACGAACGACATCCTGAGCATCGACGCTGGCGTCATCGAGCTCATCCCCGACAGCGAGGGCCTCCTCTGGGGGATGAAGGCCCGCGACGGCGCCGCGTTCACAAAGGACCCTGACGAGCACGGGTTCCTCCCGGAGCCCGGCAGCGACGACACCGCCTACTGGCAGTTCGGCGCCGGCATGGGCCACCTCGCTATCGACCGGGACAAGACCTTCCGCGAGGCTCTGCTTGAGCAGCAGCAGGTGTTCAGCCAGGCCGGGATGCAGAAACCGGTCGCGTTCACGCGCGACGAGATCTGCTGGATCGAGACGAACCCGCGCTCCTGGCACGACTACGGTCTCGGGCGCGTCCAAATCGTGCAGCGCGTCGTCGAGATCATCGCGAACCAGGACGTCGAGAACAAGCGCTTCTTCACGAGCGGTGAACTCGCCGACCTCATCATGTCGCTACCCGGCTTCAGCGACAACGACCTGGAGAACTTTAAGGAGTTCTGGACGGACGAAGTCGTCGGGCAAGAGCACGTCGCGCCCATGGTGAACCACGAGGTCGACGTGAACCGCCTGCGCCCACCCCTGCAGGACCTGCAGTTCCTCGAGAGCCAGGAGTGGTATCACAAGCTCGTGTGGTTCGCGTTCGGCGTCCCCGTCGGCGAGGTCGGCGAAAGCGCCGAGGTCAACCGCGCCACCGCCGAGTCCCACCGAGGCACGATGTGGGAGAAGACGACGCGCCCACTCATGCACTCGATCGAGCAGGAGATCAACGACACCGTCCTCATCTTCCACCCGGCCTGGCACGAGGTCGACGGCGAGCTTGAGTTCGCGTTCGACCCCGACTTCACGCCCAAGGACGCCGAGCGCCGGCGCCGCCAGACCGAGGACCTAGCGAACGGCTTGGCCACGATCAACGAGGTCCGCCAAGAACGCGGCGAGGAAGAGGTCCCCTGGGGCGACCTCCCCGACCCCTTGCTTCAGGCCGTCGCACGGAACCATCCCGAATGGGCGCTCGAGCACTGGGCCGACGTCGACGACCCGCCCGAGAGCGATCCCGGCATGGGGTTGCTCGGCGCCAACCCCAATGGCGGCGGCCCCCACGACCCCGACAACGATGATGGCGCCGCCGCCACCCAATCCCGGCCCCGGTCGCAAGCGCCGACCATGCAGGCGCTTGCGACGGAGCGCGACGCGCTGCGCGACACGGACGAGGGCGAGGGCGACGAGATCCCCCGCCAGGCACGGCGAGTCATCAGCCTCGCCAGCCAGCTGGGCACGATCATCGAGCGCGAGCTCACACTCGTCCTTGAGGACTTGCAGGACGAGTGGCCCAACCAGGACGAGGCCCAGCCTGACCGGAAGGCGTTCGCCCCCGACCTCGAGACGCTGGTCGGAACCATTCGGTTCGCGCCCGCTATGAAGGCCGCGGCCGTCGCCGCTGGCGAGGACGCACTCCAGGAGAGCGTCGACACGCACGCGGAGAACCTCGAGGAGGAGATCAACGACCTCGTCGAGGACGAGCCTGAGCTTGAGCTCGACCTGGACGTGGAGGACACGGCCGCACTCAAGCGCCTCGAGGAGAACGCCGGCTGGCGCATGGAGGAAGTCGAGGACACCGTCAAGGAGCGCATCAATCGGACCTTGTCGCGCGTCGCCGAGGGGGATGGCACCGTGGGCGACATGACCGAGGCGTTGCGCGAGGAGATCGACGCGATCACAAGCGAGCACGCCCGCACGGTGGCCCGGACCGAGGTCATGGACGCCAGCCGCGAAGGCTCACAGGCCTTGGCAGAGAGCACGAGCGTCGTCAATCGGAAGGAGTGGATGGCGACCAGCGACGCCCGCACGCGTCCCTGGCACGACGCCATGGACGAGGAGACCGTGCCCGTCGACGGGTCGTTCACCGTGCCGGACGGTTGGGAGGGCAAGCCCCACTACCAGCCCTCGGACTACCCGCGCGAGGCGTTCAAGGTCGGCGACGACCAGCCCTACCGGTGCCGGTGCGAGCAGCTGCCCGTCGTCGCCGAGGACCGGTTCCCCGACATGGAGAGCCTGGCCCGGTGCCCGGATGTCAAGCGGGCCCACGCTCCTGATTACGCGACGGTGGAGACGGAGAAGCAGCGCGTGGTCCTGTTCTGCCACGCGGAACCGGGCGAGGGGTTGACCGAGCTGCTCGATCGCGTGAAGAACGAGGAGCGGCTGAGCAGCCGCAAAGCGCTGGACCGTCTCGGGATCGGGAGCCTCGACACCTTGTACGGCTGGGGATGGAAGGACCTCTGAGGCGCGGTGTAACGCGCCGTAACTACACGCCCGCGCCCCTCATTCGGGCTTGATGCCGGCGCGGCCCGCGCAGAAACGCGTCAAGCGCGTCCGACCCAACTCGAAGGACGTCACGCTCGACGAGGGAGACGACGGCCAGCGCCGCCTCACCGTCCCCATCAGCAGCACGGAGGAAGACCGGGACGGCGACCTCGTCACGCTCACCGCGCTCGAGAGCATGCGGGACCAGATTGAGGCCGACCGCGTCCCCCTGTTCCTCGACCACGGCCTCGACGACACCGGGGCCATGAGATACCGCGTCGAGGACATGATCGGCGCCTGGGAAGAGGCGCGCATCGAGACCGACCCTGGCACCGGCGAGTCCACGCTCATCGCGACCGCCGTCCTCGAGGAAGACAACCCCGACGCGGACATGCTCTGGACCAAGCTCGAGAACGGGCTCCCCGTCGGGTTCTCGATCGGGTACTTCGTGCTCGAGAGCGAGCAGCGCGACCCGGAGGAGACGCGCGTCGAGCAGCCGTTCGACCCGCTCGTCATCGACGACGTTGACCTCGTCGAGACGAGCCCCGTCGGCATCCCCTCGAACCCCGCAAGCGTTGCCGGCGTCGACGTCGAAGACGCCCTCCGCACGGCTGCAGCCGGAACCAGTCACTCTCCCAGAGAGCTCAAACAAGCGCTGGCGGGCGCGCTCACGACCGTGCTCACCCAGGACAACGTGGAGGACAACATGACCACCGACCCTGACGACGCCGACGAGCCCAGCGACGAGACCGAGACCGGCGACGGCCCCGACGCCGACGAGGGAGAAGGGGAACCGGCCACGGGCGACGTCGACCTGGACGAGCTCGCCGACGCGATCGCCGAGCGGGTAGCGCCCGATCTCGTCGACGCCGTCGAGAGCGCCTTCCCCACCGACGAGGACGACGAGGACGAGGACGACGATGAGGAGACCGAGTCCTCGGACCCGGAGGGCGAGGAGCCCGAAGAGGGCGAAGGCGAGGGTGAGCGCGATGCTCCCCGCGGTGATCCACGAGAGAAGGAGAGCCCCGGCCCTCGGGGCATGAAGACGCACCCCGACCGTGACCCCGAACAGGACGAGGGGAGCGGGGAAGGGTCTCAGACTGACAGTTCTGGGGGCAGCCCGGTGGGCGGTCCCCGCATCCCTGCCATCGACGGAGGTAGCTAGTCATGCAAGCGAAGAAGGCCCTCGGCCTCGACTCGAAGTCCGACGCGTTCCAAAGCCTCTGGCGCAACTGGGGCTTCGACACGCGAGAGCAGAAGGGCACCGGAGAAACCGTCACGCAGAGCCTGCAGTCCTGGCACCGGCAGATGGCCGAGGCTGGGCGCTTCCAGGCCAGGGTCGCCGAAGAGATCGAAGGCCCCGACGGCGAGACGCGCCGCGGACTCAAGGGCATGGCCCGTCACGTCCTCGCCCTGCAACAGGAGGCGATGGAGAACGACGGCCAGCTGCCGGAGACCGACCAGGCCGGGGCCTGGAACCAGTCGATGCTGGACGCGCACACTCCGCTGGTGTTCGACCCGGAGATCTACCAGCTCATCACCGATGAGACGCCCATCCTCACCGAGGTCCCCACGATCGGGCAGATGGGCTTCACCGCGAAGACCAACCGGATCGACCAGCGCGATGAGCCGATCGGCTGGGTGAACGAGAGCACAGCGCTGCGCCTCGTCGACGAGACGCACAGCGACGACTCGCTCGACGACATCCAGCAGGACATGCTGATCCACGCGGACCTCGTCGAGATCAGCGACTTCGCTGCCCGCGCCACGGAGCACTACGAGGGCCTCACGCCCCTGCGCGAGACCGCGCTCGGCACGCGCCTGGTCGAGGATCGCCGCCACATGGAGCGCTCGGTGCTCTACGCCGACCCCAACGCGTCGGCGGACACGGACCACTCGGACGTGCGCGGCAGCATCTTCAGCCCGGACGCCACGCCGAGCCTCTCCACGTTCGCCGAGACTGCTGGCAACGATATCGACAAGAGCACGGTGTCGGCGGACATCGGCGAGGACATCAAGAGCGAGATCGCCGCGCTCGAGCAGTCGCAGGAGAACGTCGATCGCAGCGACATGGTGATCTCGGTCAGTGAGACCATGTTCGACGTGCTCGAGAACGAGCACGAAGGCCAGCGCCGGTACACGAGCGAGGACAACGAGGCCGTCGTTGGCTTCGACGGGATCCGCATCGGTGGCGTGCCCGTCGTGCCCGCCGATCAAGTCCGCACGCACAGCTACGGGGCGGGCACCAACGAGATCACGCGCGGCGACCCCGGCGACGTGTTCGTCCTCAACAAGCGCGCCGTGCAGTTCCGGTCGCTCGCCCCGCTCATGACGGTCCCGCTGGGCCGCCGCGGGCTCGGCGAGGAGGTCGCCCTCGGCGAGTATGGGGCGCTCGTCGACCGGAGTAACGGTCGCCACACGCTCTGGCTGAAGGCCTACGACATCTGAGCGAGGTGACAAGAGATGCCCACGTGGGAGCACCGGGACGGCGAGGACGCACCCAGCCGCGTCACGACCGCGCGCCGCGACAACCGCCCCGTCGACGAGGAGGGCCGTTTCCACGCGCCCGCCGACCCCGAGACGCGGGAACGCCTCGAAGCGGCCGGCCACACGCTCCTCAAGGAGAGCGACCTCAAGGAGGAGCAGGAGGGGGACACCGACGACGAGGAGGGCGTGGACGACCTGGAGAAGCTGGACTACAGCGACCTGCAGGATCGCGCGCGAGGCCTCCGCGAGGAGGGCGTGCTCCCCGAGGGCTTCTCTCTCCAGCAGTCCAAGGAGGATCTCATCGCGGGGATCCGCGATGCCCAGGAGGAGTGACGCGTGACCGTTGAGCAGGACAAGCGAAAGTACAAGCGCCTCGTCGAACTCGCCGAGGGCCAGGCAGGAGAGGTCGCCCGGAAGCGCACACATGGCCACTTCCACGGGAGCATCACGGCCCTGTTCGCGAACGCGGGCTCCAACGCCAGCGCAACGATCGAGGTCTACGGCTCCAACGACCCGAACCGCAGCCAAGGCGAGGGCGAGCTGCTCGAGAGCGCCACCGTCTTGGCCGCGGGCGAGACCTCCCTGTCGTGGGCGGACAAGAGCTACCGAGACGTCTACGTGGACCTCGAGAGCATCGAGGATCTCCAGCTCGACGAGCTTGCGATCCACGTCAGTGGCCAGGACAAGGGGTGACGAACGTGGGCCGACGCGTCCACATGCGGAACGGTCGTCCCTGCAACTGCGGCGACCCTGACAACTGCACGAAGGAGGACCACGATGACGGGGGATGACGAGGAGGAGGAGGAGGAGGCGGCCCAGGAAACGAAGACCTCGATCGTGATCATGGTCGCCCTCCTGGGCATCATCGTGATCGAACTCTACGCGATCCACCATGGCCTCAACGGGGTCGGTCTGGCGACAGCGCTCATGGCGCTGGCGTTCGTCGCCGGCGCGTTCCTGGGGCGACTCCGGCAAGCCGTCAACATCATCCAGGCCTGGAAAGGCCGTCACAAGGGAGGCTGACCCGGCGTGCCGATTGGCACCAAGAGCAACATCCGCACCCGCCAGGGCCTGTCCACGGAGGACACCGACCAGGCCTGGGAGGACCTCGTCGACAACCTGCTGGCCCAGGTCACAGGATTCGTCGAGACTGAGACCGGGCGTGACTTCGATCACCATCAGAACGCCGTCCTTGAACTCGATGGCAACGGGCGCAGCACGCTGCGCCTCGGCGTCTATCCTGTGATCGCGGTGCACCGCGTCGAGATCGACGGCATCACGCAGGACGAAGATGAGTACCGCGTCACCGACGCTGGGATCCTCGAGAAGCGATCGAGCGTCTGGCCGCAGGGATGGGAGAACATCCTGGTCGAGCTCGACCACGGGTTCGAGAAACCGCCCGGCGACGTCGAGCTGATCGTCGAGAACGTCGTCATCCGTATCCTGCGGAATGCTGGCGAGGATCAGTCGGTCAAGAGCATCAGCATGGACGGGTTCAGCATCACGCGCGGGGAGTTCGAGGAGGAACTCACCGAGCAGGACCGCAAGGCGCTCAAGAAGTGGAAGAAGCCCCGGCAGGCCACCGCCGGAGGTGCCTGACGGTGGCGACGCCCGACCAGCTGGTCGAAAACCACGGCCAGGAGGTCACGATCGAGCGCCTCGTCGACCCAGTCAAGGACACGGACTGGGACGACCTCCTCGACGAGGACGAGAGCGGGTACGAGCAGGAGACCGTGGACGCGATTGTGAGCCGCCCCAGCGACGAAGAGCACACGGTGGACCTGGGCCAGGGCACCATCGCTCGCCGCCGCCTGACCGTCTCCAGCGCGACGGGCGTGAGCGAACAGCGCAACGGGCGCCCCGACCGCGTCGAGATCAACGGCGACGTGTACGAGGTCGTCGAGGTCCGCGATGACGAGCACCCGCTCGCCTCGGTACAGAAGAAAACGGTCGTGTGCGAGCTGCTGCAAAGCGTCAGCCTGAAGTCGACAGCATAAGGAGGCATCGAGCCGAATGGGCCACGAAGAACAGCTCCGGGAATGGATTAGCGACGAAACACGCGTCAGCCGCGTCGATCCCGACGACGCTCAGGACGCGCTGGCCATCCTCGTGCAGGGCGAAGCCCAGCCCACGGTCGCCGCCACCGTTCAGGACCTTGTGGGTCTCGGTCCCGAGCACGAGGCCGACGCGGTGGTGTACCAGGACGGGACCGAAGCCGTGGGCCTCGACGAGGATGGGGCCGAACAGTACCGGAACACCGACGTCGGAACCGTGCTCAACACGCTGATCGGGCAGTTCGGGAGCGAGGGAGGCGACGTGCTGGTCCGGAGCGGCGTTTACACGATCGACTCCACCGTGACCATCCCCGCGAACGTCGCCGTGCAGGGCACCGCCTACGGTCCCACCGTGCTCGAGGTCGGCACCGACGTCGACCTGTTCACGATGAACGGCGACGACGGCGTGCTCCGGGACCTCACGTTCCGCGACCCAAACAACCTGCACCAGCCCAGCGGGAACGTCGCCATCCGCATCGACACGAGCGGTGGGGAACGACGAAACCTGCTCGTCGAGGACATCGTGTTCAACGGGATGGCGCGCTGCATCGATTTCACGCCGAACACGTCCCCGTTGGCGCGGTCCACGTTCAAGAACTTGAACGTGAACGAGTGCCGCGACACGGGGGTCCGGTTCGCGAACTGTTGGGACTGCATCTGGGAGAGCATCTTCGTCCGCAACCAGTTCCAGCACAACAACGGCAACCCCGGGTTCATTATCACGACCGGGTACGACGGCCCCGTCAGCGGCGGGAAAGTCATGCATTGTACGTGCCTTGGCCGCAACGGTGGTATCAGTCCGAGCAAGTCCACGATACCGGCCGAGGACAACATGCGCGGATTCGTTTTCGAAGGCATCGACAGTTTGTTCGCGGAGAGCGTGATCGCGGATGCGTGCAGCGACTACGGGTACTGGCTCAAGTCGTGGCCGGGTGTGAGCGATAGAGGTAGCGCGGACGGGGGGCATCACTTGATGACGAACTGTTGGGTGGCGTCCACGGTCAACGACACCGTGAACGGGCACTTTGATGGGCACGGGTTTGTGTTGGAGGGGCAAGAGTTTCACAAACTCACGGGCTGCAAAGCGTTCAACAACGCCACGCACGGGTTCTACATCCGTTCCGGACCAATCGGGCGGGCCCGGAAGAACGAGTTCCAGGCGTGTCAAGCGTATGCGAACGATCGCGACTGGCACTTCAACAATCGCAGCACGGAGGGTGCCGGGTTCTGTGACGAGGACGGGGACTCAAACGCGTTCCAGGCGTGCGTGTCGATCGGTGCGTGGAAAGCGTTCGTGACGACGGGCACGGTCGGTGACACGAACCTGCAAGGCTGCAAAGCGCTCGACTCTCGATCCGGGACGGAAGTCGATTTGGAAGTAAACACGAAAGTCGCGAACCTCGTCAAGTCGGGCGAGGGGAGAATCGTGACGGACCCTCTCCGCATCCGAGCGCAGGACGACGCGAACGAGGGGGCAGAAGTCTTCTGGGAGGGCGCGGGGCAGTACGAGGATTGGTTCCAGGACGTGTACCAGGACCGGATGCGATGGTACATTCCCGGCAAGGGAGAAGCTCTCCGCATCGAAGAAGACCCGTACAAGGCGACGTTGTTCGGGGATCTCAACATTGAGTCCCCTGACCCGCGGATGAGTTTCACGGACCAGGACAGCGGCTCTACGGCCGCTATCGTGTGGGATGAACGGTTGAACAGTTTCGTGGTGGAAAAATGAGTACGCCTTACGAACTTGCGGACGCGCAAACGTTGCGGGAAAGTCTCGGGAAGCACGAGACCCGGTACGGGTCCGGGGATTTCGAGTACAATATCCTGTTCCAGGAGGACGGGTACACGCCTCACCAAGTGAACAATCAGGAGGCCTTGGACGATTGGGCGGACTCGACCAGCGTGGGAGAGGACACTCGGCAGGGGGATGAGATCCTGTTCATGTGTGACCCCCACACGGCCGAGGCCGCGTTCATTTACAACCTCCGAACCGGGCAAATCGAGTGGGAGTTCGAGATTACCGGATCGGGCGGCGCGCACCCGAACCCTCACCAAGGCTTCATCCTCCCTGAAGACATCTCGAACCTGGGGAGCAAGGGAGACGTTTGCTGCACCGACAAGGACAAGAACATTATCGTCGTGGACCGCCAAGACCAATCCGTAAAACTCTCCGAACAGGTGCAAGACTGGAACCCCGGCCTCCTCCACGCCGTGCACCTCGCCGTGGACAATAACCTCATCACGACGGATTACCAGAAAGGTCGCATAGACAAGATTGACACAAACGACTTCACGAGCATCTGGACGAACGACGGCCCCAAGGTCCTAAGCCCGGGAAAGATAAGCACGATCAAATCTCGTAACGTTCGACACAACACGGACTTCGGCGGCGAATACCTTATCGGTATGAACCGCGAAAAGTTTGAAGGACGCATCCTAGAAATCAGGGACTCAGACGGAACCAACACATGGAGTTCAGGCGGAAGTAACAGTTTCACCAAGCTTCAGACACATGCTTTGGTGCAGAAAACGCATCGCGCGATCCGCGTCCACCGCTCCGAGCTGAAGGGCCCCATCACCGTCACACACAGCGAGAGCGAGGGAACCATCATGGCCATCAATTGGCGAAGTCAACCCGTGTGGCAGGTTGGCGGAAACTCTCTCCTGGACGATGGCACCACGTCAGGACTTCGCTACCACAGTAACCCCGAAGGGTTGGGCGAAGTCACAGAAGTCTTTGAAAGTGTTCGTGGACGCATCGGGTTCTCCAGTTGGTACGGGGAGAACAGTGCATTGGTGGGAGAGATTTTGCGCCTCCCGCAGAAACAAACACTGCACTGGGGTGACCCGACCGGTCGGCAGTCCAAGAACAGTTTCGAGCTCCTCAACCCCGTCAACGTGAGTGGTTGGGATGGGGCATCGTTCTTGATCAACAACCGTGGAGGGAACGATATGGACTGGGAACTGTTGGAATGGTTCTCACCGGTTCTTGACGTTGCTGACATGGGTATCGGGGGCAGCCTGACCGAGGACGCGAAAGTCGTGGAGGACAGCGGAACCCTCTCACCTGGAAACAAGGTGAGGGTTGAAACGACGGGCAAGAGCGTGTGGGCGGCGCTGCAGGTCAAGGCCACGACCACGGATGACTTCACGACGTTCGACGTTTTCGTGACCAAGTGGAGGGGTTAGAAGAGGTGGGACCCTCAAGAGCGTCGAGCTCACCTGAGAGGCGCAGGAGCGTGAGAGCGTGACGGAGCCGTTCGATGTCGACGCGGAGCCCTACGACGGCATCCCCATCGACGAGATTGGACAAGAGGAAGCCGAGCGAGCCAGCATCTCGAGCCTCCGCCGCTGGAAGGAGAACCTTGATCGAGGCGTCGGCGAGAGCGGCCGCCATCGGGGCTCCTACGTCAACACGGGCGGAGCTCGCGGCTCGATTACGCAAGAACAGGAGAGCAAGTACGCGTACCGCACCGGCAGCACGCACGTCGCCGTCGCGGTCGCCGAGCGGGGCCGGGATCCCTCGCCGGGCAACCCTCCCCCGTTCGACGACATTATGGAGTGGGCGCACGAGACGGGACTCGTCGTCTCGAAGACGTTCTGGCCCAAGGGAGCCGGCAGCTTCCTCGCGTTCCTCGGCCAGCTCGACGACGACCAAACCCGCGAGGACGTCCTGTTCGTTTGGCACACGATGTGGGACATCGCGGAGAATGGCCTCCCCGCCTTCCAACCCGGGCGCATGGCGCACATCGATACCTCGAACGAGTACGAGGAACGCGCCGACGCCCGAATCGAGGGCGCGATCGAAGACGAGCAGGTGTAACGCGCCGTAACCAAGCCCCATCCCCACGCTGGGAGAGATAAGCCGCCGGCGGGCGTCCAAACGAGGACACCTGCCTCCAACGGCCGAACGAGGCCACCTGCATGGCGCAAGCCGTACCCCACGACGAGCTGTCCGCCCAAATCGTCCGCGATCTGCTCAGGGATGAGCTGCGCGCAGCCGTCGCAGACGGCACGATCGACGACCCGCGCGCCGCCAGTCGCGACGACGAGATGGTGCTCACCAGCTTCCCCGACGAGTCCATCGTGTACCCCCTCGTCATCGTCGACGAGGCCAACGACGCCAGCGACGCCATCCACATGCAGCGCGTCGCCCACCAGCACGACTACGACGTGCAGATCTCAATCGCCGGCGACAACAAGACGCACGTCAAGATCCTCCGCGACCAGGTGCGCGGCTGGGTGCTCAGCAACGCCGTCGACCTCGCCGGTCAGGGGTTCATGGATCTCTCGATCGCCAGCAGCACACCCGCTGCGTTCGAGGACCGCGACCGCGCCCTGCAGTGGCAGTTCACCATCGCCAGCAATGTCATCACCGGAGAGAATCCCGCATGACGACCAAGCCTGCGGACCCGGTCACCGTCGAGCTCGCCGAAGACGTTCAGCGCCTCGTCACGCCAAGCTTCCAGCTCGTGGGCGACGAGACCATCACGATCACGCGCCGTGAGTACGAGTCCTACCAGTCCAAGCTGCGACACGCCCAGGGTGTGAACGAACCTGATGAGTGACGACTACCTGCATGTCGTCGACGACCACGTCGGCGCCGCTGTCGAGACGACCAAGTACAACGAGGAGAGCCTCAACCAGGGCGACTACCTCGGCTACCTCGTTGAGGAGATCGAGTGGCCGAATCCCAACCCGCAGGGCCCCCTCCCGCACAAGGGAACCAAGCGAGGCCCCTATGCTCACGCTCCGGAGGCCAAGTCCTACGAGTGGGATATCGAGGTCGTTCCCATCGACTCAACGATTCCGCTCGAAATCGCGCTCGGCACCCGCACCGAGAGCACCGTCGACACGGACGGGGATAGCGCCGACGAGTACCAGGAGGTCGTCTTCACGGAAGCCGCCAAGCTCTCCACGGCCACGATCCGGCGCGTGCAAACGGATCTGAGCCTCGCACAGAGCTACATCGGGACCAAGACTGGGCTCAACATCAGCTGGGCGCTGAACGAGCCGCTCAGCATCACATTCAACTGCGTGGCCGCCCGGATGAACTACGACACCAATCCCCCCAGCCCTCCGGACTTGGACCCACCTGTCAAGGCGCCGTTCATGGGGTGGATGCTCGGGTCGGCCACGATCGACGGCCAGGAGTTCGCCACGATCGAGGGCGGCGACGTCAGCGTCGACCACGGCCTCGAGAGCGTGCCCGGCGGTGACGGCGGACGCGAAGGCCACTACGTGAGCGAGGAGACCGGCGCCGAGCTCTTCGACGCCAGCCTCTCGATGACCGTTACTGACACCTACCTCTTCGAAAAGGTAGCCACGGACGGTGCCCTCTTCGACGTCGAGGCACCCCTGCACCGCGACCGTACGAACGACCCCGTCCACGACGCCTTCATCCTCACGCTCGGCGACAACAAGGCCTTGGACGCGCCCGTCAGCAGCCCCGACGAAGGCCGCGTCGTCGACGACGTCGAGCTCAGCCCGAAGAGCATCCAGATCGAGATCCGCGACCCCCTGTGAGGTGACCCAGCATGCAGGAACCCGACGAGAACGACGAGATCAACGAGGAGCCCGACGAGTGGGCCGACGTCAAGAGCCTCCCCTGGGACGAGGGGCTCCGCAAGGGCCGCGAGATGCGGGAAAGCACCAAGACCTACATCCTCAAGGTGCTCGACGAGGACGGCGACGTCGAAGGCATCATGCTGTTCGAATACGGCATGCTCAGCCCCGGCGAGCGCGACCAGGTCCAGAAGGCCAGCGTCAAGACGAACACCAAGCGGCGCGAGTCCCAGCAGGAGGTTAACCAGGAGAAGCTCGTCACCGAGCTCCTCATCAAGGGAATCCGCCAGGGGCCGGAGGGGTTCACGCCGACGCGGCAAAGCGTCGCAGAGTTCTACTCGACGTTCCCCGAGGCAGCTGAGGATCTCGCCAACTGCATCGACGAGTTCAGCGAGATGGAGCCCGAGGTGAGGAAGAAGTTTCGTCCGGGCCGGGCGCGGGAAGAAGGTTAGGTTCGATGAAGCCTGGCAAGAGCGGGTCCTGGCCGAGCACTCGTGGTGGACCCAGATCGGCGGCCCCTCATTCAATCCGCGCCGCATGCTCCCCGTCCGCGAGTACCAGGCCCATCTCGCCCTCCTCGAAGGCCGACAGAAGGAACAGGAACGGCAGGACAAGAAGGCCAAGAAACAGGCCAGGAAAGCACAGCGCGGAGGTCGATGCTGAGTGGCCGTGAGCGAGGTCGCGCTCCGCTACGCCGCGAAGGGTGCCGACAAGGCCAAGCGCAAGGACCAGCAGGTCGCTCAGCAAACCCAGAAGACTGCGCGCATGGCCAAGCGCGAGGCGCCGGCCATCCGCTCCTGGATGCGCGAGCACCGGGCCGCGATCGCCGCGATCGGGACCGCTACCGCCGGCGCGATGGCTGCCATCATCAACGCTACGCCCTCCCTCCAGGCCAGCCTGGGTGGCATCCGTCTCGCGTTCTCGCTCGTCGCCATGCAGATCGGGAGCGAACTCACTCCCGCGTTCCTCGAGGCCGAGGAGGGCGCACTCGACCTCGCTCAAGGCTTCCTCAAGCTCGACGAGAAGCATGACGGGCTCCCGGCGAAGATGCTCGGCCTCGGTCTCGCCATCGCCACGGTCGGGGCCGCGGCCGCGCTCGCTGGCCCGAAGCTGGCGGTCGCAGGTGCCGCGCTGGCTCCGTTCGTCATCCTCGCCGGGATCGCGATCGGTGTCCTCGGCGGGCTGGAGGGCAACCTGGGCCTGGTCGCTGCAGGCTTCCTCACAACGGCCGCAGGCGTCGCGATGCTGGCCGGCCAGCTCGCTCTGGCCCTCCCCCTGGCGCTCGGGGTCGCCGCCGTAGGCTCCACGCTGCTCACCATCTGGGGGGTGATGGAGGGGAAGCTCTGGGCGGTCGTCGCCGGCGTGGGCGGCCTCATCGCGAGCGTCGCCGGCCTGCTCGCCTTCTTCGGGAAGCTCGTCGCCGTCATCAAGGTCATCGGCGCTGGGATCGCGATCCTCGCCAGCGCCCTCGGCATCAGTTTCGGCAGCGCTGTCGTCCTGGTCGTCGGCCTCATCGTCGGCCTCATCGCCACCCTCTGGGCCCTGTTCACGAACTGGGATGCCGTCACGAGCGAGGTCGCCAGCGCCGGCGACTGGCTGGCCCGACAAGCTGGCCGGTTCTGGGGTTGGTTCACTGGCCACATCCCGAGCCGGGCTGAGATTTCGAACGCCGCCAGCGGCATGGTCTCGTGGTTCTCGTCGCTGCCAGGCCGTGCCCGGCAGTGGGGCGAGGACATGATCGACGAGTTTGTGAGCGGCATCCAGAGCGCGGGTGACCGAGTTGGGGACGCCGTCGGTGGCGTGAAGGACCGCATCGTCGGCATGATCGGGTTCGACCTCCGTCGCAACGACCGTATGGCGGAACGCTGGGGGCGCGACTTCATCGACCACTTCACCCAGGGCATCGACAGCCGGATGTCCTCGCTGGACGCGAGCCTCGGCCACTTCGGTCAGGGGGCGCTGCCGACGCCTCGCGGCGGTGGCGGCGGTGGCGCGATCACGGTCGTGCTCGAGCAAGGTGCCGTCCAGCTTCGCGGGCAGCCTCGCCGGAGCGACCTCGACGAGCGCGACCTGGCTGAGGAGATCGGGAAAGCGTTCGCCGACCGGTTCGGAGGGCGGAGCTCGTGAGTGTCATTTACAGCGACTTCGCGCTCTACACGTTCGACGCGGCCGCCGGAGGGAAAGGAGACACGGTCGCCTACCTGCTTCCCAACGCTGAGCTCAACCACCGGCACAAAAACCAGGTAGAGGCCCGCGTCATCAAGGACGAGCAGGGTGGTCCCCGCGCCCGCGACCAGGGCGTCATCCGGAACGAGGTGAACATCAGCGGCACGTTCCTTCCAACCAACGCCAGCGACCTCCCGGACGAGCACAAGCAGGGTTTGCGGGACCTGTTCGGCCAGGCCGAGGTCAGCGACCAGGACCAGGTCAACCGGCTCGCCTACTACCTCACGAAGGTGGGCGCCCCGTTCATCCTCGAGGACCTCGACGAAGGCATCACCTACGACGTCGGATGGCACAACCGTGCCGAGGCGTGGGGGGCCGAGGACGAGAACGCCTACGAGAACGGCCGTTACCCCATGCTATGGATCCGCGACGTCGACACGATTGACGCCAGCCGACGCCTCGGCGAGGAGTACACGATCAAAGCCCATACCGGGTTCCAGAGCATCGAGGAGGCCTAACGTGTCCCGGCACGAGACGACCGTCCTCACACACCACGTGACCGGGGACACGGTCGCCTACCTCGCTCCCGGGTTCGACGTCCAGCGCACACTCAAAGTCCAGCTTGATGGTGACGAGCCTGCCAGCCTCGTCCACCCATTCATGCGGCTCTTCGAGCAGCGGAAGGTCGTGCCCGAGGTTCGTGTGCGCGGCCGGTTCCGCAGCAGCGACGACCTCCCTCCCGATCACGCGACCGATCTTGAGCAGCTGTTCGGCAAGAGCGTCGTCACAGAGTGGGACCAGATCAACCGGCTCACGCACTACCAGTACGTCCACAGAGGCCCCTACAATCTCGACCACCGCGAGGACACGTATCGCCACACCGAGGAGGCTGACGTCGACATCCGGAACGGTGAGTACCCCACGGTGTTCTTGAAGGATTTCCGTCCCGACGACGAGGCGGGCCACGCGATCGAGTTCGTGCTCACGTTCTTCGTCGCGAGGCCTGTGTAGCATGGCGGTCCCGGGCTGGCAGCTGCGCAACGTCACCGAGGGATTCATCGAGGACGCGCTGCTCAACGTTCACGTCAAAGACACCTTCGAACGCTTCAGTCGCGAGGCCACAGTCTGGATCGCCGACCCCGACGGCAGCAAGCGCAACAGCTACCTGGACTTCACTGAGTGCATGCTCCGCGTTGGTCCCCCTCGCAGGCACGCCCACACGCTGGCATCCGATCCCGACAACGGCGAGACCCACACATTGCTCACCGACGGCGGGCACACGCTTCTCAGCAGTCCGACAGCCGAGAACCGGTTCGGCGGGTTTGTGAGGAACCCCCATGAGGAGGCCGGCGTCCTCCGGCTGGACCTGCTCAGCCACGACACCTGGCTCCGGAAGCGCGACATCTTCTACACCGCCAACCAGCAGGGCATCGAGGACACGTTGCAGGACCTCGTCACCCGGTTCACGCCGCTCGTTTGGAACCCCAATCTCGTCGACGTGCAGAACGATCGCACCATCGACCGTTCCTGGAAGGGTGAGCGCCTGGTCACGGTCATCGAAGAGCTCGCCACGAAGAGCGACGGGGAGGAGTTCGGCGCCACCGACGACCGCGAGTTCTTCTTCCGCCCGCGGGAGGCCCAGGACAGTCCCGTCAGCTTCACGCCCGACCGCTGGGATGACTACGACATCGACGGGGACGCCGGGCGCGAGGTTACCCGCGTCACGATTTACTACGGCCAGAGCGGTGAGAACGCCGTCACCGTCCAAAACCGCGAGCGCCAGCTCGAGCTGCAGGAACGCCTGGGCGCCGACAGGCCCGTAATCCAGGAGAAAACCAAGAGCTTCCCCGAAATCGAGACCGAGGAGGCCGCCGAGGAGAAAGGGCACAGCATCCTCGACCGGCGCGACGCGATCAAGGTCCTCGAGCTCGAGACGTGGGATGCTCACGGTGTCCGCCCGGGCGACGTCGCACCCGTCGTGATTCCTGAGAAGAACGTCGACGACGAGTTCCGCGTCGCCGAGATCGTGTACCGCTGGATCGAGGACGACACGCTCGTCACGCTCGCCCGGAACGCGGAAGGCGTCGTCGACCTGCTCGTCGAGCTCAGCGAAGACCTCACCCGCATCGACCTCCGCGCCGGCAGCGACGAGGCGACGATCACAGAGATGCTGGAGTTCGAGGTCTACCAGGAGAACAGCGTCAAGGTCGAGGTCCTCGAACGGTCAATCCCCGACGACCAGTTCCAGTGGGGAGAGCACAAGGGCGGCTGGGGCGATCCCGCCGGTGGCCCCGGAGGCAGGTGGGGAGACAACATGGGCGCGTGGACTCAGCACACAGAGGTGTAGAACTGTGGCCAGTTACCGAACCAACGACGGACTCGAAACCCTCTCCGAGGGCGACGCGAAAAGGACCGAGCAGCTCGCCATCGGTACCGGCGACGCTGACGCCAGCGTGGACGATACCAGCCTCGAGAACGAAGTGCTCCGCAAGGCCGCGGAGAGCGAGGTGCAGGGAGACGGCGAGGTGCTGCACACGATGCGCGTCCTCAGCGGCGAGGCCAACGGGGCCACGCTTCGCGAGGCTGGCCTCATCGACAACCAGGACCGCCTGTCGACCACGCACCGGTACGCCGGACTCGAGAAGACGACGGACAAAGAGATCGAGTTCCGGGTGACCAGCCAGCACGACCAGGCCGAGGAGGGCGTCTAAGATGCGCACGCAAACCGACCACGACTTCTCGTGGGCGAACGAGATGAATGCCGTCGCCGATGCTGGCAAGCAACGGTTCGTCATCGAGGGCTGTCAGGCCTCGAAGGGCACGGGCGACCTCGAGGTTGACATCGCCAGCGGGCAGATCCACATCGACGGGTCCACAATCGACGTGGACGCGCAAACCGTCACTGTCTCCGGCAACCCCGACATCAAGCGCTACGACACAATCACCATCAACGCGGACGGGACCGCGAACGTGATCGAAGGGACAGAGGAGGCAACCGCGCCTGCTCGGCCAGAGGGCGAGGTGTTCGTCGCGATCGTCGAGGTCCGGCAGGGGGCCACGCAGGTCGAGGCTGTCTACGACGGGCGGGCGTTCCTCGAGGTGTACGTCACCGAGAACCGGACACTCAAGGGTGGCGCCGGCATCCTCCCAATCGGCGACCTCAGCGAGGACCGGACCGTGGCCGCGGCTATCGGAGACGGCATCCGGGCCGACAGTGATGACGCGCTCGCCGTCAAGCCCCATACAGACATCGCCGTCGGGAGTAGTGGCGTCGCTGTCGACCCGCCAGGAAGCGACCGTGAGATTCTATTCAACGACGCGGGCAGCCTCGGCGCAGACGCTGACCTACGTTACGGCTATACTGGCGCCTCGCTTGACAAGGAGCTGAAGATCCAGGCTCCCGCTGGCTCGTCACCCCATCTGACGGCCAGCGGCGTCGGCGACGCCGGCGCAATCCTTGACCTCATCGTCGGCAACGACGACAACGGCAACCCCGACGGGAACGCCGTCATCAACCTCGAAGGCAAACAGGGCGAGGGGTTCACTCTGTTCGGCAATCTCAACAGGGAACCGATGGAGTACGAGTGGCTTGACGGCCTCGGCAACTTCCCGCTCCGATGGGTCCGAGACACAAGCGCGCCCCGGCTCCCAGACGTGACGAGCGAGACCGCCAGCAGCGACGTGCAGCTCAACTCGGACAACCAGTTCGTGATCCCCAGCTCGTCGAAGCGCTACAAGACCGACATCCAAGCCCCCGACGAGGCTCCGGAGGACGTGCTTGACCTTGAGCCAAAGTGGTACCGGAACGACGAGGGTGAGCTGCGGTTCGGGTTCATCGCCGAAGACGTCGCTGAGGTCCTGCCCGAGGTCGTCGGGTGGCGGCCCACGCATCGGGAGGTCAAGCGGATCAAGGACGACCACGAGTTCATCCCCGCCGAGGACTCCGAGACGGACCAACCTGAGTTCAGGACTGACCGCCGCGTCGTCCGAGAACGGGAGTTCGACGAGGAACGGCTCGGCGCCGTCGACGACGAGTACCTCGAGCAGTACGAGGAGGATGGCCAGGTCCCGGACACGGTGAACGAGAAAGAGCTTGTGCCGCGCCTGGTGGCGATTGTGAAGGAGCAGGAGGAGCGCATCCAGGCCCTGGAGGAGAGGCTGCCTTCGTGATTTACTCGTCGATGTTCCGTTCCGGATCGGCGTAGAAGGCGTCGAACGAGAGGTCATATCCCCGCCAAAGGACGATC